>WQTD01000029.1 GCA_009786455.1 Treponema sp.
GCAGCAGTTACCGTTTGTTATATGCCGTTGTGCCATATTTCAATAATTACTTCCTTATGTCTTATTTTTAATAAATTCTAACACTTCTTTTACTGTTTCTTCTGCATCTTGATATGTATTGTCAATAAATTTATCAGTTTTTCCATATGAAGTTAAACCATTTTTATACATTTCAATAATTCTATTCTTTTCCCAATCATTCAATTCACGATTTCCACGGTTAATTCTACATATTTCCATTTTTGGACAAAGTGTAATAACAAAAAATATTTCTTTTGAATTTATTATTTTTAATATCTCATTATAAATTTCATCGCTCATTGGATATGCAAATATTATGTAATCATAATTTCCTATTGTAAGATAATTATTCAATTTTATAAATAAACGATTAATTCGTTCGTTAATTCTTGATTCAAAATTTGGGAAATTAATTTTTTCTTCATCAGATAATAAATCATCTACTTCTATAAAAATGCTATTTGGTAATTGTTTTACTAATAATTGAGAAATTGTAGATTTTCCAGAATTTATAGGACCATTAATGTTTAAAATCATATATTAATATATCCCTTTATTTTTTTATTATATTGTACTTCATATTTTATGTCAATTATATATACAAATATAAATAAAAAATTTAGGCACAATGGCATATAACGTTTATTATGTGCAAGTTTTTGAACTATAGGATAATATGTTATACTTGATAAAATTAGTTAAATTAATGTAAAGCCGATTAAGCAACCACAGGTTGACAAATTAACATCATTTTATTATATATAAAAAGAGAAATAATAAGGAGTAAATTTGTTAAGTATTGGACGAAAAATACAGGAATACAGAGTGAAAAATGGATTTTCACAGGAAATTTTGGCTGAGAAACTTGGTGTATCACGGCAATCTGTTTCCAAATGGGAACTTGGTCAATCTCTTCCCGAAGTCGATAAAATTATAACTATGAGTAATTTATTCTCGGTTACTACTGATGAATTGCTGTCAATTAATAGAAAAAGATTCAGTAAGTCAAACAAAACCAAATTACGTTTTGGTATCTATTTAATTGTAAAAAATTTTAAAGAATCATTGTATTTTTATGAAATATTTCTATCAATGCGCGCTTCAAAATTGGCTCATAATATTTTTGCTCAATTTTTTTATGATGGTATATATTTTTCGATAATGAACGAGTCGAATCTAAAAGGTCATGATTACACCGGAAACGGTGATCATAAATTCGCATTAAACTTTTGGGTTAATGATTTACAGTCAGAATATGAAAGGATAAAGAATTTAAACATTGGGATATCCACAGAAATCAGGCAAGTACATTCAAATTATAATTATTTTAATTTATATGATCCGGATAATAATGTAATCGAAATCACAGGAAATTATAGAAAAGAATTGGAATAAATTTATATGCATATAAGAGTTAAATTCGCAACTACAGGTTGACAAAATGTAAATTATAGTTGGTTTTACTTTTGTTATATTTATTTAAAATAATTAAATACAGTTTCCTAAGAGACTGTCAATATTTTTTATGGAGAATTAATTATGGAAAAAATCTGTCAATCATGCGCTACGCCGTTTGAATTTGCTAAACCAGGCACTAATGCCGATGGCACAGACAATCAGGACTATTGTGAACATTGCTATAAAAATGGTAAGTTCATATACCCAAGCGCGACAATGGAGGGTGTAATAGAAACATGCATTCCATTCAGAGTGCCGCACGTGT
The DNA here is from genome assembly GCA_009786455.1 of Treponema sp. Classification (GTDB taxonomy): domain Bacteria; phylum Spirochaetota; class Spirochaetia; order Treponematales; family Breznakiellaceae; genus WQXQ01. The sequence continues at coordinate 1,745 of WQTD01000029.1, forward strand.
ACGCCGATGCCGAAGCAGCCCGCAAGGGTATGCAGGAATTTTTTCCGAAATTAAAGCGCTGGGCAAAAAATAAAAACTAAAAAAATTGTATTTTGGGCAAAAGCAAAACCAGCGTTTCAACCCAAAAAAGCACACGGAACCGCAAAACCCCGTGTGCTTGAAACTATTTTTATCGCAATTTAGGCAAATTTCTTGCTGTGTCCCACTGCCAAACAGTATTAAAATCCCAGTCAATATAGGTTATCCACCAATTCTGATTTGCTATTTCTTCAGTACTTACATCAGCGCCATCTGGTCCGTTTATGTCAGGTACAATGGTATAACCACTCCGCATTATCATTCCAATTAAACCATAATTGTTTGTAAAGCTAGTAGTACTATAGTTATCCCCTATACGCCCTAAAATGTAATTATTGATTGTAGAACATTTTATTGAAGAGTTAAGTGCAACGCAATTTTTTACCATACCACCATTTCTGTTATCACCTGATATACCACCAACATACCAATTGCCGGTAATGCTACCAGTAGCGTAGCAATTTTGCACAATACCATTATTACTGCCAACAATACCACCGTTACCGTTGAGAGATCCAGTAAAATTACATGTTGTATAACAATTAATTACTGTACCATTATTTATACCAACAACACCGCCACCGTAATAATAGCTAAGATCTCCAGTAACATAACAGTTCCGTATTATGCCACCTGCCATGTTAGATGCTGCAATGCCTCCACCATAACCATTAGAAGAAATATTACCTGAGAAATAACAGTTTTCCACTATGCCGTAGTTGGCAGACGTAATGCCACCTACATCAGCGATGAATGTAGGGTTCATATTAGCATTAATAATTCTTATGTTTTGTATTAATCCTTTATTTGTATTTACAATTCCGCTACCACCATAACGGCTAACGCTTAAATCAGCAAAAACTAAATTTTTTAATATGCCATCTTCACCAATCAACATAAAAAATGAGGCTCCCAAGTCTTCCATATGTAAACCAGAAATTGTTTTATTATTGCCATCAAATATTCCATTAAATGGCTGGGAGTAGGATTCACGACCAATTCCATCCCAAGTTTTACCACTCATTATAATGTCAGCAGCAAGGGTAATAGTTTTACCTTTGAAATCAGATTGCGCTGGACCACCAGAACCTGTACGTCCCCTAACAATTTTATCAAGCTCTTCAAGTTGAGTAATATTCCTTATAGTAAAATTATTTGATGATCCATTACCATACCAGCCATATCCTATATTTCCGCTATTGCCATTACCACTGGTGTTAATATCTCCACCTTCGTCAGTATCAGCTCCCGAACATGCAACAGTAAGGGTGAAAACAAACGTAATAATGAAGAACCCAAGGATGTTTTTGACATTTTTCATAGAAAATCTCCTTAAAATTAAAATATATTGCTATAGAGCATAATATATATCTATTGTGCATTGTGTCAACCTCTATAGTAGTTATTTTATACTCTATGGAAGATGTAAATAAACAATTACAATATGTGATTAATAGAATAAAGGAAATCAGAACCCAAAAATCCGTTTCTCAGCTTGAATTATCAGTCAAGTCAAACCTTTCACAGAGTTTTTTGGCAAATATAGAAAAAGGGAAAAAGCAGCCTTCTGTACTGACATTGCTGCGGATTGCCTCAGCCCTTAATGTTAGCCCAAAGGCGTTTTTACCGGAAAATGAAAATATATCAAAAGATGATTTAAAAGATACAATTATTAGCCTTGTTCGCGCTCTTTGATTTCCTGCATTAACAATGTGATGAGCATAACGCCTGCCGCCATGAAAACTTGAATGTGATCTCAAAAAATTCCATTCAAAATTACTTTACCGAAAAATCCAGCGGCAAAATCGGCATAATCTGTCCGTTTTTTTCAAGCCGGTAGCGGATATGTGCATCGGGAAGAAGAAAATCTGAAAAAACCGTCCATGTGTTGTTTTGACTGCTTCTTTTAAACAATTTTAAAATCAAGGGGAAACGGTTTAAAAGTCTGTCCATGAATTTTGGTTTTGGGAATTCTTCATATCTTACGCTTGTGTTTTCCAGAATCTGCGCTAAATCGCGCGCTGTACGAAGCGCATCAGACAAGCTGCCTATGCTGTCAATAAGTCCTGATTCAAGAGCTCTTGTGCCGGAAAATATCCTGCCTTGCGCGGCAGCTTCCACTTTATCGGCATTCATGCCCCTGCCTGCCGCGACTTTTTCTACAAAAAGATTGTAAACATCAAGTATATAACTTTTGTACCGTTCTTCTTCATATCTGGTTAAATCCCGGTATGGCAAAATAATTCCTGTTAATAAATCCGAATGCTCTCCGCGTTTTAGGGATTCCGTTTTCAGCCCAAGTTTACTGTTCAGGCCGTTATCATAAAACCAGCTTCCGATTACGCCAATGGAACCGGTAATTGTATACGGTGTCGCCATGATGTGGTTTGCGTTCATCGCCGCCCAATATCCGCCGGAAGCTGCGACATATCCCATGCTCGCTACTACAGGCTTTTTTTGTTTCGCATAACTTACAGCCTGAGCCAGATAATCGGCGGCTTCGGCGCTTCCGCCCGGCGAATTAATTCTTAATACAATTGCCTTAACTCTTCTGTTATCCGCTAAATCACGGATTGTACGGGAAAGACTTAACGCCGCCATACCTCTTTCCATATCCGTTTCACCTTCCGCGTAAACAACTGCAATCACAGGGGGTCTTCTGAAAAAACCGCCTGCTTTCGGCGGATTGTATGTTGTTTCGGAAGCAGTCAAGCTGGACGAAAAATCTCCGTACAGGGTAAAATTTTTATTTTCGGCGCCTTCAAGCTCTTTCAGCGCTTCGAGCACTGCTTCCTTCCTGCCTGTATAATCAACCAGATTCCGGCTTAATGCGCTTTTCGCGGAGTAGAGGAACTGGCTTAAAACCGTGTTAAATTCTTCTTCTGTCCAGTTCCGCCCTTTTACTAATGTGCTTCGGGTCAGGCTGAAAATATCGTCAAGATAATCGTTATACTGCCTTCGATCGGCGTCCGACATGGAATCTCTTGTGTATGTTTCCGCTGCCGATTTGTATTCAAAATAACGAAGCTCCCTGACGCCTATTCCAAGTTTTTCAAGCGTTTGCTTTACATAACCTCTGTTCATTGAATAACCAAGAATGTTTAAAGTGCCAAGCTCGTCCATTACAATTTTATCCGCAACAGAAGCCAGACAGTAAACATCCATATCAGCATAACTAATAAATGCGCAAATTTTTTTACCGTTTGCTTTAAACTTCTCCAGCGCGTTTCGCAGTTCCCATAAATAGTCCCTGTCCCGCGAAATTGAACCAATATTCAGGATTATTCCTTTTATTTTATCATCATTTGCCGCTTTTTCTATTACTCTGAATATTTCCAGCGGCTGTTTGGAACGGGCAAAAGGATTACTGCTGCGGTCCTCGTTTAAATTCAATTCAAGGTATACGGTTTGAGAAAAAAGAGGAAAGGATATCAAACACATGCCAATCACCCAGTATTTACAGCTAACACTCATTTTTTATTCTTGCCCTTAGGTGCTGCGCTTTTCTTTTCAGCTTTTTCTTTGGGCTTTTCATTAACCTTAGATTGGGTCTTCTTCGGCTCTGGTTTTTTTACAACGGCTTTCACTTTTTCAGTCTTTTTTTCGCTTGCCTTTGCCTTAGGTGCAATTTTCTTAGATTCGACTTTTCCGGAGACTGCTTTTTTAGTTTCTTTTTTTGCCATCTCTTTCACGGGAACCTGTTTCTTTCCTTTGATTGGTTTCGCTGTCAAACCTTCAAGAAGATAATCAAAACGATATTCCGATTTCGCTTCCGCTTTTGTCAGCACATCGTAAATTCCGGCAATCCGGTTAACGCGTTCATCAATGGGAATTTCTACAGAGCCGTCCGCAAGGAAGAACAGGGACGAATAAAAGAGCGCGTTTTCAAACCCTTCTTTATTAAACCATATTATATCATTATAGATATTAATTCCCAAAATGCGCCTGAAATCCTCATCAAGATAATTTTCTTCAAGAATTAAAGAGGCAAAAGCGGCGGCATCGGAATTATCACTCCCGGAACTTTTGTTCACCGGCCATTTATAAGCGGCAAGATCTTCCTGATCAAGATTTGTCTTGCATAAAACAGCTCTGGTAATACCTGTTATATTCAATGCTTCATTCCCGGAAGCGCCGAAGCGGTAAAGTATCTCCCTCATTTTACGCCCAAGATCCCAGTGATCAAAAGCAAGGTTCGCCGCATTAAGTCCGCTTGCCGATTTTCCTGAAGGCGTTTTGCCGATTACCGAACGCAGCAGAGAAAGAAGTCCGTAGCAGAGGATAACAACACAAAGCAGATTGCTGTTTGTAACACGCTTTGTAATACAGGAAAGCGGCGATGCTGCCTTTTTTGCATTCTTTGCAATTTTAGATTCCTTAATCGCATCTTTAATAACCGCCATTCTGTCAATGAAATCTTCAAACTCATTTAATATGTTATCAGTACCGGCGGATTTAAATTTGCAGATAACGCCGTCCTCATCCTCTGCAAACCATGCGTCATAAGAGCCGTCCGCGCCTGAAATAAAATGCCTGGCTGTCTCTATATATTTTTTTACAGGTTCTCTTAACGATTTGACTGCGGATTTTTTATTATCCAAATCACAAATAATTTCAATCATCTCCGGTTTGAAAATTTCCATAAACCTGTAATATAGCTCGCCAAGGAAAATGTCCTTGATTGCAGCTAACGGATCGGAAACGCCCGCGCCGTTTAAATCATTGTTAAGCCTTGCCCACCGGCCTTTGGCATCATCCTCCACTTCATAAATATCAAGAAAAACCTGAGTCTCATAACCTTTCAGGCTGACAAAAAATCCGTTTTCGCAGATTGCCTTGGAAGAGCGAATAAACCACAGGTTTGATTTTTGTTCGCGTAACAGAGTAAAATACCGGCTCTCTCCGTGAACAGCAATTGCTTCGCTTAAAGAATCCCTGCGCGTACCGCTTTCCTGCGGAATAGCCGGATCACTCATTTTTATCCAGCCTGTAGCTTCATAATAGGAATTGTTGTAAAAAATTAACGCTTTCTCTTCATGGCTGCCTGCCCATGTGCGGTTGGAATAGGCAAACACATTTTCATTTACAGAGCCGCCTTCGCAATAAAGATCGTAAAGCCTGAAGTTCTCGCTTCCCGAAAAAAGATAACGTCTTTTCATTAACGGGAAAATTTCCTGCTCATGGCGATCAACAAGATAACCGTCCGGCTGTTCATCGCGGTAAGACCGGCGGTACTCCATTCCGTATTTTTCTTCAAAACCTTCAATCTGCCCGTGACCGAACATCGGAAGCCCCGGCATCGTTACGAGCAATGTACAGACGCCGAAATATTTATCGCCCTTGCCAAACTGCGCAACTGCGGTTTCTTCATCGGGATTATTCATAAAGTTGACAAAACGCTTAAGAATTTCAGGATCAAATTCCATTGTATTTTTAATGGTTGAGCGGTATTTTTCGTTTTCCTCATTTTTGAGCATATTCATAAAAGCCGAATTATAAACACGGTGCATTCCAAGAGTGCGGACAAAATATCCCTCCATCATCCAGAACGCTTCCGCAAGCAGCAAAGTGTTGGGCGCTTCCGATGCGCACCGATCCACCACCTCGCGCCAAAATTCATCTGGAATTCGGCGGTTAAATTCATCAGTAGTAATTGAATGTTCAGCGCGGCTTGCGATTGCTCCCCCTGATCCCGGCGCAGGATACCAAAGCCGCTGAATATGGCGTTTCGCGAGGGTCATTGCAGCGTCAAAACGCACTATCGAGAACTGGCGGCATACCCCGATAATGGTACTGATAACGGCTTCTCGCGCTTCATGGTTGAGGAAATCAATCTGGGCTGTATCGTTCCACGGCATGGAAGTTCCGTCGTTGCCATGATAAATATAACGTGTCTCTCCTGTACGGTTATCAATTCGTTTAAAAACAACTGCCGCATCGCTGCGGGAAAAATAATGCTCTTCAATTTGAACAGTTACATCATCACGACCTGAAAGATTGCCGCAGTTGTAGTTATAAGTTGGAAACGGCGGATACGGAAGCTGTAGAAAGCGATCAGGATGTTCGATCATCCAGCGGCTGTCAATGCCTGTGTGATTGGGAACCATATCAGAACCAAGCCGTATACCGCGCTGAATACACCGTTCACGCAGATTGGTAAGCGCGCCCCAGCCGCCCAATTCCCCGGCAATATCATAATCATGTAAACTGTAGGCGGACGCCGCAGCTTCAGGATTGCCTGTCCATTGCTTTATTGTCTTGCTCGCCTGACTTCGTTCCCACAAACCAATAAGCCAAAGCCCCGTAAAACCGCGGCGCGCCAGCTCATCAAGTTCCTCATTTGGGATTTGATCAAGGCGTTTAATTTCTATGTCGTATTTTTGAGATAGCTGAAAAAGCCAGACAAGCGTACTTTTTGCTATAAGCACCGTCTTTGGCATCCATTCCTGATCCGGGCTGAATCGTTCATATTCATCAAGCCCTGCAAAAGTCAACACCTGAGTAGGACCAGGTCCAAAAAAGCTCGGTTTTTCCTCTTCGCTAATGACGTCAAGGCTCATCAGGAGCCGCGCCATAAATTTTGAAAGGAGAAGCCCCCAATGTTTACGCATATAATCAAGCTGACCAAGAAGCGAATCCGGGCACGCCAAAGCAGGCGCACGGAGGAAATCCCATAAATTCATGCCATCAGGACCAAAAGTCGGAAGGTTTTTTAAATGCTCTTTTAATTCTTCAATTGCGCTTGGATACACAGTTTTTGCAGATAAATCTCTGTCATTAAATAAAAACTTGAATTGATTAAAAGCCGGATTTAAATTTGCAAGAGAAAGAAACATGGTTTCCTCAACGGACAGAGCGCGGCAGCTTTCGCCGTTTTCTTTGCTTTTTAGATATTCATTTACGCTTTTTTCACCTTTGTACACCGACTTTGGAGGAAATTGACCGGAAAAAGCGGAAAGAAGGCTGTCAGTTTTTTTACTCCCCAGATTGGTTTCCAGCCTGTTCAATGCTGTTTCAAAAACATCACCTTGCACCTGTTCACGGTAAATAGCAACGACATAGTGCATAATTTCATCAATCAGACCCATCGCATAGAGATTTCCGGCTTTAATAAAACGTTCCGGGTGAGCGGGATCCTGTTTTGAATTGAACTTGGCTGCAAGTTCACGTGTTTGTTTCAAATCAATGAGAACCACATTTCCGGTCAGGGAAAAAAGGCTGTCTTTCAGACCAAATTCCTGCCTGACATCATGATTTATATGGAATTCCATGCATACTTTACGGTTTTTTGCCCACACAACGCTTTTTTCCAGCTTGGCAAGTTTTATTTGAAATTTTCCCATAACCGCTCCTTAATAAACCGGAATCAATACGAGGATGATTTTTAAAGTTGTTTCAAAACATTTAATTTCAAAACAGTTACATTATTGTAGTATATATTCTAAAAAATTGCATAGTATTTTTTGCTTATTCATTATGTTAGAATATATTAATCTATGAACATCCCTTTATTAAAACATTCAATTCACTTCTTTTCAGAAGCTGTTTTCTCCCGTTCCGGCGGTCCGGGCGGTCAAAATGTTAATAAAGTCAACACAAAGGTAACATTGAAACTACGCCTTGATGATATAGACGGGTTATTAGAAACAGAAATGGAACGAATAAAAACCCTCCTCGCAAACCGCATTTCTGTTAATAACGAAATTGTCATAACCTCAGACGAAGAACGTTCCCGGCAAATCAACCTGAATAGAGCTTATCTCCGTATGGAGGCTTTAATTACAACTGCGGCAAGATTACCAAAGAAACGGCGACCCGCAAAGCCAAATAAGGCAGCCAAGGAAAAACGGCTGCAAATCAAAAAACACCAAGCGCAGAAAAAAGCAGAGAGAACTACAAAATGTTTCACGTGAAACACATTAAGGAATCAGTTTAATTTTGGAAATAATCAGATTTTGAAAAAAGCGTTTATATCCAAATTTATGAAATACATGATAAGCGTACATATAAACACAAAGGAAAAACCCAGACCAATAATTAAATGATATATATTTTTATACTTTGCAAAACTATAAAAACAAACCACTGCTAAATAAATAAAAATAATAGCGATATAATCAAAGCTGACAATCCCCTTTCCTATCCCTCCAAAGTAAAAAACAACTGCGTTTGCGATAAGAAGGAAAATGCAGATGGATACCATTACAATAACACCTACAGTCTGGGCGTTATTAAAAATTTTAATTTCATGATCGTCATTTTTCTTTTTCATTTAACTACCCTAGAGTTAATTATAGTACGATTTACCGGAAAAAGAAAGTTGATGTTTTTCAAAAATAATTTTAGGGCAGCAGTTCCAAAAATCATGAGCAGTGAACCCCGGTTCGAAGGTTTTTATACATCTTCGAGCATTTTAAGCATTTCTTCTGCCCATTTTTCGCAGAATTTATAATAGCTTTTGCCTAAAAAAGCAGTCATTCGCCATCCTGTTATTGCTTCGGGTTTATTTATCATTTTAGAGTAATTGCTGATGTTATCCGGCACAGCATTCATTTTTTCAAGAGCCGCACGGCACTCCTCCCGAAAACTTTGAAGTAAAAATGCAGTTTGCTCCGGCTTTAATTCGCCGGAAAAAAAGATCTTCATGTTGAAAGAGCTCTGCACATGAAGCGCGTCTTTAACTGATTTATCCTTTTCTCCGGATTCCAAAGAAGGTGACAGCCACTTCATAAATTCATCGCGTCCCTTCTTTGTAATTGAATAAACCTTCCGGTTCGGTTTACTTGTTTGTATTTCGATTTCCGAAGAAAGCCAGCCCGCTTTCTCCATTGCTGTTAATTCACGGTATATTTGACTAGTCTGCCCATGCCAGAAAAAATCAAGTGAAGCTTTAAAAGCCTTGTCCAAATCGTATCCGGTCATATTTTTATAATTAAGCAGTCCAAGTAACCCGTACTTTAACGACATAAATCCCTCTTTAAATTCTTTTGGTAATATCCTTTTTCGCTAATCCATTTTTTTCCGCAAGATTAAGCCAGTGACGCTCGCCCATGAATTTCCATAAAAACCTTGGGAAATACGGATTCAAATAAACAACTTCAAATGTCTCTTTTTGATCTATTTTTTCTGTCATGGTTTGCAAGGCACGCGAAAGATTATTAAATGGACTTTTTTCCAACGGAAGATGTTTTAACTGTCCCAGCATTTCCCCTGCTCCTTGTCCAATTCCTCCGCCAAATTTTACGCCGGAATGTCCGCACCAGTGTTTAATAATCTCAAAAGCAATATGATTTTGTTTTCCTTCATAAAAACCGCAATTTACCATAGCATAGATGGTCAAATGTGTAGATTGTTCACTTTTTATTACAGCTTCCAAATCAATTAACATTTTTAATGTATGAGACGGTATGGAGTCTCCAAAAATAGGAAACGACAAAATAATAATATCCCCGGAAACAATTTCTTTCAATATTTCATTTTTTATTGGTAAAAAAACGGATTTATAAATTTTTACTTCATGTTTATTTTTTATTAAATCATTTAACCTGTCCAAAAGCACTCCCGAATTTGATTCGCCTGATTTTTGACTCCCGTTAATCATATTGATTTTCATATTTGAACTCCTTTAATTTCTTCGAATGAATCATGAAAAAAGATATTGGTTTTTTGACCAAGGTTTATTCCATTTGCATTGATCAATTTCCTGGCTGTTCCTTTTTCAGCTTCAGATATCTTTCCGTAAAAATGAGCGGATAAATTAATATTATTTTTATATCTCTTTGGATGATGCGTCTCGCCTTTTTTCGTTTTAAAATACGGAAGTAAATACGGACAGGCACTTCTGTCAAAAACATTTTTTACAAAAGGACTATACCCGCCGTAAAAGCACTTGCTTATGACAATTATTTCACTGCATTTTGAGAAAAGCTGCCCCATATTACTATAATGATCATTTATTAGACATTGACCCGGAGTCTTAACCCAACATCCAAAACAACATATACAGGGTTTAATTGTATCATCGTAAGAAATAATTACTGTTTCCTCAGTAGATTTTTCAGAAGTATCAAAAATAATTTTTTTTATATTTTCTTCACTCTGATCGCTTATTATGATATTTATTTTTTCCATAATACCCTCCATATTAAATTTATATTCCATTTATTGTATATTATACTATTGGAATATAAATTGTCAAGTTCCTTTACAAAACAAATTTATAATGGTATGAAATAAACATGGAAAGATCATTGCAAGTACTGGAAGAAAGAAAACATAAAATTACAGAAAAACTATCGTCGCAATATTCATTAAATTATATTTCACTGGATGAGTATGAAAGGCTGGTTGAATACAGCCAAAAGATTGAAACCGAAAAAGAGCTTAATATTCTGGAAAAAATAGTAAACAGTAATAATCCTGAGGAAACAAAATATAATAAAGCAATTCTTGAAAATATTGAAAAAAATTATTTTACACTGCTTTCATCAAGAAAAACATCCGGACCATTATTAAGCGGAATGATTACCAATATATTGGGAGATCATAAAATTTATCTGAATGAAGAAGATTTGATTAACGATGAAACCACGCTGATTGTGTCGATCATACTTGGCTCGGTTATTATTTACGTACCGGATAATGTTTACGTAACCTGTAATGCGGTTCCGTTACTTAGCGATATTTCCATAAAAGATAACAATAAAAACGGATACGGCAAAAAACTGATAATTAAAGGTTCGGTTATACTGGGAGATATAAAGATAAAAACAAAAGAAAAAGGGTTTGGATGAAATCTCCCAAACCCCCGGTTTTTATGAAATAGAGCCTGTTTAAATACTTTCTTTACAAACTGAATAATAATAATATTTCGGCGCCGTTATTTGTTCTGGAATTTAATTCCAAGTTGTTATTTACCAGATTCCATTTGTAAACATTTTGAATATAACCAAAAAAATCGTGTTCCTTAAGTCTGTCCGGTTCCAAAAAAGCTGCCATCAATGTGGCTCGTACCATCATAATTGTTATATCGTTTCCTTCTCCAAGTGTAAAAGGCGCGGAATAACGATTCGGAGCCCCCGTACCGCTTATATTTTCTTCGTGAAAATTAAGAGTAAAAGCATCTGTTTGGGCAAGAGAACTACGGTTATAACCTGTATTTGTGTTATTGATACGAACTTCGATTAACTTCCACTCTTTTCCTTTAGCGCCTGAAAAATCCGGGGCTGGAGCTTTAACCGGAGCTGCGGTAGAACCTGAAGCCGAAGGAGTGCCGGCGCAGCCTGTCAGCATGACGGCAATTGATACAATCGCAAAAAGTAAATATTTCATAAACCCTCCTATACTCAATTATATCTTAATTAAGACGGATTTTCATCGAAATTAAGCTCCTGCGGATTTTCTGTTGTATCTTCATTAACTGCCTTTTCCTCAGTTTTTTCATCCTCTGCGGAGGCAGCTTCTTCCTCTTTGACAATCTTGTCCAAACCAATTACAAAATCCGGTTTGTCAATACTGAGTATTTTTACGCCCTGTGCGGTAACTCCCGATAAACGAACATCTTTAACCTTTAATTTAATCGACTTACCCTGGCTTGTGATGCACATTATATCTTCATTATCCTGAACGCTTACACAGCCGGCAATCTCACCTGTTTTTTCGGTAATGGTAGAAACTCTCTGTCCGCCTGTACCGCGTCCATGCGATGAATACTCGCTGAATTCAACACGTTTTCCAAAGCCAAATTCGGAAATAATCAGCATTTTTTCTTTATCATCAACCCTGAGCATTCCGGTCAATTCATCGCCGTTTGCAAGTTTCATGCCGGTAACGCCGCGGGAAGAACGTCCCATTGCGCGGACATTGTCTTCATTGGTACGAAGCGCCTTTCCTCTGCGCGAAATAAGAACAACTTCATCCTTGCCTTTCGTTAATAACGCGCTTACCAATCTGTCGCCCTCGTCAAGTTTTATCGCGTTTATGCCTCTTGTCTTTGCATGAACAAACTCGCTTGTTTTTACCTTTTTTACAACAGCGCAGGCAGTACCCATAAAAAGGTACTCATTGTCACTGAAATCTTTAAGCGAAACAACTGCGGTGATGTCCTCATTCGGAGAAACCGTAAGAAGGCTTTTGATATGCGAACCCTTGCTGGTACGGCTGCCTTCCGGCAATTCATGTACTTTCATCCAGTATGCCTTGCCCGCGCTTGTAATAAACATTATATACTCATGCGTTGAAGCGACAAAAATCTGTTCAACAAAGTCATCTTCCGCAAGTTTTGCGCTCTGCATACCCTTGCCGCCTCTCCCCTGATTCTTGTAAGCGGAAACAGGAACCCGCTTCACATATCCCAGGTTGGAAATGAGGATCATCATCTCTTCTTTCTTGATCAGATCTTCTATGTTGATATTTTCAACTTCGCCTGCAACAATTTCCGTACGCCGTTTATCGCCGTACTTTTCAGCAATATCCCTTGTTTCACTTTTAATAACTCCCCGCAGTTTCTTTTCATCCGCAAGCAGGGATTTATAATAGGCTATCTGGATCTTTAACTCAGAGAGCTCTTTTTCAATTTTTTCGATTTCAAGGCTGGTCAGGCGGCCAAGACGCATTTCAACAATTGCCTCAGACTGGGCTTCGGAAAGCCCGAAACGCTGCTGAAGTTTAAGCCTTGCTGTAGCCACATCGCGGCTTGCTTTGATAATCGCTATTACTTCGTCAATGTTCGCAAGGGCGATGATCAGCCCTTCCAGAATATGGGCGCGTTCTTCGGCTTTGCGTAATTCGTAACGGGTACGGCGGGTAACCACATCAACACGGTGTTCAACAAAATGATGAACCAGCTCTTTCAATGTAAGGCATTGCGGTTTACCGCCCACCAGCGCCAGGTTTATGATGCCGAAGGATGTTTGAAGCTGAGTGTTCGAAAAAAGCTGATTGAGCACAACTTTTACAATCGCGCCTTTTTTCAATTCGATCACAATGCGGATGCCGTCGCGGTCGGATTCATCGTTTGCATTTGCAATGCTGTCAATAACCTTGTCCCGCATCAGCTGACCGATTTTTTCCAGAAGCAGAGCCTTGTTTACATTGTAGGGGATTTCCGTAAAAATAATTTTTTCTTTGCCCTGTTTGGTTGTTTCTATGTTGAATTTACCCCTTACAAGCAGCTTGCCGCGTCCTGTTTTATACGCATCGCGAATTCCCCGGCGGCCGAAAATTACCCCGCCCGTAGGGAAGTCAGGACCCTGTACATAACGCATCAGGTCTTCGTTGGAAGTATCAGGATTATCAATAACAGCGCAGATTGCATCACAAATTTCACCCAGATTATGGGGCGCCATATTTGTCGCCATGCCAACAGCAATACCGCTAGAACCGTTTATCAGCAGATTGGGAATCGCCGAGGGCAGAACGGCAGGTTCTATGAAGGATTCGTCATAGTTCGGGACAAAATCCACTGTCTCCTTTTGGAGATCCTGCAGCATTTCATCGCCGATTTTGGAAATTTTCGCCTCGGTATAGCGCATGGCTGCCGGAGGATCATCGTCAACTGAACCAAAGTTCCCCTGCCCTTTAATCAGCGGATAACGAAGGGAAAAATCCTGCGCCATGCGCACAAGGGCGTCATAAAGCGACAGATCGCCGTGCGGGTGGTATTTACCCATCGTTTCACCGACAATGAGGGCGCTTTTCTTTGTGGCGCTTCCCGGCCGCAGACCCAGAGAATCCATGGCATAAAGCAGCCGCCGGTGAACAGGCTTAAGACCATCCCGCACATCGGGCAAAGCGCGGCTTACAATGACAGACATTGCATAATTGAGATAATCGGTTTTTACTTCATCTTCAATCGCTATGGGGATAACCTTGCCCAAAGGTTCTTCTAATGATAATCCTTCGGTTGAATCAGTCTTAGCCACTTTATATTCCTTAAATATTTGAGAAAATGATTTTTAAAAAAAACGCGAAAATCCGAGCCTAATGTTCGGATTTCGTTGGAACAGCCTTTATTATACAAATTTGCCGGATTTTAGTCAAAAGGGCGTCTATCTCTTATTCTTCTCCGTAATAGTCTGCCCCAGTTTTATAAGCTTTTCCCTGAAATCCTCATCCTTAATGGCATCGTATCCTGCGACAGGTTCTTTCACATAAAATACCGCCGTATCCTCAGCCGCCGCCTGCTCATCAACAACCGAAGATGGTGACGATTCATCAAGTTGTTTCTCCGGCGGCTCACTACTGCCAAGCATGAGAGAAATTCCTGAAATATCAAGGTCGGGAAAACGGCGGCGGAAATCGTTCAGTAGTTTGGATTGTTTTGTCTGTAAAATCTGCTTCCATCCCGGATGATCCATTTCAACTAACAAAATTCCTTTATTCAGATCTTTGATTCTGGAATGGGCTGCTGCTGAGGCTATTCCGTTTTTTGCGGTTATATCTTCCCATGAATCAAAAAGTTTTGAGTACCCTTGGGCTTTTTTCATAAAACGCTCGTCAAAAAGAGCTGAAAGGATATCTCCCGCTGTTTTCATATTATTTCTCCCCCGTTCACATTATACACAAGGGTATCTTCTTTTTGGTAGCGCTGATACGGCTCTTCAGGAAGAAAAGTGTAAAAAGCCTGATCGTAAGCAGGCAGTACCGAAAGAAACCTTCGGCGTTTTTCTCCGTCCATTTCAAGAAGAACATCGTCGAGTAACAATACCGGATTAAGACTTGTCTTTTCCGAAAACATACGCGCCTGCGCTGTCCGCAGAAGAAGGGCCAAAAGCCGCCGCTGTCCGGTGGAAGCATTGCCTGCAAAATCAATACCGTTACGTGTAAATATATAGCGATCGCGGTGAGGTCCTGCAAGAGTAAGACCTGCGGCAATATCACCGGGACGTTTTTCCTGCAAACAGATTAACGGGTCTTTTTTTTCCTTCCAGGACTGAATATACCGGACATTAATGCCCGCAATTCCGGATACTTCTTCATACAGCTGTCCGAAAACGCAGGAAAACCGTTCCGATGCCGTCTCCCTTTTTTCCATTAATTTTTGTCCGTACATGATAAATTGCGGATCAAGAGCGTCTAAAATCTGCTCAATGCCGCTATTGTTTTGATTCCTTTTCTGAGCATGATCCTTAAGAACTGCATTCCGCGTTTTTAAAACACGGCGGTAGCGGCGAAGGTCTTCAAGATAGACAGGATCATATAAGCTTAAAGTCTGATCAAAAAACCACCTTCGCCGTTCAGGGCTTCCGCTGACAAATTCCATGTCTTCATGGCAATATACAATGCTTGGCGCTATAGAAAGCAGTTCTTTCCGGTCTACGGTATGTTTTCCGTTAATAAATACCGACTTTTTTCCTTTTTCAAATTTTACTAAAATATTTTCATTAACAGACTGGGCTATTTTTACTTCGGCTGAAAAATTTTTGTCTCCGTCACGAATAAATGAGTCATGAGCCAGTTCGATGTCACGGACTGCACGGAAAGATGATGCGTAAGCGCAAAAATATAAAGCTTCCAGAAAATTTGTTTTTCCCTGACCGTTTTCTCCCACAAGAAAAACATCTTTCGCTCCGGTAAAAATTTCAGTATCGGTTAGATTTCTGAAAGATGTTGTTCTCAAAGAGGAAAAAAACATTTGTTTATTACGATTGCATGGGCATCACTATATGGAAAAAGTCCTTTGCCGGAACAGGTTCAATTGTAATTGCTTTAATTGCGCTGCTGAAGCGAATATTAATATCGTTATCTGTCATTATCTTGAAAGGTTCTTCCATGTACCGGTAATTAAGCGCGATTGTTATTTCTTCACCTTCATACTTACACGGAATTTCATCTTCTACTGTTCCCATTTCGCTTTCTTCCGAAAAAACCGCTATTCTGCCTGACGATATACCAAGATAAATTCTGTGAGACTTTTTTTCTACCATAAGCGAAACCCGCCTGAGAGCGTCAAGCATTTCTTCGCGTTTTACGCAAAGAGAAAATTCCTGTTTTTCAGGTATTACTTTTTTGTAATTGGGAAACATTCCTTCTATTAAAACAGAGGAAAATTGATAAGAGGCGAAATTTATAAATATCATTTTATCGCTGACGGAAATGTTTATAGTTCCTTCATCTCCGGATCTTTTTAATACTGTATTCAATATTTTAGGAGGAATAATAATCCCTTTAAAATCATTAATTTTTTTTCCTGCCGGTTTTGATATATAGGCAAGACGTCTTCCGTCTGTAGAAACCATATATATAACATCTTCACTTTTTTCAAAGTAAACGCCGTTCATAAAATAACGTGTTTCATCATCAGAAACTGCAAAAACACTTTGTTGAACCATTTCTTTAAAATCTTTTATGGGCATTTCAAAAAAAGGAGAAGTAGAAACAGGAATTTCCGGAAATTTTTCCGAAGCCATACTTTTAAGTTTATATTCAGGTTTTTTAAGAGAAGTAGGCTTTATAATGGCAATATTGTCTTTAAGAGAAAATTCTATTTCATCATGAGGAAAAGAATTTATTATTCCAAAAAATTTTTCTCCGTAAACAGTAGTTGCTCCTGGTTCAATTACTGTAACAGGAACTTCAGTCTGGAAATTGACCTTCATATCCTTGGCTTTAATTATCAGACTCTTTTCAGAAACTTCCAAATAAATATTGGAAAGAATTAAAATAGCGTTCTTTGAAGAAATAATTTCCTGAGCTATTGAAATTTCTTTGAGGAGTACCTCTTTACTGCATGTAAACTTCATATTTCGCTCCTTATTATCTTAAATTTATATATATAATAATAGTAATAGTAAACAGATGTAAATGTGGAAAAGTCATCTATTTCCATATCCAGTATACAATTATAATTAACAATTATTATTGATAATTATTTGATTTATTACACATTTTAAATAAATATTATCTTATCCACATTATAATAACATGTTTTTCAGTATTTTGCACTGAATTCCTTTATAGAACGTTTTATTCTTTCTATTGTGGAGTCCAATGTAGGGTCTGTAAGCAACTTTCCCTTTATTCTATCGATAGAATACATTACTGTTGTATGATCTCGTCCTCCAAAGTCCTGACCTAATTCAGTTGTTGAATAATCCGTCATTTCTCTTCCTAAAAACATTGCAAGCTGACGGGCTGATACTATATTTTGAGATCTTTTTTTGCCCTTTAAATCATTAGGAGTAAGAGCAAAGTATTCTGCTACAACCCGAATAATGTTATCCATGGAAAGATTTGCCTGTCTTGATGAACTGAAATAGTCTTTAAGTCTCTGTTGAGCTATTTCAAGTGTTATAGGTCTTCCCATTAATTCTGTATAAGCAATTAAAGTATTTAAAGCGGCAATAATATCCCTTACATTTGACGATATGTTTTTCCCTATAAAATCAATAATTTCATCAGAAATTTCAACATCCCTGTTTTTTATTGTTGATTTTAAAATGGCGCATCTTTCTTCATATCTTGGAGGTTGTAAATCCGCTTTTAAACCCTGTTCAAAACGGGAAATTAACCTGTCCGAGAATTTTTTTAATTCCGAAGGAGGTCTGTCGCAGGTAAATATTAACTGTTTTTTTGAGTTAGCCAAGGCATTAAATGTATGAAAAAGCTCCTCTTGAACCCCTTGTTTGTCTGTAAAGAACTGAATATCGTCGATTAAAAGAACATCTGTATAACGGAATTTATTCTTAAAAATATTCATTTTTCCGTCCTGAATTGCCTGGACATACTCGTTTAAAAAATTTTCCGATGTTGTGTAAATTACTTTGTTATCTGTGTTTTCATGAATGTGATTACCGATAGCCTGCATCAGGTGGGTTTTTCCAAGCCCGACACCGCCGTAAATCAGAAACGGATTGTAGGCTTTTCCGGGATTATTGCTTATTGCAATAGCAGCATTTGCCGCAAAACTGTTGTTTTCCCCGATTACATATCTTTCAAAGGTAAAATCGTCCCTCATCTGGGGATGTTTATCTCTCTTTTTTTTGGTTATTTGTGTATTCTTGGGTTCAATAATTGTCAAATTATCGTTTTTTGAAGGAAGCTGCTGTACAGATGGCTCTTTTTTTGAAGTTTCACCGGTTATCTCAAATTCAACTGCTATTTCAAGCCCTGCAAGTTCTTTTATTTTTGAATTTATTGTACTTTGATAACGGGATTTTACTTTATCCCTGTGAAAAGAGGAAGGAATCCCTATAACAATGCTGTTTTCTTTGGTTTGTTCATCAAACCCAGCACGCAGGTATTTCGTATCTGAAAACCAGCCGCTGAACTCCTCCCCCCCCAGGTCATTCTGCAGTTGGATTAAGGTCTCTTTCCAGAAACCCTCATAATCCAAATCAGCCATTTTTAAGCCCTTTTAATACTTATCAACATATTATCCACAAGCATAATATCATTTTAGCATACTTTCAATACATCTTTTTCTAAATTTTATCTTTTTTTACTTAATGCCCGAACAGTGATTTTTTTGCTAAATCCTTATCATATAAAGACTTAGATGATACTTAATGCACCTTTTCATATCTTATGATAAAGCTCTGCCTTTCCTGTAAATCAAAATGGATTTCTCCAGAATTTATGCACAGGTTTTGCACATAAAACGGAATTCTAAATATGGCAATCCAGCAGAAAAGATTATATGAAAATATTAAAATTTAATCAAGAGAATTTTTAATTTTTTTGAATTAAATTGAAATCTGGAGCTTTTTTCAAAACTAGGTTAGAATCTAAAAAAGGAGCATTTTATGAATAACCTCTTTTCGACATGGAAAGGTTTTAATCTGTTAAATATGTTTTATCAGGGGAACAAAAACCGCGACAGTCATTTTGATGAAAATGATTTTAAAATGATGTCAGAGTGGGGGTTCAATTTCGCAAGACTGCCTATAGATTACAGGATTTTGATAAATTCAAACGACTGGAATAGTATGAACGAACTTGCAATGCAGCGAATAGATAAAGCTATCGAATACGGAAAAAGGTACAATATCCACATTTGCCTTAATCTTCACAGGGCTCCGGGTTACACTGTCGCTTCTCCGCCTGAGCCAACAAACCTTTGGACGCAAAAAGAACCCCAGGAAGCGTTTGTGCGCATGTGGGAGTATTTTACCAGACGGTATAAAAATATCCCGAATGAAAATTTGAGCTTTAATTTTTTAAATGAACCGGCTGATGTAGACGAAGCGTCGTATGCCGCCGTTATTAAATTAGCAGCTAACGCAATCAGGGCGATTGATCCTGCCAGGCTTTTAATCGCGGACGGGCTGGATTACGGCAGAAAGCCGTCTTATATGCTTAAAGAATTGAATATAATGCAGGCAACAAGAGGTTATGAGCCGTTTAACCTCACTCATTATAAAGCCGGATGGGTAAAAGGAGCAGAGGATTTTCCTGTGCCTGCGTGGCCTGATGTTGAAGAAGCAGCGGCAGGAGGGGAGGTTACTCCCCGGAAATGGCTTTGGGAAAAATATTTTAAGCCGTGGGAAGAATTTATAAAAAACGGCGGCAGAGTAATTGTCGGAGAATGGGGAGCGCATAACAGGACTCCCCATAATGTTGTATTGAAATGGATGGAAGATAATCTGCAAAATTTTAAAGAAGCCGGCATCGGCTGGGCTATGTGGAATTTAAACGATTCTTTTGGGATATTGGACAGCGGAAGAACCGATGCGGAATATGTAGATTTTAACGGACGCAAACTAGACCTTGAAATGCTAAATCTGCTGCGCAGGTATATTGGTAAAGAAGTTTGACTGAATAGTAACCTTTACCCTCCCTTTTAAAAACTGTATACTGTAAAAATGAGCATAGATAACAATTACTCTGCGCAAAATATCACTGTTTTAAAGGGCTTGGAAGCTGTCCGTAAGCGCCCGGGTATGTATATCGGGACTACGGGCATAGACGGTCTTCATCATCTGGTTTTTGAGGTTGTTGATAACTCTGTAGATGAAGCCATGCAGGGTTTTTGTACCAATATTCTTGTTGTTCTGGAAGGAAACGATATTGTCCGGGTTGAGGACAACGGTCGGGGCATTCCGGTAGATATTCACCCCACAGAGCATGTAAGTGCCCTGGAGCTTGTAATGACGCGGCTTCACGCAGGCGGTAAATTCGATAAAAAATCATATAAAGTTTCCGGCGGTCTTCACGGTGTCGGTGTTTCTGTTGTCAACGCGCTATCCGAATGGTGCGAAGCTTACGTTCACCTTGACGGTAAAGTTCACACCCAGCGGTACAAAGCCGGCATATCCGAAGGTCCGGCAAAAGAAATTGAGCCTAAGGGCTTACCTTACTCATATTCGCCCAGCCGTCAAGGTACTGTAATCCGCTGGAAAGCCGACTCTTCTATTTTTGAGACAACAACCCATAATTTTGACGCTCTTTCCAACCGGCTGCGCGAGCTTGCCTTTCTTAATAAAGGACTAAAAATCACTATCCGCGATGAGCGGCTTTCTATGCCTAAAGTACACGATTTTATGTTTGAAGGCGGGGTGAAAAGTTTTGTTGAGTATCTGAATGAAAATAAAACCGTATTGTACAAGGAACCTGTTTACATTGAAGGTTCACGCGAAGACGGCGCGGGCGGCAATATAGAGATAGAATGCGCTATTCAATACAACGACGGCTTTAACGAAATAATGTTCTCGTTTGTAAACGATATAAATACCCGCGAGGGCGGTACGCATCTTGTCGGTTTTAAATCCGCTCTTACCCGCACTTTAAATGATTTCTTAAAAAAATCGAAACACTCAAAAAAGCTTGAAGAATCTCTTTCCGGAGACGATGTGCGCGAAGGGCTTACCGCGGTTCTTTCCGTGAAAGTTCCCAACCCGCAATTTGAAGGGCAGACCAAGGGTAAGCTTGGCAACTCCGAAGTAAAGGGCATAATTGAATCTTTTGCGAGCGAACAGCTTGAACTGTTTTTTGACAAATATCCCGATGTTATCGGCAATATTCTTGAAAAATCCGTGTTAGCTGCAAAGGCGCGCATTGCCGCCCGTCAGGCGCGTGATGCGACACGCCGCAAGAACGCAATGGACAGCGCGGGTCTTCCCGGTAAACTTGCCGATTGTTCAGAAAAAGACCCGTCCAGGTGCGAACTTTTCATAGTTGAAGGCGACTCAGCAGGAGGTTCCGCCAAGGGCGGGCGCGACCGCCGTTATCAGGCGATACTTCCGCTTTGGGGCAAGATGCTTAATGTCGAAAAGCAGCGTATCGAAAAAGTTATCACCAATGAGAAACTGCAGCCGATTATCGCAAGCATAGGAGCCGGCTGCGGCAATGAATTTGACGTTTCCAAAATACGTTATAATAAAGTTATTATTATGGCTGATGCCGATGTGGACGGCTCCCATATCCGCACGCTGCTTCTGACTTTTTTTTATCGTTATATGACGCCGCTTATAGAGCAAGGTCATGTTTACATTGCCATGCCGCCGCTTTACAAGGTCAGCTATGACAGAAAAACTTTTTATGCCTACGATGACGCGGAAAAAGACAGGATTCTGTCCGAGTCGGGCAAGGATACGGAAAAAGTCTCTGTTCAGCGCTACAAGGGGTTAGGTGAAATGAATCCAGATCAGTTATGCGATACCACTATGGATCCGAACAAGCGCAATATTATTCAGGTTCATCTTGATGATACTGTTGAAGCGGAGCGTATTTTTACCACATTAATGGGCGAAGTTGTCCAGCCAAGAAAGGCATTTATAGAGGAGAATGCGCTTTTAGTACAGAATTTGGATGTTTAGGAAAAAAAAGTATTGACAGATTTTTTATTTCTGGAAATAATATTACTTACGGGGTTTTACTGTTCTGTTTGCAATAAAGCTTTTTATATAAACCCCGTCTAATGATCGCTCATTTTAAGCCGGGCAGGTCTTATCGGGCGGTCTTTATATAATGGAGGGGCGATAAGCCCCTTTTTTCTTCAGGTTGATTAGGAGGTTTATTTTGACCACAATGCCGGTATGCCCAAAATGCAGTTCTGCGAATTTTTCATGTTCGCCGATTAAAATGCCAAATAATGATCTCTGGAACCCGGTAATCTGTAGTTCCTGCGGTGTTATTGTCGGACAAATGCCCTGTAACAATGAGTACGATGCCATCAGACAGGTCAACGAAATATCGACCATTCTGGAACGTCTGGATAATATTCAAACGCTCCTCTATGATGTTTCAAAAAATCCAAGTTAACAGAGATTGTTCCGAAACTAACAAGAATTTTTTACAATCTCTGTTAATGATAATTCTGGAACAACCGGAAAATGGCAAATTTTTTTCAGATACTGGAAACAGTCCTAAAAAATGACACGCGTTTCTGCTCAAAAGACACTAAAAGCTTATTGCGCAACAAGATTTATGAATCAGCGGTTAACATGAATTTTACATGAACGCGCTTGTTTTTAAAAATTAACGTGAAGAAAAAAGCCGCAAAGATATTGAAGAATATCCGGTGGCGCAAACCTTGTTCGAAGCCTGTTTTAATATTCTTTCAAAAATTGGAAATGAAATATCAGCAATCAAAACAGAATATCAAGGCGCTTGTGAATTTACCGATGCCAGATTTTTTGAAGTTTTTAAAAATAAAACTTTGTATATTACAGATCCCCGCGGGGATGGCGCCGGTATTTCGCAAAATGCGTCTGTATTGTCACCTAATCTAAAAATAGATCTTAGCGACAAGGCTTGGTTTGTTTTTAATGATAATTACGGAACAAGCAAGGTATTCCAAAAAAGACATTTGCAGATGATAATAAATATCATGCTTGGGGTTTCCCTTTTTTCAATAAAACAAAACGGAAAAAGGAATATGTAGCAGCTTTTGACCGGTTGAAAAGCAGGTAAAATTAAGAAGGGTGCGCAATGTGTTCAAGATTCGCAATGCCGCCCCATTAAAAAACGATGATTATACATTAGATTTGTCCGAAAACTTCAGTTTCTGGACAACTACTTTAACCTTTACGCCACAGGTCTGGATTGCAATACCTCTATGCCCGAAACCTAGAAGTTTTTTAAAATCGAGCAGAAGAAATTTAAGGCAAGGGGATTAGTAATACATAGCCAATAAACGCGATGTTGTGGTCTACGGTATTCATTATGTTAATGATACTCACATTTTCTGGATTAACTTGTTTCTTTTTAATTTTCATGCAATTATTATGTATGGCATTCAACGAGAACACCAGAGTCAAAATTCCCGCCATACTTCATTTGACAAGGCTTGGTTATGAGTATGTTTCGTTAAAAAATGCCGTTTGGGATGAAAACACTAATATTTTTACCGAAATCTTTGAAAAAAGTATAAATCGTATAAACCCCTTTCAAAAAAATTCTACCCAAAAAATAATAAACGAACTAAAAGATTTGTTAGATTATGAAGACTTGGGACGAGCTTTTTATAAACGCCTTATGTCGAGTACGGGAATTAAACTGATTGACTTTGAAAATTTTGAGAA
>WQTD01000030.1 GCA_009786455.1 Treponema sp.
GTTTGTTCATATAATTTTACCCATCCAAGCCGTTGTTTTTCCTCTTGTTTCATTTCTTGGTTATACTAAAATTTATTGAAACGATCTATATAAACCTCACATATGAAGTTGTTACACTTCAAAACACCTTATCAGGTTTTCGTTGCACTTGCTTCTTGAATTCAGGTTTTCTTAATAACCAATTACGCATAACGGTATAGTTAAACTAATAAATATAATGTATTAATTTAATGTCTTTAACCTCGTATTTCTTTCACTAACAGCAGATAATAAAGAGTCTACTTGGAAAATAATATTTTCTCTGTTTTCGGCATGAATTTCATTATCTAGTTCATTGATATTTTTTAATATACGTGTTTCTATATCAATTAAATCCATATGCGATTTTACAGGACTTGAACTGACTGCATCATAAACACTTTCAACTTTTCTTTTGACTTCTTTATCGCTTATTTTGTCTGATAATAATTTAAGTTTTGCTGAAGCGATTTTTATATAATCAATTTGCTCCTTTCTTTTCTCCAAAACCTCTGTTGTATATCTGTCGGCAGCTACATTTATGATCAATAATATTCCGTATAATCCTGAAATGCAAAGCTGAATTACCAGCGCAGCCGTAACGCTCTTTAGAATTGCAACTGCCAATAAACCGGCAGTTGCATAATGTGGAGGCAGAAATTTTAATACCAACTGAGCCATAAGCGTTACATTATCGCTCTGTAGAGAAGCTAAAATAAAAATCACTCCTGCGGTAAGCGTTAATAGAAAATAAACTGCTGATAAAACCAGATAGAGGGTTAATCCAAAAAAATGAACTTTTTCACTTTTTCCTGTTAAAAACGGAGTTATAATTACCATGAAGAATGCAAAATGAATAAAACCGTATGATATCAATGCCGGCATACTGTATACGCCCAATGAAAAGAAAAACACATTAAAAATTACCAGAATGATCAGTAAAATAAAATCAAGAATAAAACATAATTTATTTATTTTTAACATAATTTTTCCCTTTACATCCTTTTTATGATTTCCGCTTTCTTTGCATCGTAATCAGACTGTTCAATCAATCCAAGCTCCAGCATTTCTTTTATTTTTTTCAAAGAAGCGACAGGATCATCGGCGGCAGGCTGAGCAGGGGTTTGCTGCATTGGATTGAACATTTGCTGAGCCATGTTCCCAAATGCGCCGCCTGCAGCCATTCCCATCCCCAGACCGGCTCCTGCGGCGGCAATTCCACCTGCTCCGGGATTCGACGCTGTCATTTTTAAAATGTCCGCAGCCTGCTGCCTGCCCCAATCTTCCCCGAGAACGCCCATAACTCCTTTGTCTGCCTGAGCGTTTCGCATCTTGGCAATAGCGTCCATTCCGATTTCATCATAACGGCGGCGTAATTCATCGCTTTCCATTTCAAGAGCCGCAATGGAAAATTTTACCATTTTTAATCCGTAGTCACTGAAAATATCATTTAAAAACGGCTCGACTGTTTCCGCGAACTCATCTATCCTTGATTCAATTCCGAGAAGTTCAGTTTGGGTTTCGTTTAACGCTCTTGTAATGCTTGACTTGATTTTTCCCTGAAATTCATTTGCAAAATAATCATCNAGAAGCTCCTGCTGNCCNATGATATTAATATTATTACCGATAAGCTTNGTCAGGAATTTCTGCGGATTTTCAACCTGAATCCTGTACGCGCCTCTTGCCCGCAGTTTTGTCGCAATGCCGAGNAGNTTTATCACGTACCTGAACGGGAGATGATGTTCCCCACAAAATTTCCATACTGTGCGCCTTGCGGACAAAGTATACGACGCAATTAAAAGTGCTTATTCCTCCTGTGAAGGCGTTACGCAGCCGGCTTATAAAAGGATAATTTTCTGTTGAGAGTTTATATGTTCCGTTATCAAATGTTTGTTCAATTATGCCGCCTTTTAAAAAAACAGCTTCTTCACCAGGCATAACAATCAGCGTTGAGTTTGTATTAAAATCCTCTTCCGGCTGCCGCCAAATTAATAAATTACCTGAGCCTGTGTTTTTTATTACATCCGCCCAATGTTTTTTTCCTCCAACATAAGCTGATTCATTTGGATTCTTTTCGAATAGCGCCATTCCTATTCTCCCTTATTTAAATCATTTCCCATACTGACTTCATAAATTCTGAATTAAAACTAGATTTGCTGCTGAAATATTCAGATCATAATTCCTCTCTTCTTTATATACATAAATTTTTAAGCTGTTGTTCAAAAATTGAAGTTTCCGGATGACAACGTTTAATTTATGGATAATCAATCTGATATATATTTCCCCTGCAGCGGTAAAACAGGCGGAAATAGCTTTTATATAATCCCCTTATTACCCCATATTTTTTTATTGCCATAATCGCATACTCTGAGCATGTCGGCATAAACAGGCATCGCCTCCTGATTTCTTCCGGTGCGTAATGCTGGTAAAGCATGATCATGCTGATTAATAAATGCTTTATACAAAATATTAATTCCATGAAAATTATAATTAAGCAAAGCAGGAAAATTGATAAAAAACCTTGCTCTTCATGGAATATTTTCACGTTATATGGAATAAATTTATATATACCGTTTAATGAAAAAAAATATATTACCCATGTAAAAAAAACTGTAGCAAATACAAATAATAAAAAGAAAATTAATGCTGTTTTAATATTTGTAGTTGGTCTTGCAAGTATTCGGCAGTTTACATATATTTCTGCAACATCCTGCTCCCAGTCAGTAGGTTTTTTGTCGCAGTTTCCATATGTTTTTAAACGCATGAATTTTTGTTAACCTTTTTTCTCCCTGAGTTTTGCTTTAATGGCCTGAACTGCTTTCTCGGTATAATCATTTTGCTGCATAGCGGCAAGAAACTTATCACCAGGTACAACGAGTTGGAAAAGGTTTGTGTCAACAGTAGTACGTATATATTCTGTTTTACCTGTACAGCTGGTTTTTCCAGGAACTTCTTTCTCAATTAATTCTGAAGTAGTTGAGAAATTAGTTATATCCTTGTAGAAATATTCTTCTGTTCTTTCTTTTTTACCATCTTCGTCTAAATTAAATGTATATTGATACACATAGACTTGCGTAGAACTGGAGAATATCCATGTAATCTGATACGCAGAACTGCGCCAAATACCGTCTTTTCCCCTTTTTGCATATGCTTTTTTATCATCGAACATATAATTTTCCAGATGAATTGGCTCAACCTCTTTTACCTGAGATTCATCAAGTCCATGTTTATCAAGAGCTTTTTGTTTAAAATCCATGCTTTTGGCTTTTGTCATAATCATGCTCTCATATTCTTCGTCATTTATGCATTTACTTAAGCAACCGCCAGCTTGATAAAAATACTTGATGACTTTTTGCTGTTCAGGCGTTCTACCTTTCAAACGCTGAGCCATTTCAACTTTTTTTGCGGCTGCATCAACAGCAGCACCAGCAATCATTCCTCCTAAACCCATAATTATTCCTCCTAAGTTTAATATTATTCTGATGCTGTTATCCAGCAGCGCGAATACAAATGAATTTCTGTCTACAGGACATCCGGACGTGTAACTCCTAAAATCCCGTATAATTGTTCTATATCATGCGAGGAAACTCCCGCACTGTTTGCGTTTGACAATGCTTCCTGATAAGTTGGAGATGTGTTGAAAGATTTACGGCTGAAGTAATCGTATTTTATATACGCCAAAAAATAATGATAAATTCCTCTTGGTTCAATCATCATGGCTGCATTGATATATTTTTCTATTTTGTCAATTTCCGGTCTTTGAACGAGAAAAGCTTTTTTTCCGCCAAGCGTGCATATTGCGGTATAAAAAAAGGTTTCGGAATTATCAAAATTGTCTTCTATCGCTTTTTCAAATGCAGCAAGGGCTTTATCGTATAATTTAAGTTTTAGATAACACATCGCGATTGAGCCGTTTAAGTCCCTGGCTTCAGGTTCGTTTTGCAAAGCTTCCCTGTAGGCAGAGGCGTATTGGTTTACCATCGGCATGGGCATGGAATATACGCTGTTAAAGGTTGATATCAAAACAGGCTGTTTGCAAAAACAGCATTTTGTTTGCCCAATATCGGCTGGCGCTCCGCAGCTTCGGCATTTAGTGTCATGTACTTGAGTTTCCATTTTTGGATTTTTCCTAAATCTATTAATCTTAATATTATGTAATAATAATATAGTAATTACCATATTATGTCAATATCAATCAGGTAAATATCATATCATTTTTTTAAGTATGGAGAAGAATTTTAAGCAAATTCTGCGTGAGGAACTTGATTACCAAGGTTTGACTGTTAAGGAACTGTCAGCTAAATCTGATGTAGCCAAGGGCGCAATTGATAGCTATCTTGGCAAACAGGCTTCCATGCCGCCTGCGGATACAGCGGCCAGGATCGCAAACGCACTGGGTGTTACTGTGGAATATTTATTAAAAGGACAGGACAGCCGTCATGAATCGAATGCTCCTTTTTTCTCCAGTCCGGGAAAACGCTCATTATTAAGGCTATTCGATGAATTGCTTCTGGAAGATCAAAAACTTATTCTTGATTTTATAAAACTTTTAAGGAAAAACAGGGACAAATTTAAACTGGAAAAGTAAAAAGAGAATTTCTTTTTCCAATTTAATAATTTTAATCTATGAAGGAAAGAAAAAAAGACCGTTGTATTTTATTTAACTCAAATAAAACGCCATTGTAATCTGCTCGATTTTTTTCAATTGCTTATAACCTTGGAATTAAGTAATTCAACCACATTTTTATGTGATATTTAAACTGGCAAAAAGCGAATTTTAATCCAAACCCTGACTTTATTTGTTAAAACCTTAAAAATCGAGATTTTTTAGCTTTTTAAACCTGGACGGAATATTCGGAATGATGTTTCTACGGCTGTTGTTTTCTTACATCAGTATCGCAAGACATACTGTCATGGACATTTATTTAATTCATTATTGTTCATCATAAGAGCTATTAAGCATGGAATCAATCAAAGCCTGAACACTACGTTTATTAACTTTTGAGAGGTTTTTATACTTTGATAAATGTATTTGTTCCTCATGGGTCAGTCCGCTTGTTTCTTTACCAGTGATAAGCCATTCGATAGAGACACCTAGAAAATCAGCTATATTGCAGATTGTATTTACTTTTGGTATTTGGCCTTTATTTTTCCAAGCAGATAATGTACCGGAAGGGACTATGTTATATAGATCAGGGTCTCTTCGTAAACCTTTTTCATTCATGATAAGGTTTATTCTATTTATTAAATTTTGCCCAGAAAAAGCCATATTTCATTATAACCTTTGATCTTTGTAAACGGAAATATTTATTAAAAAAAGTGAAAAATTCTTGACAAACTCTGTATACAGAGATATATTGATATTATTAACTCTGTATACAGAGTTATAATAATTCTTATTGGAGATAAACCATGACATTTTTCCCAATAATCTTTGAAAGGCTGTTTTTCCCTATTAATAAAGAAGTTTATAAACATATCCAAAAAATTCTAGATATAACAGGGGAAAACCAAAAAAACTTCAATATCACGATCAGGTATAACCAGCCGGATTTGAATATAGAAAAACTTCAATTCTCGATGGATTTTGATATAAGCCTTGATTATATCAATGAACCGTCCGCTTTCCCTAACGCGAATTTACTGGGTTTATCTTTCAATCAAGGAGATACGGTTAATTCGTTTTATGTCCCGCTTAAATACCTGCTTGATAATAGAAACGAGGAAATTCTGAAAAATGAATCTCACTATATCTATTCCTATGCATTGCACATAGACAAAAGCGCAAAAATAAACCTTGTTAACAATACCGTGAAAGTCTCGGAAGACATACATCAATACCTGTATATCGGCATAACTAAAAATTCATGGCAAAAAAGATACTCATCCCATTGTCAAAACATGAAAAAAAACCCGCAACGCCTATTATCACAAGCTTTAAACGGAGATTTTGGAAAAATAATCGAAAAAAAACTGGTCATCGAGACAGCGGGGTTAACAGAAGAAGAAGCCCTCGACATTGAAGAAAGGGAAGTTAATGCGCGTTCTTATAAATATTTATTTGAATACGGGTTAAACATGATTCCCGGAGGGTACGCGGGACGGGAAATGTTTTCAAATAAAAAGGCTTCTTAGAAAGGGGAGATGCATGTCAATATTATTTTCAGGTGATTTTCACGCCAACGCAAGAGGCGAACTTGAGGTAGTTACAAAGGAATCACTTCTGCATAAATACGGCAATGAAATTTATGACACTGTTAAATACCACGTTATTCTAGGGGACGGCGGTTTCGGATGGCTAAACAATGAAAAAAGGGATAAAAGAAATTATAAGGAACTTGCCGAACGCCCGTTTCCTATACTTGCAGTCCACGGCAATCATGAACCTGTTTATGGCAGAAGAAAAATAAAAGAAGAAGATATAGGTCTTGGCGAAACTGTCCTGAAAATAAACGATAATCCCTTTACCGCATATCTAAAGCGCGGGAAAGCTTACGTTATTGACGGCATAAAATTTCTGGTTTTGGGCGGGGCGTTATCAATTGATAAATACCGCCGTACCCCGAACAAATCTTGGTGGAAGAAAGAATATTGGAGCAGTGAAGAAAAAGATGAATTATTTAAACTCCTTGAAACCGATAATTCCTTCGATTATGTAATTTCCCATACCGGACCTCTGCATATAAACATAAAACTGTTTCACCCGCATTACCCGCTTCATACAGGCGGCATTTCCGACAAGATGAATGACAAGGTGGCAAAACTCAATGACGAGATACATAAAAAGATAAATTTCCGCGAATGGTGGGCAGGCCATTATCATGAAGATATTTATCATTATTGTAAAAAAACCAGTCACGGTTATCAATATCTATATTGGACTTCAAAAATAATCGAAAAAAAAGAAAACGATATTAGAATCC
Source organism: Treponema sp. (assembly GCA_009786455.1). Lineage (GTDB taxonomy): Bacteria > Spirochaetota > Spirochaetia > Treponematales > Breznakiellaceae > WQXQ01. Next base: position 6,942 of record WQTD01000030.1, read on the forward strand.
TCAATGAATTTGATAAAGAAAGAATTTCAAGATAAGGAGAAAGAAATGGTAAATAAAAAAGATTTAAGCGAAGAATCAACTTCTTTAATTAATCTTGCGATTGAGAAACCGTACTGCTGGTTTTTAACGGACGATGACAAAGCAATACTGTACGCTTTAAACATCGGGTTAAACGTGATGAGTACCGTAAAGGTAATTATTGACGCTGCTGTGGAAGGGGAACTGGAATATACAGAGGAACTGGTAAAACTTTTATACGAGTTAAACGACAGGAATGATTATCAAATCAATGAAGAAATGATCTGCGATATAGTTAAAGTCGCTGAAAACCTGAAAAAACACAAGGATAACGAATTAACAGATTTTGATAAAAAATATCTCAGGATTATAGAAAAGCTGGAAGACAGCAATAACCCTAGAGACCCGTTTTCACTTTCCGGGATACAGCACGGTTACGGGTGGCTCGGCCTTACATTGCCAATTATTGAAGAAGTGCGGTTATACAACAACAAGCATCCGAGAAAGAATATTTATATTGGGCAAATAAAGGAAAAATTCGGATGCCTGAGAATATACCTGACAGGAGCACCTGATTACATAGAAAAAATGATACAGAAAGCTGAATACGAAAGCGTGCGTATTTGCGAAATATGCGGGGCTAAAGGTAAAACTGTTAAAATCGGCGGAATGTTTTATACCGTCTGCGAAGATCATAGAAAAGCTAAAAAAGAATCCAACCGCGACAGCAAGTTAGAAGACCGCTTATACAGAAAATATCTAAATAAAAAAACATACCCTTGGGAAACCCGCGCCGAATTGCCGGATGAAAATGAAAAATCAGAAGAAGAAGGAGATTAAAATGGAACTGGCGGAAAGAGTAATAAAAGCGATTGAAAAAATTGAAAACAGCGATAAGCCGTTACATCCGTTTGAGCTGTTCGGAATTGAACACGGGTACGGCTGGATGGGGCTTACCCTGCCCATTATTGAAGAAGTGCGTTTATATAACAAGAAAAACCCTGACAACATGATAAAAATCACACAGGTTAAAGAAAAGTTCGGAGGTCTAAGGATTTATTTATCAAGTATGCCAGATTATTTACAAAAAATGATCTGCAAAGCTGAAGCAGAAAGCGAACATATCTGCGAGTTCTGCGGGGCCAGAGGCAAGAATATAAAAATAAACGGCTGGGTTTGGACATTATGCGGCGAGCATGAAAAAGCGAAAAGGAAAGCTAAACATGACAGCGAATTGGAAGACAGGCTTTATAAAGAGAGCCTTGACATCAGGAATTACGGCTGGATTACAAATAATGAAAATCTGACAGGAAATGAGGATTAAAATGGAAAACAATAAAAACTTAAATATCCTTGTCGAACAAAACAATACTTCCATTGTCAAGTTTAATTTCTTAAAAACTGACAAATACGGGTATCTGGATACCGGTTATTTCAATTTTAAAAACAGTATTGTTTCTGTGGATATTGACGGTAAATACTATAATTTGTCTTCTGGTTATAGAAAACAATTTTCTAATATATATAAACTGGCTTTTGGAAATAAAGAATCCCTGCGGTTTAATGTCCTTGAGGAAATGGACGAGAACACGGCATATAACGACGCTTTTGAAATCGCCAATATCCTGATAAAGAATTCCGATATTCCCAATGAAAATAAATCTAATGGTATTTCAGATTGTATAAGGGATTTTCTAATAACGCTCATCCTGCATGTTAAATGCTCTGATTTCAAGGATAAATCCTTATATGGCTGTCTCAACTGCTTTTCTTATTATGAAAACAATAATGACGAAAATGATATATCCAATATTTTTGACAATATAATTAACAGTTGCCATTGCTCATCTGAAATACATGAAATTGTCCGTTTAAATTCAAAAAGATTCATATATATGAATAAAAATACTTATGAAATAATTTATCACAGGGCATTGTCATTATTAAACATTTTTCAGAATTACAACCTTCGTAATATAAGCTCTCAAAGCGATTTCTGCGTTAAAGATTTTGTTATGAACAAGTCAAAATCCCTGTATATTACATTACCTTCATCCGGTTTGGATTTTTACAGACCTTATATTGATATGGTTGTCGTTTTTATAATGAACAAAGTAAAGAAATATTACAGTCAGAATGTTTTTAACAGGGATTCTGTTTTATTCTTTGTCAGCGGGTTCAAAAACACGGTTTCCAGTCCGTTTCGTCTTTTTTATCATAATAGAAAATATATTTTTTCTGAAAATATTAATCTTGAAGATAAAATAAATTTACCTTTATTGTCTTCAAGAAATGATTTTCTAAAGGAATGTAAAAGAACGCTGAAACTTAAAGAAAACAGTAAAAAGTGGTTTCACATTCCTGAAGAAATATATATGCAGTCAGAAGAAATATTAATAGAGCCTTTTTTCACTACCAGTACACCTGACGAAGAAGTAATCGAAAAATTACAATATAAAGATAATGACGATGACAGATTAAAAAAACTTTTTAAACCTGTAGATTTTTCATCTTCAGTTAACAAGGATTCTGATTATGAAAGGAATAAAAACAATATAGAAATTATTTTTCACAGGGAAATAAAACGGAAAAACATGTATTATACACCAAAAAATGAAAATGAAATAAAAGAGCTTTATAAGATATTTTCCCATAACACGTTTGATAAACTGATGGATCATTTTAATAAAAAGGGCCAGAGGCAGGGGTTTATCTGTATTCTGGCAGGGAGCGCGGGAACAGGAAAAACTGAAACCGTGCTGCAATTGGCTAAATTATGTAAAAGGAACATAGTAAAATATGACGCTACGCAAATATCTTCGGGATTTATCGGTATAGCTACAGGTAAAGTAAATGAAATATTTGATAGTTATGAAAAAGTTGTAAAAAACTCAAAAAACAACCCTATCTTGTTTCTTAATGAAGCTGACTCAATTTTTTCAAGAAGGATGGATTTAAGCTGCAATGTTAATCAAGTTTCATGTTTAGATGAAAACAGGACTCAATCCATTTTACTGGAATCCCTTGAAAATTTTAAAGGAATAATGATCGCCACCACCAATCTTATATCCAATTTTGATGCCGCGTTTGAAAGACGGTTTTTATATAGGATAGTTTTTGATAAACCTGATAAAAACACCAGAATGAAGATTCTCAATAATATGCTGCCAGAGCTTAAAGAAGAAGAAAGCGAATTTATTGTAAACAATTATGAGCTTACAGGCGCGCAGATTGAAAATATTTCAAGAAAACTGGAAATCAAGAAAGTTATAAATAATAATTTTTCTTTTGATGATATCAACAGTCTTTGCAGGGATGAAACTGATAATTGTTTTTCACAGGAAAATAAAACAATTGGCTTTAAATAACAGGGAGTTATTATTTTGATAAATAAAAAAAATCAGGATTCAGAAATGAAAACTATCCCTGCCGAAGTGGCGGCTCTAATTCCGGAAGATCAATTGAGAATTACAATAACAAACCTGCCTGTATATCAGGACGGTATAGAAAATTTAAAAAACTGGCTTCAAAAATGCCCTGAACTATATAAAACGGACGGCATGGAGGAACACCCCGCTGTTTTTCATTACTTCTTCGGCTCGACTGATATTTATATCTGCGAATATGACGGGAAAGACCGAATGTTCGGTTACGCTGTTTTGGGAGGCGATTTGAATAACTCCGAATGGAGGTATTTTAACCTGTCGGAACTAACAAGTATCCGGCAGCTCAATATTGATTATCATTTTATGGAGCAGAGCGTTGAAGAAGCTTTATATAACGCCTATCCGAATCACTTTAAAAAACCGAAATCTGCCGGGAATAAACCATCATGATAAACATGGCTCTGTAAGGATTTGTAATGACTTTTGAAATAATTTCTTCAAGGAAATTTAAAAAAGAAATATTTTTCAGTAAACCGGCTGATATATTTGGCACGGTAAAAAGGTACGCAAAATCAAGGCAGGAACATTTTCTTGTTATAACGCTTGACGGATCGCATAAAATAATCTCAATACACATTATGTCAATCGGGCTTGCCGATAAAACAATCGTGCATCCAAGGGAGGTCTTTTTTTACGCGATAAAAGATAATGCGACAGCTTTGGTTTTTGCTCACAATCACCCGTCCGGGCAGTTAGGCGCGTCCAAAGAAGATGAGGAAATAACAGGCAGACTGGTTAACGCGTCAATATTAATGGGTTTTCATATATTGGACCATATCATCTTTAACAGGAAAGGATATTACAGTATGCGGGAGTACGGTTTTAAGTTTGATAAGTAGAAAAAAATAAAAAAATTGGAAACTTTCCCCTCAAAGGGAAGCAAAAGAGGTTAGTTTTAAACGTTACATAAACATGAAATACTAACGGTTTTATTAATATTTTATTAACTACTGGGAAATGTTGCGGTTCAGGAAACCTGAAAAATCCTTAATAAAATAGCTACCCTTATTCTTATTGATTAACCTAAAAGGATAAAAATAAATTTGTCATTTTTTATAAAGTTATAGAAAAACCTGAAAAATTGTCTCGTTCAGTGTGTACTTTAGAGAAAATCTGCAAGAGTTAGTACCGACTAATAACTCTTAAACAACCTTTCAGGTTGTTCCAGAGTTGTCGGCCAAAGGGGAATCCCCTCTGGACACCCCGGCGCGGCATCTGACAATTAAAAGTTCTGTATATCTACAGCACTTTCCCAAGTAATAAAACTTCAAAGGTTTTATTACTTGTAATTGTCAACTGCCGTCTAAAACAATCAATCAAAAACATGTAATTATTGTCAATAGACCTGTTCAATAACCCCAATACTGACTTAAAAAACAACCTTTTTATCAATTTTAGGGTTGTTGCGTATTTTTATAATCGAATTATACTCTTTTTGACGGTATTTTTGATAGTTATTAAACAGGTCTATTGTTTAATCCACTATTTCATGCTAGATTTAACTTAAGAAGGTAAGCCAATGAATGAACGCGCTGTTTTTATAAAAGAAATTGACAAACTTCCCCTTAAATATTTATGTTGAAGTGTTTGATTTTGTGGCATATTTACAAAAAAAACACAAAATAAATATGAAAATGAAACTGACGGTTATAAGGCAATGGCTGCTGATTCTGAACGTGAACAGGAAGCGCAGGAATGATGTAACGCTTATTTCGGACCTGTTATAAATCAATGAAGCGGGGTAGTATTTGGTGGGTTGAATTTAACCCTTCTGTAGGAAAACAAGAAACGCTTTTTTGATCTCTAATAATTTAATTTCATTATCCGCCTGATTTAACAGTAAAATAGTTATTTAAAAATTTTGTATAAAACAATCAATAAAGTAGTACCTCAAATAGTACCTAATATTTTCAAAATGATGTTTTTTTTGCTTGACAGCATGTATCACTGTGATATAGGATGTTACAGAAAAATGATTGTAATTCCTTATGTCATAAGGAATTACGTTATATCATCATTACATTATTTTACAGTATGTTACATCGTGATTTACCGAAAACACGGCTTGAGGTGCTAGTGCCGAGAGGTATGGAAGTTCGAGTCTTCTAGGCCGCAGTTTTATGTAATTCCTTATTGAATAAGGAATTACAATAAGTAAAAGAGCTAATGAATAAAAAGTACTTCGTGTTGTTTTGTTAAAGTATCCTGAATAAAATTTGCACTTTGCCGATATAAGACTCGATAAATTACACACTTTATGGTAAAATAGTTTATAATAAAATATAGAGAGGTAAAATGAAACTTAAATTTAGATTGAGTATTATGGTTATTGCCATACTGATTGTCGTTGTTGCGACAATCTCGATTATTCTGCTTACCAGTTCGTCAGAAATTGCAATTAAACTGAATAGAGATGTAATTCATTTAATAGCAAGCGAACAGGCCGGGTTTTGGGAAGGCAGGCAAAATGCCCGTTTTACAATGCTTGGCACCCTGGAAAATATATTTTCTCAGTACCAGAGATTCGCAGCGGAAGAACGGCGGGACCGTTTTGACGAAATGATATTAGCGGTCATGGAAGCCAACCCTGAGTATTTGCAGATTTATACGGTTTGGAAACCCAACGCCCTTGACGGCATGGACGCGCAGATGGTCGGAAGGACAGGTTCCGGTCCCACAGGGCAATACGCTATGAGTTATACAAGGGAAACCGGCGATATACGTCATAGAGTAAATACTGATATAGACGCCACATATGCATATCTGAACAGTATCAGCATCAACAACATAAAAGACAGGGTAGAACCTCCTATCCCAAGACAAATTCTCGGGAAGGAGGGGTATGTGGTTAGAATGATGAGACCTATTGTTGATGATACTGCAAGGCAGATAGTAGGAGCTGTCGGATATCTCGTGAATATTGAGCAAATGCAGGATGTATTGGAACAAACCGTCAAAGGCAACGACGAAATATCACTGATGGCTATTTACGCGAACGACGGAACCGTACTGGCGCATACATTCAAGGACCGTATCGGCAAAAACATGAAAGATACGGAAGGTTTTTTGGGCGAAGACCTACCGGGCGCAATCAAGGCTGTTGCTGAAGGAAGCACTCTTCACAGCTCTTCGTATTCCCCTGCAATGCATACAACTTTGGAAACTTTCTTTGCGCCCGCCCGTATCGGCAATTCAGATGTGTTCTGGTCTGTCATGGTCGCGGCAAGAGAAGACTATATTTTATCCGAAGTAAACGATATGACAAAACTGACTATTCTTCTCGCGGTTATAATTGCCATAGCGGTGGCAATTATAATATACTTTGTCCTTCATTTTACAATGATGCCGGTTGTGAGTGTCGCCAACACATTAAAGGATATAGCGCAGGGCGAAGGCGATCTTACGGTTAAGATCGCGGAAAAAGGAAAAGACGAAATTACGGAACTTTCCCGTTACTTCAACCAGACGATAGAAAAAATCAGAGCATTGATTTTAATAATCAAAAAGGAAGCTGATATATTATCCGGCATAGGAAATGAGCTTGCGAGCAACATGAATGAAACTGCCGCCGCTGTGAACGAAATAACCGCAAATATTCAGAGCATCAAGAGCAGAGTTATTAATCAGAGCGCCAGCGTAACCGAAACCAACGCCACAATGGAACAGGTTACAATCAACATTAAAAAGTTAAGTACAAATGTTGAAGAGCAGAATACGCATGTAACGAAGGCATCAGCCGCTATCGAAGAAATGGTAGCCAATATTTCTTCTGTAACGAGCACGCTGGAAAAAAACAGCTCCAATGTAAGGAACCTGACTAATGCTTCAGAAGACGGACGCACAGGCTTACAGGAAGTCTCGGCTGACATTCAAGAAATATCCCGCGAATCGGAAGGTCTTCTTGAAATCAACTCTGTAATGAATAATATCGCGGCGCAGACAAACCTCCTCTCAATGAACGCCGCAATTGAAGCGGCTCACGCGGGTGAAGCAGGCAAAGGCTTTGCCGTTGTCGCCGACGAGATCAGGAAGCTTGCCGAAAACTCCAGCATGCAGTCAAAAACAATCAGCACAGTGCTTAAGAAGATAAAAGAGTCTATAGACAAGATCTCCAAATCCACCGAAAACGTGCTTAACAAATTTGAAGCGATCGATTCGAACGTAAGGACGGTTGCGCAGCAGGAAGATAATATACTGCATGCCATGGAAGAACAAGGGGAAGGCTCCAAGCAGATTTTGGAAGGCATAAGCAATGTAAATCATCTGTCCCAGCAGGTAAGCACTGGTACAACAGAGATGCTTGACGGCTCACAGGAAGTTATTAAGGAAAGCGTAAATCTTGAAAAAGTAACGCAGGAAATTTCTTCCGGTATGAGCGAAATGGCGACAGGAGCGGATCAAATCAACATTGCTGTAACGCAGGTTAACGAAATCAGCGTTAAAAACAGAGATGCGATTAGTAAATTAATCAAGGAAGTGAACAGGTTTAAGGTTGAATAAGCAGCGGTTACTCATGCAAAACTTCAGTTTTGCATGAGTTCTAAAATATTTGATATGAATATTGAAAACCAAATCGTCAGCCGATTGGAAGAAGATAGAACTCTCTCCGACAAAGAGTTATCCGCCCTCCTTGAAACAGATTTTTTTGACAGTTTACTTTTTGAATCAGCAGACCGGATTCGAAAAAGCATATACGGAACTGATGTATATGTCCGGGGACTGGTAGAATTTACCAATTATTGTAAAAACAACTGCTATTACTGCGGCATAAGATGCGGGAATACCGTTTTACCGCGCTACAGACTGAGCCAAAAGGAGATAATGGATTGCTGTGAAACCGGATACAAACTGGGGTTTCGCACATTTGTTCTCCAAGGCGGAGAAGATGATTTTTTTAATGATGAGACGCTGTGCGCAATTATTTCAGAAATTAAATCAAAATATCCCGATTGCGCCGTTACACTTTCAATCGGAGAAAAATCATATAAAAGCTATAAATTGTATTTTGGAGCGGGAGCTGATCGTTATCTTTTACGTCATGAAACAGCTGATGACGAACATTACCAAAAACTGCATCCCCAAAACATGAGTTTGCAGTACCGTAAAGAGTGTCTGAGAAACCTTAAAGAAATCGGATACCAGGTCGGTTCTGGTTTTATGGTCGGCTCGCCTTTTCAGGAAACTGAGCACCTGATAAAAGACATTAGATTTTTACAGGAGCTGAAACCGGAGATGATCGGCATAGGACCGTTTTTAACGCACAGCGATACTCCGTTTAAAGATCAAAAAAGCGGAAGTTTGGAACTGACGCTGCGCCTTCTTGCAATTCTGCGGTTAATGTTCCCCAATGTTCTGCTTCCGGCTACTACTGCTCTTGGTACAATATCGCCTGACGGCCGCGAGCTTGGCTTAAAAGCGGGCGCTAACGTGGTTATGCCGAATCTGTCGCCTGTAAAGGTTAGAAAACAATACGCGCTCTACGATAATAAAATTTGCACAGGCGAAGAAGCTGCCGAATGCAGGAGCTGTATTGATCTCCGTGTAAATACAGCGGGTTACCGGATGGTCGTCTCGCGCGGGGATTTTTTTAAATAAATTCCAATGAAGTTGTTCAGTAAATGAGGTAATCAAACAATTCAAAAAAAAAGCCCTCGATTTCTCAAGGGCTTTTTACAAACGATCATTTCTTTGGTTTTGCTTTCTTTGAAGAAGCATTCTTCGGAGCGGCTTTTTTATCAGTCGCTTTCTTCTCCGGCTTTTTTGCTGCTGGCATAATTTGACTCCTTTTTTTGTTTGATATTATTATATATCATAAATTTATTATTTGTGAAAGATAAAAATAAATTTTTATAATAAAATGCAGAAAACAGGATTGGAAATATCTGTGAGTATGGGCGGTTTACAACATTATTGTATTTTTTCCAAATCCAGTAAATGAATTAATATATTTACTTTATTCATTACTTCTTTGTAATCAAATTCGCTGTTGAGTTTTTCAATATCTTTTAAGGGATTGTAAATATGGGGTATATCCTTTGAAAGACCGAGAAGCTCGTTAATTAAAGCGTCTGTCTGAGCTTTATTTGCGGAATTTGCCGCGTCATGGAGTTTTTGCAGTTTTCCTTCGATGACGCCCGGAATGTGTTCAGGCAGTCCTATTACAGAGTTAATTTTTTTATAAAGAGTTTCCGCCACGACAGGCTTTACGATATAATCCTTTGCTCCTGCTTTAATTGCGCGCCCGATAATGTCAATATCAGCATGGGATGTAACAAAAATTACCGGCGTTTTTTTATTAAGGGAATTTCCTGAACGTAAAATACTTATAAAGTCAAATCCAAGCATTTCAGGCATTACAATATCAAGAAGGATAAGATCAACTTTTGTCTTATTAAGGACATTAAGCGCCATTTCCGCTGATTTGGCCAGTCTTACGTCAAAATAATTTTCAAGTAATGAGCCAAGCTGCATTAAATTTTCCGGCATGTCGTCTACTGCCAGTATTATTTTTTTTTCAGCCATTTGCTTCTCCTTTATAGCCGCTTTCCAGCATTTGAAGCGTATATTCATGCGCTTTTTCATAATCAAACGAGGAAATTAAATTTTTTATGCTGTTTAATTTTTCCGCCGCATCATTATCCCAGCTGTATTGCTCAAGAGAGGATAATATTTTTTTTGTATCTACAAAGGAATAATTTCCGCAGGCTTCATTTAACAATTTTATTTGTTCAAAAAGAAACGCATCTGTTCCTGTTTCTCCTTTTTCTCCTGCGGGGGAATCTGAATTTGCATTTAATGCCGCGGCGAGTTGTTCCCGGAAATTTAAAAGCTCTTCGCTGAAAACGCCCGTTTCATTACGGCAATAATTATACGCGTGGTCTTTATTCTCTTTTGACGCTTTTTCAAGCTTTGCGGCAATTAATGACAGATTTTTCGCGCCCAGATTTGCAAGAACGCCTTTTAAGGCATGAGCTTTAATCGAATAGTTCTCCCAATTTTCTTCCTTTAGCGCTGTATTTAATTCGCCAATATAGGTTTTGCAGTTTTCAGAGAAATACCGCAAAATATTAAGATAATTTTCCTGATTACCGCCTGTATGCGAAAGTCCTGCAGAAACATTAAGACCGTCAATTGACAGAAAAATTTCCTGTAAACCGCTTTTTTCATGATCCGCGCTGTTTTCCATATTTGTTATCTGAAGTATTTTTTCACCGGGAAGCCATTCCAGCAAAAGTGATGTTAATTTATCCATGTCAATGGGTTTTGATATAAAATCATTAAAACCGTTAAGCAGAAACATCTCCTTTGCGCCCTGCACCGCGTTAGCTGTCAATGCGATGACGGGAAGGGTTTTTTGTTTGTCTCCGAGTTTTCTTATTTCCGCGGCTGCTTCTATGCCGTCCATGTCAGGCATCATGTGATCCATGAATACAATGTCAAAATCGTTTTCTTTAACGAGGTTAATGGCCTCTTTTCCGGAAAGGGCTTTTTTGGCGTCAATGCCGTGGAGCATTAAAAGTCCGTGAGCTACCTTCAGATTAAATTCATTGTCATCCACCACCAGGATATTTGCGGAAGGCGCGTTTATGGTCGTTTCTGTTTTTTTCTTTCTTTCCTGTTTGACATCTGTTTCGCTTCCTGGAACAAGAGGTATTATCACAGTAATGACAGTTCCGTGCTCATACTCGCTGTCAAGCATGATGCTGCCGTCCATCATTTCGATAAATGCCTTGCTGATTGGAAGCCCGAGCCCTGTCCCGACTATATGCCGGTTTTTTTCCGTTCTGTCCTGCTCAAAAGCGTCGAATAATTTTGGAAGGGTTTCTTTTTTAATTCCCATGCCGGTGTCTTTTATTTCAAAAATAAGTTTGTCGCTTAACGAACTGACCTTGAGCCTTATATATCCTTTCTCGGTGTATTTGACAGCGTTTCCGCAGAGATTTGTCAGCACCTGCCTCAGGCGTATATCATCGCCGTAAAGGATTTTTGGCAGCGCTCCGGAAGTTTCAAACCTGAATTCAAGACCCTTCTTCTGGGTAATGTACCTGAACATGGAATTGATATTGTCAATCATTGCAAGGAAATCATAATTGACAGGATTGAGCATCAATTTTCCTGATTCTATTTTTGACAAATCAAGAATGTCGTTAATGATGGATAAAAGCGAATTAGCGGAAGCGTTAATGTCATTTACGCAGTCTCTCTGATGCTTTGAAAGCGTATCATGCAGAAGCAGTTCAGTCATGCCGATAACAGCGTTCATCGGGGTGCGGATTTCATGACTCATGTTCGCAAGAAACGAAGATTTTACCTGATTTGCAGAATCGGACCGGTTTTTCGCAATGTGCATGAATGTAAGCACTCCGCACAGAAGCAGTGCGGAAATAATGCCCGTCACAAACAAAATAACGCGCATGCCTTCCACGTCGTTATAATAAACATCGCTTGGAAGCGCGAGTCCGATATACCATCCGTTAAAAAGTTTTTTTATGAATACAACATTCTTTTCGCCCGTAACGGAAATAAAATCGAATGCGGAAACATCATGGCCGTTTGCAAGAAGCTGCGCCATTTGCGCGTAACCGCTTCCTCCTGCGACGTCTTCCAGCCGGACGCCGAACAGGTCCATCTGCGGATGTTCAATGATATGTCTGTCAGAATCCAGAAGCATGCCGTAACCTGAGTCCATGAACTGAATATGGCTTATATAATTCGATATGACGAAAATAAACACATCAAGGGCTATAACGCCGAACGGCTGTCCTTCTTCATCGCAGAGTAATCTTGATAACGAAACGACGTATTCGCCCGTTCGTATGTCCACATACGGATCGCTCCGGAATATTTTGCCTTTCGCTTCATGCGCTCCGGTATACCATACCCGTGACTGAGGTATATAATCATCCGGAGATTCCCAGCCGGAAGTGGTTATGTACGCGCCGTCAGTAACTCCGTAGATCGAGAGAACTTCAGTGAATCTTTCGTCATTGGACTGAAGCCGTCTGAACCACAGGGAAAGCGCTTCCTGCATTGAAGGAGCATCGTAATTCTGCATACGCAGCCATTCAAGGAAAAAAACGGTATCATTCAGTGTTATATCGTAACCCTGCAGGTAATTTTTAACGGTTTCAGCCGAAACTGAAATAATTTCATCGCCGTAATGATTTATATATTTTTTTACTATTATTGAGCCGAAATGGCTGCCCAAATATATCATGATTAAAAAAGCCGCAATAACAATTAATAATTGTAATAAAAGTCTTCTGACAACCTTCATGGGTCCAAATAATTGCGCCAGAGAAGTCATTAAAAACGCTCCTTTTTATTAAAAAACTTCATTTGAATGAAATAATTGTTTATAAGAAAGATTATAATACTCAATTAAAAAAAAATTCTATACAAAAACATACTAAAATGATTAAAAAGGGTGTAAAATGCGATTAAAATTATAAAAAAATAATCCAAAATGAAATTTTAAAAAATAACTCAATAAAAACAGTTAAAATCGGTATTTTTTCATGAAAAATTGACAAAAAGAAGGCAATGAAATATGATAATCTGCAATTATGAAAAAACGGGCACTTATAAGCGTATTTAATAAGAACGGAATCCTTGAACTTTCTTCATTTCTTGGCAAATCAGGATGGGAAATAATCTCAACAGGCGGCACTTCCAGGCATTTACATGATAATAACATCCCTGTTACTGATATTTCGGAAGTAACAGGCTTTCCTGAATGCCTTGACGGACGCGTTAAAACGCTTCATCCTGCAATTCACGCGGGGATTCTCGCCCGCCGTGACATGCAAAGCCATATTGATACTTTAAAAACGCAGAATCTTGGAACAATTGATCTTGTATGCGTGAATTTATATCCCTTTTTTGAAAAGGTACAGGCCGGTCTTTCTCCTGAAGAAACAATTGAATTTATAGATATCGGCGGTCCTTCGATGCTGCGCTCGGCAGGGAAGAATTTCCGCGATGTGATAGTCTTAACCGATCCGGCGGATTATCCCGAAGCCATTGAAGGCATCAAATCGGGAAATATCCCGTTCGAATTTAAAAAACGCCTTGCGGGAAAGGTTTTTAATCTTACCGCCGCTTATGATGCGGCAATCGCCCGTTACCTGCTTAATGAGGAATACCCGCAATATTTAACGCTTCCGCTTAAGACAGGGCAGTCATTGCGTTACGGTGAAAACGCGCATCAGTCCGCTTCTTTATACCTTGCCGCCGACAGGGTTGGCGCTATCGGCAGCATGGAGCAGCTTCACGGCAAGGAAATGGGATATAACAATATAAGGGACCTTGATGTCGCATGGAAAGCAGCCTGCGCATTCGGTCTTTCCGCTGACGGCGCTCCTCCTGCCGGAGCAGATGATGTTAACCGATTTTTACCCGATGTTAACGATGGTATAAAAGCATGCTGCGCAGCGGTTAAGCATAACACCCCGTGCGGAATCGCGCTTGGAAATAATTTAATCGAAGCTTACAAAAAAACATTTGAGTGCGATCAGGTATCCATATTCGGCGGAATAATTGCGTGTAATGCAAAACTCGACGCCGTTACAGCCCGAAAGCTTGGCGAATTATTTCTTGAAGTAGTCGCAGCGCCCGATTTTGAAGATGAAGCGCTTGTTATTCTTAAAAAGAAAAAAAATCTGCGTATCATAAAAATTAATAAACCGCCGAAGGATGATCATGAATATATTTCCGTAGACGGCGGTCTTTTGGCTCAAAAGACGGACAGACTTCTTCTTGAAAAATGGGATGTTGTTACAAAAACAACTGTGCAGAAAAGCGACATACCCGACATGATCTTTGGAATGAGAGCGGTTACTTTTGTTAAATCGAACGCGATCATGATTGTAAAAGAACAGGCAGCTACAGGGATTGGAGGAGGACAGGTAAACCGTATTTGGCCTGCGATACACGCCTTAAAAAGAAGCGCTGATGTAATGGAAGCGGCGAAAATGATGAGCGCGGACACTGGCGGCAGTTCATGGAAAGACAATAATCCTGCGAGGGTTTTAGCGTCGGATGCGTTTTTTCCTTTCCCTGACATTGTAGAGGAAGCTGCGAAAGCAGGCATTAAAGCGATAATCCAGCCAGGCGGTTCGGTGAACGACAAGCTTTCAATCGAAGCGTGCGATAAACACGGAATCGCAATGGTCTTTACAGGAACCCGTCACTTCAAGCATTAGGTAAAATACTTAACGGCGCCGGAGAAAATATCCATCACTTTAATATCAGGGATATTTTTATAGAGTCCTTCATCGAAGCGTTCGTTATGCGCCATGCGTCCCAGAACGCGGCCGTCAGGGGAGGTTATTCCTTCGACAGAAAAACATGAGTTGTTGGGATTAATACGGATATTCTGCGAAGAGTTTCCGTCAAAATCACAATATTGAGTGGCTATCTGCCCGTTATCTGCAAGCTCCCTTATTGTTTTTTCGTCTGCGATAAAACGCCCTTCGCCGTGGGAAACAGGGACTGTATAAATATCGCCTGTCTTCATGCCTGAAAACCACGGTGATTTATTTGATACAACGCGCGTTCTGACAAGCACAGACTGATGTCTCCCGATTGTATTGAAAGTCAGGGTAGGGGAGTTTTCTTTCATGCCGCGGATTTCGCCGTAGGGGACAAGCCCCAGTTTAATTAAAGCCTGAAAACCGTTGCAGATACCGCAAATTAGCCCGTCCCGTTTTTGCAATAGCTCTGTAACAGAAGCGGAAACAGCGGGGTTCCGTATAAAAGCGGTAATGAATTTCCCCGATCCGTCAGGTTCGTCTCCTCCTGAAAATCCTCCGGGAAAAACAATCCCCTGTGATTTTTGCAATATTTTTATAAATTCGCCGACGCTTTGTGCGATTAAAGCGGGATTTAAGTTTCGTATAACATATATTTCCGCTTTTCCTCCGGCTTTTTCTATCGCTCTTGCTGTATCGTATTCTGAGTTTGTTCCGGGAAATACCGGTATTAAAAAAACAGGTTTTTTATTTTTTAAAACGGCGGAATATTTTGATAAAGCGTTTTTTTCCAGTTTTTTATCTTTTTTATAAACAAAATTTTCTGTTTTTCCTTCCTGTTTTATTAAATAAGGATAAACGCTTTCAAGCGTTTTTTCCCAGGCGAATTGCAATTTATAAAAAAGCATTTCGATGGATTTTGTTTTAAGTAAATATGCGCTTGTGGTTCTGCCAAGGTACTCAATTCGTATTCTTTCATTTTTAATTTTCTGTAATGATTCGCAATTTTTATCGTTTAATTCAACTACAAAGCCGCAAAAACCGTTTCCTTCTGAAAGCTCATTCCCGGTTTCAAAACCCAGACGGTTTCCCATGCACATTTTAATTACAGCTTCCGCTGTTCCTCCGGTGCCTGCCGCCCATGCAGAAAGGATTATACCCTGTCCAATTATTTTTTCGACAATATCAAAATAATCGCGAAGTAAAGAAAAATAATTTTTATCATGAACTGAAAACGAAGGTTTTAAAAGAAAAACATGGCTATCGGCTTTTTTAAATTCAGGTGAGATTATTTTTTCAGTATTTGTTACAGAAACGGCAAACGATACAAGGGTTGGAGGAACATTAATTTCCGTACCGTCATTAACGGTGAAACTACCTGACATTGAGTCCTTGCCTCCAATCGCGGCAATTTCAAGTCCAATTTGAGCGTCTAGCGCGCCCAAAAGCGAGGCGGCAGGTTTTCCCCAGCGTTCAGGGTCTCCGCCCAGCTTTTCAAAATATTCCTGGAAGGAGAGATAACACTTTTTCCTGCTCCCGCCTGAAGCGATAATTTTCGCAAGGGAGTGAACAACCGCGAAAACCGCTCCGTAGTACGGGTTTTGGCTTGACAGATACGGATCAAAACCCCACGACATAAGGGAGCATGTATTTGTTTCTCCGTTTAAAATGGGGATTTTTGCCGCCATTGCCTGAACGGGAGTTAACTGGTGCTTTCCGCCGAAGGGAGAAAGAACTGTAGCCCTTCCAACACTTGAATCAAAACGCTCTGACAGTCCTTTTTGCGAGCAGATATTTAAACTTCCGATAAATTCTTCAAGTTCGTTTTCACTGCAAATTTGTTTTTCTGTATGTTTATTTTTAAACGGTGTTATGCGCACATCGGCGTGTTTGGCGGCTCCGTTTGAATCAAGGAAATTTCGGCATAGATCAACTATTGCTTTCCCGTTCCATTTCATTACAAGACGTTTTTTACCGGTGACTTCAGCAATGACAGATGCCTCAAGATTTTCACTTTCCGCAAATTGAATAAAACTGGCCGCGTCTTTTTTATCAAGAAGGATCGACATTCTCTCCTGGCTTTCGCTTATCGCTAGCTCAGTGCCGTCAAGCCCTTCGTATTTTTTGGCTACTTTGTTTAAATCAATTTCTAGTCCGTCTGCAAGCTCGCCGACAGAGACGCTGACCCCTCCTGCGCCGAAATCATTACATTTTTTAATTAAACGGGTAACTTCGGGGTTTCGAAAGAGGCGCTGGATTTTTCGCTCTTCCGGCGCGTTTCCTTTCTGAACGTCCGCGCCGCATGTTTCAATGGAAGAAGATGTATGCGATTTAGAGGAGCCTGTCGCTCCTCCTATGCCGTCCCGGCCTGTCCGTCCTCCAAGAAGGATTACAATATCCCCCGGTGCGGGAGTATTGCGTATAACGTTTTCCGCAGGGACCGCTCCGATGACAGCTCCTATTTCCATGCGCTTGGCTTCATATCCAGGATGGTAGATTTCCTGGACAAGACCGGTTGCAAGCCCTATCTGATTACCGTAGGAGCTGTAGCCTGCCGCCGCAGTACGGCAGATCTTTCTCTGGGGAAGTTTTCCTGAAAGCGACTGCGAAGCGCTTTTTAACGGATCTCCTGCTCCTGTTACGCGCATAGCCTGATAAACGAAAGCTCTTCCTGAAAGCGGATCGCGAATCGCTCCTCCAAGACAGGTAGCAGCTCCCCCGAATGGCTCAATTTCCGTGGGGTGGTTATGCGTTTCGTTTTTAAACATTAAAAGCCAGTCCGTATCCCTGCCGTCAACATCAACCTTTATTTTTACAGAGCAGGCGTTTATTTCTTCCGACTCGTCCAAATCGGGAAGCAAACCCCTTTGTTTTAACGCTCTTGCTCCGATTGTCGCCATGTCCATAAGCGTTACAGGTTTATCGCTACGTCCAAGTGAAGCGCGGAGATCAATATATCTTTGGTAACTTTCCCGTATTATTTCATCATCAATTTTAATGTCGTCTAGCTCGGTCAGAAATGTCGTGTGACGGCAGTGATCCGACCAATAGGTGTCAAGGACCCGGATCTCTGTTATTGTCGGGTCCCGTTTTTCGGTATCGCGGAAATATTTTTGGCAGAATTGAATATCAGCCAAATCCATTGCAAGATCCATGTCTTTACGCAGTTTATCAAGACCGGTAGATGAAAGAGATATAAAACCGTCAATGTTTTGCACTTCCTCCGGAACAGAATATTTTTGAAGCAGGGTAGCGGGTTTTTCCATACACGCTTCCCTGCTCT
>WQTD01000031.1 GCA_009786455.1 Treponema sp.
GGAAGCCAGGCAATCGGCTACGCCAAAGAATATTTTCGCATAACATTATACGGCATTGTCTTTTTTATGCTCAGTTTCGGCCTGTCTCACTGCACAAGAGCGCAGGGCTTTCCGAACGTCACAATGATCGGTATGATACTCGGAGCTGTTCTCAATATCGCTTTTGATGCTCTTTTTATTCTTGTCTTTAAATGGGGAGTACAGGGAGCTGCATGGGCGACAATTGCTGCGCAATCCATCGTTACCGTTTACATTCTCTTTTTTGCGATTAGCAAAAAAGCAGTGGTAAGGCTTAATCCCCGCGTAATTAAATTTGATCTCTCCGTTATTTTGCAGATAATGTCTTTTGGCTCGGCTCAGTTTCTGCTTCAATTTTTGATGTCCGCTGTGCAGCTTTTAAACAATATGAGCATGGGCTGGTACGGAGCTTCCGCCCTTGAGGTTGCAAACGGCGGCGACATCGCGCTTTCCGGGATGAATATTTTTGGCGCGATTTTAATGTTAATTCTCATGCCGATTTTTGGAATTAATCAGGGAGCGCAGCCGATCCTTGGATATAATTACGGGGCTAAAAGTTACAGCCGTGTGTTACGCGCATACCTCGGTGCTATCGGCGCAGCTTCGCTGATTTGCTTCACTGGTTTTATCGTAGTAATGATATTTCCGGTTCAGCTTATCAGAATGTTCGCTCCTGACGGCAGCGCGGCGCTTATGGAGTTTACCGCAAGGGCAATGCGGATAAGCATGCTTATGCTTCCTCTGGCAGGTTTTCAGATAGTTTCCACCAATCTTTTTGTTGTCACAGGCCGTCCGAAAATATCGATATTTTTATCGATGCTCAGGCAGTGCCTTGCCCTGATGCCGTGCATTCTCATTTTCGGCAGGATTTGGGGTTTGTGGGGAGTAATTGCTGCCGCTCCTGTAGCGGACGGTTTCTCCTTCCTGCTTACAGGGACATTGATTTTCTTTGAAATCAGGAAACTGCGCAGAAAGTCAGATGAGGAAGGAAAACAAAAATTTGATTCTGACAGACGAACTTGATATCGCCTGATACATTGCAAATTTTTCAACATTGATTTATAATCATATCATGATATGACATATCATGATATGATTATAAGGGGATAAAGTGTTTATCGGCAGGGATCAGGAACTAAAGGTATTAAACAAGCTCTATAAAAGCGGGCGGCTTGAAGTAGCCATTATGTACGGACGAAGAAGGGTTGGCAAAACAGAGCTTATAAACCATTTCTGCAAAGGGAAAAAAAGCGTCATTTTTACAGCAGTGGAAAATTCAGCCGAATATAACCTTAATACATTTATTGAAGCTGTTCATAAATCCCGTTTAAGATCCTCCGGTGAAACATTCGCAAAAATGATCCCCAGGGATTTTGTTCAGTTACTGGATTTAATTGCCTCTATTGCCAAAAAAGAAAAAATCATTCTTGTAATTGATGAATATCCATACCTTGCGAAAGCAGAAAAGAGCTTTTCTTCAATTTTGCAGAAATATATTGATTATAACTTTAAAAACACCGGTATGATGATAATTTTATGCGGCTCTTCCATGAGCTTTATGGAAAATCAGGTGTTAAGCGCCAAAAGTCCTCTGTACGGCAGAAGAACCGCCCAATTTAAAATAGAACCTTTTAATTATTCGGATACCGCTGAATTTGTACCTAATTATTCCAGAGAAGATAAATTATTGACCTATGGCATTTTCGGCGGCACGCCTTACTATTTGTCACAAATAAACAACAGGAAAAGCCTACAGGAGAATATTACCGAATTATTTTTTAATTCCAAAGGCATACTATATGAAGAACCGGGAAGTTTAATTAAACAGGAATTAAGGGAACCTCATATGTATAACGCTATAATTACAGTAATTTCCAGCGGAAGCACTAGATTATCAGAGATCGCTGACAAAGTAAGCAAACCTGCCAATTTATGCGAATCTTATATAAAAAGATTAATAAGTCTTGGTCTTGTAGTAAAAGAAAAACCTGCAGGAGAAAAAACAGGGACAAAAAGCATTTATGTTTTAAACGATAATATGTTTAAATTCTGGTTCAGGTATGTGCAGGATAATTTATCGTTAATTTTAAAAGGACTTGGACAAAAAGCTGCGGCTAATATCAGGCAGGAAATTAACAGCTTTATGGGCGGGTGTTTTGAAAATATCTGTATTCAGTATATGTGGGAAAATTATTCATCCCTGCCGATACAGCCAAAAGAAATTGGAAGATGGTGGGGAAATAATCCTGTTGAAAAACAGGAAGAAGAAATTGATATTCTGGCAATTGACGGCAGCAGCGCGATTTTCGGCGAATGTAAATTTAAAAACATTAAAACAGGAATTGACACATTTGAAAATCTTGAAAGAAAAAGCAAATTATTCAAAAAATATACGAATAAATATTTTTTTCTGTTCAGTAAGGACGGTTTTACTGAACAAATGAAAAAAAAGGCAAAAGAAAATGGGAAAATAAAGCTGATTGGGATAGTAGACTTGCTGGATAAAGGGAAATGAGCCGCTTGACTTAAAAAACATTATTTAATATTCTGTGGTGTATGGGATCTCACAGCGGTAATGGATTTCTTTCTGCTTTGATTATCAGGCTGATTGCCGCTTTAACTATAATTTTGGTAATTGTAATCGGCGCGGGTCTTGGGCTTTCGCTTGCGATGACTGCGAATATTAAAAATCAGGAAAATTTTGTTGAATTCGCTCCCGCTCTCCCGACAAAGATACTTGATACTAACGGCACGCTTATCACAGAGTTTGCTTCTGATGAAAAACGTGAGCTTGTCTCTTTGCATGAATTGCCGCGTCATTTAATACACGCTGTTCTTGCCCGCGAAGACCCCGATTTCTACAATCACAGGGGTTTCAGTATCCGCAGTATTGTGCGCGCTGCGATCGGAGAGTTGACCGGCAAGAATTTAGGCGGCGGTTCTACCATAACGCAGCAGGTAGCAGGTACTCTTTATACAGACAGAAACGAGCGCACCATCAAAAGAAAAATCAGGGAACTGTGGTGGGCTTTTCAAATTGAGAGGCGTTATACCAAAAACGAAATACTTGAAATTTACCTTAATTACATGCCGATGGGACCAGGAACTTACGGAGTTGAAACAACAAGCAAACATTTTTTCGGTCACAGTTCAAGAGAGGTCAGTCTGGCTGAATCTGCGGTTCTTGCAGTTCTGCTTTCAGGCCCCACCCGTTTTAATCCGATCAGTAACCCCAACCTTGCAATGGACAGGCAGCACTTTGTTCTTGAGCGCATGATTCAGTTCGGATATGCGGATGAAGCCGAAGCTGAAGCTTCTTTCACCGAATACTGGGATAATTTTGATTGGACGATGCCTTCGTTATCGGCATATTACAGCAGGGAAGATAAAGCGCCGTGGTTCAGCGAATATGTGCGCCGCGAGCTTGATGTTTTGATGTACGGCACAAGGGATTATTACCGTGACGGTTATGTTGTGCATACAACCCTTGATCTTGCCCATCAGGAAGCCGCTGAAAAATTTATGGCGGAAGGTCTTGAAAAAGCCAACAGGGAATACGCGCGATCCAGCACAAGGAGCATTGTTCAGGCTGAACGCGTTTATATTCCCATTGTTGATATGCTCACCCTCTATTTTGATCTGACAGAAATTCGTTCAGCAGCCTCAGGACAAAATGAGGTGAGGGCTGTTTCCAGATATAACAGGGTTATTAATCCTGTTGTGGATATGGCGGCTCTGGTTTTCGGCATTCCGGAAATTAAAGATATTACCGCTCAAAGTTTCGCGCAGCTTAAAATCAACAATGAACGTAATGTAGTGGAGGGCGCGTTAATATCAATTGAAAATGAAACAGGCTATATTACCGCAATTGTAGGCGGCTCGAAATTTGATGAATCGAATCAGCTCATCCGCGCTACTCAGGCAAACATCCAGCCTGGTTCTTCCTTTAAACCGCTGTACTATTCAGCGGCGATAGACAGCCGTAAGTTTACGGCATCTTCCCTTATCTATGATATCCCGATGGTATTCCACAATGAAGACGGAACTCCGTACATTCCCCTGA
The DNA here is from genome assembly GCA_009786455.1 of Treponema sp. Lineage (GTDB taxonomy): Bacteria > Spirochaetota > Spirochaetia > Treponematales > Breznakiellaceae > WQXQ01. Next base: position 4,082 of record WQTD01000031.1, read on the forward strand.
ATTTCCGGGGTGAATGGAAAGGTTCTACTTTGCTTTATAATGCATTGGCGCAGTCAATGAACGTACCGTCTTTGAAAATACTGGATGTTATCGGTTTTGACGCGGCAATTGACAGAGCCTCCGCGCTTTTGGACATCACAGACTCTGCGCAAATACGCAGGATATTCCCGAGGGTTTATCCTCTTGGGTTGGGAATTAATACAACTTCCCCCCTGCGTATGGCAAGAGCTTACTCGGTATTCGCCAATCAGGGACGCTCTGTAACTCCAATTGCAATACGCACAATCGAAGACAGAAATGGTCGCGTTGTGTTTGATGTTGAAAGGGATGCAAGACAGCGGCAGCGGCGGAGCCCGCAGGTTGTGAGTCCGCAGAACGCATACATCATGACCAGAATTATGGAAAAGGTTGTCGATGAAGGATCCCTTTCTATCGGCGCCGGATGGGGTTCCAAATTTGTTTACAGGGATGATAAAGGAACATACAAGCTGCCTGTTGCGGGTAAAACAGGAACTACCCAGAACTGGTCGGATGCCTGGGTAGTAGGGTACAGCCCTTATTACACTGCGGCGGTATGGTTTGGTTTTGACAGACCCGGTAATTCATTGGGAGTTGAACTTACAGGCGCCACGCTTGCAGGTCCTGTATGGGGTGATTTCTTCCGCGAAATTCACAGGGGGCTTCCGCGCAGAAGTTTTTCAAGACCGAATTCCGGCGTAATTGATATAACTGTCTGCAGCAAATCCGGTCTTTTAAGGACAAGCGCCTGCAATGAAGGCGAGGTCACGCTTCCTTTCCTGGAAGGAACGACGCCGGGTCAATATTGCGATCTGCACGGCGGTCCAACTTCAACTTACAGACCTCTTGTAACTTCCACAATGTACGGCTTCGATAATGAATTCTTAAATACATTGTCGATGCCAAAGCTGGATTGGTCGCTGTTCCCTGAATTACAGCAAACTTCTCAGACTCAGAACAACCGTAACACGAATAACCAGCAAACAAACAGGAATCGAAATACATCGAATCCGTTTCTTGATGATACTTTACCATCAGGCAATTCAAATAGTAATGATACTCATGCTTCACCTGATGCAATTATTAATTTTATTCCGGGAAAGGATGATGATGAATTTGATGATACAGGGTTTGATGGTCTTCCGTCATGGAATCCGCTTTTATAGTGTTTCTCAAAAATTGAAATTTTGAAAAATCTTTACTACCTTGACTTTTGTCTCTTCTTTATATAACGTAATACTTACCGGCGCCGTACCCAAGCGGTAAGGGAGCGGTCTGCAAAACCGCGATGCATCAGTTCGATTCTGATCGGCGCCTTACGCTTATGGATGATTCATCATTAACAACCTCTTCTTATTATTTTGTTTTACTTGTTACGATAATAATTCTCCTGTGTTTTTCAGCTTTTTTCTCCGCTTGCGAAATGGCTTACTCATCGTTAAACAGGATCAAGCTTAAAGGTCTTGCCGAAAAAAGCATGAGAGCGCGTATTGCTCTTAAAATGCTTGATGTTTATGACAAGCTCCTGTCTACCGTGTTGATCGGTAATAATACCGTCAACATCGCTTCCTCCGCTCTTGCCACAGCGCTTTTTATGGGTTTATTCGGAGCAACGGGAGTAAGCATCGCTACTTTGGTAATGACGATTCTTCTTGTTTTAATAGGCGATATTTCTCCCAAAACACTTGCAAAAGAATCCCCTGAGTTAACTGCGCTTCGCGCCGCGCCTCTTTTGCGCGTTTTTGTCTGGATTTTAACGCCTGTCAATTTCCTGCTCACTGCCTGGAAAAAACTGCTGATGAAGATTTTTCCTGTAAAGTTAAATCGCGCTACCACAGAAGATGAACTCCTTACCTTTGTGGGAGAAGTCAGGCAGGAAGGCGGCATCAATATCCATGAAGAGCAGATGATCCGTCAGGTTATCGGTTTTGATGATCTAAAAGTCTCCGGGATTTTTACTCCCCGAATCGATGTCGAAGCGTTGCCTGCAACGGCTTCTGTTGAGGAGATCGATCAAATGTTTATAAAAACCGGTTTTTCGCGGCTGCCTGTATTTGAGGAAACAATTGACAATATTACCGGTATCATTCTTTTAAAAGATTTTTATCACGAAGTTATGAAGGGGCTGAAAACGCCCGCTCAGATTGTTAAACCTGCCGTTTTTATTCCGAAAACAATTAGGGTCGCTAAACTCCTTAAGCTCCTTCAAAAGAAAAAAACATATATGGCGATAGTGGTTGATGAACACGGCGGAACTTTGGGAATTGTTACGATTGAAGATATTGTTGAGGAGCTTGTCGGCGAAATATGGGATGAACACGATGAAGTTGTCGAGCATATCAAGAAGAACTCTGACGGCAGTTTTACGGCGCTTGGCAGCGTAAATTTCAGGGAAGTAATAACAGTTGTTTCCGGCGGGAAAAACATCAATATTGACGATATTCCTGACACAACTGTCGCCAACTGGTTTATGGAAAATACCGGCAGACTGCCGAATACCGGCGAAATTCAAAGCTGGAATAATATAGCAATTAAGGTGCTAAAGATTGTTAATCAGAGGATAATGGAAGTAAAAATAACCATTAATGGTGAAGAAAATCATGATTAACAGTGTAACCCCCCTGCTGTATCGTGTTTTTACTTTCAAATCCATGAGAAATTCTTTCATTCGTGCAGAGGGGTTAAAACCCCTCTGCATACTCCTTCTTTTCTCCATAATTACATTTAATTCCTTCGGTCAAAAAAATAATATGATTTGGGTAAGCGGCGGTACGTTTCTCATGGGAAGTCCTTCAAATGAAAGCGGGCGGAACAGCAACGAAGGTCCGCAGCGGCAGGTGACAGTCAGTTCTTTTTACATAGCGGAATTTCCGGTAACACAGGCGGAATATCAGGTTGTAATGGAAGCAAATCCCAGTCATTTTAAGGATTCCAATCTGCCTGTGGAGCAGGTAAGCTGGTTCGATGCCATTGAGTACTGTAATAAACGCAGTATCAGGGAGGGATTTACACCCGTTTATTCAAGAACCGGAGATATTGTTATCTGGAACAGGCAAGCCAATGGTTACAGGCTGCCTACCGAAGCGGAGTGGGAATATGCCTGCCGAGCCGGAACTAAGACCCCTTTTTATTCAGGAACCCTGGTTGATGAAGCCGGCTGGTACAGGGGCAACAGCGGTCAGAAGAGCCGCCCTGTCGGAGAGAAACTCCCGAATGACTGGGGGCTTTACGACATGCACGGCAATGTGCTTGAGTGGTGCTGGGATTGGCTGGATTATTACCCCTCTGAAAATGAAACAGACCCTTTTGGTCCTGAAACAGGAACCCAGCGCGTGTACCGCGGCGGGGCGTGGAGCATGCAGAACATTCACACGCGATCTGCGTACAGGTTTGGAAATCATCTTAATATGCGGAGCTTTTTTTTGGGTTTCCGCGTTGTTAGAAACGGCTACTGAACATTTACTTTCAGTTTAATTCCCTGTTTTTTGAGGGTTTCCTCGTATAGCTTGATGTATTTTTTCGCTGAAAGTTCCCATGAAAAATTTACCGCCATTGCGCGTTTACGCATTTTTTCGATATATTCGCGTCTGTTGTACCATGCCCATACCGCCCAGCCTACTGTATCGTAAATCGACGACGGGCTTAGATAATCGAACATAAAACCTGTTCCGCTTCCTGTCTTCTCATTAAAATTTTCAACAGTATCAACGAGTCCGCCTGTACTGCGTACAATCGGCAATGTTCCGTAAACAAGAGAATACATCTGATTGAGTCCGCACGGCTCATAACGGCTGGGCATCAGGAAAAAGTCGGAACCCGCTTCGATTAGATGGCTCAATTTTTCGCTGTAACCGATCTTTGCCTTGAAATTTGAAAGGCGGGATGTCAGTCCCATTATTTCGATTTCACACCAAGTGTCCCCTGTCCCAAGCAGAACCAGCTGTAAATCCATATCCCTGCAGATGGACCAAGCGCTGCCGTAGGCTGGTCCGAATAATTCGCCTACTCCTTTTTGATCTGTAAGACGGGTGACCATGCCTATTATCGGTATTTTCGAGTTGGCCGGAAGTCCGAATTCTTTTTGAAGAGCTTCTTTTGCCTTTGCTTTGCCTTCCATGTTTTTTGATGAATAAAGCTGCGGTATATATTTATCTTTTTCAGGGTTCCATACATTATAGTCAATTCCGTTTAAAATCCCGGAATAATCCGCGCTTCGGTAACGCAAAACTCCGTCGAGCCTGAAGCCGTGTACCTGTATTTTTGTTTCTTCGGCATAATTGGGTGAAACGGTATTAAGCTTGTCACAGCTGTAAAGCCCTGCTTTAAGCATGTTCATCATGCTCCAGTCTTCAAAACCTGCCTTGTAAAAAACATCCCAGCCAAGACCGGCGTAATCATAATTATCCTTGTGATAAACTCCCTGATAACCCAGATTGTGAATAGTCATTACAGAAACCGTATCTTTAAATTCCCCTGCGCTTCCTGCGGTTCTTTCTGCGAATTTCAGATAAACCGGAGCGACAGCGGCAGGCCAGTCATGGGCATGAAGCACGTCCGGAAACCAGTTGATCTTTCTGCAAAGCTGAAACACGGCTTTGCAGAAAAAAGTAAACCGGCGCGGATTGTCAATAAAATCAGTTTCAAGAGCATTGCCGTAAATGCCGTCTCTTCCGAAAAAAATCTCGTGATCAATAAAATAAACTTTTACAGGATTCTTTTTTGTTGCCCCAGGCATGTCGGCAGTGTAAACAGCGCTCCATTCTTCAATGCCGCCGCCCATCGGCGTTCCCATTGCGTCAGGAAGAAGCTTGAGACCGCTCCGGTCAACTGAATAATACCTGGGGATAACGATTTTTACTTCGTGACCGAGCTTGGCAAGATTTATGGAAAGCGATGAAACCATATCAGCAAGACCGCCTGTTTTTGCATACGGGACAGCTTCGCTTGATACCATCAGAATTTTCAATTTACTGCTCCTTGTTAAAATTTTTCCGCCATTTTCTGATGGTTATCGTTTAGTATTTTCAATCCTTTTTCGTGATCTTCCAGTTTAAAGATAACAACCGCTTTTCCAATCTGACCTTCAAGCGACGCGTAAAGATATTCGATGTTGACCTGTGAATTTTTAAATAACTCCATTAATCCTGCAAGGCTTCCGGGGACATCTTCAATTTCAACGGCAACTACATCAGTCAGCCTTGTTGTAAAGCCTGCGGCATTTAAGGCGTTAATCGCTTCGTCTGTTTTATCGACGATTAAACGCAGGATTCCAAAATCGGCTGTATCAGCTATACTGATTGCGCGTAGATTTATTTTTGCGTTTGCAAGGGTTTTTGTCGCTTCGCTCAGTCTGCCTGTAGTGTTTTCCAAAAATACCGATATTTGTTTAATTCCCATTAAAACTCCTCCCGTTTCGCTCTTTGGCGCCAGACTACAGTCCGACGCCAATGCTGATAATATTTCAAGTATACTCTATATCTTTCTGTTGTCGATGACTCTTTTCGCTTTTCCGACAGAACGTTCAATTGATTTTGGTTCCACCAGTTTTACTTTCAGGCTGATTTGCAGTTTACTTTTCATTACCTGTTCTATACGGCTGCGTAAATTTTCAAGACCGCGTGTTTCATCGCTGAATACATCTTTCTTGACTTCAACCTGAAGTTCCACTTCGTCAAGATGGCTCTCTCCGCGGCTGACAATAATAAGGTACTGCGGCTCTGTTCCTTCAATCTCAATAAGCGCTTGTTCAATCTGGCTTGGAAATACATTGACACCGCGGATGATCAACATGTCATCTGTACGTCCGAATAATCGGTGTATTCGTCTTGTTGTCCGTCCGCATGCACATGGCTCTTCGATAATGCAAGTGATGTCTCTTGTGCGGTAACGCAGAAGCGGAGTTCCTTCTCTTGTCAGTGTTGTAAATACCAGCTCTCCTTTTTCACCTGCGGATAAAACTTTGCCGGTCTTTGGATCGATTATTTCAGGATAGAAGAAATCCTCGTTTACATGCATACCCTTCTGCGCTTCGCACTCAAATGCGACTCCCGGTCCTATTATTTCTGTCAGTCCGTATATGTCGTAGGCTTTCATATTGTAGCGATCTTCTATTTCGGCGCGCATATTATCGCTCCATGCTTCTGCGCCGAAACATCCCTTGCTGATTGGGAGCGCGCGAAGATCGATTCCCGCTTCCGCCGCTTCTTCGGCCAGGTACAGGGCGTAAGAAGGAGTGCAAGTGAGCATTGTGGAACCAAAGTCGCGCAGTATCATAAGCTGGCGTTCTGTGTTGCCGCTGGACATCGGCAGGACTTCTGCGCCGACTGTTAATGCGCCGTAATGAACTCCTGCGCCGCCTGTGAAAAGCCCGTAGCCATAACAATTCTGAACAATATCATCGCGGGTGCATCCCGCGCCGGAAAGAGTTCTTGCCATTGACTGCTGCCATATATCAAGGTCTTTAATTGTATATTCGTTTACGACAGGTTTCCCTGTTGTACCCGAACTCATGTGGACTTCTACAATTCTGTCCTGCGGGCATGCGCGTAAACCATGCGGATAATTTACACGGAGATCATCCTTGGTGGTAAACGGCAGTTTTTCAATGTCATTTATTGAATGTAAATCGCGGGGTTTAATACCTGCTTCATCCATTCTTTTCCGGTAAAAAGGCACTCGTGAATAGAGCGTCTCCGCGAGATTTTTCAGAGCGGCAAGCTGGAGTTTCCTGCGCGCCTGCACTTCCATACATTCGTATTCAGGGTTGTGAATCATGTCGACTCCTCATTATTAAAACAAAATCGGTTTGGAATCCGATGACGCCAGTTTTTCGTCCATTCTCCTAAGGCGGCGCGAGAGGTCACGCGCCAGATTCATTACCAACAAGGAGAATGTTTTAATATCAATTTTATAGATTTCCCTTAAGCCTCTGTTTGAAATAGACATTGTGGTTACTGGGGTTAGTGATTTAATTGTTGCAGTTGCCGGCATAACATCAAGCACTTCCATTTCCCCGAAAGCTTCGCCTTCATTAAAGCGCGAAAGTATAATATCCTGTTTTGTAACAGATACCTGTCCTTCAATAATAAAAAAAATTCTATCGTTGGAATTTCCTTCAGCGATAATTATTTCATCAGGTTTAAACTTTTCATGCTGCATGACATGGAGAATCGCTTCAATCTGCTCCTTTTCAATGCCGCCGAAAAGACTATACCTTTGCAACGCTTCAGGTTTTACCATAGACAATTATATCAGTTTTTACCATAAACAACAAGGTTTATGTTTTATACATTAAATTTATAAAACATAATATCGCCGTCCTGAACTATATACTCTCTTCCTTCCAACCGGTACTTTCCGGCTTCCTTGATTTTTGCTTCTGTGCCGTATTTAAAAATATCATCACAGGTATAAACCTCCGCCTTGATAAAACCCTTCTCAAAATCAGTATGAATTACACCGGCTGTTTTTGGAGCGGTATCCCCTGAACGGAATGTCCATGCGCGGCATTCGTCCTTGCCTGTTGTAAAAAAAGTTCTTAAACCAAGTAATCTGTAAGCACTGTGAATTAATGCTGAAAGACTTGTTTCTTCCAGTCCCAAATCATCAAGGAAGGCTTTTTTTTCTTCGGGACTTTCAATGCCGCAAAGGTCCGCTTCGAATTTCCCGCAGATACTGACGGCTTCTGTTCCTTCTTTTTCAGCGCGTTTTTTTACAATTTCGGTATAGGCGTTACCTGATTTAATTCCGGCTTCATCGACATTACAAACATATAGCTGGGGCTTTGCCGTAATAAAGTGACAGTCGTAAATTGCGTTTTTTTCTTCATCGCTCAAATCAAGCGAACGTACAGGCTGAGCGTTTTCAAGAACAGCTTTTATTTTTTCCAGAATCGCAAGAATAAATTCATTGTTTTTCTTTTCCGCCGGATTTTTCATGGATTTTTCCGCGCGCTCACGCCTTTTTTCCAGAGTCTGCATATCAGCAAGAGCCAGTTCAATATCAATTGTTTCGATGTCGGAAGAAGGATCGATTTTTTCATTTACATGAATAACATCGCTGTTTTCAAAACAACGGACAACATGCGCGTAAACAGCGGCGTCTCGGATGTGCGAGAGAAATTGATTGCCGAGTCCTTCGCCCCTGGATGCGCCTTTTACCAATCCGGCTATATCAACAAACTCCACTGTCGCCGGTATTGTTCTATCCGGCTGAAAAATCGCCGACAGTTTTTCCAGACGCGGATCGGGGAGGTTTATTATTCCCGTGTTTGCTTTAACAGTGCTGAAAGGATAATTCGCTGTTTCGGCAGGAGTGCCGCATAACGCCGAAAAAATCGTTGTTTTTCCAACATTGGGCAATCCTAAAATTCCGCAGTTTAAAGCCATGAAGCAGTTTATCATTTTTTAATCATGTCTAACAAGTCTAATGACATCAGCCTTTTTATTCATTATGATTTTTGTATGAGCTGCAGAATTACCGGTTTGTTTTCTGTTTTGTTTTTATTAATTTTAATTCCCGCATCTGCACAGCTCTTTAATCCTGCTACTTCACTTAATGTAATTAAAACAGAATATTTTGATATTATTTTCCCCTCTGAATCTGAATCCTCCGCGCGCCTTCTTGCTTCCTACGTTGATGATGTTTATGAGAATATCAGTGCGCTTTTCGATATAAAAGTGCCCGGACGCATTCCGGTGACTTTTACTCCCCACATTGAAAGGTTTAACGGTTATTACAGTTCAGCGCCAAGTCCTCATATCGTGCTTTACGATACACCGATGGATGCGGAATGGACAAACTTTGACGATAATCTGAGAAGTCTTTTTCTGCATGAACTGGTTCATGCTGTTACGTTGAATACAAGAAGTCCGTTTTACCGGGTTCTTCAAAAGATTTTCGGCAATTGGGTTTCTCCTGCTTCTGTTACTTCGCCAGGTTTTATGACCGAGGGAGCAACGATAAGCATGGAAAGTCTTTCCGGTTTCGGCAGGGCAAACGATCCTCTGATAAAACAAAAACTCAGGCAAGCTGCTTATGAAGGAAAATTTCATACTCCTTTTCAGGCTTCAAAAGTTTACGATTATCCGGGACAAGGCGGGAACTGGTATGATTACGGCGGACTTTTTTCAACATGGCTTATAAAAAATTACGGTATCGAAAAATACGCCGAACTTTGGCAGGCGATGGGTAAAATTCCCGGATTTTCATTTTTTGTTTACCGTTCGGGATATTATCGTATTTTTAAAAAAATATATAATATTGATTTTATCAGCGCATGGAATATCTTTCAATCTTTATTTGTTTTAAACGATTTGGAAGAAAATGAACTGCAATACCGTAATTTTTCCAAAAACAAAAATTCAATCTCCGCTGTTGCCGCCGCAGGTAAAAACGTTTATATTCTTGACGGTACAGCAGGAAAAATTAATGTGTATGACACCAAAACAGAAAAAGACCGCTCATTTAATACAGATACATTTATTCCGTCCGATCTTGATGTGTCATCTGACGATATGTTTTTGCTTGTGTCCGGTTATCACGTAACAGGTGGACGTTACAGCGCTGTTGTAACAGAACATGAAGCGGTTTCAGGCCGCAGGACAGGGCGGACTTTTAACGATCTGTATAAAGCAAGGTATTTCAGGGACGGAGTTATCGGGATACATCCGCATCTTCATAACACCTGTATTGCCTATGAAGATTTTAACGGAAACAGGGAAATTCTTTTTTCCGGAAACGAGGAGCTTGTTTTTTCCGGTCCCCAGATTCTTGATAATGAGAGAATTGTATTTACTGTGATACGCAAAGGATTAAGGGAACTTCTGCTTTATAATTATGCTTCCCGCGAACTTTTCCGCATAGAAAGCGTCTCTGATGATAATTTATTCTGGCATTACATGCGGGGTCTGCGTGTATCGGAAGGAAAACTTTTTTTCAGCCATAACGCAGATGACCGGATGTATAAACTTGGAATTATTGATCTTGATTCAATGCAGGCTTTCCTCAGCGGCAGGGATTTTTCCGGCGGAGTTTTTTACCCTGTTTCCGCTGACGGCGTTATTTATTACGCGGGCGCGTTTTTTTCAGGCGACGGCTTCATGCGTTTTCCAGAGTCTGCCGGAATGATTTCAGGAACAACAATTGATATTAGACTGAGAAAACTTGATGATATTAATGACAATACATTAGCTGACGATTTAAAAACCGAAGAAAATACCGCCGGAGATTTAAATACAGATCGTTCTTATCAGGAGCTCAGACCTTATTTTGGTTTAAAATATATGAATCCATTTAATTTATGGCTGCCGCTTCCGCTGGTCCGGTATTCCGCAGAGATTGATAATTTGAATTTCAGGCTGGATGGTTTTGGAATATTTACAATTATGGCTGATCCTGCCGGAAGGCATACAATAGATATTTTTGCCTATGCTGATATTACCTACCGGATGGCTATGATTGAAAGTTTAAACTGGCAGTATAATTTTTTCGGTTTTCCTTTAACAATATCATTTTCCGATAAAGTGATAAACGATTTCATAAATAATCCGTACCGTGATACAAGAGTGACGCTGAGCGGAGGTATTTCAGGGTATCCGGGACGATGGGCATACGGTTTATCATTAAGCGCAGGTTATATCCGTACCGCAGGTTTTGACGGCGGAAAGAGCGCTTATGAATGGAAAGAAACAGGAAGCGCATTTTTTTACAGCGGTGCTTTTTATTTGTCAAGTTTTCAGCGCAGAAAGCACGAGTTATTCGGGAACGGTTTTTCATTTAACGCCAAAGGAATCAGTTTTACAGAGAAATTTTTACCGCGCGCGGAGGCAATTTTTCAGTTTAGCACGGAAACGTTAGTTCCTGTCAGGCTTGCACTTTACGGCGCTTATGACAAAACTGAAATGAATCTGCACGGAATATCACATAGTTACGGAAAACCTGTTTTTGAAGACTCAGCGTCAGCAGAATATGAAATTTTCAAGGGACATGTATTTGAATGGCTTGCAGGCAGTGAAATATCCGCAGGAATTTTCTCTTTGGAGATACAAAAAAATCTTTCTCATCTTTATTTTAACAGATTTTACGGCAAACTTATTTCCAGAAATTTATTTTATGACAGCAAAGACCGGCAGGATACAGAGGGAATTAAGATTAACGATTTACGGCTTGCACAATCGCTTGTGCTTAAACTGGGACTGGTTACATCAATTATTCCTGTAAAAACAACCGCGCTTTTTATTGAATCAAATATATGGGGCGCGTGGAAATATTCAAATACCATAACAGGCGAAGGAAATCCCTGGGGATTTGGTTTTGGAGTTAACTTCAATTACTGAAGAATTTAGTGTATAATGGACTTATCCGGCAATCTGATTGGTTGTCTCACAAATCCTGCATTTTTTCGCCAACATACCTTTGGTACGCGGGCTGCGAGAGTGCGATTTTTATTTGGAAGTTGTCCAGAAATTGAAGTTTCCGAACAACTCTAATACTTAAGGAGGAAGATATGGCGTACGCTGCTCAAGATAATCGTTACGGTACAATGAAATACCGCAGATGCGGAAGGAGCGGTCTTAAGCTGCCCGAGACTTCTCTTGGGCTTTGGCATAATTTCGGCGGCGCTGATGATTTCAAAACCGGAAGGGAAACGATTTTATGCGCGTTTGACTCAGGGATTTGTCATTTTGATCTTGCCAATAATTACGGGCCGCCTCCCGGTTCCGCAGAAATCACTTTTGGCAAAATTTTAAAAAACGATCTTCTTCCTTACCGCGATGAAATAGTTATTTCTACAAAGGCGGGTTATGATATGTGGCCTGGACCTTACGGAGAGTGGGGCAGCAGGAAGTACCTTCTTTCCAGCCTGGATGCAAGCTTAAAAAGAATGGGGCTTGATTATGTTGATATTTTTTACAGTCACCGCCCTGACACGGACACGCCGGTTGAAGAAACGATGAGCGCATTAGCGGACGCTGTGCATCAGGGTAAAGCTCTCTATGCCGGTATCTCAAATTATGATGCCGGACAAAGCGCTGCGGCATTTTGCGCATTACGTTCTTTTGGCGTACCGCCTTTAATTCATCAGGCGAGTTATTCTATGCTTAACCGCTGGATCGAAGACGGACTTTTGAATGTTCTTGAAAAAGAAGGGACTGGCTGTATTTGCTTTTCTCCTTTGGCGCAGGGGTTATTAACAGGACGGTATCTTGACGGTTCGATCCCAAAAGGATCAAGGGCTTCCAGAGACGGGTTTTTAAAATCCTCCTCTATAACACCGGAACTGATAAAAAAACTGAACGCGCTCAACAGTATAGCAAAAGAGGGAGGCAGAACCCTCTCTTCTCTCGCGGTATTATGGATTCTGCGCGATAAACGCAATACAAGCGTGTTATTGGGCGCCAGTTCTCCGTCCCAGCTCAAGGAAAACCTCACAGCTCTTTCACAGCCGCCTCTCTCAGCGGAAGAACTTGAAAAAATTGAAGGGGTTTTGAAGGGTTGAGGATTTAGCCGCACACATGAAAAGTGGTATCGGATTATAATCCATTACTTATTAACAAAGCGGGAAACGGGAGTCGGACCCGCGACATCGACCTTGGCAAGGTCGCGCTCTACCACTGAGCTATTCCCGCCGGTAAAGAGCTTTAAAATAACGGTTTAAAGTTAGCAAAATATTAAAATTTTGTCAAGAGGATATATTTTTGAATATTTCATCACTCCCACTCAATCGTTGCGGGCGGTTTGCTTGAAATATCGTAAATAACCCGTCCTATTTCTTTTACAGAGTTTGTGATGCGCGCGGATATTTCCATCAGATCGTGCGATTCAAACGGGTAAACGTCTGCGGTCATGCCGTCGCTGCTGATGATGGCGCGTAACGCAAGGACATAGCCGTATTTGCGCTCGTCGCCTGCGACGCCGACTGAGCGTAATGGGAGAAGGATAGCGAAAGCCTGCCAGATTTCGTCGTAAAGAAAAACCTCGCGCGGACTTTTGCGTTTCTTTAATTCTTCGATGAAGATTGCGTCCGCTTCGCGCAGGATGTCGCATCTGGTTTTTGTTACCTCTCCAAGAATTCGCGTAGCAAGACCGGGACCGGGAAATGGGTGGCGGCAGATAGCGTCTTCGTCAACACCGAGGAAGCGTCCGAGTCGGCGTACTTCATCTTTGTAAAGTTTATCCAAAGGCTCAATTATTTTTCCGGCTTTGCGCTTTGCGTCCACAAGAGGGCTTCCGACATTGTGATGGCTTTTTATTACATGCGCTTTTTTGCCGACGCCTTTTCCGCTTTCAATTAAATCTGTGTAAAGCGTTCCCTGCGCAAGAAGGTAGCTGTCCGGCAGTTTAAGACGCGCAACTTCGCGCTCCTGTATCGTAATGAATAAATCGCCGATTGTTTTTCGTTTTTCTTCAGGATCAGTTTTGCCTTTAAGCGCGGAAAGGAATTCGTTTTCGCACATAATTACGTGAACATTTTTTGCGCCGAGATTTTCCAAAATGGCGCTGACATTTTCTGTCTCGTTTTTACGCATTAGTCCTGTATCCATGTACATCAGGTATACCTGCTCAGGATTTAACGCTTTTAAAAGAGCCGCGCCTGCGACAGTAGAATCAACGCCGCCTGAAATTAAAAGCAACACTGGATTATTGCCTGCGTACTCTTTTAATGTTGTGTTTAATTCTTCTATATAATGTTCCATGCTCCAGCTTTTTTCGCAGCCGCATACATTAAAGACGAATGCGCAAAGAATGTCATCGCCGTTTTCACAATGGGTTACTTCGGGATGGAATTGGAGTCCGAACCACGGTTTTTGCTCATGAGCGGCAACAGCAGGGTAACCTGTTACGCTTGTGCCGTGTTCCTTGAAACCGGGCGCAAGCTGTGTCAGTGTATCGCCGTGGCTCATCCATGCGGTGAATGAAACGCGAAAACCATCCAAAAATTTTGAAATGTGAGTTTGGTGCGGCAATGCTTCTTTATTTGTTTTTACCTCAATGCGTCCGTATTCGGTATGAGGCAAAGACTCAACCTTGCCTCCCAGATCATGCGTCATTCTTTGCAAACCATAACAAATTCCCAAAAGAGGCATGGTACTGCCATCAGCGCGGGTGCAATTATAAATTTTTTTATCGGGCGCGGCGCCTGTTCCGTTTACCGATTCCGGAGATCCTGATAAAATTATTCCTTTAACGTCTGCGCTGACAATTTTATCAGTTAATTCCGCGTCTCCCGGGACTATTTCGGTGTATACGCCAAGATCGCGTATTCGCCGCGCGATAAGCTGAGTAGTCTGGCTTCCAAAATCAAGAATTAATATTTTATCCATGGTTTAGTATATAAAAAAAATGCAAACATGACTATTTGTATCAGTAATGTATTTGCTGGACAATTTTAGTAATGATATGTAAAATGAAAAATGCAGACTTGTGAGACGATTAACCGAATTGCCGAACAAGTCCAATATTAAATGACAAAGAATATTCATGAATAAAGCAATAAAGATTCTTTTGATAACTGTGTGTATAGTTTCAGGCATCGTTTCCTTTTTTTATCTATGTTTGAGAAACAGGGATGTTTTAGGCGAGTATTATGCGCAAAGTTCCGTAAATGTAGAGATTAAAAAAGAATTTGCGTATAATATTGCAATTGTTGTGGAAACCGCGCCAAATCCGTGTTCCTATTGGCTGTCTCCAACTACAATGCCTGATGATAATACGAAAACCGCAATAATGCATAAAAGTATTCCTTTAAAAAGACCATACTGGAATCCTGCGATACAGTTTCCCATGGAAAATGCTGAAGAAGCTTTAATGGCAATTGATAACATAGCTTTTTTTACAGGGAACAAGTTGCATTATTTTTCTCATGAAGAGGTTCAGAAATTCAAACGAGCAGATAAGGATGTCTATTCGTTATTTTTCATTCCCGGCGTTTATTATGAAAGATCAGTTGTTTTTAGAAACTGGAGTAATTATTACGGCGATATTAACTTTGGCATAAAAACTTTAACAGCCTTTTTATTATTTCCTGGAAAATTTATTCCAACATATTTTTTTTTAATTCTACTGCTTTTCATATTCAGAAAACAGATAGCTGTTTTATATGCAGCCGTACTCAATAAAAAAAATAATCTGGCAGTTATTTTATTGATTTTTATTCTGGCAGCGGGATTTATTCTCAGATGGAACGGTTATGTAAGACATTCAGGGTGGACTGATGAGATATATTCAGCGACGCGTGCAGGAAATCCTGCAATGCCTTTTTTAAATACATTCACAGATCCCGGGAATCCACCTTTTTATTATATACTGCTTAGATTTTGGTTTAAAGTATTTGGGTGGTCTGAAGAATCCGGAACTATACTTTCTGTGCTTCTCGGAACTTTTTCCATTTTTTCCATATATTTACCTGTTAAATTATTTTTTGGTAGAAAAGCGGCTCTTTGCGCTGCGTTATTTACCGCTTTCAGCGGCTTTTCGATAGGGTATTCGCAGGAAATGCGCGGATATATATTGTTAATGACGCTTGCTCCGCTGATTTCACTTGCATTGTTTAAATTCAAAGATAAACCGTCGATAAAAAATCTTGTTATTTATATTTTACTGTCAATAATGACTATAAATACACATCATTATGGAACTCTTTTGATTGTCGCTAATTTTTTATTGTTTATTTCTTATGTACTTTATCAAAAACAATGGAAAAAAGGGATTGCTTTTACTGCCGGAAACGCTGTTGCCGTTTTATCCGCTTTTCCCTATTTTTATTACATGCTGTTTATAAGGAATCATAATTTTATTCACAATGATTCAAAACCGGGTATTGAACATTTTTTTGTTTTTTTTATAATAATTATTTTTGCTTTCATTTTTATTTTCTGTAAAAATAAAATGTTAGATAAATATAGGGAAAAAACCATAAAAAACGATCAATATATATTTTTTGTATATTTACTGGCGGTTCCTGCCCTTATTTTTTCATTATCATTTATTTTTTCATTTTTCAGGATGATGATTAGTTTTCGTTATTTATGGCCTGTCAGCGCACCTTTTGGATTTGCCGTATCAGCGATTATTGTCACATATATTAATAAAATAAATAAATGGCCCTATTTAACCGTCTTATTAATATATATTTTTACAGTATCATTTAATGGAATTATGCCGGATATACCAGGCAGGGGGATTGAAGGTTATAAGGAGGCGCGCGCTTATATTGCGGAAGATTCCGCCGCAAATCCGGGAAAGAATTCTGTTATGTTGAATAACGCTCCGGCCAATGCGGCATATTACGGGTATCCAAATCTGCCGGCTTATTCTGAAAATCCGGACGCAGATGTCCTGTATATTTTAAATGACATATTTTATATCAATGAAAATGACATGTATAATGAATTACAAAAAAATAATATTGATTGTAATAATATGTTAAAAATATACTTTGACATTAAATATCCGCGCGGTGACGGGAATGTTGTTTTTAAAATTTATTTAAAGCCTAAACTCATAAAACAACTTTAAATATTACTGTTACCTTCATTCATGTTGCCGTAGTCAGGTTCAATTCCCCTGGAGCGAAGCGCTTCTACATAGTTTTTAAGTTTAGGAAAATTCTCCGTATCTTCACATGAAAAACCTGCAAGGAAAACTGTTTCGCTCGATTTTGTCCAGCTTAGTTTTAATTTTAATTCAAAAGGTTTTATGTTATCTGCTTTGCCCGGAAGGATTTTTACCTGATAAATTTGATCGGGTATAATATTGACATATGTAACGCTTTTAATGCTGCAGCCTGAAACGCTTATATTTCCAAGCTGCCCTTCGCCTTCCATGCCTGCGATTTGTACGCCGGCATCAAGTTCAAACTGGGGCATTCCATGCCTGGGAGCCTTTCGCTGCTGGTATACGGCAAGCTGATCGCTTAATTCTTCTTTCTTTTTTAAAAAGAACATATTACCTCTTATTGGACTTGTTCAATAACTTGATTAGTTATCTCACAAGTCCTGCATTTTCCTGCCTATAACACCTTTAAGACTAAGGCTGCTAAAATGCAGTTTAATTATGGAAGTTGTTCAGAAACTGAAGTTTCAAAACAACCCTATTTGTTTTTGTCTGGACGGATTAAAATTTTTCCGTCTACAATCTTTTTTGCCATAGAAAAAGATTCAGCTATCTGTTTACTTGCGTTCTGGGCTGATTCTACGCTTATGTCTACTTCTTTCGAAGCAGCGTCCAGGTCTCTGACAGTGTCGGCAATGATGGAACTGTCGCTTTTTATTTTTACTGAATCACTGCTGACTTCATCCACCATTTTTCTGATTTTTTTCAGGGCTTCCATAATCTGCCCGGAATTAAGCGCCTGATTATCAATATTGTTTTTGATGTCCGCAAAAGAAGAACTCATTTCGGACAACTTCAGGAAAATATTATTCATACTGTTTACAGTTTGACCTGAAACAGCCGTTATTTCGTTTATCGCTTCTGTCATGCTTTTAATTTCGGAAGAAATGGATTTCGATTCCTTGTCGGACATTTCCGCAAGCTTCCGTATTTCAGAAGCGACAACAGAAAAGCCTTTTCCGGCTTCTCCGGCATGAGCCGCTTCAATCGCGGCATTCATGGCAAGAATATTTGTCTGCGCCGCGATACCGGATATTGTTTTATTGGCGTTTTCAAGAGCGATAGAACGTTCAGTTAAATTTGTAATGTCTTTGGTTAGCAGTTCCAGTGTTTTCTTGCTGTTTTTCGAGGAGTCCCCAAGTGACATGGTTATATTATTAACATCCTGAACCGTATTTTTTAAATTGCGGATACCTTCAACCATTTGTTCAATCAAATCAGAAGATGAGTTAATGCTTTCCGACTGGGATTCTACTGCTTCGTTCAAGGCGTTAATGTTAACGATAATATCATCCACAGATTTGGAAGTTTTTCGTACAGATGCGCTTTCTCCTTCGGTTTTATCTACAAGCACCTCCATACCCTCAATTATTGTGCCAAGTTCTTCGTTTGATTTGTTGATGATCTTGTTGAGATTCCTGCTGATATTAAGCTGCTTTCCAAGCTGTTCATCGTTGATTTCTCCCATTGTCTGGCGCAATGTATCCCGTATGGCATAAAGCGCGGTCTGCATGATACCGATTTCGTTCCTGCGCAATTTGGAAGTTTTTATATCAAAACGCATCTGCGCCAATGTGTTAGCTGCAACTGCGACTTCGTTGATTGGTTTTGTGATTGAGGAGGCGACAACCAGTGAAACAAGAACCGCTGCTGTCAGAATTATTGCAAGTGAAACGATAAAAACAAAGATCGCGCGGTTTTCCAGACCTTTTACATAGCTGACGTCAAGATCAAGCCCCAAAATACCGGCTGTTCTGCCTGTATTGTCATAAACCGGATAAAAACCTGACACGAATGTACCCCATTCATCAGTGTAAGGTTTTTTGGTTATGACAAAAATCCCGCTTGTCAGAGCTTCCATAATTTCATCCGGCGGATCATCATAAGGTTTTAGCAGGTATTTATTAATTTCGGCGCCTTCGTCAAACAGGGAAATATCATCTGTATCCAAAATGAAGCGAACATTACTGCCTTCAATATTAAGAAAATAAATATATGCAAAACCATAGGATTCAGATATAACGTTTATTTGTCTGACAAGGTCATAATAAGACTGCAGACCTGATCTTCCCTGCTCTAAAAGCAACTGTACGTTTCTTAATTCGGGAAAAAGACTTTCTATTGAATTGGCGGTGTTTTTAATGACCTCTGTATAACTGGTTTTTATATACGATTGATATTGATAAAAAAGGATCAGACCAATCCCCAGGGCTACTGCAAGCGATATACATGAAAAAAGAAGTGTAAATGTCGTTTTTAGGCTTTTCATAAAATAATATTAAAACACAGTTTTTCTTAATATACAATATGAGCAGGTTCTTTATAAGCAGGTTATTTCAGAACTTTATTAAAAAAAGATACCTTCTGGACATTATGATCTGTTATAAAGATAATATCAATTATGAAAACAATAATAAAACGGGTTTTATTTTATACAACTCTTGTTATTGGGTTTGTGGTTCTGCTTACAGGAGTATTCCTGGGTGTTCTTACCATCGCAGAATATCGTCCGGCGGAAATTGAAAAGCTGGAAATTAAAAATCACGTCGCAGCGGCTCAGCAGGCAGGACTGTCAGCAAATGTTCCTTTCAGCGTGCTTACATGGAATATCGGTTATGCTTCTCTTGATGAAAGCCAGGATTTTTTTATGGACGGAGGAAGAGGGGTGCGTCCTCCAACCGATGAAAATGTCAGGCGCAACCTGCCTGGTATCATGGATTTTATTAAAACGGCAAATTGTGATATCACGTTAATTCAGGAGATTGATATTGCTTCAAAGCGATCATATTACATCGACCAGCGTGAGTTCCTGACAGAGAATTTTTCAGGAGCATCAGTCTTCGCCTATAATTTTAACAGCATTTTTGTTCCCATTCCTGTCGGCGAATTTATAGGTAAAGTTGAGAGCGGTCTTTTAACATTAAACCGTTTTAAAAACAATGAAGCTCTGCGCATGAGTCTTTTCAATCCTTTTTCATGGCCTGTGCGCGCAGTAAATCTGAAACGTTGTCTTTTAATAAACCGCATTCCGGTTGAAAATTCTCCGACGGAACTTATTGTTGTAAATCTTCATCTTGAAGCTTATGACTCAAGCGGAGGCCGGGAAGCTCAGACCAGAATGCTGCTTGATTTTTGCAGCAGCGAATATGCGAAGGGTAACTACGTTATCGCAGGAGGCGATTTTAATCAGAATTTCCCCGGCATTGATCCTCATCGTTTTGAAGTAAAGCAAAGCGATTATTTTATTCCAGGAACCTTAAACCCTTCGCTGCTTGCTCCCGGCTGGCAATTTGCCGCTGACTCAAAAATACCAAGCTGCCGTCTGCTTAACGAACCATACTCAGGAGATCCGGAAAAGACTCAGCTCTATATTATTGACGGTTTTATTCTTTCCCCTAATGTTGAACTTGTTAAATTAACGGCATTTGATCCTGGCTTTAAATATTCAGATCACAATCCTGTAAAAATTGAGGTAATGCTGAAATACCGTCTATGATAAAAGTCAAGCTACTTTCAAAATAAATTTACTTTTTTGAAGCAGATTTATATATTGACTCATTTTGGCTTCATGTTTCTGTTTATCT
>WQTD01000032.1 GCA_009786455.1 Treponema sp.
GTGCTGCCATGCTGATTAATATAATCGGTCATTTTAATTCTGCTTTTTTAATATGACAATAAACTATCAAATTTATAGGAGGGTGCTATGATATACGGTTATATCAGGGTCAGCACAGACAGGCAGACTGTTGATAACCAACGGTTTGAAATCGAACGGTTTTGTTCAAAAAACAATTTTAAAATTGAACAATGGATTGAAGAAACAATCAGCGGCACCAAGATACCTGAAAAAAGGCTTCTAGGTTCGCTTCTTGAAGAAGTTAAAAAAGGCGATTTAATAGTCTGCTCTGAATTATCTCGTCTTGGAAGAAGTCTTTTAATGATTATGTCTATTTTAAATCATTTAATGTTATGCGGTGTGCGAGTTTGGACAATTAAGGACAATTATCGGTTAGGTGATAACATACAATCAAAAGTTCTTGCTTTTGCTTTTGGGTTATCAGCAGAAATTGAAAGAGACCTTGTTTCACAACGTACAAAAGAAGCGCTTGCACGTAAAAAAGCTGAGGGAGTCATTCTAGGCAGACCTGTTGGAAAAAAATCAACGCGTGTTAAGTTATCGGGACATGAAACGGAGATACAAGGACTTCTTGATAAAAACACTTCCAAGAGCGCTATTGGTCGTTTGTTTGGTGTAGATAGAATGACAGTGTATTCCTTTATAAAAGAAAGAATGTAAACTATACAGGCAGGACATACTCTTTTAAGGTTGCCTTCCTCGTAAGTCTTTATAATATAAGGAAAACCGCTTTAGCAAGGACAGGACTCGAACCTGCGACCTCCGGGTTATGAGCCCGACGAGCTGCCAACTGCTCTACCTTGCGTTGTGTTTAACAGCTTATGAATTTTCGCTGCTTTTGTCAATAGCCGCCGGTTCTTTTGAAAAGCCGCCTGCGATGGCCGAAATCGAGGTGAGCAGGGCGGACAGCGCAATCAAGACTGCTAATATTGGCGAGAATCCAGGCATATTTGCCATCAAATTATAAATGCCGTGAATGGCTGTTGCTGTAAGTATGCGCATGATTGCCTGAAATGTATTTGAGCGTATCATTACGGCGGCGGCGCCGATGCGTGAGCCGCAGGCGCCGTGCACTGCTGCGGTTATAATGATGCGCATCGGCAGTACTCTGGTATCAGCGGCGGCGTAAACCGCGTTTTCAAGCAATGCGAAACCAAGACCTGCAACCAGCCCGATTGCAGTCGCCTTTCTGGTTTCGCCGGACTGATTTATTGATAGGTCTTCTGTTGATTTTGAATCATATAACGATGAAATATTTTGATCGTTTGATATTAAATCATTGTCATTTTTTTTATATTTTAGAATAAAAAAGAACAATAACAAAATTAATAATCGGCTTAATTCTTCTGTAAATGCAATTCGTATGAAAAACTCATAGAATAAAGCAAGCCTTCCATAAATAAAACCGGGGAAATCGAAAATTCTCTGCAGTACCAGCGCAGGGAAGAGGGATGCCGCGCCTGCAAGCAGCGCAGATAAAAACCGCATATTGGAGATTTGATATTTCGCAAGACGATACCAGACATATACGGCAATTACCGGAATCGCCGAGATTAAAATAATTATCAATAAAACCCAGGAACCGTACATCAAGTCATTCTATCAATTTTTTTTATTTATGTTGATAGGTATCAATAATGCTCATTCATAAAGAAGGCGTTAATCTCGCTGACAGGCTGCTTTGTTGACTTTAATTGTGTTTTTCAAAATACGCAATGGCGCGGTGTTTTAAAAAAGTGCCGAAATCCCTGGAAGCGTTCAGGTTTTCCTTTGGGATAAATCCACCCGCCATATTATCATGTCCGCCGCCGACTCCGCATCCTTCTGTCAGATATTTGACAAGATCGTTGGCTTTTATTTTTGGGTTAACGCTCCTAATCGACAATTTTATCCCTTTATCCCGGACTGCGTACGCTACCACAATATTGACTCCCGCTACACTGACTACAATATCACCGGCGGCGCCTAGCAGGGAATCATTCACGTTTAAAAGACGCAGGAACGCAAGCTCATCATAAATTTCCACTGTCTTGAATGCCTCGGCGTACAATTCCAAATCACCGGCGGAAATATCATGTCCTTTCAGTTCGACGATCATGCTGATGTCCGATAAACTGTAAAGCCTGTAGAACATATTGATGTCAAGATTCGATACGCCTCTTGTCAGGTTATCGGTATCCATAAAAATTCCGTAAAGAAGCGCGGTAGCGACATGCATGGGAGGTTCAATTTCATTTTCAAAAAACCAGTCCGCGATTATCGCACTGCAGCTTCCGGCTTCAGGACGGATATCCATGAAGCGGTAGCCCTTGTCTCCGCAATGCTCATGGTGGTCGATGACAGCGACTTCATTAACAGGAAGGTCTGTAATGTTTGCGTTTCCTTTCTGCGCATCAACAAGGACTGCCCAGTCTTCGGCACCGAGGGTAGCCGCTCTGGAAGCCTGAATTATCGGCACATTGAACAATTCCAGCATTTTAAGGGAGTTGGCTTTTTCAATTTCCTGGTCATATACAATGGAGAGTTTTTTTATCCCGCGCTGTGAGAGCAGATAGTACATCCCCAGGCTTGCGGCGATTGCGTCCGGATCAGGCACATTGTGGGGCTGGATAAATACTTCATCCGGAGCGTCTTTCAGTATTTCAGCCAATTCATCAAGTTTTGTATAATCCTGTTTTTTATGACTCATCAGCTTAATATACCATGATCAAAAATTTATTACATCCATAAATAAAATAAATCGCCTGCCAGCTCTCTTGTATAGAATTTTTCATAAGTATATACTGACCTTTGTGTGAGACTGTATGGAAGCGCTCGAAATAAAAACGATTTTTACACTGGTTTTGTTCGATTTTAAAATTCCGGTAACTGAAACTGTTATCATCTCATGGTTTGTAATGGCTGTTTTAATTACCGCTTCATTAATCCTGACAAAAAAGTTTAAGGAGATTCCTTCAGGATCGCAGGCAATTATTGAAGCCGCTGTGGAATTCCTTAACAATTTTTCGAAAAAATACTTCGGGACATTCTCAAAATTTTTGGGTCCCTATATGGGTTCCCTTTTTTTATTCCTCCTTCTTGCCAATATCATCCCGGTGCTGTCGCCGCCGGAAATAAAAATTTTCGGGCATGAATTTCGTCCGCCGTTTCATGTCGCTCCTCCGACCAGGGACATAAATGTAACGGCGGCGTTAGCGGCAATTTCCGTTACGCTGGTGCTGGTCTGCGGTTTTGCCGCAAAAGGCGTGAAGGGATGGTTCCGCCACCTTTTCTTTCCTGTTCCGCTTATGCTTCCCTTTAATTTACTTGAATACGGGACGCGGCTTCTTTCGCTCTCCCTTCGGCTCTTCGGAAACATTCTCGGCGGTTATGTGATAATGAGGCTGATTGAAGGTTTAATACCAGTCGGGATTCCAATGGTTTTTTCGTTGTACTTTGATTTTTTTGACGGGATGCTTCAGGCGGTAATTTTTGTATTTTTAACCAGCCTTTATATTTCTGAGGCTGTAACGATTCACGGAGAATAGTCAGGAGGATAAAATGGATTTAATGATTGCAATCGGCGCGGGTATTGCGGTATTAACAGGGCTTGGAGCCGGTATCGGCATTGGAGTCGCCACATCGGGGCTTATGAACGCGATCTCACGCCAGCCGGAAGCAAGCAATAAAATGACGCCGATGTTTATAATCGGCATCGCGCTTGCAGAAGCGACAGCCATATACGGATTTGTTGTGGCGGTTCTTTTGATTGTCAGCCGGGGTTAAACAGGCATGCTGGATTTTTCCGTTACCTTCATAATTACCGTCATCAATATCACAATACTTTTTTTTATTTTAAGAGCGATATTGTTTAAACCGGTAACGAAGTTTATTGAACAGCGGGTGAAGCGTCTGCAGGATTCGTTTGATAAAGCGGAAAAAGACAAAGCCGAAGCGAAAAAACTTCTTGTTGAATATGAAGATATTTTGAAGAGAGCGGGAGTTGAAGCCCAGGAAATTATCGCGATGGCAAGAGCGGAAGCCTCACGGCAGGCGGACTTCATTATTGCCGAAGGGAAAGCCGAGTCGGAGCTGCTTATCGCCGCCGCGCAAAAACAGATTGAAACCGAGCATATGCAGGCGCTTGCGAAGTTCAGGCTCGAAGCCGCCGCTCTTATAATGGCGGCGTCTTCCAGGCTTGCGGCAAGAGAACTGTCATCAGACGACACGCACCGTTACGCGAACATGCTTTTTGACGAGCTTTCCAATCCTGCCGGATTTAAGGGGAACATTCGGTGACCCGCTTTTCTTTTCACGCGCAGCGGTGGGCGGCGGCGTTTTTAAAAGTTACTGATAAAAATGCCGAAGAGGCGTTTTTATGCCTTAAAGAGCTTGCTGAACCTATAAAAGCTATCAGCGGTTTATTTTACGGATATGGAGCTTCAGCGGAATTTGAAATACTGCTGAGGGAAATCGCCGATGATACAGCCGGTAATGAATACGCAATACGTTTTATCTGTCTTCTCATCGAAAAAAAATGTTTAAGGCATATTGATTTGGTTTTCACGGAAATTGAAAAGATGCTGAATAAAAGAAACAATATATTGGAGTTTACAATAGAGACGGCGGCTCCCATGAAAACAGGTTTCAAAAATGAAATTACGCAGATCATCAGGGAGAAAACCGGCTCTGCAGATGTTAAAATTAAAACCTGTGTAAGACCTGAACTGCTCGGAGGCTATCTGCTTCGCACCAACGGTTTTTATATTGACGCGACGCTTAAGGATCAGGCTGATAAAATGAAAAAACGCCTGATATCGGGCGTTAAACTGCGCGGAGGCGCCGATGCAAAATTATAATGATCTGACAAATGTTTTAAAGGAACAGCTTGATAACTGGAAAGGTCAGGCGTCATCGGGCAGTTCCGGTTTTGTTATTCAAACAGGTGATTCTGTCGCGACAGTTTACGGACTTAACAGGGCGGTTTACGGAGAGCTTATCGAATTTTCCAGCGGGGCGACAGGGATGGCTCTTAATCTGGAAGAAGAAACAACAGGCTGCGTTCTGCTTACGGGCGAAACTCTTGTTAAAGAAGGAGAAGAGGCAAGGGGAACCGGCAAGGTTGTTTCCGTCCCCGCAGGAGAGGCTCTTTTCGGGCGTGTGTTAAACCCGTTAGGTGAAGCGGTAGACGGCAAGGGACCTTTCGCCGCAGAAGAATACCTGCCTATCGAATCTCCTGCTGCGCCTGTTATCGACCGGGGAAGCGTGGATACGCCTCTTCATACAGGATGCATTTCCCTGGACGCTATGATACCGATCGGACGCGGTCAGCGCGAATTGATTATCGGCGACCGACAAACAGGAAAAACAGCCATCGCCATCGACACAATCATCAATCAAAAGGGAAAGGGCGTTTACTGCGTGTACTGCGCCATCGGACAGAAGTCTTCTTCGGTAGCGGCGATAATCAATAATCTGGAAAAACACGGCGCGATGGAATACACATTTGTCGTGCTTGCCTCAGCCTCAGACTCGGCGGCTCTTCAATACATAGCGCCTTATGCGGCTGTTTCCATGGCGGAGCATTTTCTCTGCATGGGAAAAGACGCGCTTGTCGTTTACGACGATCTTTCAAAGCACGCGATCGCATACCGCGCGATAAGCCTGCTTCTGCGCCGGCCTCCGGGGCGCGAAGCTTTCCCCGGCGATGTTTTCTATCTTCATTCGCGCCTTCTTGAACGGGCGGTTAAACTTTCTGATGAAAAAGGCGGCGGCTCCATTACCGCTCTTCCCATTGTTGAAACCCAGGCGGGAGATATATCATCCTATATTCCTACAAATGTCATCTCAATCACAGACGGACAGATATTCCTTGATACTGAGCTGTTTAATTCCGGATTCCGCCCCGCCGTTGACGTAGGCTTGTCAGTCAGCCGTGTCGGAGGATCCGCCCAGACAAATCTCATGCGAAAAATGTCAGCTCACATCAGGCTTGATCTTGCCCAGTACCGCGAGATGGCTGCGTTCGCGCAGTTCGGCAGCGATCTTGACAAGGCGACAAGGGACAAGCTTGCTCAGGGCGTGCGCCTCATGGAAGTGCTGAAGCAGCCGATGTGTTCGCCCTATCAGCAGGGAGAACAGATCGCGATTCTTTTTCTTGCGGTTAACGGTTTTCTTCTTGATATCTATGTAGAGAAAGTTCTCCCGTTTATAAAAAATTTTCTTCTGTATTTAAAAACACAGAAGCCTGAATTGCTGGACAGCATTTCCGGAACAGGCGTTTTTACAAAAGAAACTGAGGGCGCTCTGCATTTTGCCTTGAAGAGTTTCAAGGAGATGAATACTTAAATGGCGAATTTGCGGGACGTGCGTCTGCGGATGCGGACAATCGAACAGACGTTAAAGGTAACAAAGGCGATGAAGCTTATCTCTACAGCTAAATTGCGCAAGGGACGGAGGATGCTTGAAAATACCGAACCTTATTTTAAAAGAATACAAAAATCAATGTATGATATTCTTTCAGGGTTTGATGTTTTTTCCGGCGAAGGAATTTTAAACAGCGTCTTCTTCAGAAAAGTTGAACCGGAATCCCACACAGCGATAATCGCGATCACAAGCGACAAGGGGCTTGCCGGCAGTTATAATGTAAATGTTTACAGGCGGGCGGTTCAGCTTTGTCAAAATGTAAGAAAGCCGCTTTTAATCTTAATCGGCGCTGTCGCTCCGCGTTATTTTATTCATTCGCCTTATGTAATTCTGGAAGATTTTTCTTTTCGTTCGCAGATTCCGACTGTGGAACACGCGGGAGAAATCGCCGATTATGTAATTTCTCAGTATCTCTGGGGAGTTTTTGATGAAATACATATCGTATATACGCACATGTTTAATACCGCCAAATTGAAACCGACAGATCATCAGATTATTCCGCTTGTAAAGGAGGTAATTCAAAAAGATCTTCTGGATATCGGCGATACTCAGCGTGTGGATTTGAAATTTGAGTATTCCCCGTCTGCGGAAGAAATCTTTGACGCTCTGGTTCCTCAATACATAAAAGGCGTAATTTACGGATGCATGGTTGAAGCCTATGCCAGCGAACAAAGCGCGCGTATGGTTGCGATGGAAGAGGCGTCAAAAAATGCCGATGAAATGCTTTCCACTCTGAGAATAAATTATAACCGCGCGCGGCAGACAGGCATCACTCAGGAAATTTCTGAAATCGCCGGAAGCGCGGAATCTCTGGCTGAGAGATAGGAGGGCAGGAAATATA
The DNA here is from genome assembly GCA_009786455.1 of Treponema sp. Lineage (GTDB taxonomy): Bacteria > Spirochaetota > Spirochaetia > Treponematales > Breznakiellaceae > WQXQ01. The sequence goes on from WQTD01000032.1 coordinate 7,268, forward strand.
ATGAAAGGATACATAACCCAGATAATCGGCTCTGTTGTAGATGTTCGTTTTGATCAAGGTCATATACCTCTTATTTTAAATGCCCTTAAAGTCAATGTTGATGAAAAATCAAAACCTGTCGTTCTTGAAGTCCTTCATCATATCGGGGATAACCGCGTACGCTGCGTTGCGATGTCGGCGACAGAGGGATTGCACCGCGGGCTTGAAGTTGAAGATACAGGAAAGCCAATCCGTGTCCCTGTCGGCAGGGAAGTGCTCGGGCGGATGTTTAAGGTAACAGGCGAAACGATTGACAACAAGGGAGTTTTTGCAGCGGCGCAGTACGAATCAATTCACCGCAGAGCTCCTGAATTTTTTGAACAGCGTCCCGCGACGCAAATTTTGGAAACTGGAATAAAAGTAATAGATTTAATCGCGCCTTACGCGAAAGGCGGGAAGATCGGGTTGTTCGGCGGAGCGGGTGTCGGGAAAACCGTCGTCATCATGGAGTTAATCCGCAATATCGCGACCGAACATTCAGGTTACTCCGTATTTTCCGGCGTTGGGGAGCGTCTGCGCGAAGGAGCCGAACTCTGGAAGGAAATGAACGAGAGCGGAGTAATCGACAAGACCGCTCTTGTTTTTGGTCAGATGAACGAACCTCCCGGAGCGCGGATGAGAGTCGCGCTTGCCGGCCTTACAATGGCTGAGCACTTCCGCGATGTTGACAGGCAGGACGTGCTTTTATTTATTGATAATATTTTCCGTTTCATTCAGGCAGGCTCGGAAGTATCCGCTCTTCTTGGACGCATGCCGAGTGCGGTTGGTTATCAGCCGACGCTGGCAAATGAGATGGGAAGTCTTCAAGAGCGCATAGCAAGCACTTCAAAAGGATCGATAACAAGCATTCAGGCGGTTTATGTCCCGGCTGACGATCTTAGCGATCCCGCTCCCGCCACTACATTTTCGCATCTGGACGCGACAACGACTCTTTCGCGCAAGATTGTAGAGCTTGGAATATATCCTTCCGTTGATCCGCTTGCGTCCAGCTCGCGCATTCTTGATCCTGAAATTGTCGGAGAGGAGCATTACAATACCGCTCTCCGCGTTCAACAGATACTCCAGCGTTACAAGGAGCTTCAGGATATCATCGCCATTCTGGGAATGGACGAGCTTTCTTCCGAAGACAAAGTTACTGTAGAAAGAGCAAGAAAGATACAGCGCTTCTTCAGCCAGCCGTTCTTTGTCGCCGAAAAATTTACCGGTCTTCAGGGTAAATATGTCTCTGTCAATGATACAGTACAGGGTTTTAAAATGATCCTCGACGGTCAGTGCGATACGCTTCCCGAACAGGCTTTTTATATGGCAGGCGGATTGGACGATGTAATTGAAAAGCTGAGATAGCATGATGTTTTTTAATTTTGAAGTGCATACTCCCTACCGCCTCTTTTTTTTCGGCAAAGCGCAGGCTGTTATTCTTCAGCTTATTGACGGTGAAATTTGCGTATACGCAAATCATTCTCCTTTTACTTCTCTTTCTGTTTCAGGGCAATTGCAAATTAAAGACGAAGAAGGAAAGTGGCGCAGCGCGTTTATAGCGAAAGGTATTCTGGAAGTAAAAGAGCACAAAAATGTTTTGATGGTTGACGCTGCTGAATGGCCGGAAGAAATTGACAAGGAAAGAGCTTTAATATCGATGCAGGATGCGGAAAAAGCCCTTAAGGATAAAAATTTTAAATTTGAAATTGATAAATCAAAAGAAAAACTGCGTCGCGCAAATTACAGGCTGAAGGTAGCCGGGCATTATTAACTTCTCATTCTCGCTGCTTTAACAATTATATCCCTGAAATACCTGCCTTCCCGCTCCGAAAGCCCAGCGCGGGAAATTACATCCTGCAAAAAACGTGTTTGTTTTTCCCTGCCTGGTTTTCTGTAAAATCCCAGCAGTTCAAGTTCCTCCGTAATTTCAGCTACCAGAGCGGGAATTACCGCCTGTTTCATGGCATGCCATTCTCCTGAAACAAAATCCTGCTTTTTCAAAGTCAAAAAAAATTCGTAAGCATAGATTTGCACTGCATGAGAAAGATTTAATGAAGGCTGGCTGTCAGACGCAGGGATATGAGACGCAACATTGCACAGATCGAGTTCTTCTTCTTCAAGCCCTGTTCTTTCATTTCCGAAAACGACAGATGCAGGTCCAGGATGATCGGCAAACCAGAGAGCCAGATCACGCGGAGTCATTGAAATATTTTTCCGGTTCCCTCCGCGGCGGCGTGTAGTCCCCGCTACGATCGAGCAATCAGCGACAGCTTCGGACAAAGTGTTAAAAATGCGGGCGTTTTCCCAAATATCCTGCGCATGAACCGCTCTTGCCTGCAGCTGATCCAAATCAAGCGGATGAGTATCATTATTCACCAGCCTTAACTCTGCAAGACCCATATTTTTCATCGCTCTGCAGGCAGCCCCAATGTTTCCCGGTTCCGCAACCCTGCATAGAACTATCTTGACATCGTTTAAAAGCATAAATAATATTAACATAAGTGCCGGTAATAATATATTTGACAAATTTTAATGAAATTTGTGTCTTGTTACTTTGATATTCTGTTATTGCAAATTATTCAAATAAGAGTGATTATATATTCGGGGATATAAATTATTAAGGATGTACCATGACCAATAATGAAATCGTTCCCGGGTTTGATGACGAGAAAGATGACAGTCTTAAAATAAAATTGCACAGGATTGATGAAGCGCCCAGATGTCTTATGATGTCGCTGACGGGTTATATAGACACATACAATTCCGGCTTTTTTCAAAAGCGGGTTCAGAAGGCCATTGATGCAGGTTATGTAAGATTGGTTTTTCAGTGCACAAGTCTGAACTATGTTTCATCTACGGGAATTGGCTCCTTTACCACTTTTCTTAAAGCCGTAAAACCGCTGGAAGGGGATATTGTTTTGCTTGATATTCAACCGAAGGTTTATGAGGTCTTCCAGCTTCTCGGCTTTTCCCAATTCTTCAATATAAGAGACAGCGTTGAAGACACTATAGCTTTTTTTAATACTGATCAGAACAAGGAAAATGTGTCAATTTTCCCAAAGGTTGTTTCCTGCCCGATTTGCTTTAAAAAACTCAAAGCGGTAAAACCAGGCAGGTTCAGATGCTCAGAATGCAAGAGCATTCTTGCTATTGACGAAGCTGGGCTTGTTCTATTAGGATAGATGTATGGTAAATAACAAGGTAGAACAGTATCTAATTGATCTGAAGTTTACATATCAGCAGATCGACAGTAATCTCTGGCTGCTTAATGATGAGGAACACTCTCTTCCGGGTGTGGCGGTTATTCTTACAGAACCGCTCACCATTATACGTGCGGAGATCATGGACATTCCGAACAATAATCTTCAGGAATTGTATGAGACTCTTCTTAAACTCAATGCTACTGATGTAATTCTTGGCGCTTATGCTGTAGAGAACGGAAAGGTTATTCTGATTGATTCGCTTTTATATGATACGATGAATTATGAAGACTTCCGCGCTTCTTTGGACTCCATCAGTTTGGCGTTAACCCAACATTATCCAATTCTTTCCAAATACAGGGAAAAACAGGGAGGCTGACATGGGTATCTTTTCCAGATTAAAAACCCTTATTTCTGCTAATGTTAACTCGGCGATTGGCAAGGCTGAGAAGCCTGAAAAAATGCTGAATCAGCTAATAATTGAAATGAATGAGCAGTTGATCGAATCCAAGAAAGCTGTTGCCATGGCGATTGCGGATGAGAAAAAACTTGAAAGAGAAAAGGACAACCAGCTTAATCAGGCGAAAGAGTGGGAACGCAAAGCCATGCTTGCCGTTACCAGCGGGAAGGATGATCTTGCCAAGGAAGCCCTGCTGCGCAAACAGGAATATGATAACGCAGGTGCGGAGTACCTGAAGCAATGGCAGGCACAAAAAGCGTCGGTGGATCAGCTTAAAGAGAGTTTGCGTGAACTGCAGAACAAGATTGATGAAGCCCAGCGCAAGAAAAATCTTTTAATAGCCAGGGCAAAAAGAGCCGAAGCCCAGCAGAAAATTCAGGACACCATCTCTTCTGTTTCAGGCAATCAGAGCGCATTTGAGGCTTTTGATCGCATGTCCGCCAAGGTGGACGAAATGGAAGCCATGGCCGATGCCTCGAAAGAACTGCAGGATCTCAGCAATGACTCCAATCTTGAGAGGAAGTTCAAGGAACTGGAAAAATCCGATACATCAGCCGATTTGCTTCTCCTCGAACTCAAGGAAAAGATGAAAGCTCTGCCGGAAAAATAGAATCCGGAAAGAACAATAGACATTATAATTACGCCGAATAATATATCAATAGACAAGTTCTTGCTTCGTTCGCTTCAAAAAGTATAGAATAGCAAAATGAAACGGTGCGAATGGTGCGAAAGCTCAGAGTTGTATATAAAATACCATGACGAGGAATGGGGCGCGCCTGTATTTGACGACAGGAAGCATTTTGAATTCCTTGTGCTGGAGTCCGCACAAGCGGGGTTAAGCTGGATAACGATTTTAAAGAAAAGGGAAAATTACAGAAAGGCTTACGATAATTTTGATCCGAAAAAAGTTGCCCGATACACAGAAGCCAAAAAAGCAAAATTATTGTCCTGTGAGGGTATAGTCAGAAACCGTTTAAAAATAGAAGCGTCAATAAATAACGCAAAAAAATTCCTGGAAATACAAAAAGAGTTCGGCAGTTTTTCCGATTATATCCGGGGTTTTACAAAAGGAAAACCTGTTACCGGAAAATGGAAGAGCGTTAAGGAAATACCTGCCAGAACAGAATTATCAGATGCCATTTCGGCGGATTTAAAAAAAAGGGGCTTTAAATTTCTTGGCAGTATAATCATATATTCTCATTTACAGGCTACGGGCATTGTTAATGACCATATAACAGACTGTTTTCGGTATAAAGAAATAAAAAGCAGCGTTAAACGATGAAAAAATACTGGTTTCCGGGCTTATCAATATGGAAACAACAGTCAAAGTGGATCAATTCCCTGTTGAATATACTCCTGTTAAAAAAGCCGTAATATTTACGTCGTATAAAATAAGCGCGAACGGCGGAGCGGAAGATTTTCTGACCGAAGCCGAAGAGTTAAACATAAAGACAGAAAAATCAATGGAACCTTCACCCTGATATAAAACGCCTGATAACGGCAAATAACATTCGTAATGGCAAAGGTTCAAAACGTTTTGATGTTTTTTTAAATAATTTTCTGACAGGCAGATTTTGCGGGCATTGTTTTTCGCATTTACCGCATTCATTGCAATTACGCGGGCTTACGGGAGTTTTTGAAGTTATGGCTGTGCTTGTGATGTAAAGGGTTATCCCTGTGACGAAGCCCTGCGTGTAAATTGCATTGTATGCTGAAAAACACGCAGGTATATTGATGCCTTCGGGGCACGGCATGCAGTAATTGCAGCCAGTACATGGGATTTTATACGACTTTTTAAAAAGAGCTGTCACATCGCTGTACACGGCAAGTTTGTCGGCGTCTAACGGCTTGAAGAGATCGGCGGAGCGGATGTTTTCTTCCATTTGCTGCAGGGAGTTCATGCCGCTCAACACGACCGTTACTTCGCTTTGATTCCAAAGCCACCAGAACGCCCAGTCGGCAGGTTTGAGCGACGGGTCGGTTTTGGCGAACATTTCAACAGCCTGTTTCGGAAGACCGGCTGCGAGTTTGCCTCCCAGAAGCGGCTCCATAATCATTACCGATATTCCTTTCGCGGCGGCGGCTTTCAGACCTTTTTTTCCTGTCTGGAAATTCTCATCGTAATAGTTGTACTGTATCAGGCAAAATTCCCATTCACAGGAATCAAGTATTTTAATAAAATCACCGCAGGTTCCGTGATAGGAAAAACCCATCCGCCGGATTTTTCCGGTTTTCTTTTTATCAGCAATCCATTGTTCGACACCCTGGCTTTTTAACATTTCCCATTTCGCGAAATTCGTAATGTTGTGCAGCATATAATAATCAATATAATCGGTCTGAAGCCTTTGAAGCTGTTCATTGAAAAACCTGTCAAAATCCTCTCCGCTTTTGCACATAACAACCGGCATTTTCGTTGCGATATAAACATCCTTTCGCTTATTGTGCTTTGCAAGAATCTCTCCCAGTATATTTTCGCTGTTCGGGTAAATATAGGCTGTATCAAAATAATTAACGCCGCCTTTGATTGCGGCTAAAATCATGCGTTCTGTTTCCGCCTTGTTAACAGAAAAACGCATGCAGCCAAGTCCCAGCGCTGAAAGCCTGTTCCCTGACGGCTTGTCTTTACGGTATTGCATACAGACTCTTGTTAATCACTCCAGTATCTTTCGCTTAGATACTGTTTTAATTTATCATATTTATGGCTGATATTGCTCAACAATATCTGCGGAGAAATAATTTTATACCTGCTTTGATCCACAAGGCAGCTTCTCCATGTTACGGGCATATCATTTCTGCTGCACGCGTATTTTCTTTCAAGCAAATCAATGTTTTTTAACGGAATTACATTCAAATGAAGATAATTATCCGCGCAATTTGTTTCCGTTTTATTATGGCTTACAAGCTGCTCCGCCCATAATGTCTGGCGCATAAGCTGATAAAACGGTTCATAGTAATAAGTATTTTTTCTTTCCAATAATTTATCATATATTAACTGCGATGATTTAAAAATTAATCCGTCATATCTCTGACGCCTGATCCCTCCTGACGGTCCTGTGCTTTTATCAATATCAGCGTAAGATTCAGTATATTTCCATTCTATCGGAATAATCCATTTTGAGCCGTTCCTGTGCAAAGCGTAAACACACGCGTCGATTGAAGTGCAAATCGAACCTCTTGATGGTTTTCCCTCGTTTAACAAGTCCGTATCGGTTACCTGTTCAAATGAAATATACGCCGGTTTGTATTTGTCTGTGAGTATCGGCAATACATCAATAAAATCATTTGAAAACACTGATAAAACTGACAGTACCGCTTCTTTATCGCTTCTGATTAAAAATAAATGATTTAAACAGGCGATTTGCGAAGACAGGGTATGTCCGGTTGGTTCATTTCCCTTCCACCATTCAATGCCGTTATATTTAAAATATTCCTTCGCGTCGTTAAGAATGGGCTGATAAAAATTATTATCGCTGTTTTTTAAAATAAATTTATAATTATGACCGCCGAATTCCCCGTCTCCCGGATCATTGTTAAACCAGCCTTTATCTATTAATGCAGAAACTCTCTTTTTTTCATTATTTCTGTAAACTTCCATAGTTCTTCTTAATTACCCTTAAGCGCGTCAGCTCTCAGTTGCNCCGCGTCCATTATTGATTTTATCTGATTTTCGCTTTCCTGTTCAAGTTTTTTTGCGCTGTCTTCGCCTTCCTTGCGCAGCAGTTCAGCGGCAGCCTGGGCTAACCCTCTTTCAATGATGTTTTTTCTGGCGGCATCACTTATCAGTTTGTCCGCCTGGGCGTTGGCTTCACTTCTCAATTTATCAGCAGTTTGTTTGGCGGTACTGCGGATGCTGTCCGCCTGCCTTTGAGCTTCAGCCATTATTTGTTCCATTTGCTGATTTACCTGTTCAGTAACCTGAGACCTGACTTCTTCCACCCTGTGCGTTATATTTTCCGTTACCTGATCTCTGACTGCCGCGGTAACTGAGCCGATCATATCGGAAGCACTCAGATTGATGCTTGGGTCTGCGGCGGTTCCCCTGATCAATCCTGCTACGGTTATCTCTTTTAAACCGGAAAGTCCCGGAACATTGCTCATAAGAGTTGTCGCTCCCGAACCGATTATTGAAACAGGAACAATGGTATTCAATTTATAATTTAAGGTCATATCAAGACCGATATCTCCCAGAAGTTCCAGTTTGGCATTGGGGAGATTCATTTCTATCGGATTTACAATATGCACCCGTCCGTCAATTATTTTAAAATCAATATTCACATTATTTGGAGCGGGAGTGCGCCAGTTTTCATTTTTTAGAAAATCCGCCATAGCTCCGAAAATTTTTGAATTGCGTAATTCCAGATTCTGCGTCTGCAACCGGCCTTTTGAATCTACTTTTTCCAGTACAGGCGACATTTGCTGATCAAGTACGCTGTTTAAGGTCATCGCAGCCGATACTTTACCCGCGTAATTCTGCGCTTCCGGAAATATTTTTTCCAGCATTGAGAAGGATGAGAGCGCGGATGGTATATCAAACAGTTTTATATCTATATCGAAGTCAACAAACGGAATATCCATGTCTTGCGTATTGTATTCACCGTTAAGCGTAAGACTTCCTTCCAGCAGATTCATTGCAAGATTCTGCATCGTAATTTTTCCGTCCTTCACGGATAACCTGCCGGTCGTGTCTGTTATCACAAGATTGTCAAAGAAAATTTTCCCGATGTCTACAACCATCGCGAAATCAATATTTTTTGGAACTTCAATTACGCTAAGCTTTGATGAATCTGCCGGAACTTCTTCGGCGGTTTCTTCTTCAGTTTCCGTTATTTGCCGCGCGGGTTTGCCGCTCATAAATTCGTTAAGATCGATTGTATTTGAATTAAGCGCGAGAGTTCCACTCACTGTATCATTCCTTAAAACAAAAGGAATGAAATTTTCAAGAGTGCCGCTCATTTCAATATCAGTATTGCCTATTACAGCATCAAGATTAACCAGGCGAACCCAACGCGGCGTAAAATCAAGCTGAGTGCCTGCGATTTTTACTCTTTGCGGAAGACTTGGGCTTTCAAAATCAAAATTATTTAATTTTAAATGCCCCTCCGCCTGGAAATCTTCATACCGTTCATTTTCAAGCATGGATAATTTTCCCGCAATTGAAAGATCACATTCAAGCAGACCGTTTAATGTTATGTCTTCCAAAGGAATAATGTCAGATATTGAATCAAAATCAATTTTTCCGGCAAGTCTTGCCGCAACCTGCATATCGCTTTCCGGCGTCTTTACGCTGAACTGCGCGTTAAAAGGATTTCCCGCCATTACAAAATTTAATCTGCTGACATCAACTGTAGTGCGATCAAAATCTTCGCCGTCATATAGAACCTTCGCCGCGATATTGATGCTGTTTATTGATTTGGGAAGGTCAGGGTAACTGAACGCGGCGTTATCGACAGTTAAATTCAAATTGGCGTTCGGCATCGTATTTTCGCTGTATGTCCCTTTTATACCGCCGTTCAGCGTGAGACTGCCGGTTGTTCTTACATCCTGAAAGCTGTTCATATAAACAGCAGGAACGAGGGAGAGCAGGCTTTTGAAATCAGTTTTTTCGGAAGCGAATGTGATATCGGCGTTAATGCCGCCGCTCTGCATTCCCGCCGAACCGCTGAACTTTAAAACTATATCGTTTAAATTGAATCTATTGTCTTTAAGTATAAAATTCATGTTTTTCAGGTCGGCGGCTACTTCAGAAATAAATCCTGCGCTTGCATTATTTGCAAAACGGACGGCGCCTATCCATAAATTTATACCGTCAACCGCAAGTTCCATATTCAAATCGACATTTTCCTGCTTCATGTCGCCGCGCAGCGTATAGTTGAGGTTTTCAATTTCCGCGGTCATTTTATTTTTTTCATCGCGGAAAGCGGCTGACATACTGCGAATTTCTAATTTCTTTAATCCCACGCTGAAAGCAAACGGCTCTGTTTCTTTTTTTTCTGTTTCAGCAGTTTCTTCTTTTTTTTCGGCAGGCTTTACAATGTTCCAGTTCGCGCTTCCGTCTTTAAGTACATGACCGTTAAGACGCGCCCGGTCAAGCAATACGGATTTTACCTCTATATTGTCCATTTTTATCACGCTCATAATGTTCACTGTTACGCTGAACCTGTCAAACGCTGCAAGCAGTTCGTCTTCAAAATTGTTTATCCCGGTTACTTCCAGACCTTCAAGCGCGATGTAGGCATCCGGGAAATTGCGGATAAAAGACAGTTTTAAATCTTTAAAATCGACCTTTGCCAGCAGAATCTTGTTCAATTCTGTTTTGGCAAGCTCCATTAACTGGTTTTTAAAAAGCAGCGGAGCTGTAAGCAAGACAAGAAAAATCGCCAATACGGCGCATAAAAATCCAATTAAAACTCTTTTTAATATTTTTGCTTTATCCAACATAAATACTTCCCCTTGAAACCGGCGTTTTCAGAGTTTCCAGGAATTCTAGCATAATTATTGGCATTAGTCAATAATTATGTAAAAAACAGCGGATTTAAGACTCTGGTAAAGATAAAAATTTATTCGCTTTTATATGCTTATTTATCAGGAGTCTCAGGGTTATAATTTCACATAACGCTGATATTGGAAGTGAAGCTGTTACAGAGTGAACTAATTTTCACGTAATATATGGAATGTTAATAAGGATTTATTCAGGTAAGAAAGGCTGCAATCTTCCTCAATACAATTCCGCCAAAACGCCAGTTACCTGAAATGTTAGACGAAATATGAGAATCGCGCCTTGAAAGCATGGTTGAAATTCATGGCTTTGAAGTCGGCGTATTTATTGCGGGGCATTATCCTTTAATCGATCAGGCGCGTGCGGCGGCGCTTTTTATAACAAACGAAGGCGCAAAACAGGGAAAAATATCGCATAGGCTGCCGTTGATTTTCTGCACCTGTCGGAAGAATATGAATGTGCGTGAGATCACGCAGGCGGATGGGAGACAAGTCACATTATAGCAATAGACAAGTCTTTTGTTGATCTTTCAGCGCTGGAGCCAAAGGGTGAAAAACCTGCCGACGCATATGGATCGATGGAACCTCAGGATTCCAGCGCAGAGTTTAGCGAAAAAACTTTTAAAGAAGCTGCGGAAACAATCGTCAAGAAAACTCTGCACAGACTAAAAAACAGGCACGTTTACGATCACCACGGAATGTATTTAGCTGAAGGGTTCTGGAAAAAATAGCAGGTTCTGTTAATCTTCAAATGTTTTTACCGCATTCTGCTTTCCCATAAAATACGCTTTTGTAATTAACATTTCAATAACATTTTTTGCGTCATTGCTGCTTTTATCAAAGACTTTTTCCGCCAAAAGCAGCAATTCTTCCACAACATCGGAAGTATCAATTTTTTCACTTAATTTTTCCAAATTCATGTTCCCTCCCCAGAAAAATCATCAGTAATGATATGTTATTATTACCTGCGGAAAAAGTAAAGATATAATCATCATTTTTTTGGGTTTTTTTACAGGTTTTCAGTTTTGGTATGTTTTTTATACGGGAAATTGTTAATTTGGCTGTCGCCGGATTCAAAATTGAAAAGCTGTTCCGGGGTATGCGATTCGTCTTCAGCCGGCACGGCGCTTCCTGTTTAACGGATTTTTGAATTTACAATATTCACGCGAAAATTTAATTCAGGCAAAAATGTTAGGTGACATACCAGATTACAGGGTTATTTTTCTGGCTTTATAATTTACCGGAAATTTGTCATATTTCCCGCCTTCCAGTTTAAATTTTATCAATCTTGTGTTGGCGGCAGTTGGTCTTGCCATGGGAGCGACGGTCATTGTATTGTCAGTCATTAACAACTATGTTTCGGCAAGCGATTTAATCAAAATGCTGGGTATCGCAGTTTTTTCGTTAGGGCTTTTTGCTTTAAACACCACGCCTAAAGAGAAAAATTAACAAATAAACATTTTTATTTTTTGTTTATTAAATTGACAATACTGTTTTATCAGCATAAAATAAAAACATGAAAAGAATTATAAAAATCTTTCTTTGTTTTTTCTGTTTATTTGCTGTTATTTCTCTTTCAGGCTGTTTGACCGCGCGTAAATATAATTTATCGCTTGCCAATACTGTATCAGTATTTATGTTAAATAATGAAAAAGGTTCCTTTTTCTGCATTCCGGTTCAATACATGGGTGATTATCATATTGGAGGTTTTAATTATACAAAAGGTTTTGTCGAAATCGGCGGTTACAAGATTCCATTAAACAGAAAAAATGTTAATATTTCTGTTTATCTTAATGAAGAAACGGATGAGGCCGGAAGTTTAGATACCGGATTTAATCTTGTTTATCTGGAAGAAAAAGGCAAAATAGCGTTCTCAAAGATGAAAGAACCGTTAGCGGCTGAACAAATTGAAGATGACGGTAAATACGCTCATTACTATATTTTTATTGAAAGATTTCTCAGCAGCAGCGAAATGAGAAGAATTAACAGCGAGTATGAAAAAGGCAATATTAATTCACGGATGGAAATTTGGTATGATATTATTATTGATAATGAACTGCAGAGCGGAAGCGGAATGCTGGATAATTTTGAACTTTCTGATAAACCGTCTGAAGCTGTATATGTTTTTCCCAATTTAAACTTTTTCAGGGCAAAATACCTGTAAGAAAGAATTCGGAACCAAAGCGTTCCAAAAAAATATTTATTCATGCTTAGGGGTTTAATACCCCGTCATTCATAGCGGGATTGTTGATTAATAAGGAAATTGCAAAACTTCAGTTTTGCAAAAGGCTCTAATTGCAGATAACATTCGTAAGTCCCCGTTTTAAAAATTCTTCCAGCCATCTGTATTTTGTTTCTTTTGATGGATTTAACCGAGGAAGCGCCTCAGGAATATTTAAACCCAGAGCTTCAATTTTTGATAAACCATAATTGTTATACGGCATGATTTGAATATTTTTAATATTGGGATATTTATTAACAAGATTTAAAACTGCGTCAAAATGCTGCGGGGTATCGTTAATTCCAGGAACAAGAGGCAGACGCAGTATAATGGTTTTCCCTTTTTCATAAATATATTCAAGATTGGATAAAATGATTTCGTTTTCCTGACCGCAGTAAATTTTATGTTCAGCGCTGTTAAGGATTTTAATATCAAAAAGAAAAAGATCGATACAGTCAATAATTTTTTTTATTGCTTCTTTGCTCCCATATCCTGATGTCTCCATTGCTGTGCGGACGGCAGGAAGCAATACGCAAAAATCCTTTATAAAATCGGCATACAAAAGAGGCTCTCCTCCTGAAAATGTTATGCCTCCGTGTTCTGTAATATAAGGGATGTCGCTTTTAATTTTCTCCAATAATGCGCCGGAAGTAAAAGGCTGCCCGCATAATTTGAGCGCGTCATAACAGCACACTTCAAGACATTTACCGCAAAGACTGCATTTGTCGTGCAGCATGTCATGGGCTAAGCAGGGTGAAATGATCTGCGCGCCGTTTTTACATGCGTCAACGCATGACATGCATCCGGTGCAGTTGTTTTTAAAAAACATTATCTGCGGATTTTTATTTTTTGATTCCGGATTGTGGCACCAGACGCAATTCTGCGGACATCCTTTAAAAAAGATTGTCGTTCTTGTTCCCGGTCCGTCATGTATGGAAAAAGACTGAATATCAAAAATGCATGCGCTGGGAAATTCACTGCCTGAAGTTATTTTTTCAGTAGGTGGTTCTGTCATAAATTTCCTGCTGAACATCCTTGCTTAGGTTGACAAAGCGGGCGCTTAATCCGCCGATGCGGATAATCAAATCCTGATAATCCTGAGGATTCTTCATTGCATTGGAAAGATCTTCTTTTCCCACAACGCTGATCATCGCCTGCGCTCCGCCGCGGTTAAAGTAGTTTTTTACTAGGGTTTGCGCGGGGAGTTTCTCCGCAGGAAGAACGCCGTCCTGATTTGTCCATGTTTCTCCTGTAAAGCGCATGTTCTGCACCATACCGGCATGGTTGTTATGCGGCATTTTTAAAATCGAGTTAAACATGGCGATGACGCCGTTTTTATCGCTTCCTGATGCGGGGTTATTCGCATTTGCCATCGGCGTTCCCGCTTTGCGTCCGTTAGGAGTTGCGCCTACCCATCTGCCAAGCAGCGTGTTAAGGGAATTATTTATATTTACAGCAAGATAACTTTTTAAATCTGCTTTTACAGCCTGCTCTTTAATTGATAAACAGATAAAGTTATGCATATCAATGTGAATATCATCAACATAAGAAATGTCATTGCCGAATTTTGGAACGTCCATCATCATTTTCCGCTCGCTCTCAAAACCGTTAAAATTATTTTCTATTGCTGTAATCATTTCCTGCGCTGAAATTTTCTTTTCATCAAATACAAGTTTCTTAATCGCGGCAAGAGAATTTGCGCAGTCAACATTTCCGTATAGTTCAACAGTTCCTGCAAGGTACTGACAGCCTCCGTCAAAAATTCCCCTACCTTTGGAAATACACCCGTCATATAACAGAGTTACCATTAAAAACGGATGAAGTTTTCCGGCAGCATCGTAAATATATTTTTCATATTTTGCCATTGCCTCGATGAAAACAAGAAGATGCTGCTTGAATATTGATAAAAATTCTTCATAACTTTTACATTCCGCAAGCTTTTTTGTTTTAATTGAAATATATGAATTGGAAACAGGATCGAATCCTCCGTAAATTGCAAGCTCAAGGACTTTTAATGTTATTATAAGTCCGTTGGGAGTTCCGAAACTGTAATGATCAAAAACAAATTCTCCACATCCCAGCGGCATGTAAGTTTCCGCCAGATTTCTGTCAACATCAAAAGCCTTCATTACATCCGGTACCAGAACGTCATCGTTGTATAGAAGGGGAAAAGTTCGTCCTTCGCCGATACCGCGCATCGCTGCCTCCCATACCTGTTTGGGAGTATCTTTATTGAAACGGAGCGTAAACTGGGGAAGTATTTCCTTGAATGTTCTGGACGCTTCGCATGCTAAAAGACAGAAACGATCCGCATTCTGAGGGTTTCTTCTGCCGTAACCGCCGACAATAACTCTGCCGTCAGTATCGCAATCAAGAGCGTCTATCAAACGGAAAAGACTCTGGATAATTTTTAAAGCCTGCGTCTCTGTAAATATTTTATTATCGATGTCATGCGCGTACAAATCTCCGAGGTAAATGTCCATGCGCCCGAATTCGATTACAGGGCACATAACGCCGTAAAGCCAGACAAGCTGCGCCGCTTCAAGAAGGGAAGAAGGAGCGCGCACTGTAATGTTTTCCAGCGCGGATGCAAGACTGGACATTTCTGTTTTACGTTCCGGATTCTCCGTTGATTTTGATATTTCAAGGGCTTCTTTTTGGTAATGGAAGCAGCAGTCCCTTAAAACATCAAGAGCGCCTAACGCACATTCATAAAAAATTTTATCATTTCCGGTTTTCCCGCATTTATCCAGTTCATCTTTAATTTCCGCGGCAAGCCCATGGATACCAATTTGAACAAGTTTATCAAAATCAAGAAAAGCGCCTGCCATTCTGATAATCGGAAAAGCCGGATACGATTGTGTTTCATATTGATCGGAAGGAAGAATATCAGAAATTTCTTTCGGTGTGTTTTTTATTATTAAACTGTATGTATTCTTTGATTTCCAGTATGTAAGCAGTTCATTCATATCTTCGCGGTATTTTTTGTTGCCTGTCTGAGATTCAATTGCGTGAGACACTTTTCTTTCATCAAAATAATATCCAAGTCCGCCTGTAAGCCC
This sequence comes from Treponema sp., assembly GCA_009786455.1. Classification (GTDB taxonomy): domain Bacteria; phylum Spirochaetota; class Spirochaetia; order Treponematales; family Breznakiellaceae; genus WQXQ01. The sequence goes on from WQTD01000032.1 coordinate 22,724, forward strand.
CTGCATTCCGTAACCAACCATCCCGAACTGGACTCTACCGGCGAGAATATCCTCATCCTGTATCGGCATAAGGATGCCGGGGTATTGGGCTTTCAGACACGCCAGTTCAATCTGAGCCGGGCTGGAAAACTGCTTTGTTGCTTCTTTATGCGCTTTGGTAAAGGCTATTTCAAAGTTCAAGTCACTGCGCGGATTCTTAACTTTCCAGTTGTTCATTATTCTACCTTTAAAAATAAAAAAATCTTTCTTTTATTTTCTTCTTACAATCGTTTTTTCGGGATTTAATTCAAATTCCTTATTGTTCTCAAAATAATTGCTTAGGCGTTTTATTATTTTATTGTTAATTGAATAATTAACAATGTCAAAATCCGGTTTTATCTGCTTTATATACGGAATTATACTGCT
>WQTD01000033.1 GCA_009786455.1 Treponema sp.
CCGGTTTCCCATGTGTGCCGGTTGTCGCAACTGATCTTTATGATTCAAAAAACGCCCATCCCGGATTTAAGCTTACCCCGCTGGATTACGCAAGAATGCTTTTCGGACTTGTAGAAACGGACGCTCTGGAATTTCTGCGGAGAAAAATAAGACCGTATGAAGATGTCAAAGGCGAGACTGATCTTGTCGTTGAAAACGCAATTCTGGAAATAGCCGGCGGTTTTGCCAAAGGCGGTATACCGGGCTCGTTGGGAGCGTTCAAAAGAGCGGTAAAAAAACTTTGCAAAGTCGGCTATGACCGCAGCAAACCAAAAGATACTGTCTTTATACAGGGTGAATATCTTTTAACGTTCCATCCTGGTTCCAATCTGGAAATTGAGCGATATCTGGAAAAAAACGGTATGGAAGTCGCGCTCCCCAGAATGCATGATATATATCGTCAGCTTTTTGTTTTTCACACAGTCACCGAGATGAAGGAATTCAATGTTAAACATTCCCTGTTTGATACTGTGTTTTCAAGAGCAGGGGACAAGTTTGTCGATTTTGCAAGCGTTTTGATTGATAAAATCGCAGGAAAACATCCTTTGTATGAAAATGCGCTGCTTTTGCCGGAAGCAGCAAAATTAAGCGACCCTGTTATGCATCATTCGGTAATGTCAGGGGAATCATATCTGATACCCGCTGATATTTTGCATTATGCCAACAAAGGCGTTCGTTCTTTTGTAATCCTCCAGCCCTTCGGCTGTCTTCCAAATCATGTCTGCGGAAGGGGTATCATTAAAAAGATAAAAGAACTTCACCCCAACATTCAAATTCTGCCGCTGGATTACGATCCTGATGTAAGCCATGCAAATATTGAAAACCGTCTGCAGATGCTTATTATGAATGCACGTAACTTCAGGAAGGCGTCAGCGTAATGACCAGGCTGAATGTTTCCGAATTTTTTTTTCTGCTTTATTTTTTTTCCATTGTCGGCTGGATTGGCGAATCAATTATGGAATCAGTTGTACGCAAACGTTTTGTAAGCAAGGGTTTCTTTAAAGGACCTTATGTTCCGGTACATGGACTGGGCGCTTTTGCGATATATTTAATTTGCTTTCCGCTGAAGCCGTATCCGTATTTGGTTTTTATTGTAAGCATGCTTGTTTGCACCATCGTTGAATATCTTGCGGCGCTTTTACTGGAAAAGGTTTTTGGCGCGAAAGGATGGGACTACACAACATATCCATTTACGAAAAATTGCCATTACAAGGGACGAGTAGCAGTATCTACATCGGTGTTTTTCGGTATTGTTGGGATGGGAATAATTTATTTTTTCTGGGATTTTTCCGTTTTTCTTATGAGGCTGATGGAAGAAAAAACGCTTGTTATTATCGACATTGTATTATACGCAATCTTTGTTACCGACCTTGTTTATACGGGAACAAAAGCTATACGAAATAAAAAGGCAGGTATTCCCAATAAAACAGCCGGCATTGAACATTTAGCGCTTCAGGCTGAAAATATTGAAGAAGGCGCTCCCGCAGCATGAAGAACACGGAGCAATTTGAATCCTTTGCGAAAGAAATTCTTGAAAGCGAGATTTTCGGGCAGAATAAATCCTTCATTCAGCACGGCAGTATAAGCATTTATGAACATTGTTATGATGTAGCCCGTTTCAGTTTTCTTATGGGAGAATTTTTTAAGGTAAAGGATATGAAGAGTATGGTGCGATCTGCGCTTTTACATGATTTTTTTCTGTACGACTGGCATGTCCCCGAAAAGATGTGGTCTCTCCATGGATGGACGCACCCTGTCGCTGCCGCGGAAAACGGAAAAAAATATTTTAATGTAAGTGAAAAAGAATATTCAATGATACGCACGCATATGTGGCCGTATACTCTTCTTCATTTTCCAGTATATAGAGAAGGCTGGATTATATGTTTTGCAGATAAATTTGTCTCTTTATGGGAAACCCTTTTCAGGCGTTTTAAAAAGAAAAATTAACGCCGGAAAACAACATACGTATTTATTCTGAGGAAGATGATGGTCTTATAATTGATATGAAAGACGGGATTATAAAAAGTTATTTAACAAGTTGAGCGTTTTTAAAAATTTGGTTTTCCGTTTATATTCACAAATTGGGTTTGTTCGACAACCCGATTAGTTGTCTCACAAACCTTAGCGGATAAATGGCGTAAATATCCTTGTTTCTTTTTCAGGTAGCCCATAACGTTCTTTGCCAAGGGCTATGCTCTTTATAAGAAACGCCATATTTCTGCCCAGTACCCGCATTGTCTGCATTCCTTCTTCGTCTTTTCTGACATCATCGGGGGAAAAACCGTGTACTTCATTCCAGTATTGGCTTGAAACGATAGGCATGCCCGATATCGTGAAGTACTTGTTTAGTACGTCAAATGTTGATGAACAGCCTGTTCTCCTTGCCGAAACAACAGCCGCGCCGACCTTCATTGTCTTGTCGAATGAAGAGCTGTAGAAAAGCCTGTCCAGAAAGGATATAACACTGCCGTTAGCTGACGAGTAATATACGGGCGAACCGATTATCAGACCGTCGCATTCCGCGAAAACCGGAGCTGCATCGTTAACCAGATCATTGAATACGCATTTTTTTATTTCGCTGCATTTTCGGCAGCCGGTACAGCCGCGGATGTCTTTACCGCCCACATGGACAAGTTCCGTTTCAATTCCGTTCCCGTTCAGGGTTTTCGCAGCTTCGTTCAGCGCGGTAAAGGTGCAGCCGTTTGCGTTTGGGCTGCCGTTGATTATCAATACTTTCATTTTATTCCTCCTATACTGTATTTTGCAAAAACAATCACTCATATCTTAACGCTTCAATGGGATATAGTTTAGCAGCTTTGAGCGCCGGATAATAACCGAATAAAATCCCCACTAATGCGGCGAACATGGCGGAAACAGCGACAATTAAAGGATTAACTGTTGTTGGAACCCCGATGTTTGATAATATCCGGCACGCAAGAAAAGCCATGCCAATTCCCATCACTCCTCCCATGAGACTTAAAATCACAGACTCGGCAAGAAATTGAAAGAGAATGTCCCGTTTTCTGGCTCCTACAGCCATTCTGATGCCAATTTCCTTTGTACGTTCTGTTACCGATACCAGCATAATATTCATGATGCCGATGCCACCTACCAAAAGTGAAATAGCGGCAATTGCAGTCAGCAGTCCTGTCAGGATTCTTGAAGTTTCAGATGCCATATTGATCGTGTCGCTTTGATTTGTAACGGCGAAATCGGAATTTATCCCATCGGGGATTTGTCGGGACTCGCGCAGCAATAATTCAATTTCTCTTTGCGCTGTTTCCATATATTCCCTGCCGATTACGCTTATAACAATATGGTTGACATAAGGAGAATTATTAAGGCGTGTCATCGCGGTATCCATGGGAACAATGATTATATCATCCTGATCCCTCCCGTCCAAATCCGCTCCCTTGCTTTCAAAAAGACCGATAACCGTAAAATATTCAGTTCCTATTCGTATCTGCTGAGCCAGAGCTTTTTCCGCATCGCCGAAAAGATTTTTAGCTGTGGTGCGGCCTAAAACCGCTACAGTGTTACGGAGAGCCAAATCTTCTTCTTCAAAAAAATACCCGGCATTTACATTCCAGTTACGGGCAATGAGGAAATCCGGTTCCACCCCCTGAAGTCTGACTTGAACACTTCCTTCTCCGCCGATCACATTTGTGTTGTTGTTTTGGACAACGCCGGAAATCGCTGACGTATAAGTCGATTCGTCTTTTAGTTTTTCAAGATCTTCTTTGCTGAATGCGCTCCTTCTGGTATAGGTAGTCTGTATATGGCGTGGAGGCGGTCTGTGGTTGATCTGCAGCAGATTGGTTCCCATGGCGCTGATACGCTCCTCGATGGCGCGTTGTGAACCTTCTCCCATCGCGACCATGACGATTACTGAACCAACTCCGATTATAATACCCAATGAAGTCAGAAGGCTCCGCATGCGGTTGCGAAAGATTGAACGGAAGCAACTGTATAAAAGCAGGAAAAAACTCATTTTAGTTTAATAATTTCTCCCGCAGAATCACCTGTTTGCCTTCAAGGTCTTCCGGTGAAATGATCTCGGTTAATGTGCTGGTGCTTATGCCGGTTTGTACCTGTATTACTTCAAGCGAACCGTCATTGTTCATATACCAGATATTGCGAAAAACAACAGCCGCGCGGGTACCTCCGCCGGAAGCAGGTCTTGGAGCCGGTCTTGACTGTGCGCCTGTCAACAACCCGACAAGACCTGTGCTTGCTTTTTTCCCTGAGTTCTGAGCCGATAATGTTTGTTCACGCTCTTCTATTGCGGCATTTTGCTGGTCTATGTCCATGTTGGCAAGGCTCGCCATGAATTCCATTTCTTCAATTTTTTCCGCGCTCAGGACTGAAGGCTGATAGCGCAGTGCGGCGTTTGCGACTACAAGAGTATTTTCACTTTGCTGCACGACGAAATTTACCGCGCATGTCATTCCGGGAAATAATATTCCGTCGTGATTTTCAACAGCGATAATCACAGTGTAGGTAACTACATTGTTTGACACTACCGGCATCATGTTGATATTTTCAACCGTTCCTGTGAATCTGCGGCCGGGAAGGCTTTCCAAAGTAAAACGCACAGCTTGTCCCCTTTGTATGGAAACAACATCAAGTTCACCTACCGCCGCCTGAATTTGCATTTCCCTTAGATTTTCCGCAAGGGTAAAAATGGCCGCTGAGTTATTACTGGAGGAATCAACCACCGTATCGCCTGCGTTTATATGGCGGCCAAGCACAATTCCGTCAATCGGCGACGTGATATAGGCGTATTGATTTATCTCGGTTTCAATAACGCGTAAATTCGCTTCGGCGGCTTCAAGGTCGGCTGTCATATTTTCCAATGCTGTCCTGCCGGATCTGAACTCGAATTCTGAAATTAAATTTCTTTCCAATAAAGATTCCTGACTGCGGAAATTCATTAATTGCAGCTCATAATTGGCGCGGGCTTTCCTGACAGTGGAAAGCTGTTGATCGCGTTTTAACCTGATTACATCAGTGTTTAATTCCGCAAGTATATCGCCTGCTTTAACTGTATCATTATTATTGACAAAGACTTTTTCAACTCTGCCGCTCATGCGGGGCAGCACCTTGACTATTGCAACAGGGTTGATGGTACCGCTGGATGTAACCGTACGTTCCAGAGTGCTTAGCCGTATAACGGTGTACTCATAAGTAACTGATCTTGTTTTTCCTCCGGAGCACATACAGAAAAAGCTGATAATCAGAATAGATATTGCAAATATCGATATTTTAAAAATACAGCTTTTCATCAGGACTCCATTGATATTTATTTTCAGGCAGATTCGCTTTTTACACCGGTTTTATACTTTGCAAAGAGCTCGGCTATGCTGTGTATACTCAGTTTTCTGTACAGGTTTTGCTGGTGATACAGTACTGTACCGTAACTGATTTTAAGAACATAGGCGATTTCTTTGGGGGAAGTGCCTTTTAACAGCATCGTAAAGATTTCCTGCTCTCTGGGTGTTAAATCCAGATGATCTTTATCATTTATCGCTTCCGTTTCCGCAAGGGGCCGGGAGTATTCTTCCATATCCCGCAAGTATAAACCGTCTGTCCAGTCAGCATCGAACAGCCTTTTTTGTATGAACGGCATAAACAGGAAACACAAAGTAACAAGAACCAGAACAACTCCGAAAGCCAGAAACCTGTTGGCTTCATCAAAGTAATTGAAGTAAGCAGAAAAGATTCCGGAAATAATAAAATACTGGATAAAAAATACAATACAGTAAAGTTTAAACATTCGCAGTGATTTACTGCGTTTAATGGCGCCTGCGCACATATAACAGATGATAATGTAGCCGAGGCTGTCTCCAAGACCGTACGCAAAGGAACCGGAAATGATTGCCGCGGATGAGTTGTATAAAAGAGCTCCCAATCCGAATAAAGTAAAGGCCAGAAACATAATCCATATATATAATGCGCTGCGTCCTTTCAATAGCTGAACAATAACAATTAGACCAATTGAAACAACAGTTCCCAGCCCAAAGGCGAAACTTGAAACGCTGTTTTCCGCCCACTCAATGTAATTGCTCATGCACATTATCATATAATGAACAACGCCCAATCCAATAACAAAAGGAACGCCTGAACCTTTACCGCTGCTGTTGGTGCCGTAAGTTCCGTTCCCATAAAGTCTGGCGGTGCAAAAAACAATGATAATAAAAATTATCATCACGATAATTCTGATCCAGATATTGCTTTCCGCATGAAAGCCCGGAAATATTTCCCATGCGGCGTAATAAAAACCGTAGTATAACTGGATAATAGTCATGCCTGCCAGACGTTCAATATTATTTAACATAAAACAAAACAGGTAAAAAGCGCAGGCTGCGCTTAACCCGTTAAAAAATTTTAAAGCCATAAAAATCGCTGACTGCCTGAAACCCATCGGCATGAAAAATAAAAAAAGCAAAAGTAAAGCGGAAATGATTACCGCAATGCGCAGGGAAAGAATTATAAATCTCTCCGGTATAAAGATTAAAACGAGCCAGCCAAGACCCAATAAGGAAAACATCAGCTCAGACGAGCTAATTCCCGCCAATGCAATGCTGTGATCGTAATAACGCAGGTTACCTGCAATAACGGAGAAGGGAAAAACAAGTATCAAAGGCCATATTCCGCCCCTGATATTTCGAAAAGACAGTTCATCCCGTGTCTGCAGGAATTTTTTTATATTTGCACTTAATGTACCGGTCAAATTCTTGCGCTCCTTGAAGTTTTGGGAAAGCCCCATCTAAAAAATATTTATGGCATGTACTTTTAAAATTACCTGCCCTTTTTGTATTTTTACTTCGCAGTATATTTCAACTCTGTCAGATACGCCGACAGTCAATCCGCGCCAATTTTTGGGACTAATATCAATGGAAATTTCCCCGCTGGAGTCGCGGAAAGTGTAATTTTTCCCCCCGGGAAGAGCATTAACAATATTTCCGTTTAATATCACAAAGGAATCATGCGGAAGATTTCTGGCTTCCATGACAATAACAGGCTGGCTGATCATTACAGGCTGTCCCTGTCTGACATTAATTCTGCCTGTGCCGGTTATCGCGTGGACCTTAATTAAAACATGTCCTCTTTGTATTTTTACTTCGCCGTAGATTACAACGCTGTCGCCGGGAACAACGGATAATCCGCGCCAGTGTTTGGCGTCAATTTCAACAGCGATTTCCCCGGTATTGTCCCGGAAAGTGTAATTTTTCCCTCCGGGAAGCGTACCGGTAATATTTCCGTTTAGTATTACAAAAGAATCATGCGGAAGATTTCTTGCTTCCGTTATGGTAATGTGCCGGCTGATCATTACAGGCTGCGCGCTGTTATAAGAGCTTGGCCCTATAAATCCCTGCCCATGAACAATGGCTGCACAGAGCAAAAGCAATACAACCAGAATATAAAAAATTGAACGCCTTTTCATACAAATACCTCTTAATTATAATACCAAAAGTACTGATTATTCAGACGGGTAATCAAATACAAGCGCCACCCGTCTGTTAACACGGCTATTATACTTTTTTGATGAATCTTACATGTACCTCAGGAGTTCCCCAGTTATGCTTTGGCCAATGAACCTCGCCAAAAATTTCGATAGTATTTGATGGATCGATACTTATTCCCTGATACCACAAGTTCTGCCATTCTTTAGGACCGATTTTGACAAGAATTTCTCCTGAAGCGTCGCGAAAAACATACAGGTCTTTACCTCCGTAAAACTGAACAAGATTTCCGGTCATTACTACCGGTATTTTATGACCAAGCGTTCTTGCCTGATTTACAGTGACCGTTTGTAATTGACCGTATCCGAATTGTCCCATAGTTGCCTGAGGTCCGGAAAAACCATACCCAAACTGCCCAGGAGTTCCCATCTGCGCAAAAACGCTTCCCGCTGAAAGGAATAAAACAAAACATAAAATTAACAACATCGTATACTTTTTCATAAGTACACCTCCAAAAATTGATTTACACATTGAAAGTCATTTCATTGGCTCAATGTGCATTTATGAAAAATATAAGACCTTAAAAACTTGTTTCCAACCTATAAGACCTTATAGGTCAAGCGGTTTTTGCCTGTTTTCGGCTATAAAACCTTATGGGGTTTATGTGAATTCTTTAGGATAGAGCCTCGATATATAAACTCTTTGATTTCAAGCTGATAGAATCGTTTCCATATTGCAAACCTAACGAGGACTTTTATCAAATTTGATCAATAGAAAGACAACGAGCAGAAAGTACGGTCTGCTCTTTTGAAAATAGAGACTGCTTAGGCAGCTCATCATGTAATTCTATACATCATACTGCTTCATGGTATTACCGGCGATGAGACTTGAACTCATACATACTTGCGTACGGTAGATTTTGAGTCTACTGCGTCTGCCATTCCGCCACGCCGGCTCATGCACGCCGTAGGGCGTGCGGATGAAAAAACTCTAACGCGTTCGCGCCCAATAAACGCTGACACAACCAGTAACGGGCTGGTCAGCTTTAGCTGACCGGAGGCGCGTCCGGCTCATGCACGCCGTAGGGCGTGTAGATGAAAAAACTCTAACGCGTTCGCATCATAAAAGCCTGTTCGCATAATAATACCTTAATACTTTGCTTTATGGCAACCGCCTTATTTAACGTTTTTCTACAGCATTAAATCATCGAGTGGGATGCCCGGCTGACAGTAACATGGAGAACCTGATTTCATCAATCTAAATTGAATGGCGCGTAATGGACAGAGATTTACGCATCCATCGCATTTTTCACTTACACGGTAAAAATTAAGCTGTTGCCTGTAGCGCTGAAGTAATAATTTTTGGTCATCTTTTGTGTACTGCCTATTGCAAAGTATACAGAAGGAAATGCATAATAAGTCATGAAGTCAATAACAAAAGAACTTTGGATTAACACCAAAAAACCCAGGGAATTTATCAATATAACGGGTGAAGTTGACGCTCTGTTAAGCGAATCCGGCATTCAGGAAGGGCTTTGTCTTGTAAATGCCATGCACATAACGGCCAGCGTTTTCATCAATGATGATGAGTCCGGGCTGCATCACGATTTTGATGTATGGCTGGAAAGGCTTGCGCCCCATGAACCGGTTTCATCCTACCGCCACAACACAGGCGAGATAAACGCAGACGCGCATCTTAAAAGACAAATAATGGGGCGCGAAGTAGTTGTCGCGGTCACAGGCGGAAAACTTCACTTCGGTCCATGGGAACAAATTTTTTACGGCGAGTTTGACGGACAGCGCAGAAAACGTCTTTTAATAAAAATAATCGGCGAATGAATTGATGAATTGAAAATGCTTCAATCCGTCGGATTCCATTTTTCCTTGACAATCAACCCATATCAGGTCAATATAAAGGTAACTTTCCCAAAAGGAGCCTTTTGTGAGCCATTCAACAGATAAAATCAGGAATATTGCCATTGCCGGTCATGGACAAACCGGTAAAACCACGCTTTTTGAACATATTTTATTTGCAGGAGGCGTTATTCCGAGGGCGGAAACCCTTGAATCCGGCAAAACCACAAGCGATTCAACTCCTGAAGAAGTTGAGCGGAAAATTTCCATTTACGCGGCAATGGGTCATGTTGAAAGAAACGGAACAAAGATAAATGTTTTTGATACTCCGGGGTCATCAGATTTTTCCGGCGGAGTGATTTCCAGTTTCCGGGCTTCGGGAATGGCATTGCTAATGATTGACGGAAAATCCGGCGTTCAAATCGAAACTGTTAAATTATGGCGGAATCTGGATATAAGCGGCAAATCAAGAGGCGTTTTTATTACCAAGCTTGATAATGATCAGGCTGATTTTAACCGCACACTGGCTGACATAAAAGAAAAATTTAAAGTTGAGCCTGTTCCAGTTTCGCTGCCGATGGGAAGCGGCGGAGGTTTAAAGGGCGTTATCGATGTGCTTCACGAAAAAGCGTATGTGACGCAGGGTGACGCTCCTGAAAAAGAAGAAGCGATCCCTGCTGAGTTTAAGGACGCTGTCGCCGCAGCGCGTGAAAAACTTGTTGAAGCGGCAGCCGAAGGCGATGACAGCCTCATGGAACAGTATATCGAGAAAGGCTCTCTCTCTCCGGAAGAAATGAAGAAAGGTCTTGTTCAGGCTCTGGCGCAGAATAAATATGTTCCAGCCTTTGCGGGTTCTCCGCTTAATAACTGCGGTATTTTTCCGTTAATTGACTTTATTGTTGACGCCGCTCCGAATCCCCGGACTGTCAGCGACATTATGATTGACAGCGAAGGAAAGGAAACTCATGTTTCCATTGATCCTGACAAATCGATGGCGGCGCTTGTTATCAAAACAAACTACGATCAGTTTTCAGGCAAACTTTCGTGGCTCAAGGTCATAACAGGCAAGTTAACCGCTGACTCTGAAGCGTTAAATGTTAATGATAACAAGAAAGAGAGAATTGGAAAAATTTATACCTGCCAGGGCAAGAAACTTGAAGAAGTCAGGGAACTTAACGCAGGCGATGTCGGGATTATTACAAAGTCCGCTACTCTTAAAACAAATGATACGCTGGCTGCCGTCGATACGGGAAAAATATTTGTTCCGCTGCAGCTGCCTGAACCTGTTCATTCTGTCGCTGTTACAGCTCTTGCCAAAAAAGACGAAGACAAACTCGGTGAATTTCTTGTCCGCGCCACAGAAGAAGACAAGACTTTCCGTTTTCATTTTAACGGCGAGACAAAAGAATCCGTCATTTCCGGCATGGGNGAGCTTCAGATAAATATCATTCTTGATAAAATTAAAAACAATCAAAAGATTGANGTNGAAACCCGCGTTCCGAAAATCGCATACCGCGAAACNATNACAAAAAAATCGGGCGCTGAGTATACGCACAAGAAACAGACAGGCGGACACGGTCAGTACGGAAAGGTCGTGCTTGAAATCGCCCCTCTTGCCCGCGGCGAAAATTATCAGTTTGTCAATGCGATTTTCGGCGGAGCGATCCCGAAGAACTACATCCCCGGCGTTGAAAAGGGCATTGTTGAAGGAATGGCGCACGGCACAATGGCAAGCTATCCTGTCGTTGACGTTGAAGTAAAAATCACTGACGGTAAATATCACCCTGTAGATTCCAATGAATTGTCTTTCAAACTCGCCGCGCGCAACGCGTTCCGCGAAGCCATGAAGCAGGCTGCTCCTACGCTATTAGAACCGATTATGAACCTGACAGTTTTTATCGAAGAAAAATTCCTCGGCGATGTTATGAGCGATCTTTCCGGCAAACGCGGCAAGATACTCGGGCAGGATTCAGCGGGCGGAATCGCGGAAGTACGCGCCGAAGTCCCCATGGCGGAGCTCCTGCGTTATTCGATTGACCTTCGCTCAATTACATCGGGAACCGGCTCTTTTAACGTGGACTTCAGCCACTACGCTCCGATTACCGGACGTATCGCAGATGAAGTTGTCAGGGCGCGCGCTGAGTTCAAGGTACAGGAAGCTGACGAATAGGCTGTTGAAGAAAGAATTATTTTGGTTTAATTGAGGCTGTTCCAAACTTGAGTTTTTGGGAATGCTGCCTTAGATTTCAATTTTTTAAACTATCGGCAAGCGTCAGCGCATACCGTTGCGGGTTAGAAAAAATACGCAGGCATGATTTCGGCAATATAACAAAGTGACAATCAATTTTCATTATAATACAGAAAAAAATGTGAATATTGTGAATCATTGAAACTTTTTTGGTTTTTAGAGGTTCTCTTAATAAATATAATATTTACTAATTCCTTTTCACATGTTATTATATTTTTCGAACGCAGTATCTACGTTATAGGAAATACCCGCTTAAGGCGTATAAATAAAGATTATCAGCTCAAACGGAGCGGATAATCGCAAGTAAGGAGTTTGAAATGAAAGATTTATTGAAGGTTGTCGGATTTATCGCGCTTGTGGCGCTGCAAACAACAATGGTGTTTGGTCAGGATGCCGGTACAGCCGGGCTTGCGTATACAGCAATAAACAATAACAATGAATACTCTGTGAAAGCAGGTACGGCAATAAGCGGCGCGATAGTGATACCGGCTAATCATAACAACAGACCTGTAACAGTAGTCGCTATCGGCGGATTTGAAAATTTACCGGGCATTACCAGCGTTGTTATAGGCGGTAACGTGGCTAAAATCGAGCTTAACGCGTTCAAGGGCTGCGTTAATCTTGCGAGACTCACCATTCCAAATAGCGTAACCAGTATCGGCGGAAGCGCTTTCGAAAACACAGGTATTTCCACTATTGTCATTTCCAATAACGTGGACACCCTCGGTCCAAGCGCGTTTAGAGGCTGCAAAAATCTCACCAGCGCCACCATCGGCAACAGAGTGACTGCTATCGGTTTGAATACGTTCGAAGGCTGCCGGGATCTTACCACTGTTGTCATCGGCAATAACGTGACTACTATCGGCGGAAACGCGTTTGCAAATTGTACAAGTCTTAGTAAAGTCACCATCGGCAGCAAGGTGACTTCCATCGAAACAAATGCGTTTTTAAACTGTACAAGCCTTACCAGTATCGTTATCCCGGCCAGTGTGACTTCTCTTAAAATGAACTCATTCAGTAAATGCGATAACCTTACCAGCATCACCCTACAGGGAACGATAAGCAAGTTGGGTTTTTCAAATAACGCATTTCCCGGCGATATACAAAGTACATATTTCATAAAGGATGAGCGCTCCGGAGGTATAGGCACTTACACCCGCGCCAACAGCGCCTCCAAGAGCTGGTTAAAAAAGTAAGAGAGTTTGCATAACTAAATTTTCGGGCAGAACGCCGTGCATGCGCTGGGCATGTACGGCGTTTTGATTTTTATATATGCAATATTTTTTTAAGCCACAGCAGCAAGCCGTCTTTTCGTTTTTCAATTTCAATGTATTCGTTTCGCTGCTGTACGCATTTATACGCGGGACGGATGATTCTGCCGCCGGTTATTATTTCTTCCAGACGGTGAGCGCACCAGCCGGCGATGCGGCTTATCGCGAAAATGGGAGTGTTAAGTTCTGCCGGAATACCTAGCATTTTATAAACAAAGCCTGAATAAAAATCGACGTTTGTGCATATTTCCTTGTCCGATCCCTTTACCCTTTTAAAGACAACAGGAACAAGGCGTTCAATAAGGCGGTGAAGGTTAAATTCTTTCATAAGTCCTTTTTCTTCGGCGAGAGCTTCGGCTTTATCGCGCAGCAGGATTGCTCGCGGATCGGTTATTGTATAAACGGCATGTCCCTGGCCATAGATCAATCTTGTCCCGTCATAGGCTTCGCCTTTCAGAATTTTTTCAAGATATGCGGATACTTCCTCTTCGCTTTCCCAGTTTTTTACGTTCTTCATGATGTTATCCATCATGCTGATTACTTTCGCGTTCGCCCCGCCGTGTTTGAAACCTTTAAGCGAGCCGATGCCTGAAGCGATTGTTGAATATGTATCGGTATCCGCAGAGGAGACAACATGAACCGCGAATGTTGAGTTATTTCCGCCGCCGTGTTCGGCGTGAAGAACCAGAGCAAGGTCCAGAAGCTGCGCTTCATATTCAGTATACTTTTGATCCGGTCTGATAAGTGATAGTAAAGTTTCCGCGGTGGAAAATGTCGGATCGGAAGGATGAATGACAAGGCTTTCATTGTCAAAATAATGTTTCTTTGACATATACGCATACGCGACAATTGTCGGGAAGCGCGCTATCAGATTGATGCATTGACGCAGTACATTTTCCGGGGATTGATCTTCGGGCGCTTCATCGAAGGGATAAAGCGCGAAAATCGAAGAGCCGAGTTTGTTCATTATGTCTTTTGACGGAGCCCTCATTATTACATCTTCCGCGAAATTTTTGGGAAGCGCTCTGTTGCTCCCAAGCAGTTCCGTAAAATCAAGAAGCTGCTTTCTGTTCGGCAATCTGCCGAAGAGCAGAAGGTAAATTGTCTCTTCAAAACAAAAACGCCCGTCTTTTGCGGCAGCTGAGGTAATGTCTTCGACATCGACTCCCCTGTAGTAAAGTTTCCCCGGGACGGCAACTTTCTCGCCTTCGTCCACTATGTAACCGTGTACTTCGCCGACGCGGGTAAGACCGACCAGTACACCGGTGCCGTCCGAGTTGCGCAAGCCTCTTTTTACATTGAACTTTTCATACAACTCGCTTTTAATATAGTTGTCATCAGTAATTTCCTTTAATTGTTCCTTGATGTTTTCCATAACTTTCTCCTTTTTGGTTACACTCCGTCTTCTTCCCTTATCTGCACGCGACGGATTTTTCCGCTTATTGTTTTTGGCAGCTCAGAGGTAAACTCTATTATACGCGGATATTTATACGGAGCGGTAGTTCTTTTTACGTGATTCTGCAGTTCTGTCTTCAATTCATCTGACGGCGAAAAATCCTTAGCAAGAACAATAGTTGCCTTGACAGCTGTTCCGCGATCCGGATCAGGGACTCCTGTGATGGCGCATTCAAGTACAGCCGGATGTTCCATCAATGCGCTTTCCACTTCAAACGGTCCGATGCGGTATCCCGAGCTTTTGATAACATCGTCATTGCGTCCGACAAACCAGTAGTAGCCGTCTTCGTCTTTCCAGGCTACGTCGCCTGTGTAATAGATGTTATTGTACCATACGCTTGAAGTAAGAGATTTGTCCCTGTAGTATCCTCCGAACATTCCGTATGGCTTTTTAATATCCGTTCTGACTATTATCTGTCCTTCTTCGCCCATGCTGCATGGCGAGCCGTCATCACGCACAAGGTCGATATCATAACCGGGAGCCGGCTTGCCCATTGAACCTGGTTTCGGTTCAAGCCACGGCCATGTGCAAAGTGAAACTGTAAGTTCAGTCTGACCGTAACACTCCCTCAGTTTAATTCCTGTGCCTGCAAGGAACTGTTCGTAAATCTCAGGGTTTAAGGGTTCTCCCGCGACACTGCAATGCGTAAGTGCGGAAAAATCGTATTTTTTCAAATCTTCCTTTATGAAAAAACGGTAAATTGTCGGAGGAGCGCAGAAACTTGTCAGGCGGTATTTGCTCATTACTTCCAGCATAGCGGAAGGCACAAACCGGTCATAATCATAGATAAAAATCCCCGCTTCACACAGCCATTGACCGTAAATGCAGCCCCACGCAGCCTTCGCCCAGCCTGTGTCGGCGACTGTCAGATGTAATCCGTCAGGGATTACCTGATGCCAATATCTCGCGGTTGCAATATGCCCCAGCGGATAAGAAAAATCATGGCGAACCATTTTCGGCATACCTGTTGTGCCCGATGTAAAATATAAAAGCATGATGTCGCTGTTTATGTTTACATTCTCAGGTTTTATAAATTCCGCCGAAGCGTTGTTCATAAGAGGTCTGAAATTAATCCATTCCATCTGAGGTTCTGCCATGAAAAACGCTGTTTTTGCTTCTGTAATTTCCCCGTGTACTCCGGCAGCTCCGTCTGTTACGCTGCCTGTAAAAGGTTCTGTATTTTTCATTGTTCTTGTTTTTCCGGATATTTTTTCCTTTAATACTTTTGCAGGATCGTATTCGTCCGGGGTATGAACAGAGCGAACATACGCCTTATAGGAAAAGTTTGATAATCCGTGGGATTCTGTGCTTTGTCCCATGATTAGTTCTGCTTCATCAATTCTGCCCATTAAATCAACATCATCAACGCAAATAATCCCTTTTATGTCAGCGGCATTGCATCTGTATACAATGTCCTTGGTAGTCAGAAGGTGGGTAGCGGGAATTGCTATTGCTCCAAGTTTATGCAGGGCAAGCAGCACCGGCCAGTATTCCCACCGGCGTTTCAATATCAGCATAACTGCGTCGCCTTTGCCGATACCGGCTTTTTGAAGTATGTTTGCCGCTTTATTTGTCTGATTTTTAATTTCTTCAAAAGTGAATTCCGCCTGCGCTCCTTTTTCATCACACCATTGCAGCGCCCGTTTCTTTGCACTGTTCTTCGCAAGCGTATCAATGACGTCATACGCGAAATTAAAATTTTGGGGAATGTTTACGGAATAATTTTTGTAAAAATCCTCATAAGATTCAAATTCTTTTTTTGGCAAGTATTTGTCAAGAAGTGACATATAATTCTCCTGTGTTAAACGGTTTTAAATATCAGAAGCCAGACCGATGCAGACCGTTCAGAATACGATCGCAAGGAACTGAGCCGCTTTTCCTCCAAGAGCCTTCATACCATGAGGCTCGCTGGAGTCATAATATATGCAGTCTCCCGGCTCAAGTTCAATGTCGTGGCCGCTGATCGATATCAGCAGCCGTCCCTCCAATACATAATTAAACTCCTGTCCCGGGTGGGTATTCAAACTGATGGGTTTATTTTCTGTTTCCGCCGACGCTTCGACAAGGAACGGTTCCGCTTTTTTCCTGTGGAAGTTATAAGCGAGATTCCAGTAGCCGTACATCGGGCGGCGGCTTACTTCGGGAGCCTGTCCATTGCGCGTAACGCAAAAGGTTTTTAATTTGGATGCTTTCCCGCTTATCAGTTCGGAAAGATCCACCTTAAAACGGCTTGCAATTTCTACAAGCGCGCCTACGGGGAAATCCTTTTGCGCGGACTCCCATGCAATATATTCTTCAGCGGCGAATCCAAGTTCTTTAGCCAGATCCTCCGCGGGTATTTCTGAAATTTCCCGCAGCTCTTTTACGCGGGCTGCGATCTCTTCTACATCTTCTTTCATTTTTAATTCCTCCAATGAAAAAGCTTGTTTCGCAGCCCGTAGGGTGAGAAACTGCGCAGCCTCGCCTCTTGCGGAACTAACCTAGTTTTGCAAAAAGCTCAGACAGCAGGACGGGTTTCTACTGTTCCGTCAGAACGGGCAATAAAAGCCATGAGCGGCTTTCGCGTGAAAAAACCGTTTTCTACGATGCCGGGGATTTGATTCAACTCTGCTTCCATTATTGAAGGATCTATCGTTTTACCCTGCATTGCAGGAAGGTTAAAGCGGATGTCCAGAATTATATTTCCGTGTTCAGTAATTACAGGTCCGGCTTTTCGTACTGCCTCCCTAAGTATAACCTTTGCGCCTAATCTGTCAAGCGCTTTTGCCGCCTGCACTCTGGCTGCGGGGATTACCTCTACAGGAACAGGAAAACCGTATCCCAGACGATCAGTCAATTTTGATTCATCAGCGACTATTGCGTATAATGATGATGAATATGCGGTGACTTTTTCAATTAATAAAGCTCCGCCGCCTCCTTTAATGAGCCGGTTCTGCGGATCAATTTCATCAGCGCCATCTATTGTTAAATCCAGTCCGTCGGCCAGTTCCCGTGAATTTAGCGTGTAGAATGGTATTCCGAGTTTTTCACATTCAATTTCCGTTTGAAGGCTGGTCGCAAACGCGCAAATGTCCCGTAACGTTCCCTGCGCCAAAAGTTCGCCTACCCTTCTGACAGCGTGTATCGCGGTCGATCCTGTACCAAGTCCGAGTTTCATGCCGCTTTTTACCAGCGCGTCAACTGCGGCTTTGCCTGCCAGCAGTTTTAGCTGTTCGCGCTGTTTTAACTGCTCTTCATTCATCAGTTTTTTTAAATCTTGTTCCATGTATATGCTCCCGGCGTATTCACCTGTGATAATAACTGATGCGGAATTTCCCTTCCGAAGAAACTTGCATACTGCGTACAGGCCTGACGTATTACAGTATCATATCCGTTGATGATTTTACATCCT
Organism: Treponema sp.; assembly: GCA_009786455.1. Lineage (GTDB taxonomy): Bacteria > Spirochaetota > Spirochaetia > Treponematales > Breznakiellaceae > WQXQ01. The sequence goes on from WQTD01000033.1 coordinate 17,725, forward strand.
GCTTCTTCAGCGCGTTTTAAAAAATGCGTTTTACCGGGAATGTAAATTAAATCCATCACCGCTTCTTTCCCTGAGAAATTGTAAAGGTCCAGAGGATCAGTATCGTCATTCCCTTCCATTCCTGCCGTTGTAGTCTGAATTACTATGTCATTATATTTTGACATCATTTCAATTCCCTGATTATCAAGTCCTCCCCAGCGGAATTTATACTGTGACGCGATATTTTTTGCTTTGTTAATTGTACGGTTCAGTATCAGGACTTTGCCTCCAAGACGGTAGACTGCGACGGCTACTGCGCGCGCAACACCGCCTGCTCCAATAATGGTTATTTTTTTTCTCTTCAGGTCTTTCCTGCCAAGAAACGCAAGAATCGAATCTGAAAAACCCGTACAGTCTGTGTTCTCGCCGAACCAGCCGTTTTCTGTAAAACTGACAGTGTTGCACGCGCTGATTGACAAAACTGTTTCAGTGCATCTTGCCAGCTCATAAAGAACTGATTCCTTGTGGGGAACCGTAACGGAAAACCCCTTGATTTCCAGTTCATTTGCAAGTTCAAAAAAATTACTGACGGAATCTGTCGGGAACGGAACATAAACCGCGTCTGCGTTTTCAAGTCCGAAAACCGTATTGAAGAACCACGGGCTGACGCTTGATTTCAGCGGATTGCCGATAATGCCGTATACTCTTGTTTTCTTGCTGATTCTGCGGAAGCGGTACAACTCTGCAATTTCCTTTACATCAAGTTGTCCCGGAGCCCCCGGTGATTCCTGTTCGGATAACGCGCTTGCATAGCTTAAAAACGATCCGAACCTTTCTGCCAATATTCTGGAACAAATGCCGTAATGTCCCATGCATATCAGTATCTTGTCCGTATTAGGACATGATTTTGACGCTTTCATCACCTGTAAAATATCGGCTGTGGATTTAACCGAAACTGCAATTTTTACAATCTCATCCCCCGAACGCTGCATCGATTTTATTTTACCCGGAATGTTTTCAATGATTCCGTTCATATCATGATATGATCTGATAATTCTTGTACCGAACGTTCTTGCGGCTTCTTCAAGGCTTGGTACGCTGAAATCTTCTTCAATATCGACATAGGCGAAATTTAACCTTGTGTCAGCTTTGGCAAAAGCAAGACCGCGGGCAAGCAGTTTAACCCTTGCGCCTTCGCCTCCTACAAATTGACCGCCGTCAGTATCACGCCTTATCGTAAGGATAACGGGCATTCCCGCAAGTTCAGGGAAACGGCGTATATAAAGCCGTTCGTCATCATCAAGGCAGTCTACCCTTAATTCGGCAATATCAGTAAATTTTCTGTATTTATTCAGGATTTCCAGGTTGCGATCCAATGTTTTTGCGGTAAGGCACAGGCAGATTTTCGCCAAAATATACTCCATCAGTATCGATTACACTAATTAGGGTCTGTCTGTAATGTGGACACATTACAGACAGACTACTTAAAAAAAACGCATTTTCGCAGTCTTTAGACGAGAAAATGAAAGGTTTGTCTATAAAGTAACCGACTTTATAGACAAACACTAATTATAACAAAGACACCTGTAATCATACCATATATCTCCTGAATTTACGGAAACAATAGTCCGGCTTCTAGGGAGAAGTTGTCGATTCCTTATTTTTCCACATTGTAAAAACCCATGTTTTTCCGTTTGTACGAAGGATTCCTTCGGAAGAGACCCACACACTAGAGCCTGTGTTTAACGGGAAAGCGGGTGTTTCTTCCTGCGGAAAATATAACGGGTCGCTGAAAGGTGAAGAGTCGTACCATGTGCCGGAAGGTGCCGGAATATTCAAATGAGTTACAGCCTGGGGGATGAGACGGCGGCGGTCAAAATTTGATTCGATGGTTTTTCCGGCTACATAATGCCAGTCAATTAACCAAGGGTCTTTAACTGCTGCGCTGTCCAGTACGTTTGTTTTAAAGAGTTCCCGAAATCTGAGCCAGTCATAATTAGAAGGTATTTTCTTCTCGTTCAAACTGTTTGCAAACGCAAGCTCTTTGTAAAAAAATGCGTCTACTCCCGCTTCCCAGCTTAAGATCATCCTGCCGTCTGAACAGTCAAACGGAAACAACGCGCCCGCCGGTTTAAAATTGCCCGGGATAAGGCTGTGTTCAGGCCAGAAAGGCCAGGCTGTTACAGGGTTTACCCATGTTACAGGCAGTTCCGCTTCCGTATTATGCCCGGGAAAGACAACTTTTGACTGTATTTCCCCGTTTTTATCAAACCATTCCACTTTCCAGTGAGGCTGCCCGAGTATGGAAACCCAGTTTTCCGGCGTTTTGGGTATCTCCAGGATAAAAACCGATGAAAAATGATCTGCGCATCCTGTAAACTGAAGAACCAATGCAAAACCAACCAACAGTTTTATTAATAATGTTTTCATACCCTTATATGGGTGTGAATATGGTGTTTTGCCTTACAAAAAATTACTTTCTTTTTATTTTTATTACTGGCGTTAGGGATTATCATGTACTAATATAAGATATATATGCTAAAATAGGGTTGATATATATTTTTGCAGCTAAAAATCAAGCATAGAGAGGGTGTCATGAAAATTGGATTAAAACTCATTCTTATCATTTCCGCGGTTAATCTGGTCGGCATCGGCGGTTTAACCGTTGCCGCGTCGATGATCGCTTCAAGTTCAATTACGGCTATTTCAGATGATAATGCCCAAAATATCACGGCTGTAACCGCTGGCGCCATTAAAGCGTTTTTAGAAGTCCCTTTTGATGAAATCAGGGCTTTTTCCATGTTTGTAGCTGATATTAACGATGTTGTCGCTCCTGAAGGAAGGCGTGATTTGGTCAATTATTTGCTGCATACCCTGATTGAAGAGAACCCGGGGTTCGTCGGCGTTTGGGCGGTTTTTGAACCTAACGAGCTTGACGGTCTTGACGCGCGTTATGTTAATACTCCGGGAACCGACCACACAGGAAGGTTTTTAAGTTTTTATACCAATGATCG
>WQTD01000034.1 GCA_009786455.1 Treponema sp.
GCCATTTTGTAAAATCCGTAAATAATGCCAATAACGGCTGTTATAATTAAAAGCGAAATTGCATAAAAATGAATTTTAAAAAGCGGATTGTACCTTATGCTTAAAGAATCCCAAACGGATCGTTTTACCTGCGGAGTCGCAATACAGGACAGTAACTGCCAGATTTCGACATTTACTTTATGCGAAAGATCGGTAAAAACTGCAATCCGCTCAAATCCGATTTCAGCTAACAAAAAGACCGCCGCTCCGAGGGCGGTAAGCGCAGGAAGAGTGAGCTTTTTGCAGTTTCTGTAAAATAAAGGCAAAAATGCCGCGCAGATAATTAACGCGACAGCTATCGGCGCGTACGGGATTATATAACTTGGATAATCGGCAGCGGCAACGCCTCCGTTTCTTATATGTCCCCAAAGCATAATAATGCCCATGTAAACCGGGTAGATTGACACCAGAAGAATACAACCCATGGATAATTGATGAACTTTTTTTGCAGTCATTTTTTCCTTGACAAAATTATTAATGCCGGACATGCGGCAGCTGTTATCTTTGCGCCATCTCAATGTAATCCGACCAGAGAATATCCGACGGGTTGCTTGTTCTGCCGTTATACATCATTTTACCTTTACACCGAATTCCAATCCGCCATCTGTGATTATCAGGCGTTAATAACGCTCTCCCCATAACAGTAATATTCAGCATGGAACTGTAGTTATCGGCGGAACGATCAAAACTAATATCCGGATTACTGTAAAAAGAAACGATCTGCGAACCTTCCCTTTGAAAAAATATTTCAAATTCCTTTATATCTTCTTTTGCAGTCCATGTAACACCAAAACCTTCATTTCTGGAATCCAATGATTTATTCACAGTAACATTAACCTCTACCGGAGGATTTTCGTCAATAAAATAATAATACTGGGCGCCGCAAAACCCGGATAATGACAGGAGAAAGATTAAAAGGGAAATGGTTTTTACCATACTTATATTATAAAAGTTTTTATTGGTTTGAGCAAATAAAGACGAAGCTGGTTATTACCCTTATATTTTAATGAATATGTTATTTTTTACCTTGATATTTTGATAAAAAATCATTATTATTACCCTTATAATTTAATTGTTATGAAAAATGAGTATTTTACAAGGAATATTGACTCAGTTTTGGTCTCTTGGGCTGAGGATGAAGGCAGAAAACCGATTTTACTCAGAGGCGCAAGGCAGGTTGGAAAAACAACGGCAGCCAGAACGCTGGGAAAACAATTCAGGCATTATGTGGAAATCAACTTTGATGATGATGCCGAAGCGGGAGAATTTTTCAGGATGAATCTTGACCCTGCCGAATTATGCAGCCGTCTTTCCGTTTATGTGCAAAAACCGATTATTCCCGGCGAAACGCTTTTGTTTTTTGATGAAATCCAGAGCTGTATCGAAGTTATCAGGTCATTAAGATATTTTTATGAAAAATACCCGCAGCAGCATGTTATCGCGGCAGGCTCCCTTCTTGAATTCGCGATTGGCGAGACTCCGTCATTCGGCGTCGGCAGGCTTCATTCTGAGTTCATGTATCCGCTCTCGTTTTATGAGTTTCTGGGAGCGTTAGGCGAAGACATTCTTGCTCAGACATGCAGGAACGCATGCCCAGACAAGCCGCTGCCGCCGCCTGTCCACAGGCAGTTAATTGATCGCCTGAAAATTTTCATGCTTACAGGAGGCATGCCGGAAGCGGTCGCCTGTTATGTGCAAACAAGGGATTTATTGAAATGTCATAAAATAATCGAGGATATAATAACAACATTCAGGGATGATTTCTCAAAATACCGCGGCAGAATGCCTTCGCTTGTTATAAACGAGGTTTTTGAATCGGTGATGCGTCAGGCACAGGGCAAATTTATCTATGAGCGTGCGGCTTTCGAAACCGGAAACGCCAGGGTTAAACAGGCTCTGGATTTGCTTATAATGGCGGGACTCGCCGTCCCTGTTACGCACAGCGCCGCCAACGGCATCCCCATCGGCGCGGAAATTAATCCAAAATACAGGCGTATAATTCCCTGTGATACCGGCATTTTCCTGCACATACTCGGCATTGACATGGCGAAAATTCTTTTGGCGGATGATTTTAAAACCGTCAACAAAGGAGCGTTAGCCGAAATATTCGCGGGGCTTGAACTGATTAAAAACGGCGGCACTCACGCCCAAAGACAGCTTTACTGCTGGAGCAGGGAGAAAGCGCAAAGCAGCGCGCAGATTGACTACCTTGTCCAGCGCGGGACAACGATTGTACCTGTTGAAGTAAAATCAGGCGCCCAGGGCGGAATGAAAAGCCTTGAAATCTTCATGAAAGAGAAAAACATCTCCCGAGGCATCAGGACATCCCTGGAAAATTTCGCTCAAAAGGGAAAATTCGATATTATTCCATTGTATGCGATTTCGAATTTGTATGGGTGACGGACACTTATTTTCAATCTCTTTTAAGCAATAAAACATTTCTATACTTATTAAAGGTATGTTCCGGAATTTTTCACACGGCGGCACAGAGGAATTATAAAGGAAATAGGAATTTTGTTAATATCTTCTTTTTAAATAATAAAAAGGCTGTAAATATAAACAGAATCATTTATTTTTCTCAGTGAAAAAGAATGACAGCGTTTGAAATGCAGGTGTCATTTTTTGGATACGTATTTGAACCTTTGCATAGGAACCTGATATACTGTTTACCCTTTTACCGGTAATTGCTTACTATTTATTATTTTTTAAAATAGCGATTAATTCATCCGGTGTAATAGTTTTAACTTTACTCTTTTTAAAATCTTTTATATTTCTTGTTATTATATAATCAATATTATTCATAGAAGCGGATACTTCAATTACTGCATCTTCAAAGTCATCAATCTCTGAATATAATGATTTCTCCAATATAATTTTATTAACTTCAATTATCTTAAATTGATTCATAATTCCCGATAGGGATATTCTGATTTTATTTTTATCTTTTATTGATTTATTTAGAAAGTAATATAATGTTGTTATCTCATGAGCGCATACAAAACCTTTTAATACACCTGTAGTGCAACTAATAAATATTTCTAAAACTTTTTCATGTCCTGTTCTCTTAAAGAGAAAATCCATTAAAATATTTATATCAATTATTATATTTTTCATGGAATGTTCTCCTCAACTCTTTTTTATCAGGAGAATCAAGCCCTTCAAAAATACCATATATATCTTTGAGGTTTTTTGGTAATTCGGTTGTATTTTGTTCTCTTAAAATAATAAAGTAATCTTCTATTATCCTTGAAATTGGCTTATTATATTTTTGAGAAAAATTGTGAGCAAATTCAACTACGTTAGAATCCATACTTAAAGTTAATTTTTTTGTCATACGATCCTCCGTACGTATAAAATAATTTATTTATCCGTATATGTCAACGGTTTATAAGTATTTTAAAAATATATATAATTCCGTCATTTTCATGTGGATAACCGGTGTAAAATTAATGAATTTATGTAAAAAGCTCATATTGAATATATTTGCATATATTGCTATTCTTTACCGTACATAAGCATTTTTTGCATATTTAAGGAGTTTTTGATAATGAGTATTGATACCGGTAAAATGCGTAATATCGGGATTAGCGCACATATTGATTCGGGGAAAACGACCCTGTCTGAGCGTATTCTATTTTATAGCAAGAAAATTCACGCTATTCACGAAGTCCGGGGAAAGGACGGCGTAGGCGCGACAATGGATCATATGGAGCTTGAGCGCGAGCGCGGCATTACAATTCAATCAGCCGCCACCCAGGTCACATGGAAGGATTACACAATTAACGTAATTGACACTCCAGGGCACGTCGATTTCACCATTGAGGTTGAGCGTTCCCTGCGTGTCCTTGACGGGGCGGTTCTCGTTCTTTGCGCGGTGGGCGGCGTGCAGTCCCAGTCAATTACCGTGGATCGCCAGCTTAAGCGTTATAATGTTCCCCGCATCGCTTTTGTAAACAAATGCGACCGCACGGGGGCGAACCCTTTTAAAGTGAGAATGCAGCTAAGGGAAAAACTCGGTCTTAACGCGGTCATGATCCAGATACCGATCGGGCTTGAAGATAAACTGGAAGGCGTTGTCGATTTAATTACCATGAAGGCAGTCTACTTTGACGGCGAGCAGGGAGAGAACATCCGCCATGCCGAGATACCGGAACATTTAAAGGATGAAGCCGAAAAATACCGCGAAGAATTGTTAGATGCAATATCGATGTTTTCCGACGAACTTGCGGAAAAGTATCTGGAAGGAAAGGCAATTCCCGAAGACATGATCCGCGCTGCGATACGCATGGGAACTCTGGGCGAGAAATTTGTTCCCGTCATGCTGGGCTCAGCCTACAAATTCAAGGGTATTCAGCCATTGCTGGACGGAGTAACGCATTACCTCCCAAATCCCGACGAAGTAAAAAATTACGCTCTGGATCTTGATGACAATGAAAATAAAATTAAACTGTCTTCGGACGAAAAAAATCCGACAGTCGCGCTTGGTTTTAAGCTTGATGACGGTCAGTACGGTCAGCTTACTTATGTGCGCATTTATCAAGGTAAATTAAAAAAGGGCGATGAACTTGTTAATACTCGGGCGAGAAAAAAATTCAAGATAGGACGTCTTGTGCGCATGCACGCGGACAGTATGGAAGACATCAACGAAGGAGCGCCCGGCGATATTGTCGCGCTTTTTGGAATTGAGTGCGCAAGCGGCGATACGTTCTGCGGCGGCGGACTGAATTACGCGATGACATCGATGTTTGTTCCTTCTCCCGTTATCTCGCTTGCTGTAAATCCGAAAGACAAGAAAAGCGCCGACCAAATGGCTAAAGCGCTGAATCGTTTTACAAAAGAAGATCCGACATTTCAGACTTATGTTGATCCGGAATCGAACCAGACAATTATCAGGGGAATGGGAGAGCTTCACCTAGAGGTTTATATCGAAAGGATGCGCCGCGAGTATAAATGCGAAGTTGATACCGGAATGCCTCAGGTTGCCTACCGCGAAACCATTACTCAAAAAGCTGAGTTTAATTATACGCACAGAAAGCAGACAGGCGGCGCAGGTCAGTACGGCAGGGNAGCTGGTTACATGGAACCTTACGCGGACGGCGATTATGAATTTGTAGATATGATTAAGGGCGGGGCGATTCCGACCGAATATGTGCCAAGCTGCGATAAAGGTTTTAAAGAGGCGGTTAAAAAAGGCAGCGTGATCGGATTCCCGATTGTCAACATACGCTGCGTAATCAATGACGGTCAGAATCATCCGGTTGACTCCTCTGACATTGCGTTTCAGTCAGCGGCAATCGGCGCTTTCCGCGAAGCGTACAGCAAGGCAAAAGCTGTCATTCTGGAACCGATCATGAAAGTATCGGTAGAAGGTCCGACTGAATTTCAGGGAAATATTTTCGGTTCGATTAATCAAAGACGGGGCATCATTTCATCGTCAGTTGAAGACGGACATTTTTCCCGCGTTGAAGCGGAAGTGCCGTTAAGCGAAATGTTCGGCTACTCTACAACACTGCGTTCTCTTACGCAGGGTAAAGCGGAATTCACAATGGAATTTGAAAAATACGCGAAAGTGCCGCAGAGTGTTTCTGACGCGCTGATAAAAGGGTCAAAAGACAGATAGGAATTTTTCTGTCATTTATTTCTGTATTGCCTGATTACCATTATCAATAAACCGGCGATAAAAAAAGATGTTCGTAAAAGCGGCAGTATAAAAAGCATTGCAGGAACCGAGCCGATCATTAAAAATTCTCCGGCGCCCATTCCGAAAAAACCCAGAATTGAATAAACAATTTCAATGTATGAAACAATAACTCCGATTATTATTAACATCCATGCCGTATCCCTTGTTCTTGGCCAGAGCATTATTGCCAGAAAAACAGCAAAAGCGCCGAAAGATAATTGGCTGACAATGGATATTACCTGTCCTGAATCCATATTGTAAGTATCCTGTTTTTTTTTGTAGATTTCAAGGCAGGGATTACATGCAGACGTTTCTTTTTATTGATTTAAAGGTATGTTATGGTATAAAATTCGGAATATGATAAGTGCCGCCGGTGATGCAGGATATCGTGAAAATATTATCAACGCGCTGAATAATGTAATTAATGTTTTTACAGCCTGTAATGTTCAATCGTTTAACGAGGATATATCCAGCGGATTAAAAAAGATTGCTGACGCGGCAGAGCTGAACCAAATCGGTATTTACCGGTTTGACAACATAGGGAAAAATTTAAAACTGACATTGGCATACGGCAGTACTGCGTCTGAGGAACTTCCTGTTGCTGTAAGCTGGCTTGATAAACTGAAAAAGGGCGGGTTTGTTCACAGCAATATAAGCGATATGGACAGTGAGCAGGCGGCTTTCTGCGGTTCACGCGGAATTAAATCGATATTAATGGTTCCTGTTTTTTACAACGGAGAATTCTGGGGAATTGTTACCCTTGAAGATCATGACAACTGCAGGTATTTTCCCGAAGACTGCGTTAACCTGCTTTCTTCGGCGGCGCGGTTATGCGCCGATGCGTTAATCAGGAATGAAATGACGCATAACACAGACAGTACAGTGGCGGCGCTGAAACGCCGGGAAAAGCTGGCAAAAACGTTGAATGCCGCCGCGATTATGTTTCTCTCGAAGACAGGCGAATCATTCGAAGAAACAATGTCTTCCGCGGTCAGGCAGATTGCCGATATGATTAACGTAGACAGGTTTTCTGTATGGCGTAATGCAGATAAACCTGACGGACTTTACCTTTCGCAGATCTACCGCTGGTTCAGGGAAGAAGGCGGCGCTGTAAAGCCTCTTGAATCCTTTCAGGATATAACGTATTTAAGCGTGTTTCCGCGCTGGAAAGAAATTCTGGATAATAATGAAGCCATTAACGGTCCTGTAAATCTTTTGCCTGAAGCGCAGTTGCTTAAATCATTCGGGATGATGTCGATTTTTGTTACGCCGATTTTTATTTCTAATAATTTCTGGGGATTTGTAATTTACGAGGATCTTCATAAAGAACGTTTTTTTGACGATGAAACCGCGGATATGATGCATTCAGCGTCTTTTTTATATGTAAACACAATAATCCGCGCGGACATGGAGCGTGATATCAGGGACGCGAATGAATTTTACCGCGCTACAATTGACAATCTTCCTGTCGGTTTCAATGTTGTTGATGATAATTATAATTTTATTGACTGCAATGATACTATTTTAAATTGGCTTGGAACGACGAAAGAATATTTTCTTGATAATTTTTCCGAGTTTATGCCTGAATATCAGAAGGACGGATCAAAATCAATTGATAAGGTAAATGATGTTCACAGGCGCGCTCTGCTGGGCGGCGAGAAATTTGTGTTCGAATGGCTGCATTTATCAAGCTCAAAAGAGCGTATTCCTTTTGAAATCACCCTAACGCGCGCAGAATACAAGGGAAAATATATTTTACTCGCCTATCAGTACGATATGCGGAATTTTAAAAGAATGGAAGAAGCTGTAATTGCCGCGGATGAATTTACACGCGCCATGGTGGCTGACATGCCGTTAGGTTTTACGGTCGCCGATGATAAGTTAAATATTATAGACTGCAACAGCGCTATTCTGGATATTCTGAATACAACAAAAGAAAATTACCTGGGTCATTTTCACGATTTTTCGCCGGAATTTCAGCCGGATGGAAAAAGATCCGACGAGAAAGCCCTTGAGCTGATAAAAAAAGCTCTTGACGGGGAATCGCAGGCTTTTGAATGGGTTCACCGGACAAAACTGGGAATTAACATTCCTTTTGAAACTACTCTTACAAGGGTAATGTATAACGGCAAGTACAGGGTTTTGGCATATCAATATGACGTACACAATGTAAAAGAACTTGAAAAAGCAATAACCGAAGCCGAGGAAATGACTCATGCGATTACAGAAGCAAGTCCGATCCCGTATGTGCTTTTTAACGCGGATTTAAATCCTGTCGACTGCAACGATGCCATGATGAAGATTTTAGGCTGTCATGAAAAGGAATTTGTTCTTGAAAATTACTGGACGATGTTTCTGCCGGAATCCCAGCCTGACGGTCAGAAAACATTCGGAAGAGCCGTAGAAGAAAGAGACGATGTATTTAGGGGAAAACAATCCAAATTTGAATGGGTTCACAAATCGCTGAACGGTGAATTAATTCCCATGGAGAATACGCTTACAGAGATAACCTACAGGGGCAAGAAAATGGTTATCTCCTATAAATACGATTTACGCAGTACCAGAAAAATGCTGGAAAATATCCGTGAACAAAGCGAGCTTATTAAAATCAGGCTGGAGCAGCAGGAGCTTATATCTGGTATCTCTCGCGGTTTTATTTCGTCAGGCGATTCTGAAACATTAATAGGGGAGGCAATTGCCAAGCTCGGAAATTTCCACAAGGTATCCCGCGTTGTCATTATAAGCATTGATTATCATGAACAGGTAACTTCCCTTAACTATTTCTGGAACTCTAAAAATTCAAAAATTAAATCTTCCAAAGTTGACATGCTGGACAGCATTAAATCCGCTTTTCCTGACAGGCTTCCTGACTGCGCAACGTTGCCTGTTGTCTGCTATGACGATATTTCCGGAAGCGTGCTTTATACGCACAAGTCGCTGATGGAAGACGGAGTAAGGGCTTTCATAACCGCGCCTCTTTATGTAGAAGGCAGATTGTGGGGTGTTTTATCAGTTGAGCAGGGAAATATACGCCGCTGGACAGATAATGAAAAATCCTTTGTCGCGATGACAGCAAGCACAATCGCCGGCGTTATCATGCGCAGCATTTACAACACAATGCTCAATGACGCTCTTGATAAAGCTACAATTGCAAGCAAGGCGAAAAGCGAATTTCTTTCCAATATGAGTCATGAAATACGAACGCCGCTTAACGCGATTATCGGCATGACGGAAATTGCAAAGAAGGCAGTGGATTTGGAACGAAAAAATTATGCGCTTAATAAAATAGAAAACGCGTCGACTCATCTTCTCGGCATTATAAATGACGTGCTTGAAATTTCAAAAATCGAAGCGAATAAACTGGAATTGTCATACGTCGAATTTGATTTTGAAAAAATCATACACAAGACACTTTCTGTTATAACTCACCGGATGGAAGAAAAGCATCAAAAACTAACGGTTCATATTGAAAAAAGCATTCCCGAATTCCTTATCGGAGACGATCAAAGGCTTGCGCAGGTTGTTACAAATCTGGTAGGAAACGCAATCAAATTCACGCCGAACGGCGGTTCCATAAGGTTCAATGCGCGTTTGATGGACATAAAAAACCGATACTGCACGCTTTTAATTTCTGTCTCTGACACGGGAATTGGAATATCCAATGAACATAAGGAACACTTATTTCAGTCTTTCCAGCAGGCAGAGGCAAGCACTGTTCGCAAGTACGGAGGTACGGGGCTGGGGCTCGCCATTTCCAAAAGCATTGTGGAAATGATGGGCGGCGAGATATGGGTAGAATCGGAAGTTGACAGAGGTTCAACATTTGCCTTTACAATCAGGATAAAATGCGGAGAGGAAAAGACAGACTCTGCCGGGGAAGAAGACGGCGATGTTGATCCTGTATTTACTTTTACCGGACGGCGTATTCTGCTGGTTGAAGATGTGGAGATAAACCGCGAAATTGTACTGACGATACTTGAACCGCTGCAATTAAAAATTGACTGCGCGGAGAACGGCAAAAAAGCGGTTAGTATGTTCTGCGAAAATCCTTCCAAATACGAAATTGTTTTTATGGATGTGCAAATGCCTGAAATGGACGGTTATGAAGCCACTCGGAAAATCAGGGAGTTTGAAAGAGAGCTTGGCATGAATAATTCCACCGAAGACGAAATGCGGAAACGCCTACTTGCCGGCAATCCGCGCAAACGCATACCGATAATAGCGATGACCGCCAATGTTTTCAAGGAAGATATCGATAAGTGCCTGCTTGCCGGCATGGACGATCACATCGGGAAACCGCTGGATTTTGAAATTGTTATAGAAAAACTCAGCGCTTATCTTAACAGGTAGTTTCGCGTAACGGGATTTCACGTTTCGGCTAACTGCCCTGCCGCGAAAACAATGATCTCCTTCAGTTCGCTGAGGTCTTTTCGTTTTAAAACGGCAAGCTGGAAAATCGCCGATTCAATGAAACTATAAAAATAGTCGCCCGTTGTTTTTATATTGACTTTTTTAAACTCGCCGGCTTTTATACCTTCGATTACAATTGACGATAAAACGTGCCGCAGTTTTACAATCCGCCTGCGTACACGCTCTTCGGGATTTATGCCGCTCTTCGCAAGATACCTTAAATAATCCAGTATTATTAAAAGAAGCTGCCTGTTTTCTTCCAGTAATGTAAAAATGGCAAAAAAAACATCAGTTATCTTTTTAATGCTGTTTAATGATTTATTATTTCGAATCGCATTGATATTTTCTTCCGCATTTAACAGAAATTGTTTGATGCTATAGGTAAAAATTTCCCTTTTGTTTTTAAAATAAAGATACAATATGGTTCTTGTGATTCCGCATCTGTCTGCGATCTTCTGAAAAGTCGCGTCTTCAAATCCGTCGTCAATAAAAACAGTCAGAGCTTTTTCGAGTATTTGTTTTCTTCGTTTTTCATGTTCAACGGCGACAGCCATTTTTAACTCCGGTTTTATATTAATTCATATTGATAAAAATAGGAAGGTATTGCGCCGTTGCTGATTTCACGGCATGAATCCGCTTTTTTTCCGTAAAAACTTTCAAAGCCGCTGTTGTCTGTTATTACTGCGAGCTTCCATCCCGGAAAACGCTGTCCTAATCCGCTCATGTCTTTGTAAATCCGCTCTGCGGCTGATTGTTCTCCAAGTCTTTTTCCGTAGGGAGGATTTGTGACAATAAAACCTGTATTTTCAAAAGAACAGAAAGCTTCCTTCATGGGAAGCGTTTTCAATTCCATTGCCGCGGTTTTTCCCGCGCTGCGAATTCCCCTTTGCGCCGGTTTGCCTTCCGCGATGTCGCGCAGCCGCTCGGCGTTTGATGCGGCAATGGAAACAGAGCGCGGTTCTTCATCGCTGCCTGCAATCCGCACAGTGCGGGTTAAGTCAATTTTTTCGCGGAAATTTTCACGGACAGCGTCTTCGATTTTTTTGTCAGCGATGAGAAAGTTTTCAATTGCGAAGTTTCTGCCAAGTCCGGGCGCCATGTCCCATGCGTACATTGCAGCTTCGGTTAAAATTGTCCCTGAGCCGCAGAATGGATCGTAAAGCGGAAATTTGCGCTTCCATCCTGAGAGCAGAAGTATGGAAGCCGCCGTTGTCTCGCGCAGCGGCGCGGCGCCGCCTTCGCTTCTGTAGCCGCGTTTGAATAATGGATCGCCGCTTAGATCGACAAGCAGGGAAACCATGTCTTTTTCGATGTATACCCGAACTTCCGTTGTTTTTATTTTATCCTGAACGTTTTCGGTTTTTTCATTATAGGAATTTTTGCGCGGACGGATTGTCATGATCTGCTCTGGAAGACGGCTCATTTTATACTTGCTGCACAGGCGCTGCGCCGCCGCTTTATGAACAACCGCCTGAACGCTTGTTTCCGCTTTAAGCGCTGAGCGGTTGGTTCGCACCTTTGCGACTTTTAATCCCATGTTTTTTGGAACAAGCCGTTCCCACGCCGCGCCGGACGTTCCTTCAAAGAGAGCGTCAAAATCGAGGGCTTTAAAATTCGCGATTTCCAAAAGCACCCGATCGGCGGCGCGAAGACCCATCAGCGCCTGATATAATCCGGCTGTGTCCGCTTTGAACCGCACCCTGCCGTAAAGGGAATCCTCGACCTTGAGGTTTAATTTTTTCAGTTCATTTGAAACGACTTTTTCAGCTCCTACCGCGCACAGGGCAACGGCAGTATCAGTTTTTTCCATTTTGAGATTATATCACACCGGATTGATGTTATTCCCTGATATCTTCAACCTCTGAGCCGTCCAGCGATTTAGCAATTGTCTGTACGTCCGCGCGGCTGATGCCGGTAATCTTTAAAGTTGCGCGGCGGTGTGAAGCGTCATCGCCTTCTGATGTGACAAAAGCGATGATGTTTCCGCCTTTATCCGCTACAGCTCCCGCAAAGGCGGCAATCTGACCGACTTTTTCCCTGAAATTAATTGTTATCCGTATTCCCTGATGACGCGCTCCGAAAGCGTTTATGAAAAAGTGAAAAATATCGGTATCGGTAATAATTCCGACAAGAAACTGCCCGTTCATTACAGGAAGGCAGCCAATGCCGCGATCCGCCATGATGCGAGCGGCTTCTTCAATGGTTTCATTTTCCTGAACGGTAACAACTTCCTTTACCATCACCTTGTCTACTTTAATTTTTGAAAGCAGATAACTGATTTCGTACATATCAAGGCTGGTCGCCGGCGACGGACCGGCTTTGACTAAATCAACTTTTGTGATAAGCCCGGCAAGCTCGTTATTTTTTTTTAATACAGGCAGATGACCGACATTTACTGTGTCCATCAGCGTACGCGCTTCTGAAAGCGAAATATCGGAATGAATAAAAACCGGATTCCTTGTCATAATCCTTGACACGATCATAATTAAGTCCTCCTTAAAAATTCCATGACGGTTTTAACCGCCGAGATAAGCGGCTTTTACAGCTTCGTCTTTTAATAAATCAGGGGCTGCTCCGCTTTTTACGATTTCCCCTGTTTCCAGTATATACGCCCTGGAGGCAAGCGCCAGAGCTTTATACGCATTTTGTTCCACGAGTAGCACAGTTGTTCCTGTTTCATTGATACCCTTGATAACATTGAATATCTCATCAACCAAAATCGGAGCGAGCCCCATTGACGGCTCATCAAGGAGCAGAAGACGCGGTCTTGCCATAAGCGCGCGCCCCATTGCGAGCATCTGCTGCTCGCCGCCTGAGAGAGTTCCGGCTACCTGTTTAATTCTTTCTTTCAATCTTGGAAAAATATGGAAGACTTTTTCAAAATCTTCCTTGATCGGATCACGGCGCGTATATGCTCCCATCTCTAGATTATCCCTTACGCTCAGGTTCGCGAAAATACGCCTGCCTTCAGGAACCTGCACCAGTCCAGATGAAACAATTTTATACGGCGGCATGTTAGTGATATTCATCCCGTTAAAAATTACCGTTCCGTTATTTTTTTTAATGATATTTGATATTCCGTGGAGCGTCGTTGTCTTTCCAGCGCCGTTTGCTCCGATCAGGGTGATTATTTCGCCTTCTGTTACTTCAAAGGAAACGCTGCGCAGAGCGTTGATAGCCCCGTAATTAACCGTGAGATTTTCCACTTTGAGAAGAACGCTATTCACCGGCTGCCTCCGTCCCAAGATAAGCTTTTATTACCGCGGGATTCTGCCGTATCTCCTGCGGAGTGCCAGCGGCGATAATCCGTCCGTAATCGAGAACCAAAAGCCGTTTGCATATTCCCATAACAAGACGCATATCGTGTTCGATTAAAAGGATCGTTAAACGAAATTCATCTTTGATAAAACTGATTATTTTCATCAGTTCTTCGGTTTCCTGGGGATTCATCCCCGCTGCCGGCTCATCAAGTAAAAGAAGGCTTGGATTGGAAGCAAGGGCGCGCGCGATTTCAAGTTTGCGCTGTTCTCCGTACGGAAGATTCATAGCAAGCTCGTCCTTTTTTTGTTCTATCCTGAAAAGTGAAAGCAGTTCTTTTGTTTGGGTGCGCATCCGCTCTTCATCGATTCTGAACCGTTTCAGGCGGAAAAGCGCGTCAACAGGATTTGATGCCCTGCTCTGATGTAGAGCGATGCGGATATTGTCTTCTACGGAAAGTTTTGTAAAAAGCCTTATGTTCTGAAAAGTCCGGGCGATGCCCATGCTGTTAAGTTTGGCAGGTCCCAGTCCTTTAACAAGATAGGTGTTGTTTTTCCTGTCGCGGAATTCAATCTCTCCTCCTGTGGGAATATAAATCCCGGAAAGCATGTTGAAAACGGTTGTCTTTCCGGCTCCGTTGGGACCGATAAGACCGACAAGCTCGCCGCTGTAAATCTCGCAGGAAAAGCCGCTGAGCGCTTTAAGTCCGCCGAAGTCAATGGAGAGATCATGTACTCTAAGGCGCAGATCAGGTGAATGGCGATCGCTCATTGCTTCACCTCATTTAATTTGCGCCGGAAAAATTTATTGCCTATTTTATCAAAAAAGCCGACGAAGGAAAATTCTTTCATTCCAAAAAGACCCTTCGGACGAAACATCATAACAAGGATAAGAATCAACGGGTAAATAAGAAGCCTGTAATCCTGAAGGAAACGCAGCATCTCCTGAAGATACGTAAGCACATATGCTGACAGAATGGAGCCGGTCATGGATCCCATGCCGCCAAGCACGACGTATATAAGGAAATCAATTGATTTCAGGAATTCCGCGATCTTCGGCTGCACAAAACCGTTCGCCATTACATAAAGGCATCCGCCGATACCGGCTATAAAAGCCGCGATAACAAAGCCAATCATTTTATAGCGGAAAATATTTATCCCGCTTGCGTTAGCTGCAATTTCATCCTCGCGGCACGCCATGATCGCCCTTCCGTAGCTTGAGCGCAGAAAGTTCTGGAGAAGGGCAAGCACAACGATCAATACAATTGTCGTTACGGCAAACGCAAGTTCGAAATTCAATACCATGGCGGTAATAAATTCCCTGCCGTTCGGGCCGCCTGTGAGCGTTTTAAGGTTGATAAAAACAACGCGGATAATCTCGCCGAACCCGAGGGTGACAATGGCGAGGTAGTCCCCGGAAAGTTTCAAAACAGGAAAACCGATTAAAAAACCGGCAAAGGCTGTAACAAGAACCGCGCATAACACCGCCGCAGGCAGCGGCAGCCCCATGTCGGCGCTGAAGAAAATGCAGGAATACGCGCCGATGGCGAGAAAACCCGCCTGCCCGAGTGAAAGCTGTCCCGTGATACCGACGATCATGTTAACTGACATCGCCATGATTGCGTTTATGCCGCCCATTGTAATTATACGGGTGGTGTAGGGATCAATAATGCCGATTCTCATCAGCAGGAGAGGAAGGATAACTGCCGTAACGCCGGTTATTGCCAGTATTAAAGTTGATCGTACGGGGAATTTATGTCCGGAGTTTCGCTGCGACATGTTATACTTTTATCCTCGCTTTTTTACCAAGCAGTCCTGTAGGTTTCAGCAGCAGAACTACAATCAAAATGGAAAATGTAATCGCGTCGCTGAACTGGCTGGAAATAAAACCTTTTGTAAAAGTTTCCACTATGCCGAGGATGAGACCGCCGAGCATGGCGCCCGGAATGGAGCCGATTCCGCCAAGAACAGCGGCGACAAACGCTTTAAGACCGGGCATCATACCCATGAGGGGATTTATCTGCGGATAAGCGGTCGCATACAGCACGCCGCCTGCCGCCGCAAGAACCGAGCCAAGCGCGAATGTAAAGGTTATTGTTTTGTTGGCTGAAATCCCCATTAAACTTGCGGCCTGCAGGTCAAAGGAAACCGCTCTCATCGCCTTGCCGCGTTTTGTGTAGTTGACGATGTAGTTGAGCGCCAGCATTAAAAGGGCGGAAAGGATGATTACGATTACCTGAATGTTGGAAATTGAAAGATCGCTGAAAAGATGAATGTTAATCACAGGTGGGCGCGGAAACTGGCGCGGGTTCGGACCGATAAAGGGGAGAACCCTTGCGCCGTTTTCCAGAATCAAACTGACAGCGATTGCCGTGATCAACGAGTTGAGGCGGGGAGATGTGCGAAGCGGGCGGTACGCGAAACGTTCGATTGTTACGCCCAGCGAGCCGCACATGATCATCGCGATGACAAACGCGCATAACATTCCCAAAGGACCTGCGCCGATCGCGCTCAGTACGAAAAAGGCAGCATACGCCCCCACCATCAATATATCGCCGTGGGCAAAGTTGATTAACAGGACTATACCATAAACCATGGTATAGCCCAGAGCAATCAGGGCATATATTGAACCCAGAGAAAGACCGTTAATCAACTGCTGCAGTACAATCATTATTATGGATTTACTGTCGCTCTATATGAATTTACCAGTGTGCCGCCCTGACGGACAATTTCCAGAATTGTGGCGCCCTTTATCGGGTCGCGGTTGGCATCGAAACGGATATTTCCGGTTATATAAGTACCGTTGATTTTTGCCATGGCGTCTTTAACAGCGGCGGTATCAAAACTTCCGGCGGCTTTAATCCCGTCTGCGACCAGCATCATTGAATCGTAACCAAGCGCGGCAAATTGTGAAGCAGTTCTGTTGAACCTTGCCTGGAAAGCGCGTACAAACGCCGCGCCGCGTGGATCAGTAGTGTCTGAAGCAAAACCTGAAGACCAGAATCCGTTAATCACTTCATTGCCAGCGTTATCAACAAGGCCGTCCCAGCCGTCGCCGCCGATAAGAGCGCAATTAATTCCTCGGTCGCGAAGCTGTTTTGCCTGCAGCGAAACATCGTTGTAGTAATTGGGGAGGTACACGACATCGGGGTTTGCAGCCCTGATGCGGGTGATCTGCGCGTTAAAATCAACTTCGCCTGTTTGATATGCTTCGTCCGCCACAAGCTGTCCGCCCAATGATCTCCATTGTCCCTTGAACGCATCGGCAAGCCCTTTGTTGTAATCGGCGCCTGCATCGTACAGAACTGCAGCGCGGCGGCTTCTGAGCGTATTATATGCAAAGTTCGCTCCTACAACTCCCTGAAAGGGGTCGATAAAGCATGCCCTGAATACATAATCTCCGGCTCTTGTAACTGCGATATTGGTAGCTGACGGGGAAATCAGGACAATCCGGTTTCTTTGTGCAAGGGTACTCATCGCTTGAGTCGGTCCTGAAGTGCTTGATCCGATAATAAATGAAGCTTTGTCCCTGCTTGTCAGCTTTGTAAAAGCGTTTACGGTTTTTTCCGCGTTTCCTTCATCGTCTTCTGATATCAGTGTCAGCTTTTTACCCAACAAGCCGCCGGCAGCGTTAATTTCTTCAAGTGCAAGAAGAGCTCCGTCCCTTGATTCGTTCCCGTAAAAAGCAACTCCTCCCGAAAGCGGGAAAATCGCGCCGATAACGACAGTATCACTGTCCTTTCCGCCTGCGGCAAACGCCATTGACACAGCTAAAATCGCTATGACAATTGATAATACAATTTTTTTCATTACATATCCTCCTGTATTAATATGTATGGAAAAGGCGCATGTTTTTCCATGGTTACAAGATTATAACCATAAATAAACACACGCCTTTGTGCATTGATATCCCGCATCTGCGGGTAACTCTGTACTATTATAAAATATAACAATAAAATGTCAATAGTTCACCATATTATATAATAAATGAGAGTTTTTTTTATACTTGGTTAGCTTCAAAAAACACTTTGAGAAAATTGATTTCATACTGAACTTGTCCGGCAATTATCCGGGCTGTAAAGCAAGTCTATTGTTGTGTTATACAGCGAATAATTTTCTTTATCAAAACAAACAAAAATAATTCGTTTTATTCCCGGAGTTTCCGCCAATGTCTCACAAACCGTTTTGACGGCGATATCGGCGGCTTTATCTTTTGGGTAGCCGTAAACGCCCGTGCTGATATTCGGGAAAGCGACGCTTTCAAGCCCCGCTTCATGGGCGAGCAGCAAGCTGTTCCGGTAACAGGAAGCAAGCAGCAGCGGCTCATCCTTTGCACCGCCGCGCCAGACAGGACCTACAGTGTGAATCACGTTTTTAACAGGCAACTTTCCCGCTCCGGTGATTACAACCTCTCCCGCCGGACACGGCTCATTCGGGCGGCGGCTCTCTGCTATCCTAATACATTCTTCGAGCAGCCCAGACCCTGCCGCCTTGTGTATCGCGCCGTCCACCCCGCCGCCACCCATAAGACTTGAGTTTGCCGCGTTTACGATTGCGTCAACAGTGAGGGTGGTGATGTCGCCGAGGATTACCTGAAGTTGATACATAAAGACTCTCCATTTTTTTATGGAATGTTTTTATAAAGTATTATAATCTGTAACAATGAATATATTAACAGAAAAAAAATCCATCAAATTATTGATTTTTACAATAACCTTGACATTGACATTTCTGTTCCCGATTACTGCCCAGAATTTTCCCGCTGGAATTAAAATTAATGTGGGCTCTGAGTATTGGTCTTACGATACAGACACATTAAAACCAAGAAATGAAGGCGATGCTGCAGAGCTTGCCCTGAGAACAAGAATTCAAAACGAACATGGTTTTCGCATGTCTGCAAAGAAGATTGCCGGAAAGACACTTGATGATTTCCTGCCAACTATAATCAGAAATATTACTTCCAAAAATAAAGAGTTTGGAATTTATCAGGTTGCTCCGCATGAAGCGATGGAATTATATAAACGGGGGCTTTTGTATCCTGTCAGCGACAGTAAAGCAGTTAATTTGAAAAACCGCGAAGAGATTGCGGATGTTAAGCCAATGTATAGTGAAATTGTAGAAAAATACATGACTTTTGGCGGAAAACAATACGCATGGAATTACGGGCTTCCCAACAGCGGTTTTGATCAGATCATGCTGTATTTCAATATAAATCATTTAACAGATGCCGGTTTGGAGCCTGAATATATTTATGATTTACAAAAAAACAACAACTGGACATGGGATACATTTCTTGATCTTTGCAGAAAATTAACCCGCGATATAAACAATGACGGAATCACAGATATCTATGCGTTACCGTGCGGTGACGCCCATGAAATAATAAGAACATTTATTTTTGCAAACGGCGGAAACATGGTTGCTATTGACTCTCAGGGTAGAGCCAGGAGTACTGCAAATTCACAGGAAGTTATTGAAGCTCTCCAGTTTTATAACACTTTGATTAGTGAAGGTTTAATGTTGATGCAGGATAAATTTACATGGGATTGGAACTGGGAAGTTTTTTATGAACAGCGGGTTTCCATGACATTCGAATGGGAAGTAAAAAAATTTTGGCCTGCGCAGAATCAATTTAAAGGCGGATATGCGCTGCCGCCAAGAGGTCCAAGATCAAAGACGCTACGGCTGGACGTGCTTAATTCCGTTTATGTGATTCCAAATATTTTTTCTCCTGAGGAAGTTGACGTTTTTCTTAAAGCCGCCGAACTCTGGCACACTCCGGCAGCTACCGATTATAAAATCGGACATAACTGGGCTTCCGGCAACATCCGTGATATTACTGAAACGGTCGCCATGTCAAAAGAAATGCGTTATCTTACTCCCAGAAACTATCAATTAATCAAGGATTACCCATTTGATAATTTTGTCGCTGCTTTCAGAAACGGAAATGGTAAAGCAAATCCCAGGCAGGTTATTAATACATGGATGCCAAGATTTCAGTCGGCGATTGATAATTTTAACCGACGCCGGTAGCTGGTATTTAGTTAGATGAGGAACCTGTTTGGATTAAATTCCATTCCATTCCGGATCGATGACATTGCTTGCTCGCTGTCTTATTATGATCAACGGTTGTAGTAACTGTACAATTTGAGCAAAAGAAATTACTTAATGTTTTACTTTGAGTAATTTCGCCTAAGCTATTTCACTGTTCTGTTTTTATTTTTCATTGGTGAAGTCTCCTTTTTGACTTAACAAGTATTATTCACCCCACAAAAGTATAAGTTTCATTGTAAAAAGCATTAAGCGATTTACCTTCATAACTCCAATACCTTGTAGGTTGTATATTGTAATCTATGTCAAGAATCTCTCTTGTAACCTGAGTTAAGGATTTTTCTTCATCGCTGTCCGCAGTTTTTACTTTTCTATCAGAGGACACAAACACTTCCGCTGATGTTTCACCGTAAGTAAAAACCAGTTTAGCGCCTATAGGCACACCCATCTCGGCAAAATTTAATGGCGGTCGTCTTTTTTTGTAATTTTCAGAGGCCTCTTTCTCTGCTGTGGAAACAGATTTATTTATTTCTGCCGTTATTGCAGGGGTAACATCCTTTTTTGCAAATAGCCGCAATATTGCAATTGCCTGATCCGGATCAATCTCGAAAAACTCCCTTCTTGGGTTTACCCTATTGGGATAAAATGCCTTGTGCAGAGCGTTTTCCACCACTTTGCAATCGTCTACTTCGCAGGCAAAAAGACATTCAAACGGCAATGGAACACCTGTGGTATTTAATTCATTCATACGGCTTGTTATCTCATTGGTTGTTTGCCCTATTTTTACCAATCCTGGCATTGCAGGGTTGCTTAGAACATATACGAGACCTTTTTGTGGGTTGAACATGGGGGACACTCCTTTTTGCTATATAATTAATTTATTTTTTAAATTCAGTTGATAAATAACATGTTTCCAAAAATTTATCCATAAGTTGTTGAAAATTATTGATTTGAATTTCATTTTGTTCATTTCTTTTCTGTGCGATTAATGCAATTTCAATATTTCGATCAAGTAATGCAGAATCCACAAATTCTTCACCCGCTTTTTT
>WQTD01000035.1 GCA_009786455.1 Treponema sp.
AACGCCGCCCCCAACCCGCCGCCGAATTACGCTGCGCTGGTAGGTTGCGCGGGTCTGGGCGGGGAGATTACTCATTGTTCCCACGGTCTACAAAATGCGGATAAACTTAATAATTTGCAGAGGGTGGGGTGCCTGGGTTTTTTGCGCTGGTTTGGCTGATTGTTTTGTGAAGGTGATATTGTGCGGAACAAAAAAGCATTTTGGCTGCCCTGTTTGGTTTGCGTTGTTTAAGTTTTAAAGGTATTTTCATTTTGCTGTTTTACCTGCTTTTTTGTGAAACAGTTTTGAAGGTGTTTCGGGATGGGTATTTCGTGGCGCAAAAAAGGGCGGTCTTATCGAGAAAATTGCAGAGTGGAACGGAGCAATTTTATCCTTTTGCAATCGCAGTTTCGGTAACTACTTTTCGAGCTTCGCACTGGTGGTAAAGTCCGAATCGCTGAAAAGGATTTTTTTGGAGAATCGACAGTACGTTATACGACATATATTTGATAGCGAAAAACGGCTTTAAACGGGCTTTGGATGGGTTTATAGTGAAATGATACGGCAGCAGGGGTTAGTAACGCACCACGAGCATTTATAAGCTACATTCGGGGGTATTTTTTAACGGTTTAATGTGGTCAAAAATTACCGTTTTTATTTCATGCCTTTTAAACACAGTAAAATATGTTATCAAATATGACATCAATTTTTGATAATAATTGAGATATTTAGAAAGTAATTGGTAACAATTGTATTGACGTAACTCTTTATCTGGTATAGAATTAGAGTAATTAAGCACACTACAGAGTAAGTAAAAATAAGTGTTCCAAAACTAACCGAGTTGTCGAACAAGTCCAATGTATCCAGCAATGTTTTAAACTGTTTATTTTTATTGAAACGACAATCTGTATGGGCTGTTAATATAAGCCGGTGAGCTTTGTACATGGAGATATTTAATGTTTAAAAAACAAGTTTTCGCCGCATTGGTTCTTTTAGTAATTTTTTCCAGCATACCAGCCTGGGCGAATCCTTTGGCGGAAGCGGCCTATGATGCAAGAATAGCGGAAAATGAAATTTTACCGGATAATTCAGGCATCAGCCAGAAGTTTCGCCTTTTTGGTATTATGGTATTCCATCAATAATTCAGAGCCGGAGCACCATCCGCATCGTTTTATTTAATCTCCTTAACAAGCGCATCGCACACAATATCAACTTCATCAAATGTCATGGCGGGGTACAGGGGCAGCGTTAATTCATGCGCACAGACATATTCGGCTTTCGGAGTTGAATTAACTTTGTCTTTGTAAGCGGTGAAACCCTGAATCGCAGGATAGTGAATGCTTGTCTGAACTCCGTCCTTTTTCATTGATTCGATAACCGCGGCTCTGTCAATATTTTCTGAAAGCAGAACAGGCATTATGTGATAATTCGGTTTTCCGCGGGAAAAATTTCTGTATGGAATTGATATTGATGAAAAACCGTCAAGCCTTTGACAATAGCGCTTAACAAGTTTTCTGCGCTGATCATTTGATTCCTTTAATTTTTGCAACTGGACAAATCCAAGCGCTGAGCCAATCTCGTTAATACGGTAATTAAAGCCGGCAAAAGCTACATCGTAGGTAGCTGCTCTTCCCTTGTAGCGATCAAACGAAGGAACCGACATTCCGTGCGAGCGCAGGGCTTTTAATTTTTCATAAATTTCAGCATTTCGCGTAACAACCATGCCGCCTTCGCCTATCGCTATGTTTTTGTTGGCATAAAAACTGAAAGCGGAAATGTCGCCGAAGGCGCCGAGGCTTCTGCCTTTATAATCCGCTCCCGGCGTGTGCGCGCAGTCTTCAACCAGAAATAGATTGCGTTTTTTACACAACGCGGTAACGCGATCCATGTCGCAGGCAAAACCGGCGTAGTGCATAATTATTACCGCTTTTGTTTTGGCGGTTATCTTCGCTTCAATGTCATCAGGATCCATTGACCAGTCTTCCATCGAAGTAATATCGGCAAGAACATTTTTTGCGCCGCACATCTGCGTCACATTCTGATCGGCGATAAATGTCAGAGAAGGCGTGATCACTTCATCACCCTCTTTGATACCGAGGGCAAGGAGCGCCATGTGCAGCGCGGAAGTGCAATTTGAAACTGCAAGGCTTTTTGTATCATGTCCCAGGAATTCAGAAAAAGCCGATTCAAAAGAATGAGTCTTTTCGCTTATTGTAAGCCAGCCGGAATCAAGAACTTCCCTGACAGCCTGATATTCCCTTTCGTCGTAGTTGATTTTATGAAGCTGTACGCGCCACATGGATAAAAATATGATAACATAAAGCGGTGCCTGTCACCACCAGGGAGTTATCATGCAAAAAGACATACAGGACGAAATCGCAAAGAGCGGAATTATCGCAGTACTTGAAATTGAAGACGAGAAAAACGCTGTTCCGGCGGCAAAAGCGCTCCTGGAAGGCGGGATCACGGTCGTTGAGCTCGCTCTCCGTACGCCGGCGGCTATTCCTTCAATTTCGCTGATCGCAAAAGAAGTTCCGCAGATATGTATCGGTATTGGTACAATAATCGAAGCAGGACAGGCGGCGCTGGTTAAAAAAGAAAACGGAGTGCGCTTCGGCGTTTCTCCGGGTCTTAATCCGGAAATTGTAAAAGAAGCAATCGCCTCCGGTCTTCCTTTCGCGCCGGGGATTGCAACACCGGGCGAACTTGAAAGGGCGATCTCTTTTGGCTGCCGTACTGTAAAATTCTTTCCTGCCGAAGGCATGGGAGGTTTAAACTATTTAAAAAGCATAAACGCACCGTATAATCATCTGGGCGTCAGGTACATTCCTCTGGGGGGAATAAACATTGATAATTTGGGAAGTTATGCGGGGTTCAAACCAGTGCTTGCTGTCGGAGGAAGCTGGATGGCGGCAAAAGAGACGATCAAATCAAATAACTGGAAAGAGATAACAAAAAGAGCGAAGGAAGCTGTAGAGATTTGGCGGAACAATAAATCTGTTTAATTACGACGGATTTATATAATAAGAGATCGCAGTTGGACAAAAACAAGAATATGTAAAAAATGCAGCGAATATAAAAATTGCGGCGGAGGTGCTATGCCTTTGTGGGATGAAAAAAGAATCTGTTTTAACCTGTATCTATCAACAGCTTATCAATGATTAGAGTCTATTTTTAATGCGGACACTTTACAGACAGACCGTTATAAAATCAACATCAAATATTAAAAAATTCTTTTCTCTGTAAAGCGCCAGAGCATCTGCGCACCCATATAGGGTAAGGAGTTTTTATGAGTGTGATGGCTTATATGCCTTTCGGCGCTTCCGGAATCATCATCCGCGTTGAAGCGGATATCAGAAGAGGAATCCCGGGAATCGATATTACCGGGCTTGCTGAAGGAGCGGTAAGGGAAGCGAGGGAGCGTGTAAGAGCGGCTTTCAGGAATTCGGGTTTTAATTTCCCTCAGGATAGAATTTTAATAAACCTCGCTCCCGCGGGAATGAAAAAAGACGGAGCGGCTCTTGATCTGCCCATCGCTCTTTCTGTAATGGCGGCGGCTGGCATCGCGCCTGTTTCAGGGAACCTGCTTGTGATGGGAGAACTGGAACTTTCAGGGAAAATACGTCCTGTACGCGGCGTACTTTCGGCGATTGCCTCAGGTCTTGCCGAAGGAATTACTGAATTTATTGTTCCGGCAGAAAACGCAAAGGAGGCGGCAATCCTTTCAAAATCGGGAATCAATTCAAAAAAGAAAGCCATTTTCACCGCCGCAGAAAACCTGCAGGAAGCGGTACATGCCCTGTTTATCAGGGAGGAAAAAGGCGCGCTTCCGGCATCGCTGGAAACTTTGACATCAGACGAAGATACATCTCTCAGTTTAAACTGCGGTGATTTCGCGGAAGTGCGCGGACAGGTTGTTTACAAGCGCGCTCTTGAAATTGCCGCGGCAGGAGGGCATAACGCTCTTGTCTTTGGACCTCCCGGAGCGGGAAAAACAATGCTCGCCCGCAGACTGCCTTCGATAATGGCGCCGTTGTCCCCCGATGAAGCAATTGAAGTAACGCGCCTTCACAGTTTGGCGGGATCACATAACAGCGGTTTTATTGATCGCCTTATAACAGATCCTCCATTCCGCGCTCCGCATCACACTGCAAGCGCGGAAGGCATTCTTGGCGGCGGACGGATTCCGCGCCCCGGAGAAATAAGTCTCGCTCACTACGGCGTTCTTTTTTTTGACGAAGCTCCTGAGTACAGGATCAATGTACTGCAGGCGCTGCGTGAACCGCTTGAAGATAAAATAATCAGCATCTCAAGAGCGGAAGGACCTGTCCGTCTGCCTGCGGATTTCCAGCTTTTAATGACAGCCAATTCCTGCCGGTGCGGACGGCTCGGTATTCCGGAAACAGAACATGCGTGTTTATGTTCGCCGGAAGAAATTAACCGTTACTGGCGCAAATTCAGCGGCGCTCTCCTTGATCGTGTAGAAATTAGAACCGCTGTTCTGCCGCCGAAAACGGAAGATATGTCGTCTAACAAACAGGGAAATGAAGAAAAAAGCGCGGAAATTAACAGGCGGGTAAAGGCAGCGGTAGAAATCCAGAGACAACGTTATAAAAAGCCGGGTATCCGCCGTAACGCATTAATACCTGCCGGAAAAACCGCCGGTTTTTGTCCGCTCAATGAAAAAGCGGAAAGCGCTTTTCATAAAGCAATTTCAAAACTGGGGCTTTCTGGGAGGGCATACCACGGAATTTTACGGGTAGCCAGAACAATAGCTGATCTTGAAGGTAAAGATATTATCGAAATTGAACATATTCTGGAAGCGGTTCATCACCGCCGCCTTGGTGAAGACCCCTGGGAAATTTTATCAATATAAATTTATTTACAACATCATAAAGAAACAGGAAAAAATTATTATATTAACTCAGGAATTGCTTCAAGAATAGAATCGTCAATTTTCCGTCCTCTTCCGGAATAACCCAATTTACGGTTTGAGTTGATAAAACCGTGGTAATCGCTGCCTTCGGTAATGTAGAGTCCGAGGGTTTTTGCCAAATCTTCAAGCCGGCGGCATGAGCCTGGTTTCGCGATTGGATGCCATGCTTCAAGACCCATAAGCCCCATATCTTTCAGGATTTTTATCAGATCAGGAAGCCTCCCCCATGCAACATAGAGCGAAATTGGATGCGCAAGAACAGGTATGCCGCCGGATTCACGAATAATTGCGACAGCTTCTTCAAAATTCAACCCTTCTATCGGTACATAGAGAGGTTTACCGGCTCCAAGATAGCGGGTAAAAGCTTGATCAATATTTTTAACGATATTTTTCTTTACCAGCAACGATGCAAAGTGAGGTCGTCCAAGAGAGCTGCTGCAAACATTATCAGCTGAAAGCGAAGAAAGCTCTTCCCATTTTGCGTCAATTGACAATTCGTTTATTCTGTCCAGAATCTCCCTGTTTCTCACTTCCCTACGACGTGATAATTCCTCAACAGATGATAAAAACCCCGGTGTAGGAGAAGTTATCCCTAAACCCAAAAGATGAAACTCGCCGCCCGGACCAAGCCCGGGCGCAGAGCGACCTCCAATCCAGTTAATATTTATCTCAATTCCGGGAATAAATTTAAAATTTTCTTCATAGGCTGTAATTCTTGCGCTTTCAAGCCCTTTTATGGTATCATGATCCGTGAGTGCTAACGCGCTTAACCCCTGCTTTACAGCTTCCTTAATAAGCAAAGCCGGACTTAAGTCTCCGTCAGAGACATTTGAATGTGTATGAAAATCTACCATACTCGGATATTGTATCAAAATTCTGCGGTTTTACACATCATCCGAAGTGCAAAACATAGATTTATTAAAATCGTTGATTAATGGAGTTTTTGTTACTAAAATATTAGGTGGGAGAGAAATTTTTTAAAGGATGGTCATTAAGTGTTGGATTACGCTCTGGTAAACGGGGTCATTGTTTCTCCGGATAAGGAAGTACATACCGGTAATTTAGGGATAAAAGGCGAAAAGATAGTTTCTCCGGATAGTAAAAATAAAGTTAATTTGAGAAAAAAGTCTTTTGTATATCCTTCTTTGATCAATACCCATGACCACCTGCAGGGGAATTACCGCCCTGCTGTCGGTCCAAAAAAAGGAAGCTTCTATCTTACATGGCTGCCGTGGGACAAGGATTTAAAAGCGTCAAAGACATTTGAAGAACGTTCAAAACTATCCAGAGAAGAATTGTACGCTTTATCAGGTTATAAATGCCTTTTCTCCGGAGTCACAACTGTAAATGATCATTTCCCGCGTTCCCTGAACAGCCAGATACTGCCTACCCTTCCGATAAGAGCAATCAATGAATATGGAATCGCCCATGAATCTACCTCTTACGATTTAAAATGGGGCGACGGCGTTGAGGCTGAACATGAAATGGCTGTAAAAAATAACTTGCCTTTTATTACGCATTTATCCGAAGGTTTTGACGATGAAGCGATGCGCAGCGTGAATGCGCTTGAAAAAATGAACATCCTGGATAGAAACTGTCTTTTTGTTCATTGCATTGCATTCAGCGATGAGGATATTAAGAAAATCGCAAAAGCGGGCGCAAGCGTTTCATGGTGCGGTTTTTCCAATATGTTCATGTTTAATGTGACGGCGAAAATCCGCAAAATGCTTAAAGCCGGTGTTAATGTAACGATAGGAACAGACTCTTCAGCTTCAGGATCGGCAAACCTTCTTGCAGAATTGAAATATGACAGGGAGCTTTACCGGAAACTTTACGGCGAAGATATCGGCGCGCGGACATTATTCGAAATGATAACTATCAACGCAGCAAAAGCGTTCCAGATGCAGGACAGAACGGGCAGCCTTGATGAAGGCAAGCTCGGCGATGTTCTTGTTTTAAAAGCCAAAGAAGAAAATCCTTATGAAAATCTTGTAAACGCAAACATGAAAGATATTGAATTATTGATTCTTGCCGGGGTTCCCATATACGGGCAAATGCGCTTTACGGATATTTTCAACGGAAAACTTCCCTCGGGATATACAAAGATAAAAGTCGGAAACAAGGAAATGTTTGTAAAAGGAGATCCTGAAAGTCTCTACCGTAAAATCAGAAAAAAAGTAGGGTTTAAAAAGAAACTGGATTATCTGCCTTTTGAACCGTCACAGGAAGGATAATAATGCCAAAACCGGCTCAATACCGTTCAGGTTCCCTTATTTATTTTCAGGGTGATCCTGCGGACAAGATATATATTCTACAGACAGGAAAGGTAAGTCTTGTATATCAGGATATGGAAACAGGGGCTGATATAAAAGACCCAGTGCAACCGGGAGAATTCTTCGGAGTTAAGTCCGCGCTGGGGCGTTATCCCCGCGAAGAAAATGCAATAGTGCTTTCCGATACAACCGTAATGGCATTTACAGTGCCGGAGTTTGAAGCCGTTGCAATGGCAAATTCAAGAATTATTCTGAAAATGCTGAAAGTGTTCTCCAACCAGATGAGACGGGTGCATAAACAGGTCTCAAAAGTAATGGCAAAGGAAGAGCAGCCGCCGGCGGACGGTCTTTACGGCATCGGGGAATTCTATTTGAAAAACAAACGTTTTTCACAGGCAAAACACGTATTCAACCGTTATCTGACATTTTATCCGTCAGGGAAAAATGCGGCTCAGGCTGCCAAAAATCTTGAAATTGCGGAAAATTCCCTGTCCCGTTACGGAGACGGCAAAGGTCCCGGCGTTTCATTCAGCAGTTCTGCGTCAGCGTCGTCCGCTTCGCCGGCGAATTCGGAAAAAACAGCCAAAAATTATTATGACGCCGTAAGCATGATTTCTCAGGGAAAGTATCAGGAAGCTTTTGTATTATTTAAATCGATAGTTGATTCGGGCGTTGAATCTGAATGGACTTCAAAGGCTGCTTTTGAAATAGGGCGCTGTATGTTCTTGTTAAATAAATTCGAGGAGAGCCTGAAATACTATACGAATATGCTGATAAAATATCCAAAACATCCGGACTTGCTGGATGTAATGTTCATAATGGGGCAAAGCAATGAGAGTTTGAGACGAAAAGATCAAGCAGGCGCTTTTTATAAAAAAATACTTACCATGGGCGGCGCAAACGCGGATGACAGCATTATTATTAAAACCAAACGGGCATTAAATGCCCTGGGAGCGTAATATGGCTATGGATTTGGCCGCGTTCGGCCGTTTTTCCCGGACATTTCATCAGGGAGATATAATTTTTTCAGAGTTTGAAGTCGGGGATACATTTTATCTCATTCAATCAGGAAGAGTGCAGCTTGTAAAACTTGCCGGAGACCTTGAACGAACCCTGGACATTCTTTATCCTTCGGAGATGTTCGGAGAGATGGCAATTCTGGAAAATTCGCCCCGTTCCGCGTCCGCCATTGCGCTAGATGAAGTAAAAGTGCTGGAATTTAATTCCCAGAATTTTGAAATTTTATTGCTCGGAAATCCGCAGATTGCCCTCAAATTATTAAAAATGTTCTGTAAACGCATTTACGATTCAAAAAGACGTTTCATGATTCTGACACTTCCCGATCCCCAGGCAAAAATAGCGGACGTGTTTCTAATGCTTGATGAAACGATGACTGATATAGATAAAACTACGGAAAAAAGGGAGTTTAAAACCACTGTTGAAGGAGTAGCGCACTGGGCAGGAATGAGCGTTAATGAGGTCAGGGATATTCTGGGGCACTTTACCAATCAGAGGCGAGTTGAGATATTCCCCGATCGCATCGCGGTAAAAAACATCAATGATTTCGTGCGCTTTGTGGGTTCGAGGCGAAATAACATCAAAAATCAATAATGCAGAGGAAATTATGTCAGATAATGAGAATCCATATCAAAGCCCTGAAAGCCCGATAATTCCTGTAACATCACAAAGCTCCGACAATTCCATAACTCCGCTTATGCTCAAATATCTGAATGAAACCAGCCCATGGTTAAGGTTTGTCGGAATACTCGGATATATATTATGTGGTTTTTTGGTTATTTTGGGAATTATAATAGCAGCAAGCTCAACCGTAGCGGCGTCGCTGCTGGGAAATGACTTAGAGAATTTTCCGATATGGATAATAGGGTTTTTATATATTCCGCTTGCTTTATTGTTATTCTTCCCCTCTCATTACACATTTAAATTCGGACAAAAAATCAAGAATTATCAGTTCAGCAGCTCAAATGACGATCTTGAAAATGCTTTTAAAAACAATAAATCCCTTTGGAAATTTTACGGTATTTTAATGATAATTTATCTGGCGATTTTTCCGGTAATAATTGTGGTATCAATAATTATTGGCGTGGCGTCTGCGACATCAGGACTGTTTTAAACAGAAAATGTCATGGGGAAAACCGGAAGATTTGATACTTCGCTGGAAGCCCTTACTCCTGAAGGAGTAAAATTTATCCTTATTCCTGCCGGATTTCCGGTGAGAACCCTGGCTTACGCAATAGACAAGGTAACGCAGTGGATTATACTCCTTGTGATTTCGATTGCAGGTAATTTTCTTCGTAATGCTACGGGTATTTGGGTTATTTTAATTTTAAATTTTCTGGTTGACTGGTTTTATCACATAATTTGCGAATTGTCATTTAAGGGACAAAGCCTTGGTAAATATATAACAGGCATAAGGGTAATCAAAAATAACGGCGCGCCAGTTGATCCTGCTTCATCATTTATGCGCAATTTACTGCGGTTTGCGGATACTTTTTTTTTCCTTTTCCCGATTGCGCTGATTTCCATAGCCGCAAGCAGCGGCTTCAGGAGGCTGGGTGACTGGGCAGGAAATACTCTGGTTGTATATAAGCAAAAATCATCAAGACAGCCGCGCGACATTTCAGGGCTGCTTGCACGCTGCGATCCGGTAATCCCTCAAATTAAATTGTCCAATGATGAAAAACAGGCAATCCTGAATTTTGCACGCAGCTATCATCTGCTGGGGGAATCCAGAGCCAATGAAATTGCCGGTATTTACGCGCCGTATTTAAAAGAAAACGACAGGTTTTCTGATTCTGCTTTTCTTCTGGGAATAGCGCGAAGTCTGTCAGGTGAAAATTCATTAAAAGAGCCGATTCAACAATGACCGAAAAAAATTTTATTCAGCGGCGTGAAGCTGCATGGAAGGAATTCTCAAAACTGATAATAGGCAGTAAAAGCGATTTAAAAAAAAGAGCGGTACAGTTTATCAGCAGATTCAGGGAGATGACTCAGGATCTAAACACCGCGAAAGCATGCGGTTATGATCCGGCGATAATAGAGCGGTTGAATATGCTGGTAAATGAGGGAAATCAAATTTTATATGCACAGCATAACTGGACTTTGAAGGAACCGCTTCGTTTTATACGGTATACCTTTCCGCAAAAAGTAAGATCGCAGTGGAGGGGGATACTGGCTGTTACCTTGCTTTTTTACGGCATTGGAATCTTTTTCCTTCTTTTATGCGTTCGCTTTCCCGACATTACTTCGGAACTTCTTCCCGCGCATCAGCTTGTTCAATATGAAGAAATGTACAACCCGGAAAATGAGCTTTTTCTGAAACCCCGCGACACAGGCAGCGATGCTGATATGTTCGGATTTTATATCTATCATAATATTTCAATCGCATTCAGAACATTTGCATGCGGAATTCTCGCAGGTTTTGGGAGTCTTTTAATTCTTTGCTTTAACGCCGGTTTTATGGGGATAATAGAAGGTCACCTGATAAATACAGGTTATGCGAAAACCCTGTACCCTTTTATAATTACGCACAGCGCTTTTGAGCTGACAGCGATTATTTTTTGCGCTTACGGCGGAATGCTGCTTGGATACCGCTTCTTTGTAACAAATGGATTAACGCGCGGGGCTTCGGTAAAAAAAGCAGGACAAAACGCATTCCCGGTTATCGCAGGCAGTGCGGTAATGCTTGTTATCGCGGCGGCTATTGAAGCTTTTTGGTCATCAAAACATATGCTGCCTTTCGCCCTTCGCATGTCAGCCGGCGCCGCGGTGTGGATACTATTGCTTTTATATTTTCTGCTTGCAGGCAGGAAAAAACAATGAACTTCCCGATTGATGCAACTTTAAGAAAAAAAGACCCTCAGGAAGCGGCTGATACAGGATTGCTGTTATGGCGGGAGAATTTTGCAGGTTTACTGCTTTTTTTCGCGATCCCCTTCTGGATATGCGCATTTTCCCTGCGCCTGCTTCCCGGCAGCCTGCATTATTTATCGTGGCTGGTTTTATGGTTTTTTAAGCCGTTCTTTGACAGGCTTGTTTTGCATGTAATATCTGTGCGATTCTTCGAAAGCGGCGCAGATTATAAACGGTTGCTGCAGGGACTCGGTAAAACCCTGCGGCGCGGGCTTTTGGGAGACCTTTTATGGAGACGTTTCAGTCCGCTTCGCGCTTCAATGATGCCGGTAAGAACGCTGGAATATGGCAGTAAATCAAGGAAGGAAGCTTTAAAAAGAAAAACTCTTTTAAAAACCGGGGGATTAAATTACTGCTTTTATTTAACTTTCTGGGGTTTAGCGCTTGAAACAGCGCTTCTTGCCGGCGAATATCTTTTTGTTTACATGATGGCAGGTTTTCTTACAGGAGAATATTTTTCATTAACCTCTGAATTCCTGGCAAGTGCGGAAGTTTACTTTTTTGCGGCATGGTGTTTTAATTACATGTTAGTTGAAACTATCTATGTCTGTATGGGATTCAGCCTTTACATCAACAGCCGGATTAATACGGAAGGATGGGATATCGAAATTATATTCCGCGGTTTCGCGAAAAAATTAAGGGATAAAAAAGCAGCCGGAATATTGATGATCGTCTTTGTTGTTTTTTTATTTTTTCCTGTTAATGCGTCAACAGAAGAACTGATTCCTGCGCAGGACGCTCCCCTGCATATATTGCGGGAAATTATTGATTCTCCTGAATTCGAAGAAGAAAAAACTACGTGGGGAGTCAGGTTAAAAAATCCGATTGAACTGAGAGATACTCCGCAAATCCATGTTAACCCGATATTTGAAAAAATAAGAATAATAATCGGATATATATTAAGAAGCGTTTTAGTAATAATTATCGCCGTTCTTGCGGTATTTTTATTTTATTATACAGGAAAATTCATACGCGAAAAAAATCCTGCGGCACTAAAATCAAAACTTACAGCGCTGAATGGGTTATCATCGGCAAATCCTGATGAGCTTCTGGAAAAATCCGTTAATTTCCATAAAATCGGCAATCCGCGTCTTGCGTGGGGCTATTGCACAGCGGCGGCAATATCGGTATTATCCATGCGGTACAATCTCTCTTTCCCGCCAAACGCGACAGAGAATGAATGCGCCGATATAGCAATCTCTTCGCCGGACAGCGTCCGCCGCGACGACAGCGAAGCTTTCCGCAGCCTGATAAATCACTGGGTAAATCTTGCTTATGCGGGGCATCTACCGCCGGAAGGCAGTTTTGAAGAAGCGATCGCTTTTTGCAGATGTTTAAGGAGCGCGGATGAGTAACCGTATTTATATCAGTGCCGCCGTTGTTTTTATTACCGCGCTGCTTGGAATAATTGCGTATAACAGTCTGGAAATATATCATGAAACAGAACATTTACGCAGGGTGTATCCTGACAGGTATTATGTTCTGGAACAGTGGCTGAAAGAAACCGGCAATCCCGTGAGGGTTGAACACTGGAAAAATTTAAGAGCGCTTGAACTAATACAGGAAAAAACCATTGTAATTTATTCTTCAGCCTGCAGATGGGAAGATGCGGGAGAATCTCTTTTGTCATGGGTAAAAAACGGAAATTCGCTTGTTATCTGCATAGATAATCAGGAAATAAATGAAATAGACTATAACCTTTGGCCGCTTCTGACAGACCTTGGAATCTACGTCAATAAAACTTCTTACTCCGGTGATTATTTCCGCGGCGATACTCCTCATTTTGCCTGGGATATCTGCTTCGATATTGATGAAAACACAGAAATATCAACGATGAAAGATAATAAGAACAACATAAGGCTGGCGGAAGTTTCCGCGGGAGAGGGGAAATTAACAGTTATCGGCTATCCTATATTTATGAATAACAACTATATGGAAAAAGAAGCCAATGCCCGTCTTGCCTGGGAATTGACAGGAGAGCGGGCAGGCGGCAAAGGAGTGCTTTTTATCCGCACTGTAAATACGGAGAAATCCCTTTTTGGAAAAATTATTGAAAGGGGAACTCTCTTTCCTCTGGGTATATCGGTATTTCTTGTTATCATAACGGGGTTTTGGATGGTAATTCCGGCATTCGGTCTTGTATTCGATGAAAAACCGAAAAACTCACGTCCTATACAGGAACGTTTTTCCGCAGAAGCCGGTTTTCTGAAAAAATACAGGGCGCTTGATTATTATATTGATATTTATAATCGTGAACTGCAATCATCTGAAAATAATGAAAACACGGAATCGTATTCAACACGTATGGAAAATTATAATTACAGGGATATAATTAATAAATTACGGAGATTTAATGATGAAACGGACAGACTTAAGCGCAGAATCGGCAGCATCAAAACTTGAACAGGTTAAAAATGAAATAGCTAAAGCTTTTATCGGACAGAAGAAACTGGTGGAGCATGCGCTGATTACCATGATTGCAGGCGGGCATCTTCTTGTTGAAGGCGTTCCCGGTCTCGGTAAAACCCTGCTGGTTCGCGCGCTTGCAAAAACAATCGAAGGAGAATCAAAAAGGATTCAATTTACTCCCGACCTTATGCCGAGCGACATAACGGGTAACATCATGCTTGATCCGGGCACCGGTAAATTTATTACGCGCAAAGGACCTGTCTTTGCAAACCTCCTGGTTGCCGATGAAATTAACCGGGCGCCGGCCAAAACCCAGGCGGCTCTTTTTGAAGCGATGCAGGAGTTTCAGGTGAGTCTTGACGGTGAAAGCCATCCCCTTCCTTCTCCTTTCATGGTTTTAGCGACGCAAAATCCGTTTGAACATGAGGGAACCTATCCTCTGCCCGACGCGCAAAAAGACCGTTTCCTGATGAAGATGACTGCTTCATATCCGGCTGCCGAGGAAGAAAAAATGATGGTCGCAAAAATTCTTAACGGAGACACAGGAGCGCAGCTTTCCATTTCTGGAGTCGAAACTGTAATTGATACAGATGTGTTTACAGAAATTAAAGAGCTTGCGGCATCCCTGCGGGTCGATCCTTTGGTGATTGACTACGCCGTCCGCATGACTGCCGCTACAAGAGAAACTGCAGCTGTAGAAACAGGAGCGGGACCGAGAGGAAGCCTTTCCCTGATCCGATGCGCCCGCGCCCGCGCTCTGCTTTGCGGCAGAGACTTTGTCCTTCCCGATGATGTAAAAGCTCTTGCATGCGAAGTTCTTGCTCACCGCCTTACTCTCTCCGCTGAAAGCGAGCTGGAAGGGCTTAATGAAAAACGAATCATAGAAAATCTCCTGCAAAAAATTGAAGCGCCGAAGGGAATCTCAGGAAATGAATAGCCGTTCAATCCTGATACCGGGTAAAGCGCTGTTTACCGCGTCACTTTTTTACATGGCGCTGGGATGCGCCGTATTCTTTATTGATATTTTATTTCCATTGTGGATTCTTGCAGGCGCGGGACTTTTACCTCTTATAATCATTGACTTTACTTTTCTTTTTTTACTTTGCGATCGTCTGCGGGCGGAAAGGGAAATTCCTTCATCTGCGGCGCAGGGTGAAACAGTACACGTTAAATTATTCATTCACCGGACGGATCGTCCGATTCTTCCCAGCCGGGTTCGTTTATACGATTTTTTTCCCGGCGCAATGAGCTGCCGCTCGTTCCCGGCAAAACTAGATTTATCAGCGTTAAGGAACAATAAATCCATTGTCTTTGAATACAGCCTGACGCCGGAAGACCGGGGTCCCTGGTTTTTTTCCGGTCCTGAGTTTCTTCTGGGTTCTCCGCTTTTCTTCTGGCAATTGCGCGTAACGCACAGCGTCATAAGCAGGGGACGCACATATCCCAATTTCAAACAACTTGCGCAGGGGACGGAGTTAAAGGGAAAACCCGAAAAAGGCGAAATCCGTCAAATCCGCAAAAGGGGACAGGGGTTGGAATTTGAAAGTCTTCGGGATTATCAAAGGGGAGATTCGATTAAACTGATAGACTGGCGGGCGACAAGTCGCAACCGCAGACTGGACGGCAGCCTCAAGCTGATAGTCAGAAATTATCAGGAAGAGCAGGATCAGCAGATTCTTTTTATAATTGATTCTGGTTACCGTCTGCCGGATCATTACTTTGACAGCGCTCTTGAAGCAATGCTGCTTCTTTCGTTTATTGCATTGAAACACGGCGATGCGGTTGCGGCTTCAAGTTTCGGCTCTCATGATTTGTGGATACCTCCGCGCAAAGGCATGAGCGCCTATAACGCTCTTATGAACGGGTTATACGATCTTCACAGCGAGCCTGTTCCTTCCTCTCCTTTTCTCGCCCTGGAAAACGCCCTGACCCGTCTTCACCGGCGCAGTTTTATCGTTCTTATCAGCAATTTCCGCGAAGAAGACGATAAATCCCTTTCATGGATACTCCCGCGGATTGAAAAACGCCATCTGCTTCTTCTTGTGAGTTTCCGTGAAAGCGAAGCGGAAACGATTGCCTTTCCGCCGGAAGTTTCGCATAACAAAACCGATGAAGAAACGCTCAAGGCTGCTGCAGCTTTTTCATATCTTGCAAACCGCCGCCGCCTGTACCGTAAATGGGAACATTCTGGACTGCTGGTTCTGGAAACTTCACATCACCATGTCTCTTCGGCTCTTATCAATAAATATTTAAGCGTAAAAAGATCCGGGAAGCTTTAAACATGGAAAATAAAAAACTGCTTGTTGTTTCTGACACTCACGGCTGTTTATCTGCACTGAGAGCGGTATTAACATGGGCAAATAATCACATGCCGCCGAATGATACAATCGCCTGCGCAGCGTTTGCAGGAGACGGTGTTTCCGATCTTAG
Organism: Treponema sp.; assembly: GCA_009786455.1. Lineage (GTDB taxonomy): Bacteria > Spirochaetota > Spirochaetia > Treponematales > Breznakiellaceae > WQXQ01. The sequence continues at coordinate 15,958 of WQTD01000035.1, forward strand.
TCAGGCTTCAAACGCGGCGGGTTTTTCATGCGAATGGAAATTTATTCGCGGAAATAACGATTATAATCATTCAGTGCCTGACATCTCAGTCTTTGATTTTAACAGTCATCTTTTTTTTATGTGTCACGGACACCGGCACAGTCTTTATTCCGGCTATCACGCGCTTTTAAATTCCGGAAAAAACAATAATGCTGATGTTGTTATATTCGGCCATACTCATGTTCCGTATTTGAAGAGGGTAGGAGGGATTCTTATTGTTAATCCCGGCAGCGTCGGAAGACCCCGCAGCAGAGCGGGAGCTACATTCGCAGTCATTGAGTGCGTATCCGGCGAAATCCCCAAAGCGGAATTCTTTCAGATTGGAACGCATGGAACGATTCGGAAAGTGAAGATTCCGTAAATATTACGGTTCATAATTTTTTAGCTTATCCGCAATGTAAACAACAGAAGACGCAATCCCCCTTATGTCTTTGGCTTCTTCGTTTAACTCTTTTGTTTTAACAAGTTTTAAAAGTTCATCAATCAATTTGCTGTCCGCTTCGCTCCAGCAGGTAACCATCATGCCCGCCAAAACGCCCTTATATCCTTTTTCTTTGGCAAGCCTGCTGTATTTTAGCGCTTCATCAAGCAGAAAGCGCGTTTGTTTTAATTCACGCCAGGAAGCCGGTATTACGGTGAAACCTTTTTCGAGTAACGCTTCGATTCCGGGAAAACCTTTTTCATTCATTTCATAATGCCAGTCTGCAAGCAGAATATCATTGGGGATCATGCCGGCGGCATTCCATGTACCCCATATATCCCCTTCCCATGCATGATAGCCAAAAGCTTCCGCATGATTCAAACGGTCAGCCCACATCATCATCTGCCAGCCCTTTTCCTTTACAATATGATCATGAAGGATATTGACTGTACGCGCAAAAAGTTCAGCGCGGCTTTTATTTTTACAGCGCGGGCAGACAGCAAGGGAAAAAACTTCATCCATTCCGACATGAATGCAATCAGCTTCAAGGTCTTCCATAATTTCATCAATCATGGGAAAAACATATTTATATACATCGTCATTGGATGCGCACCAGCTATGGCAGTAGAATTCTAAATCAGGAGTATTCTCGGCGTCGCCGTCTTCCGGAATTTCAGGCGTTTCATCAAATTCAGGGTGCGTTCTTAAAAGTGCATTTTTTTTAAAACGCCAGCCCTGATGCCCCAAACACATGAATAACGGAACAATACGGATTCCTGTTTCCTTCGCTGCGGCGGCGACTCTTCTGGCTTCGTCCCTTCCAAAAGTGCCGTCTGCAAGTTCTGGAAAACATCGGTAATTATATCCGGGATTTAATTCGAGACATAAAAAATTTATGCCTAAAGGCGCGAGACCTTCGCGTATATATTGAATTAGTATATCAGCAGTTTGCGCTTCCCTTATCCGCAAATGAGCGGCTTTTATTACATGGTTTAACATATTAAACTATTACTTTGTTAATTCTGGAAAGCAAATCTTCCTTATCGTAGGGTTTTTTTATAAAATCGGCGGCTCCAATATCAAATGCGCGCTTTTCTTCTGTTGACGCATTTACGGCTGTTACAAAAATAATTGGGACACTTTTTAAAAGACTTACCGCCTTTACTCTTGAAAAAACTTCCCATCCGTCCATCTCCGGCATTAATATATCCAGCAATATTAAACAGGGAATAAAATTTCCGTCATACAGGTATTTCAGAGCGTCTTTTCCTGATTTCACCTTGATTACTTCATATTCAGCGTTCAGCATATTTTCAGCAATTTGGTGCTGAGTTTCATCATCATCTATTAATAAAATTTTTTTCTTTCCATTGTCCACAGAAAAACTCCCAAATCCATTATAAGTAAATATACTATAATGGATTCAGGCATTTGTCAACCTGTATATATATGCGTAATAATTTCTTCCATTGGCAGTTCCTTTACCGCGATATCTGAAAAATTCACCCTGCGGGAAAGATTTTCTATGAAATCACCGATTACCATTTTTGATGTATCAACTTCCAGAGTGAGTTCCAGCGGAGATTTTTGTTTTATCATTCTTACACAATCCGAAAGAACCGCATTATCCAAATCGAAAGGCTGTTCGAGTACAAGTTCTACAATTTTTTTCTCACCAAGGGAGAGCTGAAGATTTTGCAGCGTATCGTCAAAAACTTTTATACCGCTGTTAATTACAATTACATGATCGGCAAGCTGTTTAACATCTTCCAAATCATGAGTTGTAAGAATAAAAGTCGTTCCGCCGCTGTTCAGTTTCCGGATAAATTCGCGTATTTTCGCCTTTGCAATAACATCAAGCCCAATGGTCGGTTCATCAAGAAAAACAACTTTCGGCTTATGAAGCATCGCCATGATAAATTCGCACTTCATACGCTCGCCGAGAGAAAGAACTCTCGTTGGTTTGTGCATTACCTCTTCTATTCCGAAAATGCAGGCAAGCTCATCAAGGCGTTTTTTGTAATCAGCTTGTGATATTCCATATATGGCGCGGTTCATGTTAAAGCTGTCAACCGGCGGAATATCCCAAACCAGTTGGGAACGCTGTCCGAAAACAGCTCCGATTTTTCCGACATACTTTTTTCTGTCGGCGTAAGGACGGAAACCCATTGCCTCAATTTCGCCTGCTGTCGGATAAAGCGCGCCGCAGAGCATCTTAATCGTTGTAGATTTCCCCGCTCCGTTCGGACCAAGTATTCCGCATACAGAACCTTCTTCAACATCAAATGATATATTATCAACAGCTTTAACAATTACCTTTTCGCGCTTAAAAAAACTCTGAATAGTTTCGCGTAACCCGCTGCCGCGTTTGTATGTTGTATAAGTTTTGGATAAGTTACTCACTCTTATTATCTTTTCATTAGTCATTTCTCATTCCTCATTTTCTATCCTCCGACTCCTTCATATAACCTCACCATATACAAATATATCAAAACGCCGAAAATCATAAACAGAAAGCATGGTATTACTGCGAAAAACGCAGATGGATCAAGCCGTCCCAAAAGCGCGTTTGCAGGAAAGAATCCAATCATGCTTACAGGAATTATAAATGCGGCTATCCCCTGTATTGTTTTTGGAAAAATCGTCACAGGATATTTTCCGAATGCGAGTGTACTGTCAAAAATTTCCGGGATACGGGAATTTCCTACCCACTTGAATGATGTTGACGCCATCAGCATTTGCATTCCCGCCATTACCGCGAAACCTGCCGC
>WQTD01000036.1 GCA_009786455.1 Treponema sp.
GATTTAACTCAAGCTATTAAGTTTTTCCACCTTTGAAAAAAATTACTTTCTATAACTTTAAAATCTTACTTTTTTATGGCTTTTGACACGGTCTGGGGGGGTAGAGACTCTGGAATAACGACAATAACAGTTTGGTCGAACGACGCTCATAACAAGGCGGAAGTTGACAAACTGGTAGATGATTTCAACAAGGGTGTCGGTGCTCAAAAAGGCATCAAAATTGAATATTCAGTTTACGGCGCGGACTGGAATACAGCCATGAACATGGCGATGGAAACAAACAGAGCGCCGGATATGTTTAAGGGATTTGTTAATTTCGAGAATTTCCAGGAACAGGGAAAATTCCTTCCCTGGACTGAAATCAGCGGAATTAAGGATCTGCTTGACGCTCACGCTCCGTTTGCAAGGAACAGAAACACGCATTTCAACGGAGTTCCCTACTCAATAGCCATGTACGGATGGTTTTCAGGTTTTCACTACAATAAATCCCTTCTTCAGCGTGCAGGTTTCTCCGCTCCTCCGAAAACATGGGCGGAATTTGAACAGCAGGCTATTGCAATCTCAAGGCTTGCGCCCAATATTTACGGATACGGTATTCCATTGCTTTGGACTCCGGATTTCTGTCATTGGGTAACTGAATTTGCAGCTACAAACTCGGTTGGACATATGTACTGGAATTTTGCCGAAGGAAGGTATAATTTTGCTGATTTCACGGAATACTTTGAAATGCTCGCCCGTGTCAGGGAAGCTAATGCCATATTCCCGGGAATGGAGTCGCTTTCCGACGATCAGTTAAGAGCGCATTTTTCCGCCGGAAATGTCGGTTTTATCATGGGAGCGGGCTGGAATGTCGGAGTGCTTTACGAGCAATTCCCGTTTGGCGGAGCTGACGCCAACGGCGCTCCGCGTAATCCTACAGGCTGGGATTTTGCGCCGCTTCCCGTCAGAGACGCCAACAGCGCTTATGCGGTTCCTGTTTCAGCGGGAGCCCAGTACTATGTAAACGCCCAGGTAAAGAATGATCGCGCAAAATTGCGCGCAATGACAGATGTAGTCCGCGTTTTCTGCGGCGATGAAACACAGATGCTCATGTTTACCGCCGGCAAGCACGTACCTTTACGCGCTGACATTGCAGCAAAAGCCGCTCAGTCAGAACGTCCCCAATGGACCAGTTACGGAAGGACAGTTACGCGCACTGTAACCATGCCTGCAGCGCCTCATGATCAGCTTGCTGTTGAAGGAGCGGGCAGAGCAGCAGTTATAGGACAGATTCTTACAGGTCAGATTCCAAGAACCGGTATCCGCGCGGCGTTAACAGACCTTGACAGGCGAATGAACGCTGCATTCCAGCAGGCTGTTGATCGCGGCATAATCAAAAGGGAAGACTTCATTGACGCTACCTTTGAACAAAGGCTGAGAGCCAGATAAAGGGAGTTTTCGTAAGAGAAATGAGGCTGTTCATAAACAGGGCAGCCTCTTTTTTTTATTAATTAGAGTCTGTCAATAATGATCATTGAATGTTGATAATTCATTGCCGAGGTATTTTATGTTTAAAAAAAGAAAGGTTGATCTTATAGGAAGCCGTTCTTATGAATTTTTTATGTTGCTTCCTTTTTTCATAGGTTTTCTCACTTTTACAATTTACCCGATTTTTTGGGCGCTGCGCTGGGTTCTGTACGACTACTCAGGTTTTAACAAACCTTTCTTTGTAGGACTTGACAATTTTGCGCGCGCTTTCTTCCGCGACAAGGAATTCTGGAATTCAATGGTTAATACATTCTACCTTGCGTTTATGAAGCTGATTATAGAAATACCGCTTGCGTTATTATTGGCGTTCTTTGTTAATAATAAGGTGAGAGGAAGCTCTGTTTTCAGAATTATTTATTTCCTTCCTACTGTTTTCAGCATGGCTGTAATAGGACTTATCTTTACAATTCTTTTTAGTGTTTATAACGGAATTGTTAATTCAGCGCTTGTCGGGCTCGGCATCCTTGAGCAAAATTTTAATTTTTTCGGAGGCCGCTGGCCGGCTATAAATGTTATTCTGCTGGTTTCAATATGGTCAACTCTTGGAATCAACATGATTTATTTTCTTATGGGTCTTCAGAATGTCCCCAATGAACTGTATGAATGCGCCACTCTTGATGGAGCTTCAGGTCCCAGACAGTTTTTCAGCATAACGATACCCCTTCTGGCTCCTGTTATGCAGATGGTGATTATGTTAAGCGTGCTTGGAACCATGAGGATTAATGACGTGGTTCTTGTTATGACAAACGGGCAGCCGGGCGGAACCACCGAAGTTGCGATGACGCATATATTAAAAATGTTCTTTAATTTCGGCGCGGTCGGAATGAGACGCCAGTACGGTTACGGCTCCGCGTTGGCGATAATAATGGGTGTTATTTTGGCAATAATGACCGTGTTGTATCTTAAAATGTCCAAGCGCATGAAAAATGTGTATTAGGAGGAACCATGAAAACCGGAATAGATACTAAAATAATATATTTGTTTGTTTATATTTTTTTAATAGTAATGGTTTTTATCGCTCTCTTTCCCGTTGTTTACATCTTTTTATCATCGTTTAAAAGCAACATGGAAATAATGCTCGGCGGCATTAAAATACTGCCCGAGAAATGGATGTTTAATAATTACTCACGGGCATGGCAGCTTGCGAATTTTTCCAGATATACTTGGAACAGCATTTATATGTGCACCTTCATTGTTTTTGGATCCATTTTTGCGGCGACGATACAGGGATATGTTTTTTCACGGGGAACAAGCAGGTTTACAAAAATTGTCTACGGCATGGTAATGGCGTCGCTTTTTATTTCAGTCGGAACTTTAAGCCTCTTTCCACAGCTTCAGATAACCCAACTCCTGAGAATTGACAGAAGCCTGTGGGGTGTAATCATCATCTATGTGTTCGGCATGAACGTCGCTTATGTTTTTCTTTCGACGAGTTTTTACAATCAAATTCCGAAGGAAATCGACGAGGCTGCCAGAATAGACGGATGTAATTTTTTCCGTATTTACAGATCGATCCTGTTTCCCCTGACAAAGCCGCTCATTGCTACAATTGGGCTTATTTCATTTCGCGCCTCGTGGAGCGAATATCTGATGCCCTATATTTTTACGCTTGGAGATCAAAGCAAGTGGCCGCTTGTTGTAGGGGCCGTTTCGTTAAAATCAATGGGAGGGGAATCCGCTGTTGCCTGGGATCTTATGCTCGCCGGCATCAGCATATCAATCATTCCCATGATGATAGTGTATCTTTTCCTGAACCGATTTTTCATTACCGGGCTTACCGAAGGATCAATTAAAGGATAATCACCGGAGTTTATGTTTATCTCTTCTGTACATTATCACATGTATTAAAATCACAAACGCGCTCAAACTGATGCCGATGAGGTCGTAAAAGATTCCCGGATTGATAAGCAAGAGACCTGCCGCAACGGCAATAAGCCTGAGAGGAACGCCGAGCTTTCTTAACATGAAGCCTTCCAGCCCTATCGCGATATTAAACATCCCGACAATGGAAGTTATTATTGTCATGATAAATGGAAGGGGAGTGGTTCCGATAAAAAGCATCTCCGGGCTGAAAACAAAAATGAAAGGGACAATAAAAGCTGCAATCGCAAGTCTTGTCGCGGTTACGGCGGTCGCAAGCGGGTTGGATTTCGCTATCGCCGCTCCAGCGTATGCAGCTAACGCTACCGGCGGCGTAATGTCGGCAAGTATCCCGAAATAGAAGACAAACATGTGCGCGGCAAGAAGGGGAACTACAATGCCGCTTGCTTCTCCTGCGCGCATTACCATGGGAGCGGTGATTGTCGCCATGATTACATAATTTGCGGTTGTAGGAAGCCCCATGCCGATTACAAGGCACGTAAGCATGGTGATAAGAAGCGCGACAAGAAGGCTTGTTCCCGTCGATACAAGAAACGGATTGTTCACTATGGAAGTAAGCTGACCAATCAGTAATTGTCCTATCCCTGTAAGGGAAACAATGCCTATAATGGTTCCCGCTACCGCGCAGGCGACCGCGACGCCGATCGTGTTACGCGAACCGTTGGTAACGGCGTCAATAAATCCTTCGGGAGTAAAACGCGTTTCCCTGCTGAAAAAACTTACCGCAAACGCGGAGAGGACTCCGATACACGCAGCGTAAGCGGGAGTAAAACCTATTCCCATAAAAACAATAAGAACTATTATCGGTAAAAAAAGGTATCCTTTTTTAAGGAACAACGGTAAAAATTTCGGTATCGATTCTTTCGGCAGTCCTTCAAGACCGAGTTTTTTCGCTTCAAAGTGAACAACAAAAAAAATCCCTACAAAGTAAAGTATTGCAGGCAGGATAGCCGAACCTGCGATTACAAGATACGGAATGCCTGTAAATTCCGCCATGAGAAACGCAGCCGCGCCCAAAATGGGAGGAACGATTTGCCCTCCAGTAGAAGCGGCGGCTTCTACTGCCGCTGCGAACTCCGGTTTATAACCGGTTTTTTTCATCATCGGGATTGTAACGCTTCCTGAACCTACTGTATTGGCGACGGAACTGCCGGAGATCATTCCTTCAAGAGCGCTTGCGATTACCGCCACCTTGGCGGGTCCGCCGGCTGTGAAACCTGCCACTGAATTTGCGAGGTCTATAAAAAATTTGGCGATCCCTGATTTTTCCAGAAATGAAGCCAGAAAGATAAACAGCACAATAAAGGTTGAACAAACCCCGATTGGAGTGCCGATGATTCCGTCCGTAGTGTAGTACAGCTGATGAATAATACGGCGCAGGGAAAATCCGTCAATAAAAGCATAGGTGATAAAACCTGTCGCTACTACAAGAATCGGAATCCCGATAACCCGTCTGCAAAGCTCGGCGAGGATAATTATTCCTGTTACTCCGACAGCGATATCAAACGGTTGAATTAAAATGGCTTTATTTATTATAACTTCGTAATTTACTACATAATAAAAAAAAGACGCCAATCCCAGAAACGCAAGAACGAAATCATACCACGGGATATAATTCACCCTTCCTGTCATTCCCTTGCGCCGCGGGTAAAGAAGAAACCCGATGAAAACAAGAATTCCGACAAAAGCGCTGCGCCTTACCTGCTCCGGCAAAGTTGCGATTAAAGTAACCCAGAAAACATAGGCGGCGAAAAACAGCAGTAATCCTTTTATTATTTTATCAGGTATGCCGGTGAAATGACGCACTCTTGATTCGCGGTCAAATTTTTTCATCAGCTGTTCGGTTTCTTCTTCAGTTAATATGTGATTGTCGTCACTCATTATTTTCTCCTGTATGCCCGTCTGCTTCAGTTTACCTGATCCGCAGGGCAACATGGGCGTTTCTGCCGCAAAGACTTCTGAGACTCAATCTCTCTCCGTTTATTAGCAGAAGATGATCAGAAACCGTTCCGACAATATAATTTAATTCGGTAAAAGATCTGTTCAAACCGGTTATTATAAGCGCGTCTCCGTCACGCGCAATTTGCTGCCCTTCTTCAAGTTCCGTCTGCATTCCCGCGCCGAAAGAATAAAAACGCACTGCGCGGCTGTAAATTGTTTTTCCATCAACTTTGAATATTTCATGCACAATGCTGTTATTGACAGAATGAGTATACTCAATTGCAAATTCGCTGTTATCTTCCACGAACCTGCGTCCGTACACTTTGCCGGAAACGCTGTCCGCGATTTCCAGCGTCAGGAAATTTCCCGTCCCCGGCTGGCTTTTGCCTGAAATCATTATCAGCACCGCAGTTCCGCAAAGACCGATAATAACTGTGATTAAATACAGCCGCAGATTAAACTTGTTATCGCTTTTACTGCGACTGTTAAGAAAGCGGCTGATATTATCCTCTTTAAAGAGNGCCTATTTCCCTGAAATATTTTTGCGCGCCGGGATGAAACGGGACCGAGATACCGTCAACAGCATAAGAAGGCGAAAGTTCTGTGCCTTTTACATGAGCCGCTTCAATCTGAGCTTTGCTTTCAAAAAGGTTCTTTGTCAGCTTGTATACAGTGTCTTCACTCAGTTTATTGCTGACTATAAAAGTAGCTTTTACCGCTACAGTCTGAACTCTGTCCTGCCCTTTATAGCTTCCGCCCGGAATTGGGAATTTGGTATAGAAAGGATATTTCGTTATTAACTGCGCCGCATGAGCGTCGTCAATTTCCAGAATTACAATGTCCCTATTTGTAGCAAGGTCTATTATTGCAGGGGTCGGAGCGCCTGCGACGCAGAAGAACGCGTCAATCTTGTTATCACGCAACGCGTCGGCTGATGCGCCGAAACTCAGGTTATGTTTTCCAATCTGCTCAAAGGTTATTCCGTAAGCTTCGAGTATCTGCCTTGCGTTAAATTCAACGCCGCTGCCTGCATCCCCTACAGAAACTTCTTTGCCCCTGAGATCGGCAATGTTCTTTATTCCCGATGCTGCGCTGACTACGACCTGGCACACTTCGGCATAAAGACCTGCCATACTTGCAAAACTGTTTGTTTTTTCACCGTTAAAAAGGTCTACGCCCCTCCATGCATAATCCATTACATCGTTCTGAACGATTGCAAGTTCTACTTCGCCTGCGTCAATAAGCTGAATATTGGCTTTTGAAGCTCCTGTTGATTGAACGCTGATTGAGATACCTGTTTTTTCATTTAAGATTTGACCGACTGCGGTGCCGAAAGCGTAATATGTGCCGGTGCTTCCGCCGGTTGCCATTCGAACCTGTTCACTGCCGCTTTTGCATGCAGTTATCCCGAATGTAATAATGGCAGCCAATGCCAGCATTGTGATTTTCTTCATTAATATTATCTCCTTGTTCCGGCAATTATACAGTTTTTTAATGAAAAACTTCAACGCGGTTCCGCCCCAATTCTTTGGCTCTTCGCAGAGCCTGGTCAGATGTTTCAAGGAACTCTTCTGTCGTTTTGGCATGAAGCGGCATTATTGATATACCGATGCTGGCTCGTGTCGAAATAGTTATGTTTTCACTGGAACCGGAGTTTGCCGGCACTTTTATTGATTTTTCTTCGATACCAGTTCTAATTATTTCCGCGACTGCCTGCGCATGTTCTATGTCAGTATCGGGGAGGAGCACTGCAAACTCATCCCCTGAAAGGCGGGAGGGAATATCGCCTTTCCGAAGACACGAGCTGATTACATCAGCAGCGGATATAATGACAAGATCGCCTGCCTTTGTTCCGTAAAGATCATTAATGCTGTGTATTTTGTCAAGGTCCATCATAAGCAAAGACATAATGCGCAAATTAAGCGATTGATTATTAATGCGTTCCCTGATGGATTCCTCAAGAAAGCTGCGGTTGTGAAGACCGGTCATTTCGTCTGTTATCGCCCGCTTCCTTGCGCTTTCACCCCACCTGATAAGATCGCTGAAAGATTTTGATGTTTGATTTAACCACTGGTTTTGAACAATGCTGATTGCCTGCAGGATCTTGTATCCTATTTCCGGATGCTGTGAAATTATGCGGTAAAAATCAACTTCGGCAAGTATAATAAAGACCGAGTCTTCCATTGCCGTAATCGTTACCGACCTTGGTTCATGCGTTATAATTGACATCTCACCGAAAAAATTTCCCAGTTTTACATCGAATAATTTACGTTCTGTTCCGTCGGACTGGACGCCGAACGCGCTTAATGAGCCGGAAAAGAGGGTATACATTTCTTTTCCGGTATCCCCTTCCCTAAAAACAGATTCACCTTTTTTTACATTTATGATTTTTAGATAATCCGATATATAGTTAAATTCATTTTCATTAAGCCGGGAGAATAAAGCCAGTTTTGATAAAAATAAATCTGCAAGGATTTTATTTTCCATTGTTTCCCTGTTTCCTGTAGCGTACTGTTTTTCCTCCGCCCGCTTTCCAGTTGTCCAACAGGAAGGCGTAATTTCCCTGAAAAATTTTTTCCCAGTTATCTTCGTCTTCCGGCCATATTGTCCATGATATTGTCGCTGAAAATTTAAACTCGCTGTTTTCACCCTCAGCGGGAACAGGTTCCATCGAAGCAATTTCCTTCGCAAGCTCTTCGGCTATTCCGTGCGCCTGTTTGCTGCCGCAGCCGCTGATAATCAAACCTGTCTCATTGCTCTTAAACCGCAGAGCCCAGCCGTGTCCTGTTTTCCTTGTCATGTTCTTCAGGATTAAAGCGATTTTTACCATCGCTTCATCTCCGACGGCGTGTCCGCGCGAGTCAACAAGTATTTTAAAATGATCCGGCTTTAACATTATCAGAGCCGACGGTTTATTTAACGCTTTGATAATTTCATCGTCCATGAGAGTCTGTTTCCAGAGTCCTGTTCCTGCGTCTTCATAGGCGCGTCTGTGCAGTTCCTGCACCCACGACATATTTTCCAGTATCAGCTTGTTTGTAGTTTTTATCCGCTTCGTTGTCAGTGCGATTGCGTGTAACAATATGCTGCAGGCGGCATGAGGCTGCTCTTTCCTGAGCGAATCAATTGTGTGCCCGTATCCGGGAAATTCAATAAGGACAGAATCTTCCGCCGCTTCCGCAAAAGCGTCATATTCGGCTCCCCGCGCAAAATCAAAATCACCGATTGTGTCTCCGGGAGCAAAATGAGCCATTTCATTCTTGCCTCCGTCGCTTCGGCTTTTATATACCCGGACAGCACCCTGTTTCAATATATAAAAATGTTTTGCTTCTTCATCTGGAGAAAATAAAAGCGATCCTTTTGATAACTTCAGCGTGCCGCAGCGGGAAACAACAAAATTAATTTCATCATGTGTAAGGCTGGAAAAAAGCTCTGTCTTCTGTATCAGATTTATATCGATATCTTCCGAAGTCATTAAATAATTATGGCTGCATTTCAGGTTGTTGTCGAGTAGCGTATTTTTGCTGATAAAATTGCATTATGCGAATTTTTCATGTTAGAATACGATTTATGACAAGCAAAAACATTTTTTTTCTGATAATAATATTGATAATAACAGCCTGCTCGCAAGGACAAATTATTCCCGAGGTTATCACAGCGCCGTACAATGAAAACGCTGATATATTTGTTCAGCCTGTTGCGGATTTACCGAAAAATTTTATTTTCGGCGCAGATATTTCAAGTATAATCGCGCTTGAAAAAAGCGGCGTTAAATTTTTCGGCTTTGACGGTAAAGAGCAGGACATTTTTAAAACGCTAAAAGAAGCGGGAATTAGTTATATACGCGTACGCATCTGGAACGATCCTTTTGATTCAAGGGGAAGGGGATTCGGCGGGGGAAACTGCGATGTTGAAAACGCCGCCGCCATTGCCGTACGCGCAAAAAAATACGGGTTAAAACTTTTTTTAAATTTTCACTATTCTGATTTCTGGGCGGATCCCGGCAAGCAGATGATTCCGCGTGCATGGGCAGGAATGGATATTGAAGAAAAATCCGCCGTGCTTGAAAAGTTTACACTGGACGCGCTAAAGCAAATCGGCAGGAAAGGCAGCATCGGCATGGTGCAGCTCGGCAATGAGACAAACAGCGCCATGTGCGGTGAAAATGACTGGGCGAAAATTTCCGCGCTGTTAAACGCCGGAGCAAAAGCTGTTCGCGCTTATGATAAAAAAATAAAAATCGCTGTTCATTTTACAGACCCTCATGCCGGCCGTTACGCAAATCACGGGCAGACTCTGGAAGACTTCAATGTCGATTATGACGTATTCGCAAGCTCTTATTATCCCTTCTGGCACGGAACCCGTGAAAATCTGACAGAACAGCTTTCCATGATTCGGGAGCGTTTTGGAAAAGATACGCTCATCGCTGAGACTGCCTATGCATGGACGGAAGAAGACGGAGACGGTTTTGCAAATACCGTTTCCGATCAGCGCGGAATGCCGTATACATTTTCAGTTTACGGGCAGGCGCTGTCTGTGAGGGATGTAATCGCCGCAGCGGCGGAGGCGGGGAGCATTGGCGTTTTTTACTGGGAGCCTGCGTGGATTCCTGTAGGAGAAGATTACGAAACAAACAAAGAGATCTGGAGAGATTACGGAAGCGGCTGGGCAGCGATTTATGCGTCGATTTATGATTTTAAAGACGCAGGCGTATATTACGGAGGAACTGCTGTTGATAACCAGAGCCTGTTCGACTTCAAGGGAAATCCGCTGCCGTCGTTAAATGTTTTCAAATATATAAAAAAAGGCGCGTCCATGCGGGAAAACATTGTTGTGGCAATACCTGATATCGAAGTAATGACGCTTCTTGCAAATAACCGCGTTTTGCCGGAGACAGTTTATGCGGTTTACGCGGACGGCAGCAAAAAATCCATACCTGTTACATGGAATCAGGTGCAATTAAACGCCGCAAAAACTCTCGGCGATTATTTAATCGACGGCTCCGCCGACGGAACTGCGGTAAAATGTTTTCTCAGCGTTGAAGAAGAAAACCATATAATTAACGGCAGTTTTGAAAACAGGGACATGAGCCGCTGGCTTCTTTCCGGTTCTGTCAGCAGCAGCGGTCATGCAGAGCGGCGTACAGAAGACGCCAGAACCGGCAGCGCAAGCTTTCATTTTTGGGATAGCCAGCCGCTTGATTTCACCGTAACACAGGAATTAAACGGTTTGGCGCCGGGAACATATATGCTGTCGGCGTACCTGCACGGAGGCGACGGCGGCGCAAATCAGGATTGTCATGTTTTTGCCCGAAGCGGATCTGTCTACAGAAGGTCTGATGTCAAACTTGCAGGGTGGAAAAGTTATCAGCAGGCTTTAATCCATATTGATGTAGATCAGTCTGGATCACTAACCGTCGGGTTTAATGTAAAATGCGCTGCCGGCGGATGGGGCGCATGGGATGATTTTAAATTATTCCTAATTAATTAAACTTTTCCGGGGTGCATATTAAATTACAATTTTAATCTTTTTTCTTGACAAATCTGAAATTCGGCAAATAGAATTGAATCGACGCGTGTAAATTACGCGTGTTGATTCATCGTTGTATATATTTTTTATTTTAAAGGAGAAATGTTATGAAAAAAATCGCTGTTATTTTATGCGTATTTTTACTTGCCGCAGGGATGCTTCTTTCAGTATCCTGCCAGAAAAAAGAGGGAGGAGCCAGAACGGCAGCGCCTGAAAAACTTATATTGTGGGTATATGACTCAGGTCGTATTGAAGTGCTTACCCAGCTAGGCAAACAATTTGAAGCTGAGTTCGGCGTAGCGGTCGAAGTGAGCATGGTTGATCTCAGCCAGATTCGCACCCAGTTTTTATTGGCGGCAGGCGGCGCTGATTGCGCTGATCTCGCAATCGTCCCCCATGACAATATCGGTCCGCTTGTAGAAAACGGCGTAATTATGGAAATCAACCTTGGCGGTAAAAGATCATCCTATCTTAATCCTGCGCTGGACGGATTTAATTACAGCGGCAGACTTTACGGCGTACCTCTTGCGGTGGAAAATGTCGGTTTCTTCTACAACAAAGACCTTGTGCCAAATCCACCTGCTACATGGGATGAAGCCGTTGCCATTACTGAAAGACTTAAAAACGCAGGAAGAGTTGATTATATGATGGGACTTCCCGACGCTACCTATAACGTCTACGCTGTATATGACGCTTTCGGCGGAGCCATTTTCGGTAAAAATCCTGACGGTAGCTTAAACGGGAAGAACGTACTCCTTGCCGATCCCGGTTTTGTCGCCGGTCTTCAGTTCCTTACCAATATGGTAAACCGCGGCTTAATTCCGCAGACAATTGACTGGGACGGAGCGCATGTGCTTTTTGAAAGCGGAAGAGCTCCTTTCTGTCCGACAGGTCCGTGGGCGACCAATCGTATCGTTGAATCGGGCGTTAATTACGGCATAGCGGCATTTCCTGCGGCAAGAGCAGGCGGTCCTGCCGGAAATCCATTCCTTGGCGTTCAGGGCATTATCGTTAATAACACAAGCCCCCGCCGTCTTTTGGCTCAGTCATTTGCGGCTGATTTTATCGCAAGGGAAGAAAGTATGATGGCGATTTTCCGCGCAGAGCAGCGTCCTTCGGCATGGAGATCAATATTTGAAACAGCAGGCGACGCCAATACTCTGGCTTTTAACGCGGCGGGTGTAAACGCGATACCAATGCCTTCAATTCCTGAAATGGGTTTTGTGTGGGACGCGTGGGTTGCGGCAGCAGATCTTTCCTTCGCAGGTGAAAGAACCCCGCTTGACGCTCTGAGGAACGCTAAAACTCAAATAGAGGCTCTGTCCAAGTAATGTCAAATATCATACGAATAACCGGAGTATCGCTTTTCTGTCTCTTTGGCGGGTATCTGGCATTCCGGTTTTTCAGCGACGGCTTTGTGACTCTTGGAATTTTTATAACCGTAGGGATAGTTTTTGTAGCCGTTGTTTTCCTTAAAAGGGCTTTCACTGCCTGGCGGTGGCTTGCCGCCGGGCTTGTGATGGCGCTTTTGTTCACAATTTACCCGATTTTTTACACTTTTTACCTTTCTTTTACAAATATGGGCGGCGGTCATCTTCTTACAAAAATCCAGGCGATTAACCGGCTTTCCGATGAAATGTACAGCCCCGAGGACACAAAACCCTGGGCATGGACTGCGTATCGAAAAGGCAATGACTTTTTGCTATTGCTTGAAGATGACGACGGCTATATCAAGACAAGACCCGGCCGTCTTCCTGAAGACGTAACCATTCCGTCTTCAGGAATTCCGTCAGAAATTGACGGATTTACGCAAATGACTCGCGCGGAAACAATTCAAAATCTGACAACGCTCGGATCGATACAGTTCGGCGAACCTCCGCTGACCATTATGATTCTTTCGATGCAGGAGGTCGCTGTCCAGCTTCCCGCCTACACTTACGATAAAAACGCCGACACATTTACAGATAACCGCGATGGCGTCCTTTACAGCCCTGTAAAGGGCACTTACACTTCTTCATCGGGAAAAACGCTGACTCCGGGTTATATGGTAGGCGTTGGATGGGAAAACTACGTCCGGTTTTTGGGAAACTCCGGTTATTTAAAACCTGTGTTTGTAGTGCTTATCTGGAATATACTTTTTTCGCTCCTGTCGGTATTGATTAGTTTTGGTCTGGGTCTTCTTATAGCCCTTCTTTTTAACGATTTAAAATTCCGCCGCATTATCCGTTCACTTTTAATAATTCCGTACCCGATTCCGGTTCTTGTCTCGATTATGATTTGGAAAGCCCTGTTAAATGAAAATATGGGGCTTGTTACAACGGCAATATCGTCAATTTTCGGAGTTACGCCGCTTTTCTTTACCAATTTAATGCTGACCCGCATTGCACTGATTGTGATTAATGTCTACCTTTCATACCCTTATTTTTACGTGCTTTCTTCCGGCGCACTAAAATCCATAAACACGGAACTTTTTGAAGCCGCCGCTATTGACGGAGCGGGTCCGTTCACCGTTATACGAAAGATAGTCATGCCTCTTGTGATGCGAATATTATCGCCTCTTGTTATCGCCTCATTTTGTTTTAATTTTAACAATTTCACGTTAATTTGGGGTTTCAACGCAGGGCTTCCGGCAATGGCTGATACCGTTGTTCCGATGGGGTATACAGACCTTTTAATTTCGTTTATTTACCGTCTTGGTTTCAGCTCGTCTACTGTTGCCGATTATGGTTTTATCGCGGCGATTTCCGTACTGCTGTTTATCCTTGTCGCTCTTATGGTGGTCTTCCAGACTTTCAATCTGCGAACCATGAAGGATCGTTAGGGGGTAAAGAAAATGATGATTCAAAAAAACAGAATACTTACCGCGGCAGGTAAATATGCGGTCGCCCTTTTATTGATTATTTTCGCGGTGATTCCTTTTTTCTGGATTATAGCGACATCATTTAACGCCGCAAGGTCTTTGTTAGGTGCAAGTTTAATTCCGCAAAATCTTACAATCAACAATTACGTTGATTTGCTATCCAATAAAAATCTGAATTTCAGCAGATGGATGCTGAATTCCTTCAAGGTTTCGATAATCTCTGTAACAATTATCGCCCTTCTCACATGTCTATCGGCTTACGCTCTTTCGCGTTTCCGTTTTAAAGGTAAAAGAGGGGTGATGATGGGAATTATGATCCTCAACATATTCCCCGGAATTCTTGCGATGGTCGCGATATTCGTTATTATGCAGCAGTTCGGCGCTTATATTCCGTTTATCGGGCTTAACACCCACGGAGGATTAATTTGTATTTATGTCGCCGGGGCGATGAGCATCAATGTATTAATGGTAAAATCGTATATCGATACGATCTCTTTTGAGCTGGACGAATCCGCGTTAATTGAGGGAGCGTCGTATTTACAGATTTTCTGGAAGATCATTTTTCCCGTGATAAGACCTATGGTTATTACTGTTGCCATTCTTGCCTTTATGAGCACGTACGGCGATTTTATTATTGCGAACCTCCTGTTAAAGGGAAATGACAATATCACCGTAATGGTCGGAATATTTCAGTTTACCCAGCAGCGTTTTGATACTAACTGGGGAATTGTAACGGCAGGTACTGTTGTCGCCGCGTTACCTGTAGTTGTCCTTTTCTTCATATCACAAAAATATATTCTTGAAGGGATCATGCTGGGAGCAATTAAAGAATGACCGGTTCTTCTGAAAGCGGGGGGTCTCTTCCCCGTTTTTTATTACACGGCGCGGATTACAATTATGAACAGTGGCTGGATTTTCCCGATGTGCTGGACAGTGATCTGGTTCTTATGCGGGAAACAGGCGTTAATGTTCTTGCTGTGGGAATCTTCTCCTGGTCCAGGCTTGAAAGCAATGAAGGCGTTTACAGCTTTGACTGGCTGGATAATTGTTTTGATCACCTTTATAAAAACGGGCAAAAAATAATTCTCGCTACTCCAAGCGGATCCAAACCGGTCTGGCTTTCGCAGAAATACCCCGAAGTCTGTCAAATGACAGCCAGCGGCGTCCGTCATCCCCACAGCGGCAGACATAATCACTGCCGCACCTCCGTTAAATACCGCGAGGCCTGCGTCAAAATTAATACAAAGCTTGCTCAGCGTTACGGAACGCATCCTGCGCTGATTCTCTGGCATGTCTCCAACGAATACAACGGTATGCCCTGTTTCTGCCCTCAATGTATTGCTGCTTTCCGCACCTGGCTTGAAAACCGGTATAAAACCATAGATACGTTAAACGCCGCATGGTATACGGATTTCTGGAGCCATCGTTTTACTTCATGGCAGCAGATTTTTCCCGCAGACCCGTCCATTCACGGATTAATGCTGGACTGGCAGCGTTTTTCAAGCGATCAATGCATTGATTTTTTTCATGCGGAAAGCGAGCCTTTGCGCCGTATTACGCCTGATGTTCCCGTTACCACAAATTTTCAAAAGCCTGATGTCGGACTTGATTACCATAAATTCGCACAGCATGTCGATATT
The DNA here is from genome assembly GCA_009786455.1 of Treponema sp. Taxonomy (GTDB): domain Bacteria; phylum Spirochaetota; class Spirochaetia; order Treponematales; family Breznakiellaceae; genus WQXQ01. The sequence goes on from WQTD01000036.1 coordinate 15,379, forward strand.
GTGTGCTGGGATAATTATCCCGAATGGCACCGTACCGGCGATGACGAATCCGCCGCAATTAAAACGGGATTTTTGCACGATTTATGTTATTCATATCTGGGGAAACCTTTTTTAATGATGGAATCAAGTCCAGGCGCCGTTAACTGGCAGGGCGTGAGCAAGAAAAAAAGAAAAGGGATGCATACCCTTTCCTCGATGCAGGCTGTCGCTCACGGCTCGGATTCCGTACAGTACTTCCAGTGGCGGCAGAGCAGAGGCGGTATTGAAAAATTCCATGATGCTGTTGTTACGCACTTCGGTACAAATGATACCCGTATTTTCCGTGAAGTCGCAGAAACAGGTTCCCTTTTAAAAAAACTGGCTAGTATCGCAGGAACCGTAAAAAATGCGCAGGCTGCGGTTGTTTATGATATTCAAAACGGATGGGCTTTGGATAACGCGCAGCTTCCGCTCAATATCGAAAAAAATTATCAGGAAGAATGTATTGCGCATTACGGGGCGTTCTGGAAAATGGGAGTTCCCTGCGATGTAATTGGCGCGCAGTACATTGATTACTCCCGTTACAGGATTATAGTTCTTCCCATGCTTTACATGTTACGCGAAGAAACAGCGGAAAAAATCAGGCGGTTTACAGAGCAGGGAGGCGTTGTTGTTGCTGCTTTTCTTACCGGCATTGTTAATGAAAGCGATCTGTGTTACCTGGGCGGAACGCCCGGAAAATTAACGGACGTTTTCGGTCTTGCCGTAGAAGAAACCGAGACAATCGCAGAATATGAAAATCTTGTTTTTAAGATGTACGGACAAAGCTGGAAGGCGTTTCATTATTCTGATCGCGTGCGTCTTGGCGGTGCGCAGGCGCTGGGAAAATTTGAAAAACCGGAGGACGGATTTCCGGCGGTAACATCCTATAAATATAAAGAGGGAACTGCATATTATATCTGCGCGCGCACAGAACAGAATTTTTTAAGTAAATTTTATAAAGAGCTCTGTATAAAACATGATGTTTTTCCCTGTGTTCCCTGGGAAATACCTGCCGGAGTTTCTGTTCAAAAACGTGCGGATGCGATCTTTGTAATGAATTTTAATTCCCATGAAATTGATATTTCCGTAAATGAAAAAAAGTATTACAGCTTTTTGGGCGGAGAGGCTGTCGGCAGTAAAATTACATTGGCGCCGTATGATTTGATTATAATTACAGACAAAAAAGCTTAAGTGAAAAAGATATCAAAAACAAAAATCACTCAACTTGACGTGGCGCGTCATGCCGGCGTTACCAGAAGCATGGTTTCCTATGTACTCAATGGAAAAGGACGCGCGGTTGCTCCTCAAACACGAAAAAAAATTCTTGATGCAATCAGCGAACTAGGTTACCGTCCCAATAAATTTGCAAGAGCTTTAAGTATGGGCAAGGGCGGCGCTCTTGCCGACCAGCATATCGGCATTGTGATAAGCGGCGCTGAAATGTTCCTTCGTCCCTATTACACGGAGATTCTTGCCGGCATTCATTCCCAGGCTCATGAAAAAGGTTTTCATATAAGGTTTATCCGTTTTTTTTACGAGTTAAAAGATCCTGTCCTTTTCAGCCAGTTGATTCACAGCGAAGAAATTAACGGTTTGTTATTGGTGGGCATTGATCAGTGCCTTGAAACGGATGAAGATATGCGTTTAATTGAAAAAATCAAATCGCAGATTGATCAGATTGTATGTATAGACTGGCAGAAGACGGGATTGTCCTCTGTTTTGTTTGACAGGCAGGATGCCGCCTTTCAGGCTGTAAATTATCTTTTTTTAAAAGGTTATGAGGATATCGCGTACGTCGGAGAATCCGATCAGCGTGTTACAGGCTTTAAACAGGCTTTTCTGGAAAAAGGAATGAAAACATCAGATCATTATATCGATTCCGCAATGGACATGGCGTCAGGATACGAAGCTGTGAAGCGGCTTCATCAGAAAAACAATACTCTGCCAAGAGCTGTCTGCTGCGGTTCTGACGAAGTTGCAGTGGGTATTCTGCTTTATTTGAACGAACAGAATATTTCTGTTCCCGGGAAAACGGCTGTAATAAGCATTGATAATATTGAAATTGCAGAATATACAAATCCGCAGCTTACCACTGTTAATGTCCAAAAACGGGCGATGGGAAGCTGCGCTGTTGATATGATTGTAAACCGCAGCGCCGGTTCAGGGGAAAACGCCCTTTCTTTACTGCTTCCTGTAAGCTTGGTAATACGGAAATCCGCTTAATTAAGGCTTTTCCAAAATTAACCTGGTTTTGGGAAAAACTCAATTGTATTTACATTCAAGTTACTGTTCTTTCTCTTGCCAATCCGCATATAAAGCAGTACAATGCCATTAAAGAAAGGGGGTCACATGGCTTGCGCTTGCAATGAAGATGGGGATGTCGCTTTTCCTCAGGAGTTATTAACGTTTATAGACGAATGGAAGAATAAACAAGGAAGTCTTATCATGATCCTGCATAAGACGCAGGAAACTTTTGGTTATATATCCCGCCCTTCAACAGAAAAATTGTCAAAGATTACAGGAATTCCCCTTGCCCGCATTTACGGGGTAATCACCTTTTATCACTTCTTTAAAACAAAAAAACCCGGAAAACACAAGGTTTCAATTTGTCTTGGAACCGCCTGTTACCTCAAGGGCGCTCAGGACCTTCTTGACGAAAGCCGCAGCCTTTTAGGTCTTGAACCGGGCGGCGTGACCGAAGACGGTCAGTTTTCCATCGATCCTGTCCGCTGCGTCGGCTGCTGCGGTCTTGCTCCTGTGCTTACTGTCGGAACCGATACGTACGGCAAACTTACCAAGGACATGCTTCCCGGTATAATCGCCAAATATCAAAATGTTTAATTAAAAACAGCAGGTTTTTAGTTATGCATTTTTCATTAACTGACCTGATTATTGACATTACGCAGAATGCCGTTGAAGCCGGTTCAGAAACTGTAGAGTTGGAGGTAAGCGAAAACAACGGGGAGTTCCGTTTTCTTGTCAGAGACAACGGCAAGGGAATGACGGAGGAGGAATTAAAACGGGCGGTTGATCCATTTGTAACAGACGGCGTGAAACATCCCGGGCGCAAGGTAGGTTTGGGATTGCCTTTTTTAATTCAAATGGCGGAGCAGTCCGGCGGCGGATGGGATATAAAATCAGAAAAGGGAAAGGGAACTGCTGTCACTGCATGGTTTGACACAGGCAATGTAGATACCCCTCCTTCAGGCGATATTCCGGGAATGTTCAGAACAATTCTGATGTTCAACGCTTCCGCTGAAATCATCATTCGCAGAAAAAATAATGATAATGAATATGAGATTGCAAAATCGGAACTTGCAGAAGCCCTTGGAGGACTTGAAGATGTCAGTTCTCTTGTGCTTCTGGAACAATATATAAGATCGTTAGAAGAAAATGAGGAGTAAAAATTATGGCAAAAATGAGTCTTGATGATTTAAGAAAATTAAGGG
>WQTD01000037.1 GCA_009786455.1 Treponema sp.
GATTATTTTCATAACAAGCAAACAGGCGATCTTTTAAGCCGCGTAATGAATGATGTCGCTACATTTGAACTGATTTACGCGCACATTACTCCCGATATTATAACAAATTTTGTTACGCTGACCGGAGTAACCATCATTCTTTTCAACATTAATCCGCAGTTGGCTCTTGTAACCTGTATTCCAATCCCTTTTATTTTGGTGTCCGGCTGGTTTTTCAGTAAAAAAGTGCGTCCCAACTTCCGAAAAATGCAAAAATCCCAGGGAGAGTTGTCAGCTCAGCTTCAGGATAATTTTTCCGGTATACAGGAAATACAGGCTTTCAGCCGTCAGTCTACAGCATCACAGAAAGTACTGCACAAGGGCGAAGATTTTACCCATAACATGCTGAAGGCGTTAAAGTTGAATGCCGTCTTTCATCCAAGCGTTGAATTTATGACCTCAATCGGCTGCGTTATCGTTGTCGGGTTCGGAGGTTATTTTGCGTTCAGGGATCAACTCTCTGTCGCTGATATTGTCGCCTTCCTCCTCTACCTTGCTTTATTTTACGCACCGATCACGGGTCTGGCTCAGCTTTTGGAATCCGCGCAGCAATCTCTTGCAGGCGCGGAACGCGTCATTGAAATTCTGGACGCTCCCAACAGCATAAAAGACAGCCCCAATGCCCAGAAAATGGGGAAAGCCGAAGGCCGCATCTCTTTTGAAAACATTTGTTTTTCATATATTAAAGACGTCCCTGTCCTTGAAAATGTTTCATTTGATATAAAACCTGGACAGATGGTCGCTCTTGTCGGAGCAACCGGAGTAGGGAAAACCACTTTGAGCCAACTTATTTCCAGATTTTATGATCCTGTAAGCGGAAGGGTTTGCATTGATGGAAAAGATCTCCGCGATATTACAATTGAAAGCCTCCGCAGAAATATTTCACTTGTTCTGCAGGATACATTCCTTTTTAACGGAACCATCGAAGAGAACATCGCATTTTCAAAACCGGACGCTGATTTTGAAGAAATAGAAAAAGCTTCCCGGATTGCCAGAATCCACGAAGACATTATGCAGATGCCGGATGAATACAACACACAGGTTGGGGAGCGCGGCGTTAAATTATCCGGCGGACAAAAACAACGTATCGCAATTGCCCGCGCGGTGCTTTGCCAGTCGCCTGTTCTTATTCTTGATGAAGCGACCGCTTCTGTCGATGTCCGCACAGAAGCGCAAATCCAGCAGGCAATAAACGAAATAGCAGGGAGCAGAACAATTGTGATAATAGCGCACCGCCTGTCCACTGTCCGCAACGCTGATAAAATAGTTGTCTTTGAAAAAGGGCGGATTGTTCAGTCAGGCAGTCATAATGAATTAATAGGGCAGGACGGTTTATACCGAAGATTGTGTCATGTACAGGAAAGCGCGTAATGGCAATAAAGGTAAGTTCGTTTAATGACTGGGAAATTGAAAATATTAAAAGCGAGATTTATCAGCCCAATATCAAAATAATTATCTATTTTTTCTCTCCGTCTTTTGAAAAATATAATCCGCAGAAAATAATATCTTCATCATTTCCAAAAGCTTTATGTGTCGGCTCATCAATGCACGGAGGCTGGTCCAGCAAAGGCGCCGTTAAAACAGGCATTACTGTCATGTCGATTTCATCCGATGAAGTATCGGATGTTTTTTTTACTTTTCAGGAAGGAGTAAAAAAAGAACCTCTTACCGCTGCGAAAAATGCAATTCATGAGTTAAAACAAATGACAGTAAAGGAAAAAATCAATCCTGATGAATATCTTGGATTGATATTTTTTGACGGTCTATGTCTGGGTGAATTGATAATAAAGGAATTTTCCATGGAGCAAAGCCTGAATATGGCTTTTGTAGGTGGAGCTGCCGCTGATAACATGACATTTACAAAAACTCTGGTCAGCGCAGGCGGAAAAATTTCCAGCGACGGTCTTGTCGCTGTCATTTTAAAAATGAAAATTCCTTTCTTTTACAATCATTATGTGCATTATCTTCCCACAGAAAAATCCTTTACCATTACAAGAGTGGAAACCATGCAGCGAATCGCATGGGAAATTGACAACGGACCTGCCGCAAAAATTTACGCCCGTGAAGTAGGAGTTTCAGATATCAAATGTCTGACAATGGAGATTTTCGCAAGAAACCCTCTTGGATTGATTTTCGGCGACAGCATTTATATACGGAGCCCGAACTCAGTTGTAGACGGAGGGGGGCTTCAGTTTTACTGTTACATTGAAGCGGGCACAAGAGTCTTTTTGCTCAAGCGCGGCGATATTATTGCCAATGCGCATAACAGCATTGCAAAAGCGGAACAGTTCCTCCCGGGCATACAGGGCTGCCTTCTTTTTAACTGCATACAGCGACACCTTGAACTGATTGAGCTTGATAAAATTGACGCTTTTAATAATGTTTTCAGCGAATACCCGATGATTGGATTTAATACATACGGCGAAGAACTTTTTACTCATCATAATCAGACTTTAACCGCTGTTTTTTTCGGCACCCCGCCGGAACAGGGAATGACAGATCCTTTTAAAACAAAACGTCTTTTTCATTACACCGATAATAAACTCAAGTCTCTTGTCTTTGATATAGTCAGCCGGAGCGAACTGTTAAACCTAACTATCTCTTATCTTTCCGGAAACATCGACTCAGAATCTTCCTATATGCTGGCGGGNGAAGAAGCGCTTACAAATTACGAAACTATCAGAAGAAACCTTGGCGATATGATCGATCAGTCAAATGTTTCAAAATATGATATCGAAAAAATGCTTGTCGTATATCAAAATAATGTAGAAAAAACAGGCGAGTTTGTTTTTAAGATTGTAGATGAGATCAGGGCGCAGAACCGCCGTCTTGTCGAATTGCGTGAAGAAGCTGAAATTGCGAACCGCACAAAGAGCAGTTTTCTTGCGAGCATGAGTCATGAAATAAGGACGCCCATGAACGCGATTACAGGAATGGCGGAACTGCTTTCAAGAAGCGATCTTCCAGCCGAAGCAAGAAGATATGCGCAGGACATTAAACACGCGGGAAATAACCTTATCTCAATAATTAATGACCTTCTTGATTTTTCAAAAATTGAAGCCGGAAGAATGGAAATTATACCGGAAAAATACAGGCTATCCTCCCTTGTTAATGACACGATTAAAATTATTCATATTAAACTGAAGGATAAACCTATCCGCTTCAGTACAAATATTGACAGTAAAATTCCAAATAACCTGATTGGAGATGAAGCAAGAATCCGGCAGATCCTCATCAACCTTCTTTCAAATGCGGTAAAATTTACAGAAAAAGGTTTTATCAGCCTTTCAATAACTGCTGAGGAACAAAAAGATAATAAAATTTATTTGAAACTTGCAGTAGCAGACAGCGGCAAGGGGATCACAGAAGAAGATCAAAAGAAACTTTTCAATGAATTCGTTCAGGTGGATTTGAGAAGAAACCGCAGCGTTGAAGGAACAGGTCTTGGGCTTGCGATTACAAAACGGTTATGCGCAATCATGGCCGGAAATATCAGTCTGGAAAGCGAATACGGCAGAGGCAGCGTTTTTATAGTCACAATCCCTCAGGAAATTGATACTACTGAGCCTTTTACATGCGCTGATAATTCAAATATTCTTGATGATGAAACAATAATCAGGAACTTTACAGAAAGCGCAGAAAATGTTTCCGGCGTAATCCGTTACACATTTCCGGAAGCGCAAATATTGGTTGTGGATGACATTTTAACAAATATAAGAGTTGCAGAAGGTTTATTGTCTCCCTACAAAGTTAAATTTCATTCCTGTCTCAGCGGTGTTGAAGCGATTGAACTATGCAATATTAACGACTACGACATTGTTTTCATGGATCACATGATGCCGGCAATGGACGGCATTGAAACAACTGCGCATATCCGGGAATGGGAAAGAGAGCATCAGAAAACAAACCGGGTTTCAATAATCGCATTAACGGCAAACGCAGTTTCCGGAATGCGGGAAATGTTTTTAAACAAAGGGTTCGATGATTTTCTGGCAAAACCCATTGATGTTTCCAAACTTGATGATGTGATGAATCGCTGGATACCAAAAATTAAAAGGGTACAGAATTCCGGAAACAGTGAAACAGAAAAAAACCATTGCCGTACAGCCGGATTAACATTATATGATATACAGGAAATAAATATTCAGACAGGCATAAAGATGACAGGCGGAACAGAAGAGGGATATATAAAAGTGTTATGCATATTTCAAAAGGATGCGAAGGAACGCCTTCTTCTGCTGGACAGCGAACTGGAAAAAGGAAATATTCAATCGTTTGCCACAAATATTCACGCGCTTAAAAGCGCATCCGCTTCAATCGGTGCAGAACAAATATCCGCTGAAGCCGCTGGTCTTGAAGCGGCAGGCAAAAACGGAAATACGGATTTCATCAGGGGAAATTTCCCGGAATTCAAAAGCCGACTAACGGGATTACTTGATAAATTAAAGACTGTTACTTGCTTTTCGGCATCGGAATAACAACAAAGAAAACTATTCCCTTGTCATTTTCAGAATGCAGCTTGATTGTACCGCGGATTTCCTTAATGCGATCACGCACCAGATTTAAACCGATACCTCTTCCTGCATGAACGCCTTCGGTTTCTGCGGTACTGAAACCCGGCATAAAGATGGCTTTTGTAAGCATATCTTTGTTATTGGCTTCTTCTTTCTTGATAATATTGCCTGCAATCGCCTTTTGAGCGATTTTATTATAATCCAGTCCTCTTCCGTCATCACTCAATTTAACCTGTATATATTTTTTATCTTCTGTCAACTTTATGGAAAGCCTTATTATGCCTGTTTCAGGTTTACCTTTCTCTTTCCGGACTTCCGGCGTTTCTATGCCGTGTACGGCGGAGTTACGGATAAGCTGCATCAGGATTTCTTTTATAACACGCCTTGGTCCCTTGTTAACCGCTTCAGCATCGATATCATTTGAAATAAAACGAATCTGTTTTTCCATGTCTTCGGACGCTTTTGACGCGCATTTTGCAAGAGAGTCTATCAATACCTTAACAGTTTGTTTTTCTCCGCCGCCGTCACCGTATGACTGAAGCTTGCTTATAATCTCCTTGAATCCGTCTTTTTCCTGGGAGATTTTTTCAATATCCATGGTCAAGGTCAGCATTTCACCAAACGGAACAGCTTCTTTCCTTTCGCGTAATTTTTTAATCTTTGATTCCAGCATGTGTAGTTTATTCCCGAATATACTAAGTCCAAGAATAACCGCGTTTGATTTAACTGCATGAATTGACTGATATATTTTTACCAATGCCTCATGTGTGGTATGTTCTTCATTCTTAAGTACTTTATCAATGCTTCCAAACTCATGTTCCATGTCTTCCATGAAGTCATTAAAGACATTTGGTTCAACCTTTATAACCTCGAAAACGGACTGCATCTCTTCCTGACGCCGAGATTCTTCCTCAGCAAGTCTTTGCTGGAGTTCTACTCTGGTAGTAATGTCGTAAACTGTTACTAGAATAAAAACTTCACCGCGGTTTCTCTCAACCGTTGCAAAAGCAAACTGGAAAACCTTAAACTCGCCGGTTCTGGCGTTTACGTAACGCAGCTCATTCAACGGATTTATATCTTCCAGCATTTCCAAATCCAAAGTACGCTCTACAACCATGTTGAAGTAATCTTTTATGGCTTCCAGTTCGCTGCCTGTAACAGAATCTGAAATAACATCAGTAATGAGCTTTCCGGCAAGATCTGTCTCTGACAGCATTTCTTCGAGATAGCGCGAGTAGTGATCCTGAATGGTATAATTTTTATCAATGAAGAAAAGACCGATCTTCATGCTGTCTTTCATTACAGCTATTTCATCACGCTCGGCAAGATGCGTCATGTCATACATGCTGATAAGAGTTCCGCTTTCGCCGGGAAGGCTGTGCGAAACTGTCTTGAAGTATCGTTTTTGTCCGTTTAAGGCAAATTCCCAGTCCTCAGCGTAATTATCCTTCTCCTTGAGCATTTTCCCGGCGTGTATCTTAAGACCTTTTCCCGGGAAGAGGTCAATCAGCGGACGACCCTGAACAAGTGAAGGATCGTCAATATTACTCATTTGAGACAGGGTTTTACTGGCATATACAACCTGATTGCGTTCGTCAATCATGGCGACAAAATTTTCTGTGGTATCAAGAAGATCCCTGAATGAATTCTGATTTTCCAGAGCCTTATCAAGGGAAATAGTGGCGGATTTTGTAATGATCAGCATAAGTATGCTGCCAAAAATACAAAGACCCCAATTAACCAGCATTGCATAAAAAGGAACTCCGGCGCCGCCTACATGGGTTCCCTGAAGCACATAAATCCCAATAAACAGGTTATGGAAAAAAACAAAAACAACTGACCGGAAGAAGCCGGAATAAACACAGCTAATCGCGCAAAGCGAAAAACAAAACAAAAAGAAATGATTCGAATGCCAATTTTGCATCATCATCAGGACTGTAAGGTAGAAGAACAAGGCGACGGGGATGTTAAACGCAAGTTTATAATAATTAATGGAATTCCTGATAATGGCGATTACAACAATAAAACCAACAATAATGACAAGACCGGCAAAACTATAATTTATCGCCAAACCGGCAAGGAGCGCTTCGGCGATTAAAGAAAAACTCATGATAAAAAGCATTATTATTGCGGAAATATTTCCAATGCTTTGCAGTCTTGCTGTTTCAGTTTTCTTTTTTGCCATATATCAGACCTTCCTTAAACAGCCGTATTTGAAGGGTAGGATAAATTATTCGGCGTTACCAATTGTACCGCATGATGAACCAGATCTATTTCTATGCTGGTATCCTGAATAAACTCATTGTCCAATTGTATCCACATGTTTTTTTCGGATTTAATTGACACTTTTTTCCCGTGAACATAAATACCGTTTTTCGGTTTTTTCCCGCGGGAGTACTTCCTCAGCGACATCAGGGTATTCAGGGGATAAGACGCTCTAATAAGCGCAATATCAAGCAGCCCGTCATCGGGAGTCGCGTTTGAAACACCCGTTATTTTCCCTGCATAGTACGGACCGTTGGCAATATGGATAAGGCTGTAGCTGCCGCTATAATCACGGTCGTCAATGTTGATTATATAATCCTTCGCCGCGCTTTGTTTATTAAAAACAGTTATTATCCCGTTTAAAAAGGTAGAAATTTTTGAAAAAATTATAAAACTGCGCTTGTTTAATCTGGCTTTCATGTCTTTAACACGTTTTGCAATTGCCGAGTTCACCCCTATACAGCAGGAGTTCATCGCATAATTAACACCCCACTTGATCACGTCTGTCGGAATTGATGAGGATTTTACAAGAGAAGGTATATCAGTGAACAATTCCAGATTTTCTGTGCCAAAAATACTGAGAAAATCACTTGTACCTTCATGAGGGATAACAGCAAACTGCATATCCTGGAAGTGAGCGACGCCGTTAAGACAATCAAAGAGGATTTCATCTCCGCCGATTGCATAAATTCGCACAACATCGCCAGGTTTTGCCTTATCAGCTTCTTCCTGAATTAGCAAAATCGCATTCCGGCGGTAACGGGAAAATTGAATCGAAAAATCTGGTTTATCCTGTGTTCTGAAAAACTGTCCTATATTGTCAAGAATATTATCCATCTTCCACTGATGGTTAAAAAAAGCTTTAGGATCGAACACAAAGACATGTTTCATATGTTCTCCCGGGTTTATTTTTCATTTTCCAGATCAATAGCAACCATCAAATGAAAGATATCGTTTTCAAAAGCTTTATGCGGGATACAGAGGATTCTCGTTTGTTTGCTGGGCCATGCGATGGAATGTTCCTTTCCCTTGATAATTGTGGGAATGGATATGACAATCTTGTCTCCATTCGGTACTTTTGGCTTAATATTTCCTGCGATGATATTATTAATTTCGCCAATTGCGTCAACAACATCAGGATCAACTTCTGTGTGACCAGGTCCTGCAAGAACATCCGTCAGTTTGATTGCCAATTCCGCTTTCATGGAAACAATAACAGCCCCCTTTACAAGACCGGAGAGACCGATTACTGCGGAAATATCCCATTCAAAACCTTTTTCCGGATCCAGAAAGTGAGGATGCCGCGGAGCCACCTCAACGCCGACAAATTCCTTGAAAGTATTAACTGTCACTTCTACAAAGGGTTCAACATAATTTGTTAGTTCTACTGTCATACCTATATCCTAAATAAACGTAATTTAGCCAATTTCTGCTTGAAAAGATCAAGTTTGATAGGCTTTGTAATATAATCAGTGGCTCCATGTTTCAACGCTTCTATAACGTTAAATTTTGCAGCCTCGCTGGTTACCATGATTATTGGTAAATCCTTATATTGTTCCATAGCCCTGATTTGTTTGAGAAAATCAATCCCTGACAACCTCGGCATATTCCAGTCAAGTAAGATCAGATCCACGGTTTGCGTTTCCAACAAGGCAAGAGCTTCTTCACCGTCTTTCGCTTCAATGAAGTTACAGGCGGTTTCTACTCCCGAAAATACCCCTTTTACAGTATTTCTCATTATTCTGGAATCATCTACAATCATAATTGTGACACCGGCAGGCATAGTACCTCCTTTACGTAGTATTCCTTTTAATGATAATATACTTTTATCGTAAAAACAATTCAATTTGTTCACTTTTTTTAATTTTTTTCTTGCTGTGTTATTCAACTTCAATTCCCCACGAAATATTGCAAAGCCATTTTTCCGGAAAATCCGAAGATATTGTTTTTAAGGTCAATCTTCCCTGCTTGAAACGAATTGTTGAACTTAAAGAGATGTCCCATTTATCATTATTTTGTGCGTCAATTGTATAACCTGTTCCAAATTTAAATAGAAAAATTGACGGAGACATGGAAAAATCACACTTTGCTTCAGCAGAATTGAAATTCCATGTATTATCCGGTACAGGAAACGGTGATGGAATTCCTTCAGACGCTGAATTTAGCCTGATCGTACCGGAAAAATTTATCCCAAGAGGGGATTTAATGCCCATTTTACTCAAATTTAGAGACATTCCAACATATCCATTAAACTTGTCGCTTATTTTTTCTGGATTTTCCGCGTTTCTGTCAGCATTAAAAGAAATCCTGGTAAATCTAAAGATATTTTCATTAATAATTTTTTTGTTTACAGCAAAACGATAATAAAAACCTGTTGAACTCCGGTTTAAATACCCGCTTATCTCCCGGCTTTCCAGCACTGTATCAAACCGCAGAAGTAATGAATTTTTACCTTTCCATTCAATTTTCCCGGCGCTACGGAAACCTGCCCCATGACTAAGACCATCCCTGTAAACGAACCGCTCTCCTGCTGCATCCGCTGCAAGTGAAATCGAAAGCGGTCTATCCCTGCTCCAGAAAGGGATTAAAGGCATAAAAGTAAATCCCAGATTCCAATAAATACCCGTTCCCCATGCAAAAGTGTCAGAAAAAGCCCAATCAGCGCTTGCGGAAATAAACTGATTATGAAAAAGAAATCCAGCAGCGTAAAGCTTGAAATCCCTTTCCGGCAGAGGCGGGGGGAAATTAAACCATGAACTGCTTTTTACAGGAGGAAGAGTCGCTCCGGTATAGAAAGTTTCCAGAAAAATTCCGGTTTTATCAAGAAGAGTAATATTAAAACCGCCCGTAATTGCGCCTTTAAACTCAGGTATTTCTGTTTGTACGGCAATAAAACTCTTTAAATTTGCCTTAGACATAATATTTATTGCCGGACTGGACAAATACAGATATGCTTCATCGTTTTTTGTTGAGGAAGCGGCTGTTTTTAAATCGGCGATAAGAGGTTTGTGATTTTCCGCATAAGGAGGAGAGCGAATCCACGGGTTACGGATTCTGGCGGAAAGCCCCCATTCATCAAGAGTGCCTAATAAAAATCGTGAACCGGTCGGTTTATGGTACAACGCACCCTGATAATTGGTAATTTGTTTTTCAGGATCGCCCCAGAATTCATCAATATCAAAATTAAGTGGGCGTCTGTCCAGAATCTGTACTCTGAGGGCGAGCCCAAAGGGGTGGTAATTCAGCCTGAATTCATCCCGGTTATAAATAGTGCCGCCTGACAGAGTAACCCCTTCAAAAGAACCGCTGAAAAATAACCGCCAGTTGAAAGAGTCTGACCATGCGGGAAAAGTAGCAGTTTCCGCGAACAAAACAGTACAGAAAAGAAATCCAACAGCAAAAAAAGAAAAATATTTCATACCCTATATGGGTGTGAAAACGTCATTTTGCTTTACTTGATAGGAAAAAATTGTAATGAATAATTAACATATACCATATGTAGTGTCTTAAAAAATACCTCTATAATATAGCGTAGGGTGTTCATGGATTTATATTGGAAAAATAGATAGAATTATTATTTAGAGGAGATAAATGAAAAAAATACAGATATTAATTGGAGTTATCATCATATTATTTATTGCGGGATTTTCGGTTTCCTGTGATAAAAAAGGCAGCCCGAAATCAGTAATCAGGCAGTTTTATAAAGCCGTTGAATCGGGAAATAAAGAAGAATTTAAAAATTTGATGGTTCCCGGAGAAGACGAAGTAATGCTTATATTTGCGGATAAAGCAAAAGGCATGGTGGAAGCGAAAGGCGGCACAAGCGGAATAAAAAAAATTGAAGAAACCTTCGAAAACGACAAAGCCATCGTTAAGACCACCTTTAAGGACGGGACAACAGAAGAGCTTCATCTTTTGAATATTGACGGCGAATGGCGAATAACGCTGGAGAAATGAAAAAAGCGTATAATAGAATTTGTTATGCGCTGTCCGGTATTATTATTTTTATTGCAGCCATACTGATAATCAATTATAAACCCGTATCAGGCAATCAGGCATCTCGAGAGGAGGAGCCGGCTGCATTAATAAAAACTGACGTGCTTTACTCCGTTATTAGAGACGGGGACATTATCTGCCGTCTTGGAGACAGATTCTGGTCCGGCTTAATCAGGGATGTTTCCATAACAGACAAACGCTTTTCTCATATGGGGATAATCCGTATCAATGACAGTAGAATCACAGTAATAAACTCAGAAGGCGACACAGGTCATGGAAGAGATTTTGTAAATGAAGTTTCCATTGAGGAGTTTTTAAGACCTGCGGTAACTGCCGGAATATACAGAATAAACGCCTTTGACGGCGCCCTCCTTTCTGAACTTTCAATTGAATATCTGGGAATTCCTTTTGACTGGAAATTCGACATGTATGACGCATCCAAATTATACTGCACTGAATTATTATACGTTATCTGCAAACGAATAATGCCCGAACTGGAACTGGAAACAGCCTATATTAAAGAATTGAAAATGAACGCTGTCCCGCTTGAAGCGATTTCCAACTCAAGCAATTTCACTGAGATTTTCTTTGTATCAGCGGAAAATAAAAAGCTTACTTTAAAGTAAATTCAAGCGGAAGAATCGGCAATATCTGACCGTTCCTCTCCATCCTGTAGCGAATGTCAGCGTCAGGAAGAAGCAGCTCCGCAATAAAAGAAGCTGTATCCGCCGCCTCATTCCCGCGGTTTTTAAAAAGAACTGAAGCGAGGGGAATACGTTCCAGAATCCTGTCAAGAAATTTCGGTTCGGGATACACTCTGTAACTGATGCTTGTTTTTTCAGGAATTTCAGCTAATTGCCTAGCTGTATGAAGCGCGTCGGAAAAACTCCCGATACTGTCAATAAGACCGGCTTCAAGAGCTCTTGTTCCGGAAAGAATCCTGCCCTGGGCAAATGCCTCCACTTTATCCAATTCCATGTTTCTTCCGGCTGCCACTTTTTCGGTAAAAGAGCCGTAAAGATCAAGTATCAGCCCTTTGTATCTTTCTTCTTCAAGATCAGTCAGGTTTCTGTACGGAACAAGAATTCCGTTCATTAAATCCGAATGATCTCCGCGTCGGATGGTTTCAATATTCAAGCCGAGCTTGCTGTTAAGCCCATTATCATAAAACCAGCTGGCAATTACGCCGATAGAACCTGTTATCGTGTACGGCGTAGCCATAATATGGCTGGCATTCATTGACGCCCAATAGCCGCCGGATGCCGCCATCGAACCCATGCTCACCACGACAGGTTTTTTCTGTTTCGCATAACGCACAGTTTCGTCTAAATAATCGGCGGCTTCCGCACTTCCGCCCGGAGAATCCATTCTGATAACGATTGCTCTGACGCGCCTGTTGTCCGCCAGAGAACGGATTGTTTTGGAAAGCTCAAGCGCAGCCATTCCCCTTGTCATATCTGTCTGTCCGTATGCGTTAACGACCGCAATTATGGGAGGTCTTTTGAAAAGACCTCCGGCTTTTGGCGGAGTATAGATAATTTCCGATCCTGTAAGGCTTGATGACAAATCACCGTACAATGCATATTGAATTTTTTCCTCGCCTTCCATTTCCCTGACAGTTTCAAGAACCGCGTCTTTCCTGCCAACACTATCAACAAGTTTCCGGCTCAACGCGTTCTTCGCAGAGAAGAAAAATTCCCTGTTAAGAATTGTATTAAACTCATCGATTGTCCAGCCGCGCGCACCTGTCAATGTATTGCGCGTAAGGTTAAAAATATCATCCAGGTAATCATTGTACTGCCTGCGATCCGCTTCCGACATGGTATCTCTTGTATACATCTCCGCTGCGGACTTGTATTCAAGATAACGAAGTTCCCTGACGCCAATGCCGAGTTTATCAAGCGCTTGTTTCGCATAACCTCTGCCTGTTGAATAACCAAGGATATTTAAATTTCCAAGCTCATCCATCACAATCCTGTCCGCGATAGAAGCAAGGGTATAAACATCTAAATCCGCGTAGCAGATAAAAACACATATTTTTTTTCCGCTTGCCTTAAACTGCACAAGCGCTTTTCTCAGTTCCCATAAATACTCCCTGCCGCGGGAAATTGAGCCAATATTAAGAATTAATCCCTTGATTTTATTGTCGTTTGCCGCTTTTTCAATCACGTTTAATACTTCAAACTGCGGTTTTTGAATCGCAAAAATATTTCCGCCGCCGGGATTGTTCAGGTTCAGTTCCAGATAGTAACTTTGGGAAAAAAGCGGCAAAGAAACAAGACAGTAAACGCCAAACATCAGATATTTGCAGCTAACACTCATTTTTTCTTTCCTTTAGGTTTTGCTGATGGTTTCTTTACCTGTTTTGTTTTTGACGTTTTCGCAGCAGATTTTGCTTTTGCAACCGGTTTTGCTTTGACAGCAGGTTTGGCTTGGGTTGTGGTTTTTGTCTTTGCAGCCAGCTTAACTTTTGTAACCGGCTTGGTTTTCTGTTTTGCTACCGCGGTTTGTTGATCTTTGACCTTTGCTTTTACTGGCGGTGTTTTTTCTTTTGCTTTGGCAGCCGATTTCGTTTTTACTGCAGGTTTTTCATCCGCTTTAACTTTTTGTTTTTTTACGGTCTTTTCTGCGCTTTTCTTCACGGCGGCTGTATCAGGGTTTTTTACTTCGGGCTTTTTAACTGACTTCACAACTGTTCTCGCTGTTAAGTTATCTAGAAGTTTATCCAGACGATAACCGGATTTATCTTCGGCTTTTTTCAAAACAGCGTAGATTTTAACAATGCGATCGATACGTTCCTCAATGGACATTTCAACAGAATTTTCCACCATAAAGAAAAGTGAAGAATAGAACAGCGCGTCCTCAAAGCCTTCCTTGTTGAACCACAGTACGTCATCAAAAAGATTGATCCCCAAAATACGCCTGAAATCCTCATCAAGGTAGTTTTCTTCAATAACCAGAGCGGCAAAAGCAGACGCGTCAAATTTTATTTCTTTCTTCCAGAAAGGTTTAGTCCGGCCGGTTTTTCCCAGAATAACCCTTGTAATATCGGTAATTTTCCACGCCTCATACTCCGAAGCTCCAAACCGTAAAAAAACGTCCCTGAGCTTACGTCCCAGATCCCAATGGGTAAAGGCAAGGTTCGCCGCATGGCTCCCGCTTGCTTCCTTTCCGATTACATGGCGCAGCAGCGAAATCAATCCGTAACCAAGAATAATTGCGTTAAGAAGCTGCCCGTTGCTGATTCGACTGGAAATATCCTTAAAGAGCGGCTCCGAGGTTTTTTTAATAGCCGTGTTGATTTTTGCCAGCCTGTTAATAAAAGATTCAAACTCTTTAACTGTTTCTTCCGGGGCAACTGCCGAAAATTTGCAGATAACGCCGTCTTTGTCTTTCGCCGCCCACGGATCGTAAGAGCCGTCTGCGCCTCCGATAAAATGAACAGCGGTTTTTGCATATGTAACAACAAGCTCGTTAAAGGTTTCGGCGGCGGTCAGACTGCAAAGATTATCAATTAACTCAGGCTTGAAGAATTCCATGAACCGGTAGTAAAGCTCGCCGAGGAATATGTCTTTAATTGCGGCTAAAGGATCGGGAACTCCTCTTCCCTGCAGATCGTTATTAAGTCTCGCCCAGCGTCCTCTGGCATCATCCTCTGCCTCGTGAACATCAAGGAAAACTTGCGTTTCATAACCCTTCAATGCGACAAAGAATCCGTTTTCGCTGATTGCCTTTGATGAACGGATGAACCACAGGTTTGATTTTTGTTCGCGCAGTAATGTAAAATACTGGCTTTCCCCGTGGATCATAAGAGCTTCGCTTAAAGAATCCCTTCGCGTACCGCCACCTTCCTGAGGGACCGGCGGATCGCTTACTTTGATCCATCCGGCTGTTTCATAATATGAGTTATTGTAGAAGATAAGCGCTTTCTCTCCCCCGGCGCAGTTGGAATAAGCGAAAACATTTTCGTTTACAGAGCCGCCGTCGCAGTACAGATCATAAAGCCTGAAACTGCTGCTGCCTGAAAATAAATAACGTTTTTTCATAAGAGGAAAAATATCCCGCTCATGCCGGTCAACAAGATAGCCGTCAGGCTGTTCTTCCCGGTAAGCGCGGCGGTACTCCATCCCGTACTTTTCTTCGAATCCTTCAATCTGACCGTGCCCGAACATCGGTAAACCGGGCATTGTTACAAGCAGTGTACAAATACCGAAATACTTGTCGCCCTTGCCGAATTGCGCAACTGCGGTCTCTTCATCGGGGTTATTCATAAAATTGACAAAGCGTTTGAGAATTTCCGGATCAAACTCCATTGTGTTTTTAATGGTCGCGCGGTATTTGGAATTTTCCTCGTTTTTAAGCATATTCATAAAAGCCGAGTTGTAAACGCGGTGCATTCCCAAAGTGCGGACAAAGTAGCCTTCCATCATCCAGAAAGCTTCCGCCAGAAGCAAGGTGTTCGGTGCTTCAGCCGCGCAGCGGTCAACCACTTCGCGCCAGAATTCATTTGGAATACGATTATTGAATTCCTCTGTAGTGATAGAATGTTCAGCGCGGCTTGCAATCGCTCCGCCCGTCCCGGGCGCGGGGAACCAGAGCCGCTGGATATGCCTCTTTGCCAGAGTCATGGCGGCGTCAAAGCGCACGATGGAAAATTGGCGGCAAACTCCTACAATTGTGCGTATAACGGCTTCACGCGCCTCAGGATTTAGAAAGTCGATCTGCGCAGTATCGTTCCATGGCATCGATGTTCCGTCATTGCCGTGGTAAATAAAGCGTGCCTCTCCCGTACGATTATCGATTCTTTTAAAAACAACTGCAGCATCGCTGCGGGAAAAATAATGCTCTTCAATCTGGACAGTAATATCGTCACGACCTGAAAGGTTTCCGCAGTTGTAGTTATAAGTGGGAAACGGCGGATACGGCAGCTGCAGGAAACGATCAGGATGTTCGATCATCCAGCGGCTGTCAATGCCTGTGTGATTGGGAACCATATCAGAGCCGATCCGTATACCGCGTTTCATGCAGCGTTCGCGTAAATTGGAAAGAGCGCCCCAGCCGCCAAGTTCACCTGCTATGTCGTAATCATGCAGACTGTACGCGGATGCCGCCGCTTCGGGATTGCCTGTCCATTGTTTTATCGTCTTGCTTGCCTGGCTGCGCTCCCAAAGACCGATAAGCCAAAGCCCCGTAAATCCGCGGCTGGCAAGAATATCAAGCTCTTCGTCAGGGATTTGATCAAGGCGGTTGATTTCCCTGCCGTATTTCACAGAAAGCTGGAAAAGCCAGACAAGCGTGCTTTTTGCCATCAGTACGGTCTTTGGCATCCAGTCCTGATCAGGACTGAACCGCTCATATTCATCAAGACCGGCAAATGTAAGCACCTGACTTGGACCTGGTCCAAAGAAAGAAGGTTTTTCCTCTTCGTTTATGACATCAAGACCCATTAAAAGCCGCGCCATATATTTTGAAATGAGAAGTCCCCAATGGCGGCGCATATACTCAAGCTGACCAAGAAGGGAGTCCGGACAAGCAAGGGCAGGGGAGCGAAGAAAATCCCAAAGATTCATTCCGTCAGGACCGAAAGGCGGAAGCGTTTTAAAATGTTCTTTCAACTCTTCAATCGCATTCGGATAAATTGTATGTTTAGAAAGATCTTTATCATCAAATAAAAATTTAAACGGTTTAAACGCAGGATTAAGATTGGCAAGAGACAGAAGCAATGTTTCTTCGATGGAGAGTGAGCGGCAGCTTTCACCGTCCTCCATGCTTTTTAAATATGCTTCAACTTTTTTTTCACCGGCGTACACAGACCTTGGCGGGAACTGAAAGGAAAACGCCGCTAACAAACTGTCTGTTTGTTTTCCGCCGAGATTTGATTCCAGTCTGTTCAACGCGGTATCAAAAACATCACCCTGAACCTGCTCACGGTAAAGAGCGACAACAAAGTGCAGAATTTCATCAATTAAACCCATCGCATAAAGATGACCGGCTTTTATAAAACGCTCAGGATGAGCGGGGTCTTGTCTGGAATTGAATTTCGCGGCAAGCTCGCGGGTCTGCTTCATGTCAGCGAGAAAAACATTCCCTGTCAGTGAAAAAAGGCTGTCCTTTAGGTTATATTCCTTGCGGACATTTTGATCGATATGAAACTCCATGAGCGCTGTTCTTTGACAGGCAAAACCTTTTACTGATTGCATTTCCAGCTCAGTAAGTTTTATTTTAAATTTTTCCATGGAGGCTCCTTTCGGGTTTTTATTATACCCTAATTATAAAAAGGTGACAGTCATTTTATTAAGGTTGTTAAGGCGACTTTCACTTAAAAATGATTATAAATATTGACATTATCTAACCGGTCTATTAAACTAGTCTAAAAGGAGATGTACATGTTTGATCAGCAAATAGGGACATTTGAAGCAAAAACTCATTTTTCCCAGCTCATTGAAAAAGTTGAAGGAGGAGAGGATTTCATAATTACAAAAAGAGGGAAACCTGTTGCAAAACTTATTCCTTATGAAGAAAAAAAAATGACCCGAAAAGAAGCTATTGAAGCGCTAATAGAAATGAGAAAACTTTACAGAGGCGTACCAGGTGATTTTGATGTACGTGAAGCGATTGAAGACGGGAGGAAATGATGATTTATGTATATGACGCATCTTATGTAAGCGCATTAATTATACCGGATGAAAAAAATCCAATAATGGATAAATTCCATAGAGCAACAAGTGAAAATGATGAAATATACACTCCTCAGCTTTTGTGGTGTGAAATGGCAAATGTCATTAGGAATTTAATTAGACGCAGACGTTATGTATTTAAGGAGGTTGAACATTTTTTTCCAATGATTTCATTTATTAAACTTATTACTGATTTTTCAACAGGGATTAATTATTCAAAAAAAATTTGGGCTATTGCAAATAACTATAACCTCTCCGCTTACGACGCGGCATACCTTGAACTTGCTGAACGAAAAAACGCTGTCCTGTGTTCGCTGGATGAAAATTTAAACAAAGCCGCAAGACAGTATGGCGTTACAATTATCAATTAATGACTGTTATAAATGTGAGGTGAAAAAATGAGAAAAATAGTAATCATGTCGATTTTATTAGTTTTGCTTCTCTTTGGATGTAGTAAAGGCGGCGCCAACTTATCTCAGAGTTATGGCAGAGCAGAATTAATTAATGACAACCTTACATACGCAAAGGAAGCACTAACAGGAACAACCTCTAACATGTCATTCAGGACTGCATCAGATTTACATGACAGATTTCGGATTGAGGAAGAAGCCGGTGGATCAGAAGCAGCTAATTTAACTGACGCAGAAAGAAAACTGATAAAAAGAGCGAATGTCACAATAAGGACAGAAAACCTTGAAGCTGCAGATGCTTCTATTGCTTTTATGCTCCAGAAGTATGAAGCTTATGCAGCCTCAACAAACATCGAAGAAAACTCCCGTTATTACTCTCTTCGTGTTCCTGCAAAATACTATGATGTCTTCCTTGCCGATATGAATGGAGTAGGAAGATTGTTACAACGTTTTGAAAACACAGAAGACGTAACACTTCGCTACTACGATCTTGAAGGGCGGCTTGCCACAAAAAAAGAACTTCTTAAAACTTTCCAGGCATATCTAGGAAAAGCAAACAATATTGAGGAGATACTCGCAGTAGAAGCGAGGATAGCGGAACTTCAATACGATAT
>WQTD01000038.1 GCA_009786455.1 Treponema sp.
AAAGAGAACGCTTCTATAGACTGGACAATAAAGGAAAGCGTAAGGGCAAAAATGAAAGTAATTGTTAAAAGGATTTTAAGGCAATACGGCTATCCGCCTGACATGGAAATACTCGCAACAGAGACTGTCTTAAAACAAGCGGAATTAATAGCCGAAGAATTAACACAAGGAATATGAGCAATAACAAATACATTAATTTTAATTAAAAGTTATACATCTTCACCCCCATTCCATGTTATAATTAACTCATGAACTTCATAAATTCAATAAAACAATTTCCCGAAAAAATGATCGCTTCTGTTCCGTCTGAATTACAGGAGGAGTTTGACAATATCCAACTTATAAACAGTATACGAAGAATAAGGATATTGAC
Source organism: Treponema sp. (assembly GCA_009786455.1). Taxonomy (GTDB): domain Bacteria; phylum Spirochaetota; class Spirochaetia; order Treponematales; family Breznakiellaceae; genus WQXQ01. The sequence goes on from WQTD01000038.1 coordinate 374, forward strand.
TGTAATCGCGCTTGTTTTTAAAATAATAAACTCTGTTTTTATTATATTGACAAAGAAGCAGATGAATCTACAGATTGATGATTATTTTAATTATATTGATTACAGCGAATTGGCTGTTATTTTGCTTTTTAACCTTGCTGTTATTTTTTTAAAGAAAGGCAATAATAAAAGATTGTTATGGGTCTTATGTTACCTGATTATCGCAAGTTTTTACATCCTTTACGAACTTATGAATTATTCTGGAACAACGAGCAGGATACAGCATATTTTCTTTGTGACAATATTTTTATTTACCATATTACCGGATTTTAAGCCGAAGGTTTTCATATCATTCGCGGTGATTTATGTCGCTGCAACAGGTTATATTCTCTTTATAAAAAACGAACCTCTTAATATTGTCGACGGTGTATATTCGCGCGTATTAATTATTTTTCTGTTTATTATAGTGACAAAAATACTGCTTTATAATAACAAGGTTAAAACATTTGTTAATACATACAGTATAAACAAACTGAATGAAAACCTTGTTTCCGCAAATACAGAAATAAAAAAACAAAAACTTGAGCTGCAGGATTACAATGAAAATCTTGAAAGGATGGTTCAGGAAAAAACCAAAAAAATTGTTGAACTTGAAAATGCCGTTATGGAAACAATTGCCGAGTTGGTTGAACGCCGTGATGATGCGACAGGAGGTCATATTACGAGGACAAGCGGTTATCTGAAAATTCTTATAGACGAAATGGCAGAAAGAAAATTATTTCAGGAACAAGTATCCCTATGGAATAAGGAACAGATAGTTTTATCTGCCCAGCTTCATGATGTGGGTAAAATAGCGATTGATGACAATATTTTACGCAAGCCCGGAAAACTTGAACCGGATGAATTTGAAAAAATGAAAAAGCATACGGTTCTTGGCGGAGAAATTATAAAAGAGATTCAAAATAAAACAGGTAAAAATGAATTTCTTGATTATGCGTTTTTATTCGCTGTTTACCACCATGAAAAATGGGACGGCAAAGGTTATCCTTATGGCATATCCGGTGAAAAAATTCCGCTTCCGTCACGTCTAATGGCAATAATTGACGTTTATGACGCTCTCATTTCTGAAAGACCGTATAAAAAAGCGTTTTCGCATGAGGAAGCTGTAAAAATTATCAGCGAAGGAAAGGGTACCCATTTTGATCCTGTATTGGTAGAATTGTTCCTGTCCGTATCTGATCATTTAAATAAAGTTGCGCGTAACGACAAAAGCTAATTCATTGCGATGTTTTTCAGCATAAACATGTTTTTTCTGGGAGTTATCCCTGGTTTTTCAGGTTCATTCCCGAATTCAAGATATGAGAGGAGCGCCTGAGGATCAAATTTGGCAAGTACGTCAGCCGCGGAATTTACCGCGATAATGTTCTGTTCTGCGGGAGTAAAAGCGCGGCAGGCAGGGCATGCGCACCAGACGTTTTCAAACCCTTCATCAGGAAAGAGATGAAAGACAAAGGGAGGCGTCAATATCTGCATGGAACGGGCAAAAAGTTTCCGTGTCTGAAGCGAGATCACTTCCGTACTCTTGTGATTCGTCGGGCAAAAGTGCCGAGCTTTTTTACGTCTGCCCTGTTCCATGCGGAAGAGATCCTTGTGAAACAGAAAAAGCCGCCTTGGCAGAAGCAGCGATAACTCATGCCCTCCGGCTTCAATTGCCAGATCGTATTTTTTCGCCAGCTTGATGTAATCGCGGCTGAGCCCTTTGTAACACTCGATCAGCGGAAAAACAATTGTATTGTAATTATTTGTCGCTGCCCATTTAATTGTTTCTATCCGTTCTTTTTTACCGGCTTTTTTTTTCAGAAAAAGTCTTTCTCTTTCCATGATGTAAATATTATATGGCATTTATCCAAATTAGCCTATATGATTGTTGTATGGAATTTGATGCCGCGATTATCGGCTGCGGAGTTTCCGGAGCGAATATTGCCCGCCGTCTTTCAGCTTATAATATAAAAACAGTTATTCTGGAAAAAGCCTCCGATGTGTCTTTCGGCACTTCAAAGGCAAACTCCGGGATTATTCACGGAGGTTTCCATCATAATAAAAAATATCTGAAAGCCCGGCTCGAAATTCAGGGCAGCCTGATGTTTGATCAGTTAAGGCGTGAGCTTAACTTCCCGTTTCGCCGCTGCGGAATTATTGTCGCGGCTCTTCATGATGATGAAATGAAAGCAGTCGAACATCTCTACCTGCAGGGTGTTGAGAATAACGTTATTGGAATTGAACTTTGTTCCCGTCAGAGAATTCTTGAGTTGGAGCCGAAACTTTCTTCTGACGTAACAGGCGGGCTTTACGCTCCCGGCGGCGGCATTATTGAGCCGTACCGCTTTGTATTTGCGCTTGTTGAATCGGCTCTTAAAAACGGAGTAGAGCTTCTTGTCAATTTCAGGGTGAATAAGGCGGCGCGTAACGGAGATTTCTGGCATATCAGCGCAGAAGACGGCAGACAGATAAAAAGCCGTTACGCGATAAACGCAGCCGGTCTTTACGCTGATGAAGTATCTAAAACATTCGGAGCGGAAGATTTTAAAATATGTGCGCGCAAAGGCGAGTATTTTCTTCTGGATCGAATGACAAAAGCATGTCCATCAAAGGTTGTTTTTCCTGTTCCCACCTCTGTCTCAAAAGGGATGCTTGTGATCCCGACAGTCGAAGGAACAGCGCTTGTCGGTCCTACGGCTGACAACATCGATGATAAGGATGATTTTTCTACTACGCAAAAGCATCTTGAGCGAATTCTCGTTTCAGGAAAGACAATGATACCAACGCTCAGCCAGAATGACGTGATAGCTTCTTTCGCAGGAATTCGCCCGTGTCTAAATGAGGATTTTTATATCGATGCTTCAAAAAAAGCGCCGGCTTTCATTCAGGTTGCAGGTATTCAAAGCCCCGGATTAACAGCGTCGCCTGCTATCGGAGAGTACGTTAAAAATATTCTGCTTGATATGGGGCTGCCTCTTGCCGAGAAACCGCATTGGGATCCCCATGTTGAAGATCGTCCCTTTGCGCGGGAACTTGATTTTAATCAGCTTGATAATCTTATAACAAAAAATCCAGCATGGGGAAATATTGTCTGCCGCTGTGAAAATGTCAGCGAAGCGGAAATTGTAGAAGCGATCAGACTCGGACATATTACTCTTGACGGAGTAAAATATTTTACCCGCGCTCAAATGGGAAGATGCCAGGGTGGCTTTTGCACTTACAAGATAATCAAGATCATAATGAGGGAAACTGGTCTTTCATGGAATGAAATTACAAAACATGGCGGAAAGAGCCGGGTATTGGAGAGAATGTTATGAGAGAACTCCAATACGACGCAGTAGTAATAGGCGGAGGCGCCGCCGGAATGGTGGCGGCTCTTGAGCTTGACAGCGAAGGTTTAACATGCGCGATCATTGACAGGGAGGATCATCTCGGCGGAATACTGATGCAGTGCATACACAACGGTTTTGGTCTGCACGAATTTTCCAAGGAGCTTACAGGTCCTGAGTTCGCTGAGCGTTTCATTGAGCGTGTAACTAATTCCAGGATCGCTGTTTATCTTGATACGACAGTAACTCAACTTTCTTCTGAAAATTCTTCAGTCAAGGAGACATTATGTGTTTCCCCTTGGGGCGTTATGCGAATTAAAAGCCGCGCTGTGCTGCTTGCAATGGGATGCCGCGAAAAAAACCGCGGCAATGTGCGCATTCCCGGATCGCGTCCTGCAGGCGTTTATACTGCGGGTCTCGCTCAGCGCCTTGTAAATATCGAAGGTTATATTCCTGGCAGAGAAGTTGTAATCATCGGCTCTGGCGATATCGGGCTTATAATGGCAAGGCGCATGAGCTGGATCGGCTGCAAGGTAAAAGCGGTTGTGGAAATAATGCCGTATCCTGCAGGTCTTACGCGCAACATTGTCCAGTGTTTAAATGATTTTAACATTCCGCTCTATCTTTCTTCGCAGACAACAAGTATTTTCGGAAGCGACCGCGTGGAAGGAGTCGAAGTTACTCCGATGGAAAATGGAGTTCCTGTTTCAGGGAAAAAGTTTCGCATAGACTGCGATACAGTTCTGCTGTCTGTCGGTCTTGTTCCGGAGAACGAGCTTTCCAAAAACGCAGGCATAGAACTGAACAGCGTAACAAACGGACCTTTGGTTGACTCCAGCCTGATGACAAATATGGACGGCGTTTTTGCCTGCGGCAATGTGCTTCATGTTCACGATCTTGCCGACTGGGTCTGCGAAGAAAGCAGGCGTGCAGGCCGTTATGCCTCAGCCTGGCTTCGTGGAGAGCGGCCTGCCTTTCAGATACGCATAAAGGCAGGGCAGCATGTGCGTTATGTGAACCCCTCCCGCATCGCGCCGGATCGTGAAAATATCGTTTACCTGCGTTCCATGATTGTCAAAAGCGGCGCGGCGGTTGAACTGCGCCTTAATAACCGCGTTATCCGCAGTAAAAAGGAACGGCATGTCCAGCCTTCGGAAATGATCAGTATAAAACTCAGCCCGAAAGATTTTGGAGGTCAGGATATTAATTCAGATTCTGTTCTGGAATTTAATATAAGTTAGGATATTATATGAAAAACTTGATATGTATTGTTTGTCCAATCGGCTGTTCTCTTGAAGTCGGGGAGGAAGCTTCTCCTGAAAATCTGTCTGTTACGGGAAATAACTGCAGGCGCGGCGCGGATTACGCGCTGGAAGAAATCCGCTCTCCGAAACGCACCGTAACCGCAACCGCCTTGATAGAGGCTGATATAAAATCAATCAGGCGTGTTCCGGTAAAGACTTCCACTCCCTGTCCGCGCGAAAAAATTTCCGCTCTTTTGGATGATGTTTACAAATTAAAAGTTCCCCTTCCGGTAAAAACCGGCGACGTTTTAATCAAAAACTGGAACGGCGAAGGGATCGATATAATTGCGGCAAGATCGCTTTGCTTGTGAAGGTGAATATGTTTACAGGAAAACATGAAAAATCCGCTGATGACTTCTGGAAAGAGTACGAAGAAAAAACAGGCGAAAAAATCCTGAAACGCGGACTGGGAAAATATGTTTCAGGTTGGGATGAGTTTGATCAAAAAGGATGGAGAGGCATTTGGGGACTCATAATATCGACATCAGGCGGTTTTCGTTTCCATCATTTTCCGCAGAACAGCTGGATAGAAGCCCTTACGGCAGGGTTTGCAGCTAACAGAGAGATAAAAGAAAAAACAATTTTCATTCCGAATGAGCAAATTATTTCTTCAGAAATAATTAAAGAAACAAATTGGCTGAAAAAAATATTCAGCCGTTTGCCGCCGATGATTATTGTAAATTACAAAGATGAAGAAGGAGATGAAAAAAAGCTGTTGCTTGAGGCTGAATATGGTATATAATAAAAATATGAATAACGGAAAATATAAAGAGATTATCGAAAATTACTCAAAGCTTCTGTGTGAGCAGGATAAAATTGATAATGAACTTTACCTGAAGTATGAAGTTAAACGCGGTTTAAGGGACATAAGCGGCAAAGGAGTTCTTGTCGGGCTGACAGAAATATCTGAAATTATCTCATATATAATTGAGGACGGAGATCTTGTTCCCTGCGAAGGAAAACTCTATTACCGCGGCATTAATATCGAAAATATTGTCAGGGGATTTCTGGATGAAAACCGTTTTGGATTTGAAGAGGTGTGTTTCCTTCTTCTGTTCGGACACCTGCCGAATAAAACGGAATCAGAAGATTTTATTTCTTTGTTAAAGGACAGCATGCCTCTGCCTGATAATTTTGTCAGGGATACGATAATGAACGCCGCAAGCAAGGATATGATGAACTCCCTTGCGAAAAGCGTTTTGACTCTCTACGCCTATGACGATAATCCTGACGATATTTCAATCGAAAATGTTTTAAGGCAATCTGTAAATTTAATCGCCCAGTTTCCGCTGCTTGCAGTTTATGGATATCAGGCTTATGCGCATTATCATGACAACAAGAGCCTGGTCATTCATCCGCCTCAAAACGGGTTATCAATAGCTGAGAATATTCTGTTTATGCTGCGCTCAGATTCAAGTTATACGAAATTTGAGGCGCAGATTCTTGATCTTGCCCTTGTTCTTCACGCGGAGCACGGCGGAGGAAATAACTCAACATTTACAAATCATGTTGTTACATCTTCGCATACCGATACATATTCGGCGGTTGTCGCTTCTCTCGGTTCGCTTAAGGGCCCGCGTCACGGCGGCGCGAATATCAAGGTTGTTGAAATGTTCCGCGATATAAAAGAAAAAGTTTTAAACTGGAACGACGATGATGAAATAAACGCATATCTTGAAAAATTGCTTGCAAAAGAAGGATTTGACCGCTCCGGTTTAATTTACGGAATGGGACATGCTGTTTACTCTCTGTCTGATCCGCGCGCTTTAATCTTCCGTCAGTTTGTTGAAAGACTCGCGCTTGAAAAAGGCCGTAATGATGAATATAAACTGTATTCAAAAGTTGAAACTCTCGCTCCAAAGATCATCGGAAAGGTGCGCAGAATTTACAAGGGCGTAAGCGCGAACGTCGATTTTTATTCCGGTTTTGTTTACAGTATGCTGGATCTCCCTGAAGAACTTTTTACGCCGCTTTTTGCTGTAGCGCGCGTAGCAGGCTGGAGCGCGCACAGGCTAGAAGAATTGGTTAACAACGGAAAAATAATCCGCCCGGCTTACAAGTCTGTCACAAAACAGCAGAGTTACATCCCCATGAAAGATCGCGGTTAATAAAATGATTTCTGCAGCGATCGTCGGGACAGGCAATATTTCGCCTCAGCATTTTAAAGGGTATCTTGCTTTCCCTGACAGATGTAAAATAACGCATCTTGTTGACATTTTTCCTGAAAAGGCGGAGAAGAAAAATGATGAGTATAAAACCGGCGCTAAAGTAAGCGCGTCGCATAAAGACATTTTAAATGCGCAAGATATCGATCTTGTCAGCGTCTGCACTCCGCCCTTTTGCCATGCGCAGATCGCGGTAGATTTTCTTAACGCAGGGAAAAATGTTCTTGTAGAAAAACCAATGGCCGCTTCACTTGAAGAATGCGATGCGATGCTCGAAGCGGCGAAAAAAAACGGAAAAATACTTTCCGTAATCGCGCAAAACCGTTTCCGTGATCCCGTTTACGGATTAAAAAAAGTTCTTGACACTCAGTTAATGGGAAAAATAGTGCATGCGCAGGTTGAGTCTTGCTGGTGGCGGGGACATTCCTATTATGATCTGTGGTGGAGAGGCACCTGGGAAAAAGAAGGCGGCGGCTGTACGCTAAACCACGCCGTTCATCATATCGACATGCTGTGCTGGATGCTCGGTCTGCCGGAAAAGGTCAGCGCGGTGTTAAGCAACGCTTCACACGACAATGCCGAAGTAGAGGATATATCCGTTGCTGTGCTGCAATATGCAGGAGGTCTTTGCGCGAAGGGAGCGCTGGCGCAGGTTACAAGTTCTGTAATTCATCACGGAGAAGAGCAGCAGTTAATTTTCCAGGGAGAAAAAGCGCGCGTTTCATGGCCGTGGAAAGTGACAGCAAATACCGCGCAGCCGAACGGTTTTCCCGAAGCTGAGCAGAATACTGCGCTTATAAAGCAGCTTGATGATTATTATAACTCCCTCCCGAAGCTTGTCCATTCCCTGCACGAAGGTCAAATTGATGATGTGTTATCTGCAATAGAGAAAGGAACTTCGCCGCTGATAGGCGGAGAAGACGGCAAACGCACAATAGAGCTTATAACCGGAATATACAAGGCAGGCGCGGAACAGAGGACTGTTGATTTACCTGTAAAAAAAGACGATCCGTTTTATACTGTTAACGGCATGAAAGAAAAAGTTCCGCATTTTTATCAAAAATCAAAATCAATTAATACGCTGGACGGAAATATTACATACGGAAGACATGACAAATAACATGGAGAAAAAATGGTTAACAAAGCTGACGGGATGAATTACGCGCCGCAGGGAAAACCCTCTCCTGTAGTTAAAAAAGGCGAGTTTGTTTTTGCCGCAATAGGTCTTGATCACGGGCATATCTACGGGCAATGCAACGGTTTAATCGAAGCCGGCGGGGTTTTAAAAAGTGTTTATGATCCCGATTCGCAAAAGATGGATAATTTTTGCAGCGCCTATCCAGGAGTTAAACGCGCCGCAGGCGAAGATGAAATACTTGGCGACAGGGAAGTAATTCTTGTCGCGGGAGCGGCGGTTACATCCGAACGCTGCGCCCTTGGGTTACGCGTCATGTCGGCGGGAAAGGATTATTTTACCGACAAAGCTCCGCTTACAACCCTTGAGCAGCTTGACGCAGCCAAAGCGAAGGTTAAAGAAACCGGCAGAAAATATATGGTTTACTACAGCGAGCGCCTTCATGTTGAAAGCGCGGTATTCGCAGGGCAGCTTGTCCAGCAGGGCGCAATCGGAAAAGTGATACAGGTGCTCGGTCTTGGTCCTCATCGTTTAAGCGCTCCTTCGCGTCCTGACTGGTTTTTTAAAAAAGAAAAGTACGGCGGTATTTTATGCGACATCGGAAGCCATCAGATTGAACAGTTCTTATTTTTCTCAGGCGCCAAAGACGCGAAAGTAACGCAAAGCCAGATCGCAAATTACAATCATCCGCAATATCCTGAGCTTGACGACTTCGGAGAAGCGATGCTTACCGGCGATAACGGCGCATCACATTATTTTCGCGTGGACTGGTTCACCCCCGACGGACTTCAGATGTGGGGGGACGGCCGTTCTTTTATTCTCGGTACTGAGGGGTTTATTGAACAGCGCAAGTATATGCAGCTTGGCGAGAAGGAAAGTCACGGCGGAAATGTGTACCTTGCCAACGGAAAAGAAGAGACTTTTTATAATGTTGAAGGAAAAGCCGGCTTCCCTTTTTTTGGTCAGCTTATACTTGACTGTCTTAACCGTACAGAAACCGCAATGACTCAGGAACACGCTTTTAAAGCAGCCGAATTATGCGTCCGCGCCCAGATGCAGGCTGTGAAGATAGCTTAACTTCTTAACGCTTTTTCTTCCGCTTCGGCTTCGAATTGCTGCGTATAAAGTTTATGGTAATGACCGCGCCTGTTCATCAGCTCTGTATGCGTTCCTCTTTCGATAATCACCCCTTCATCCATAACAAGAATGATGTCGGCGTTTCTGATTGTAGAAAGCCTGTGCGCGATTACAAAACTTGTGCGGCCTTCCAAAAGTTTATGTATGGCTTCCTGTAAAAGCATTTCCATCTCTGTGTCAATGGAACTGGTCGCTTCATCCAGAATGAAAATTTTCGGATCGGCGAGAACCGCCCGCGCAAAAGAGATCATCTGCTTTTCGCCTGTAGAGAGCCTGTCTCCTCCCTCTCCAGCTTCCGTTTCGTAGCCTTTTTCCATCTTTTGAATGATTTTGTCAGCGTGAACAATGACGGAAGCTTTTTCCACTTCTTCGTCAGTTGCGTCTAACCGTCCGTAGCGAATGTTTTCGCGTATTGTTCCGGAAAAAAGATGAGGGCTTTGAAGCACATAACCGAATGCTGAATGAAGCCAGTGCTGGCTGCGTTCGCGGTAGTCTTTGCCGTCAATTAAAATTTCCCCTGACGTCGGCTCAAAGAAGCGGCAGACAAGATTTACAAGCGTGGATTTTCCCGCGCCTGTTTCTCCTACAATGGCTGCGTATGTTCCGGCTTTAATCGTCAGATTGAAATTTTCAAGTATTTTTTTATTGTATCCGGGATAACAGAATGTCACATCACGGAATTCAACGTCTCCTGTTATGGTTTCCCAATTTTCCTTTTTGGGCGCGAATACGTCGCCGTATTTTTCCAGCACCTCAGGTTTGTCGGTAATGCCCGGCACCTGTTCAAGAAGACCTGTTACGCGTTCAATATTTGCCTGTGTAGAAACAAAATCTGTTATGATGCGCGCTATGTTCTGAATCGGCCAGAAGAAGCCGCCTGCGTACTGCAAAAATATCGCAAGGACAGCAAGGTCAGCGCCAAGGAAAACAATCTCCCATCCTCCGTAACTTAAAACTGCGGCTGTAGCGAGCGAGCTGATAAAAAGCATTGTCGGTATGAATATCGCGTGCAGCCGCGCCATGTGCGTGCCGTGTATGCGGTATTCGCTCGTTATCGCCGTATATTCCTCGTGGCTTTGTTTTTCCGCTGTAAGCACCTTTACGGTTCTCGCTCCCGTGATGCCTTCGTTCATCGCTCCTGTCATTCTTGAATTGATTTTGCGCATAATGCGGTTTACAGCCAGTATTCTGCTCTGGAAAAACCATGTTAAAAGAGCCAGAAGCGGAATTGTCGCGCAGACAATAAAAGCGAGTTTCCAGTGAACAATGAACATCGAGATTACCGCTCCCACGCAGTAAAAAACAGACCATGTAAAATCAATAAGACCCCACGCGACCAAATCGCCTATGCGTCCTGTGTCCGAGTTGGTGCGCGCCATCAGGTATCCTACGGGAAATTTGTTGTAGTAGGAAAGGCTTAATTTTTGCAGATGATTGAAGACCGCGTTTCTTATACCGCGGCTCATTCCGCATTCAGCCTTGATGCCGATCGCTACAAAAAATCTTGTACCGAATCCCTGAAAAGTAACAAGACATACAGCTCCAATAATGAGAGGCCATACGCCTTCTATGTTTCTTGGCTGTATATGATTTCTGATGGCGAAACCCAAAAGCAGCGGAAAAAGAATGTCAGTTAACGCAACGAAAACCATCAATACCGCGCAGATGATCAGGTTTTTCTTTTCCGGTATGATGAAGGGAATCATTTTCTTCCATATTTTGAAAGACATGGGTTTGTTATAATCAAAATCTTCGTAGTCAGACATTTCTTTCTCCTTCGCCCGTGTCCGCCGAAGCATCGCCGAGACCGGCAGCCTGCATCTCAAAAATTCGGCGGTAAGTTCCTTCCCTTCCCAGCAATTCATTATGAGAGCCGATATCTTCCACAGTGTTGTTTTTTAAAACAAGAATTTTATCAGCCTGCATGAGAGTTGATATGCGGTGCGATATTATGATAGCCGCGGCGTCCCTGACCTGATGCTTTAAAGCAGCGCGAATTTTCGCGTCGGTTTCCGTATCAACAGCCGAAAGGCTGTCATCGAAGATCATCACAGGAGCTTTTCCGGCAAGCATGCGCGCGATTGCCACACGCTGTTTTTGCCCGCCTGAAAGCGTAACGCCGCGTTCGCCGATTAGCGTGTCGTATCCGCCCGAAAAACCTTCGATCGTATCATGCACCATCGCCGTTGACGAAGCCTTTTTTATTTCTTCAATCTCGATATTCTTCTGCGCCGCTCTTATGTTTTCACGGATTGTTTTGGAAAATAAAAAAGGTTCCTGAAGGCAAAGCCCGATATTTTTTCGAAGATGCGATCTTGCTATCTTTCGGATATCAATGCCGTCAATTTTTATTGCGCCATTTCCTTCTTCTATGTCATATAAGCGGCTTAAAAGGTGAACAAGGGAGGATTTTCCCGAACCTGTCGCGCCTAGGATCGCCATGGTTTCACCCGGTTTTAACGTGAAGGAAATATCGCGTAACACAATGTTTTCGCCGTACGCAAAACTGACATTCTCAAAACGGATTTCACCCTTGATTTCGGGGTAAAGCGCGTCCGGCGGATCGGTTTCAGGTTCAGCCGCAAGCACTTCGCGGATTCGCTGCGCCGCGACGAGGGTTTTTGAAAGATCGGAGATAATGCGTCCAAGCTGGCGGACAGGCCAAATCATCATACCGCTGTAGGAATAAAAAGCAAGGAATGTTCCCGGCGTCAGTTCTCCCTGGACGCAGCGGAAAATCCCCGCCGCAATAATAACAACGAGCTGCAAGCCGCTCATTATATCTCCCGCTCCCCAAAAAATACCGAGCATCTTGCCAATATTGATCCAGTTGTCAGCGTGCTGCCGGGTTTTTTCTGAAAACTTGTTCATCTCCCATGCTTCCCTTCCGAAAGCGCGGACAACGCGCACACCTGTATAATTTTCCTGAGCGACAGCCTGCATTTGCCCTTCCGTTACTTCGGCAAGCTCAAATTTTTTGCTGACTTTCCGGAAGTACAATATGGAGAAAGTAAGTATCACCGGAATCAGGGAAAGACCGATAATTGACATGAAAACATCCATGGAGAACATCATCAATACAGCAAAAATAAAAATGCAGAAAGTCCGTAAAAGTTCGCTCAGGTTGTTCTGTATAAAATTGCGTATATTGTCAACATCGGTTGTGCTGCGCTGAATTATATCTCCTGTCTGACATTTAACGTGCCAGCTCCACGGTAATTTTTGAATATGGGCGTAAAGCGTATTTAAAAGTCGCCATGCGATTGTTTCGCCCATCTCCGAACCTGTAAAATTGCGGACAAAATTGCAAATTTCGGCAAGAAGCGCAGTCCCCGCGATAAACAAAGCGCATATCCACAGTTTTCCGCGTAGCGCCTCCGCGCCGCCAATTAAATTTAAAAAATCCCTTATAAAAGCCGGAGCTTCAAGCGGAGCTGTCCCGATTACGGAATCTATTGTGTAGCGGATTATCTGCGGATTTACAATCGCAAAAGCCACTGTTCCAAGCGTTGCGGCGCAGCATATAAAAAAGCGGAATTTTCTGTCTGTAGCGGCGGCGGCAATTAAACTGACCTTTCCGCCTTTCCAGGGTAATGTCATAAATTTTACTCCGTGTAAAAACAGCCTGCAAAAACGCAAGCCGGAATGATCGTATTGGAATTATTACCCGAATAATGAACAATTTTGACCAAAACACGCCTTGGATTCAATTAGTGCCTGATTTTAAACTATTTTTGAATAAACTTGAATTACCTGTTTTCAGGTTCAATTACATAATGTTTTTGAATATCGCTAACTGTTTGCGTAACCGCTTGAATGACATCTGTACCCCATTTTTCAAGATTATTTTCCATGGCAGCAGATATTCTGGTAGGTTTGAACAACTCGTGAGGTTCAATTCCCAGAAAATCGGAGAATTTTACAAGGGTAGCCGGAGATACCCATTTCCTGCCGTTTTCGATATCACTCAGAAAAGGAATTGAAATACCCAAATTTTCCGCTAATTTCGCCTGAGATAATTTACGGTAATTGCGGTATCTCTTTAAATTGCCGCCAAAAACGGCTCTTAATTCCTGTTCCGTCATTTTTATACCCATATTTCACGAATTTATGCAAGAAATGTCAGGTTTTCATCCTTAAATAAGGCTCATTATCCTATTTGGCTGATAAATTTCAAAATAGCTAAAAGAAGCAGTAATATATTTCTATTGGAAAGGGTACAAAAAATTTATTGAAAAAATTTCAAAAAACCAGTACATTATATAATAGAGCAGGTTGCCGGAGAGGCATTGTTTTTATTTTATAAATGAAGGCTTTTCCAAAATTTCAATTTTTTGGAAAAGCCTCCTTGGAATTAAATGAAAAACTGTCTTTTAAGACGGTTTTTCTAAAGACTTTTCCGAAACTAACCGAGTTTTGGAGAAAAGGCTCAGTGTATAGGTGATTATATGTCAGGAAAAAAATTTTCAGGATTGATTCTAATTGCGTTGATAGCGCTTGTTTTTGCGTTGACAGGATGTAATTCAAACGGCGCTGGCGGCGGCGGAGGGGGAAATACCGAATCTGGCGGTTCCGGCGGCGGAGGGAGCGGGGGTGGGGGAGGACCCGCTCCTACTGTATCCAGCGTAACAGTGACTCCGGCAAATACCTCAGTTTCCAAAGGACAGACGTTTCAATTTACGGCTGTCGTCAACGGAACGAATAGTCCCGCTCAAACTGTAACATGGTCGGTTGTGGGTAGTTCCTCCAGCGATATAAAACCAAGCGGTCTTTTAACTGTAGGTTCAGGAGAAAGTGCCAGTGAACTATTCGTGAGGGCGACTTCAACTGTTAATACAAGCAGAGTCGGAACAGCGGCTGTAACTGTTTCCGCAGCGGCATCAGGAGTAGCTCAATACCCCGTTGTCGCGGATTTTACAATTAGCAATAATCTGACTCAAACAGTAGGGAGTGTTGCGTTAGTAACTGCATCGGCAGCAAGCGGAAAATCAGGAGGAACAGTTTCTGTTAAATATGATGGCTCATCTGGACTTCCGACAGGGCGCGGAAAATACACTGTGACCCTTGATGTAACAGCTGATCCACCAAACTGGTACGCAGCAACCGGAATACCTGTCGGCACTTTGACGATCAATGATACCCCAAAACCTGATCATTTTACCATCGGTAATCTGATTCAAAAAGTAGATAACATTAAAGATGTAACTGTAACACCAAAGACCGGTAATTCAAAAGGAGAAATAACGATATATTACGGTGGTGAAACTTCATATCTTAAAAAACCTCAAACAAAAGTAATAACTTTTGACATTGCGGCATATCCGGAGGATAATTGGGCTGCGGCGACCGGAATGGCAGGCGGAACTTTAGTGATTAGTATGTTAGAACCTGTCGCTGGAGATTTTAATATTAGCGGGTTGAGTCAAAAAGCAGATGATATTAAACAGGTAACGATAACTCCAAAAGAAGGTAAATCGCAAGGAGCGATTACTAAATATTATGGTGCAAATGGTACAAATCTTCCATCAGCAGCAGGTACTTACAATGTAACATTTAATGTAGCTGAATATAATGACTACTGGGCTGCTGCAGCTAGTTTAGCCGCCGGTAATTTGGTAATTACTCCATAACAAGGTTTATCAGCAAAACACCCAGCTTTGCTGATAAACTACGCTCTAACGCTTCTGTTTTTCCGCCACCACAGGAGCCATAAGAGCGCGGCGATAATGCGCAGTGCGAAGATTATTCCAAACGTAAACCGAAATCCGTTTAAGTCTCCGCCCAGAGAACGGTACAGCGCTACACCTGCTACCGGCATGACCGCGTTAGACAGGCAGAGCAGACTTGTGAAAACCGCAATATAAAAACTGCGGTTTTCTTCGCGTGTTACCAGTAAAATGCACTGGAATAAATTCAATGTAACGACGCAAAACGGAATATGAGCAAGAGTGTTTAAAAGAATAAAAATATGCGGACCTGAAGACAACGGAAGGCTCACCGAAACAATCATTAGAACAGGGCAAAGACTTAAACCCAGTATACCAAAAGTAAACGGCAGCACAACGCCGTAACGTTCATTTTTGCGGCTCCAGAATTTCAGCGTAAGAAGCTGAATACCGGCTGTGCCCACACCTACAAGCCCCAGTTGGAATTCATTCATTTGAAGGTAGTTCACCTGACCTATGAAGTACAGTGTCCAGTCAAAATGCCATGTCATGTGAAAAAATAACGCGGTTAGCGTAAACAGCACAAATGTTTTATTGCGCAGCAGCTCTTTACCCGCTATTGTAATTTCAGATAACGAGATGCGTTTGGGCTCAATTTGCCGTACCGCGTTGAACTTCCGGAAATTTAACGCTGCAAGAAAAAACAGCAGTACAGCGCTTATAAAAAACACCTGATGCATGATTATTTTTCCGTTTATGCTTTCGATCCGCGTCAGTAACACACCAACCAGAAGAGGTATTATCATACTGATGATTAAAGAAACGCGCGTGCGCAGCGTCAGTACATGGTTGCGCGTTTTAATATCAACAACACAAGGGAAAAATGACTGCCATGCGATATTGTACAGGGCAACCGAACAGCCGGCCAAAGCCAGCGATCCCAGAAAAAATTGAATGGAATACAGACCTGCCGCCGGCGATAAACCGCAGAGAAAATATCCGAGCATTACAACCACCATCATCACAACCACGATGTGTTTTTTGTTTTGCAGACTGTCCATGAAAAGACCGCCGGGAATTAACACAAGCAGCGTGAAAAAGTGAGGGAGAAAATGCACAAGGCTTAATTGATAATCATTCGCGCCCAGACGAACCGCGAACAATCCGAAATTGCTGTTTGCGATATTGACTGCGCTTGCCGCAAGCAGACCATCTGTAACATAACGGGCGGCGACAGCGTTACTGCCGGCGAAATTCCTAATGCCTGCCGGAAGATATTTTAGCAATGATGACACAAAAGACTCTTCATAATTTATTTTTATAATATATTGTAATATTTTTTAAATTAATAGAGAAAAAATAAGGTTGATTTTTACTCGCCATAAGGTTTATAATATAATAAGATAAGGTTTACAAGGAAGGATGCCATGCCGGGAGTTCGAAAACGGGGGGAGGAAATACGTGATTTTCTGCTTGAAAACATTAAATACAACAGGAATTTCGCAACTTTAACGGCGGAACGGTTTGGAATAACCCTGCCGGCGGTTTATAAGCATGTAGACAGGCTGGTATCGGAAAAACAAATTGAAAAAAAGAACGGGCGTTTTATTTTACAGTCCATACAGCATAAATATTTCTATAAAATTGATAAAACCCTGAGCGAGGACGCAGTTTGGGAAAAAGATATTAAAAAACATTTTACAGGTATGCCGGAAAATATAAAAAATATCTGGGTTTATGGTTTTTTGGAAATTTTCAATAACGCGGTTGAACACTCCAATGGAAAGAAAATTCAGGTTATTATCAATGAAAACAGGATAAACAAATCCATTTGCATTTTGGACGACGGTATCGGGATATTTAAAAATATCAGAACCAAATTCAGGCTGATCGATGAAAAAGACGCTTTTCTTGAACTAGCCAAAGGCAAGCGGACAACCGATAAAACAAGGCATTCAGGACAAGGTATTTTTTTTACTTCAAAAGTTTTTGATGATTTTTTAATCGTTTCAAACGGAATAACCTTTAATGCAAAAAATGAGCGAAACCTCGAATTGCAAATAAATAAAATTAAATTTTCCACTTTGGTTTATATGAGTTTGTCAGCAGCATGTACCAAAATTCTTAAAGATGTATTTGACGAATACTCTACTGAAATACCCGGTGATTTTGATAAAACAGTGATTCCTGTAGGACTTGCAAACTCAAGCGATTTGGTTTCGCGCTCGCAGGCACGGAGGATTCTGAGCGGTTTGGAACTATTCAGGGAAGTAGTTCTGGATTTTAAGGATATTAATTATATAGGGCAGGCTTTCGCGGATGAGATATTCCGCGTATTTCCAAACATGAATCCGGATACTTCGATCTCAGCCCAAAACGCAAATTCTGAAATTCAAAACATGATAAACCGCGCGAAAAACACCAGGTTATAGAAGCGCCGCCGCGGTCTGTTGCGTATAACAGGCTTTTGTCAGTTTTTGATATTAAGACTGTTCCAGTCCAGCTTCCTTGTAAGGAACATAACTATCGCGCAGATAAAGAATGCCAAAATAGAGCCGATTAAAAGCGCCCAGTCCTCCGCGTTCAGTGTCAGATAAAGGATGAGGTACAACAGCGCCATGACAAGCCCCATGTAAGCGCTGCGCGCCCATGTTTCAAGAAGGGATCGCGCGTACAGCGTCATCATGAT
>WQTD01000039.1 GCA_009786455.1 Treponema sp.
TTCGGTCTTAGAATCAAGAAAGTGCCAAAAGCCGAAATTGACAAGCGCGTTCATGAAGCAGCCCGTATTCTTGACATCGAAAAATTCCTTGACCGCAAACCTAAGGCTCTCTCCGGCGGCCAGAGACAGCGTGTCGCTGTAGGACGCGCTATTGTCCGTAACCCCAAGGTATTCCTTTTTGACGAACCTCTCTCTAACCTTGATGCCAAATTGCGCGTGCAGATGAGAGCGGAACTTTCAGACCTCCACCTGCGCCTCAACGCAACCATGATCTACGTAACTCACGACCAGGTAGAAGCCATGACGATGGCGAATAAGATCGTTGTTATGAAAGACGGCAAGGTTCAGCAGATCGGATCCCCTCTGTTCCTCTACAATCACCCGATTAACAAATTTGTCGCCGGCTTCATTGGCTCCCCGCCCATGAACTTCCTTACTGTAAGGGTAATTGATGACGGCGGTTCCATTATGCTGGACGAAGGTTCGTTCAAAATCAAGGCGGATTCGTCTCATAACGAATACCTGCAGAAATATGCCGGCAAGGAAGTGTTCTTCGGTATCAGACCGGAAGATCTTCTTTACACCGATAAACAGGCGAATAACTGCATGACTGTAAAAGTCACTGTAGTTGAGCCGCTGGGCGCGGATATCCATCTTTGGCTGACAACCGAGACACAACCGCTTGTCGCCCGCACGGAACCCAATCATGTTTTCAAAGTCGGCGATACTGCGATGTTTGTTCCAAGAATGGATAAAGCGCGCTTCTTTGACAAAGAAACCGAAATGGCGATAATACCGGCAAACGACTGATAGTATTTATGGAGGTTGTTTAGAGACTTTGGTTTCTGAACAACTCCAAAAAAAAAGCCTGACCGCTAATACGTGATCAGGCTTTTTTTTTACATTTTCATTTTTTAAGATTTAAGCAAACCTTCTGAAAGATTGTTTCCTTCATTATTTCTGATTAAACCTCCGCCCTGATTGCGGTATTTTCCGGGGCTGATGCCTGTGTAAGCTTTGAATATTTTTGAAAACCAGCTTTGATCTTCAAAGCAGCAGCAAGCCGCTATCTCGCTTAAAGACATGTCCGTTTCCAGCAAAAGACGGCTGGCTTTTTCAACCCGCAGGCGGTTAAGGTACTTGGAAAGATTTTCTCCCATTTCATCCTTGAAAATTGTGCTGAAATAGGGAGGAGATAAACCGGCGACATCCGCGATTTCCTTTAAGCTGATTTTTCTTGTATAATTTTCAAGGATGAAATTTTCCGCTTTTCTCAGAGCAGCGGCATGAGGTATTCCGCGGAAAGAAGAAATGGAACCTGATACTCTGTCGATGATTGTATGAATTATATCCGTTAATTCTTCAACGGTTTTAGCTTCCTGTACGAATTTCAGATTTTGGCTGTTTATCTCCATTGAAAGATTTCCGTTTTTTGCCGGATTAATCTCAACTCTGGAAATGAGCACGACAAGCTCTGTAATCCGCAGCTGTATGTATTTAAAATGTCCCTGTGATATCTGAAGATTTTCCGACGTTTGATTTTCATCCTGATTGGAGAAAATAACCATTGCAAGTATTTCATTTAAAATTCTTTTAGCCTCTGCGCAGTCTCCCTTTCTTAAAGCCGCCATCAGGCTTTTTTCCTTATCCAGCGGATAACCGGGCTTTTCAGTATTTTTTCCGCATTTAACCTTTAAATCTTCAATAATTTTCGCAATAGTTTCCTGCTGTTCAGCTCTTCGTCTGATCACTTCATGGTAATCTTCATTGCCGGAATTAAGGGATTCCGCGCATAGCTGCATCATTTCCGCCATTGATTGGATTTTTTCGTTATCCGCTTCAGGAGCAGCTTTTTTATGGTCTTTCTGTTCTTCCCTGTTTATTTCACTATTGCACATAACGTAATTATCATTTGCATTTGGAAAAAAGTCAACAGGCTTTTGTCCTGTCTTCAGGAAGCCTCCTCCCCTTACAGCTCCGGAAAACCGTCCGTCTGTGTATATGGAACTGCTCCAAAAAAGGAAACCTGCTTTGCATTGATAGATATAAAACCTTCCTGTTTTGGCGGATTCTTTTATGGCTTTTTTGTGTATCTCATGACAGGAATTATCCTTGCAGGAACAGTTGTTTTTTTCCGGACATTGTTCGGAAATATGATCCAGCGGTTCAAGATAATGCGGATTATAATCCTTGTCATAAATGCAAACGCTGCATCCTGTAGCCTGATTGTAATCTAACATAACTTTTTTTACTTTTTCTATAAAATCAAAAGTATCGTTATTTTGATTGTTTTTAATAATATTTTCTTTCATGGCAATCTCCTGTTTTAAGCTGATATACCGGAAATACATCCCTGATCGCGGTATTTCCCCGGAGTTAAACCAGTGTTGTTTTTAAAAATTTTTGAGAACCAGCTTTGATCCTCAAAACCGCAAATTTTCGCAATTTGGCTTATTGGTATATTTGTTGTTAAAAGTATCGCCGCCGCTTTTTCAACTCTCAATCTGTTAAGGTAATTGGATAAATTTTCTCCCATTTCTTCCTTGAAAATTGTGCTGAAGTACGGCGCTGAAAGCCCTGATACGTCTGCGATTTCCTGTAAACTCAGTTTTCTTGTATAATTTTCCCATATAAACCGTTCAGCTTTTCTAATCGCCGAGAAATGCTGCACTCCGTGAAAAGAAAAAATTTTTTCGGAAATATTTTCAAGAAATTGCGCAAGAATTTCCGTTATCTCCTTTTGATCAGGACTGTCTTCTATCTTCTTCAGAAAGCGGTTGTTTATATCCAGAATGGTTTCGTTATTTATTCTGTAATGATTCGATGCCGCTCTTGATAAAAGAACAACCAGTTCCAGGGCTTTTATGCGAAAAGCGGGGATATTGCCTTTTACTTCCTGGTACTGGGTGTTTAGAAGTAAAAGCAGTTTGTTTCTGGCTTCGGTATAATCTCCGCGGCGGAGATTTGCAAGTAATTTTCTTTCCATGTCCAGTGAGGAAATTTCATTTTCAATATTTTGATTTGGATCGGAAGATTTCTCGTATCTGAATGTATCAAGCTTCTTTGTTATATTTTTCTGTATATAGCTGATGCTGGAAATTTGTTCCGCGTATATCAGAAGCATATTTGCAAGCGCTTTAACCTTGCCAGAATCTTTTTCATTATTTTTAACTCCGCCTGAGATCAAGGCTCCTGCCGGGCGTTCCCCAGCGTAAAAAGGACTTGCCCAGAAAATCAGGTTCTCTGAACATATATAAATATGCGAGCTTCTGCGTTTTCTTGCTTCTTCTATGGCTTCCATGTGTAACTGACAGCAGTTTTTTTTCTCTGTTTTCATGTTCGCAATGCATTTTTTACAAATGGAATTTTCAAAAACAGAGCAGGTGTCGCTGTCAGTTTTTATAATGCAAACAGCGCAGTCTGCCGCTTTTTCATAATGAGTGATTATTTTCTGCGCTTTAAGCAATAGCGGCTCCAACTCACGGCGTTGAATAATATTTGGCAGTTTTGACATTTCCCAATCTCCTTTCTCCTAAAAATTAAATAAAAAACAGTGAACAAAACACACCCTTTTTATAAAAAAGTAAATTTTAAAAAATGTTGAGCTTTTTTAAAAACCTGTTTTTTTTAAAGCCTGAATTTTTAGACCGGTTATATTCTTGGTTAAAAGAGAACAATCTGATAATATGGGATGATGATCGGCAGGAAAGAAATACTCGCTGCTTTGGAAAAAATGATTCTATCTCATTCTGGATGGAGAGGGATTTTTTCCATGTGCGGAGATGAAGAAGGAAGAGAAGCTCAAATTTCGCAGGCGCACCGTTATATTTGCGCGGCGGCGGCAATGTTTTTCTGCTTAAAAAGCAGGGAACGCGGCTTTTTAAGACCTGAAATTCTTCTTGGCGCAGATTCCCGTCCTACAGGCAGGGCAATTGCGGATGCGGTGATTTGCGCTTTACTGTCAAGCGGCTGTGATGTGTATTATGCGGGTGTAATCGCCGCTCCTGAAATCATGGCGTGGGCTGCAAGCAAAGATAAAACAGCGGTAAGCGGATTTATTTATATTTCAGCGAGCCACAACCCGATTGGGTATAACGGCATAAAATTCGGATTAACCGACGGCGGCGTTTTGGCGGCGGATGAAGCGAAAAAACTTATCGCTGATTTCCGAGCTTTTTTTAACAGGGAAGATTGTGTTGAAAAAATTGACGCTTTGTTAAATACGGTGGAATGCGGACAAATTAAAAAAGTATACGATTGCATTGATACGAATAAAAAAGAAGCGTTAAAGGCGTATTATAATTTTTGCAATATTGTTGCATGGAACGGCAATGCGGAAATTTCCGGCGTTTTAAAAAACGCACTGGCTAAAAAACCTTTGGGAATTATCTGTGATTATAACGGAAGCGCAAGAGCGGAATCCGTTGATAAGGATTTTTTTTCCGCTCTCGGTATAAAATTTGAAAGTATAAATGACAGGGAAATTGCTCACCGTATAGTACCGGAAGGAGAATCTCTTGAGCCGTGCGCAGTGGAGCTTGAAAAAATCCACAATAGGGATGAATCCTTTTTGCTGGGATATATGCCTGATTGCGACGGAGACAGGGGAAATCTGGTTATTTGGGATGATACTTCCGGCAAAGCGCGAATCCTTGAAGCGCAGGAGGTTTTCGCTCTTGCATGTGTTGCTGAACTTTCCCTCCTGGTATGGACTGGCGCTCTTTTTTACGACAGCGACGGGAAAGTCCGCAGCAAAGCGGCTGTCGCTGTTAATGATCCCACTTCCATGCGTATAGAAAAAATCGCAAGCGCTTTTGATGTTAAAGTTTTCCGCGCAGAGGTCGGCGAGGCGAATGTTGTCGCTCTTGCGCGTAATCTTCGCGAACAGGGATATATTGTACGTATACTGGGCGAAGGTTCCGCTGGCGGAAATATAACTCATCCGTCCGCTGTCCGCGATCCTGTGCATACTGTTCTGGCAATTGTTAAGCTTCTTATGGTACGATCGTATGGAGAAAAAGAAGGTCTTTTTGAGATTTGGTGCAGGAAATCGGGGCAAATGGAAAAATACAGCGCGGATTTTGGCTTAAACGATATTATTGCAAGCCTTCCCGTGTACGCGACAACTTCGGTGTATTCAAAAGACGCTGTCATGGACGTAAAGACGAAGGATCACAGTCTGCTTAAAAACCAATATGAAGAAATTTTCAGATGCGAGTGGGAAGAACGGAAAAACAATTTAAAGGCGTGCTACGGTTTTTGCTCGTGGGAAGCGATTGCGTATAACGGGACGGAGGAAAAACCCGGAATAAACTGTTTTGGAGAAGCCGGAAACGGCGGGCTTAAAATTCTTTTCTCTGATACAATGAACAGAAGCGCCGCTTTCATGTGGATGAGAGGCTCCGCCACTGAACCTGTTTTCCGAATTCTGGCTGATGCGGAAAATGAAGATACTGAGCGGTTCCTGCTTGACTGGCAGCGCCGCATGATAACGGAAGCGGATGTTAAATACAATGAGCGGTGAGAATGAAGTAATTTTCTAAAAAGGAGAGGATTATGGGAGTTAGAGGCGAGATTTTTTCCAACAAGGTGATTCTGCCGAACAGAACATATTTTTTTAATGTTAAAGAGAACAGGATGGGCGACCTTTACCTTAACATAGTAGAGAGCAAAAACCGTGAGAGCGGAGGTTTTGACAGACAGTCTGTTATTTTATTCGCCGATGATTTACAGGAATTCCTTAAAGGTTTTGATGAATCTTTAAAGGTGATGGAAAAAGCGGCGCGAAACAAACGGCAGTCAGGCAGCAAGTACGGTGAAAAAAGCAGCCGCGAAAATAAAAACGAACATAATAACAGAAGCGATCGTGAAGGCAGAGATATTCGCAGGGAAAGGAATGGAAAAAACGATCGATCAAAATTTAAAAATACAAAACAAAAGGATGTAAATAAAAGTGAATTTACACCAAAAAAAAGAAAAAAAGTCGTTGTTAAGAGA
Source organism: Treponema sp. (assembly GCA_009786455.1). Classification (GTDB taxonomy): domain Bacteria; phylum Spirochaetota; class Spirochaetia; order Treponematales; family Breznakiellaceae; genus WQXQ01. The sequence continues at coordinate 5,998 of WQTD01000039.1, forward strand.
GAGGAATAAAATTACCATTAATATAAAACCTCTTACAAAATTGAAGTTCTGTAAGAGGTTCTGCAGCCATTTTTGGAGAGATTTTTGATGAAGAAGAAAGCAATATTGTTTATTTTTGCCGTTTTTACTTTTGGTTTTTTATCCTGCGCCACGGTCAATGATATACGTAGCTCAGGAAGCAGTGATAACTGGGACGGAGCTTATGAAGGAATAATTCCTGCGGCTGATACTTCAGGGATACAAGCGCTGATTATCCTAAACCGCAACGAAACATATATTGCAAGTTATGTTTATCTTGATACCGATGGTGAAATTTTCAACTACAACGGAACTTTTAAATGGAATAAAAAAGGGAGCGTTATCACTTTGGAGGGTAGTTCCATTCCCTCGTATTACAGGGTAGAGGAAAACGCGCTGCGTCAGCTTGATACACATGGGAAAGTAATAAGGGGCAATCTGGCAGATAATTATGTGCTTAGAAAAATACAATAATCGGCAATTTAGCGGATTTAAATATTGAAATTATTAAGAAATTGAAATTTCTGAACAGCTCTAATATTTAAAACTCAGTCTTTGTATCGGCGAGGGTCCGTGTTTAAAAAGAGCTTCTTTGTGCGCTTTTGTAGGATAACCCTTGTGTTTTTCAAAACCGTACTGCGGATACAACAGCGCCATCTCTTCCATGTACCTGTCGCGCGCTGTTTTTGCCAGAATTGAAGCTGCCATTACCTCTGCAATTTGAGAATCCGCTTTTACAAGAGCTTTGCAGGGAACGCTGATGCCGGGAATATGAAGTCCGTCTACTATCGCGGTTATGTTATCTGTCATTTTTGCGGCATGTTTTTTCATCATTTGTTCAAAAGCGCGTTCCATTGCAAGAAGGCTTGCCTGCAGAATATTAATTTCGTCAATTTCTGTATGCGAACAGCTTCCTTCACCCCAGGCAAGCGCGTTTTCCAGAATAAAGAGCCGCAGCTCGTCTCTTTTTGTCGCAGAAAGTTTTTTTGAATCATTTAACGAACTGTTTTTCAAACCGGCGCCGAGGATCACGGCTGCGGCATAAACGGGTCCTGCAAGAGGTCCGCGACCCGCTTCGTCAATGCCGCAAAGAAGCTTCATTCATTTATATCCGGAATTATGTTCATCACGTCGCGTAGGGAAGGATCACGCCTGTAATAATTTTCTTCAAGCTGGGATTCAGTCAATCCTACAAGTTCATGACTCATATAATGAATCCACATGCTTTCGTCATGAATGGACATTTCATGTTTTCGGCACCAGTAATCAGGCTGAATTGGAAGCTGTTCTTTTTTATCGGGGAAATGCTTGTAATCATGCACTGCGATTTTTAAATCGCACCGGGGGATTCCCTTGTCAAGAATTATATGCGCAAGATAATTAATGGTTTTTCCTGAATCAAAAATGTCGTCTACCAGAAGCACCTTGTCTCCGACACGCAGATGATCAGGCGAATATGTCCAGCCGTCCACCCTTACCTTATCAGCCTGACCTACATCGGTGTATGACCTTGCGACTACCGCCGCGTAGTAAACCGGGTGATCGTTCTTGCGGACAATCTTGAAATATTCGCTGATCGCGTTTCCAAGATAGGCTCCGCCGCGAAGAGAAACATAAATTACATCAGGAATAAAACCATCATTGTAGATTTTGTACGCAAGTTTCAGGGCATTATCCCTTACTATATCAAACTGGAGAAATTCCTTTTTCATTTATTACTCCTTTTATCAGGACGCAGAAAACCGAAGAAGCTGCCGCATAAACCTCCGATTATGTGCGCAAATTGCGAAATATTGTCGGTATTCAAAGAATTTAAAAACTGTACGCCCATGTATAAAATCAGAACAAGAATAAATGTAAGAGGAATCTCTCCTTTTGAAAAATTTGTAAAAGAAGAGAGCAGTATCATCATGAATACAACGCCGGAAGCGCCCATTAAGTAACTGCGGAAAAAAATTACATTCAGAGCGCCGGTGACAAGAGCGGTAATGACCATCATTATCAATAGTTCTCTTGATCCGTAGTTCTCTTCAAGCATCGGTCCGATTAAAAGTATTAATGTAAAATTGCCGATTAGATGCTGCCAGTTTGCGTGTCCGATTATATGGGTAAAAAGCGTAACCCAGTTTTTTAAACTTAAAGGGCTGAAACCTCCCCTGCCCGGAACCATGAACCAGTTTTGCGCAAGATTCGGAGCAAGCGTCGATGTTAAAAGCATTATTAATGCACATAACAAAGTGAAGGTAAGAACAGTTGGCGCGTTGTATTTGATTCTCATAAATTAAAGTTTATCTCCACAGGGCAATGATCCGAACCTGTAACTTCCGCTCTTATGATGGATGATTTTACACCGGGGAGAAATCCTTTGTCCACACAGTGATAATCAATTCTCCAGCCTACGTTTTTGGTGCGCGCCTGTCCCATGTATGACCACCATGTGTAACAGCCTTTTTCTTCAGGATGAAAATGGCGGAATGTATCAACATGACCTGCTGCTGTAAATTTATCCATCCATTCCCGCTCCTGCGGAAGATAACCTGCGTTTTTTTCATTCGCCTTCGGGTGGGCAAGATCAATCGGTTTGTGGGCGATATTAAAATCGCCGCAAAGAAGAAAGTGTTTCCCTTTTTTTACAAGAGAATTGCAAAGCTTTAGCATCGAATCGCAAAAAGAAAGCTTGTAATCAAGCCTTTTGCCCTCGTCCTGCGAATTCGGAAAGTAAGCCGATATAAGGGAAAAATCTTTATAATGAGCGACAAGGACGCGTCCTTCGTTGTCAAATTCTTCCTTTTTAAAAAAGTTAACATCCTGCGGCTGTTCTTTTGTGTAAATCGCCACACCGGAATATCCTTTCTTTTTTGCGCTTGCCCAAAATGAATAATAACTCTCGGGGTTTAAAAGCTCAGGCGATAACTGTCCGGGTTCCGCTTTTGTTTCGTTAAGGCACAGTATGTCGGGATTTTCCTTTGCAAGCCAGCTTGTAAACCCCTTTTTTTCAACAGCGCGGATGCCGTTCACATTCCATGATATTATTCGCATGATTTATTATAACTGAGGCTAAATTAAAACTCCAGTCAGTTGAGCTTTTCCCAAAAGCTAAAGTTTTGGGAAAGCCTTAATTAAGATTCTCTTTTAATATCAATACAGAATGAGGTTCCATTTGAAAATGATGAGGATTTATCTGCTTTCCCCGTAATAGATCAAACAATACGCCGGATATTTCTCTTTTACAATGAACATAAAAATTTACATTCACATACTTGCCGTGCACACCCTCGCCCATGAGCAAAAAATCATTTTTTATTTCTGATGTAACACGGCGCAGTTCTGTCATAAAAATTTTATCAAGAACATTAGCGGCATCCAGCCTCATTCCGTCAATATCAAAAACATCAATATAAAACCGCGCGGCGTTCAAAAGATATTCTCTTACGGCATTATTTTTTAAATTGAATTTCAGCAGTTCATAAAATCAGTTCCATGTATCGCACGCGAAAAAATCACCCATTGGGCTTTATCTGTTTAACGCCGCTTTTTCCTTCCGCGCATTAATTGTATACCAAATGGTATTGTGTCAATATACCGGTGTTTACCCTCAAATAACCCGCTTTTCCATCCAGCGGCCGCTTGTCCAGCGGATCGTAAAGAAGATACCTCTGAATAAAAAGTCAGCTCCCATTGCGTACCAGACAGCGACAGGTCCCAGACCAAGAGGGAAGGCAAGGACGAATGCGGAGCATACCCTTACCGCCCACATTGTGCAGACGGCGACAATCATCACATAACGCGCGTCTCCCGCGGCCTTTAAGGCGTTGGGCAGTACAAAAGAGAGGCACCAGAATAATGCCGATGTAATACAATGAATCCGCAGGAAGGTTACGCACATGACATGCGATTCCGAAGATAGATTGAAAATACTGATAATCGGATTCATGAAAATCCAGATATTTATATTTATAAGGAAATATGTCAGGTAAGCAAGCTTTAATATTTTTTTTGTGTATCGTTTCGCTTCGCTGTAATTTCCGGCTCCCATGAATTGTCCGGCGATTATCAAAAGCCCTATGCCGTAACCGCTTCCCGGCATAAAGGCAAGCGAATTGATGGTCGACGATACCGCATTAGCTGCAATGGCGGCGGTTCCGAATACGGTAAAAATTCTTGTAACAAGTATTTTTCCTACCTGAAACATGGAGCTTTCAAGGCAGCTTGGGATGCCGATATTAAGAATGCGTTTTATCATCGTCCATTCGGGTTTTATTTTTGTTATTCCTCTAAGGTCTATAATATTTTTTCTTGATCCGGTAAGGAAAAATAAAAGCATGCACGCCGCTGAAAAACGTCCGATTATCGTCGATATTCCCGCGCCTGCGACGCCCATTTTTAACCCGTAGATGAAGAAAGCGTTTGCTCCGATTTTTACTATATTCATTAAAATCGCGGCTTTCATTGTAATTGCGGAGTTCCCCATGCTGCGGAAAAGGGCTGCCGCGCTGAAATGCAAAGAGAGAAAAGGATAAGAAAGCGCGGTAAAAAAGAAATATGTCGCAGCGGACTGCATAACATCCGCGCTGATGTTTCCGTAAATAAACCTGAGCATCGGACGGTGAAAAATCAATGTAAATACAACCAGAAAAAATGATATGAAAACGCCGATATAAATAAGCTGCTTTGCTGAGCTTCCTGCATTTTCCCTATCATTGCGTCCGATGTACTGGCTTGTTACAACAGAACCTCCCGTCGTTATACCGATTAAAATCGTAATAATTAAAAAGTTAATGCTTTCAACAAGCGAAATGCCTGATACCGCGTGTTCACCGACTGAACTCACCATGATCATGTCGGCAATACCCATAGTAACAACAAGAAGCTGTTCTATAATCAGCGGCCATAAAAGACCGAAAAGCTTTCTGTTATTCCAGTTAACAGGGGTGAGAGTGACAGGCGTATCAAGTGGGGAGCTTCTTATTGCAGTTTCTGCGTTTATTGTCGTCATACAGGGCTCTTAATGCTGTTCCAAAAGCGTATTAAAATTCCGTCTTGCAGAGCGCAGGAACTCTATAAATGTTTTTTTCATTAATTTTCTCGTGTGTTCGTCTATATTGCCAAGGGATTTTATTATTTTTCCCATTGAAGGAAAAAAATTATTTTCAATATCGTGGATTGATTTTATATCTGCTGTACTTAATATGGTATAAAGGGCTTCTATTACCTTTTCCCGATCGCCGCTGTCAAGGTTGTCAATCCAATGGCGAAGGGTTTTATCGACAAAACGGCTGCCCGGCGTTACATTGTCAACATGGATAAAATCGTTATGCGTCACTTCCCATGAAAAAAGCGAATGCTGCAGAAGGCCGGTTTCGCTGCTTTTTACCACCTTTAATGCGCCGGCGTATTTAAAAAGCATGCCGATAACGGATTCCTGAGGTATAAAAGTTTTTATCTTTTCCCCGTTTATCTTTATATTTTCATTCTCAATAACATTGTCATTAAAACCAGGTCCGTCGAAATTGTATATATCTGTTATGCGATTTTTAATTTTCCCGCTGCAGAATGAAGCCGAATAGATCGCAAGATTTCCGCCTTTTGAATGGCCGCCGACGCGAAGTGAACCTTTCAAATATGGAGCCATTGAATCCAGATACCTTACCGCTTCCATCTGGGCAGGGATCACATCCCTGAAGCACATATTGAAATCTTCTTTCCAGCCAACTAAAGTAGCGTCCGTTCCGCGGAAAACTACAGAATAAAAGCCGTCGTCCGTGTGTATGCAAACGGCGGATACCTGATATTCATTTTTTAAATCAATTTGATTGATATAACCCAGAAGATAACAGTTTCTGAAACGGTTTGAAAGGCAAAGCGCGTCTATTAATTGAGGCTCTTCCTTAAAACCAAGAAATTGCCCGGTGTCATATTTGCGGAATTTCAAAATGTCTTTTACTTCATTTAATGCCGTATGGATGCTGATTCCCTCACTTACACCCGGACATGGAACAATGCCGTCAAATGGAAGGTATGATAACTGTGAAAAAATCAGAAAATCAACAGGATTAAACGGGGAGGCGTTAAAATCAAGATCGCCTCTCCAGCGCAAATAATCAAACAGATTTGCCATGCTAATAATATATGTAATTATTTTATTTTGTAAAAGCAGGAAATTTACGCTACATTAAAGGTGCAAATAACCTGAGTAAATCCTGAACAACCTGCTGCAAAGCGTTTCTTGTACAATCGGAAATTTTCATCTCCTGGCAGAACTGCATTGTGCCGAGAAAATCATCTTTGATATCCAACACCGTTTCGCTTGAATAGATCAATACGCCGCATTCAAAGTGAAGGTACAGGCTTCGGAAATCAAGGTTTGTGGTTCCCACAGTGGCGATTTTATCGTCACAGACAAATGTTTTTCCGTGATTGAAACCGGAAGTATATTCGTAAACCTTTACGCCTGCCTGTATGAGCCTGCGGTAATACGAACGTGAAGTAATTGCCACTATCTTTTTATCCCAGCGGTGAGGGGTCATTATGCGCACATCAACGCCGCTTTTCGCGGCAAGCGTCAGCGCGGAGAGAAGGTTATCGTCAACAATCAGATAAGGCGTATTTATATAAATATATTTTTTCGCCTGATTGATGATTTGTATATAAACATGTTCGCCCACGTTTTCTATATCAATGGGGCTGTCAGCATAAGGCTGCACATAACCCCATGTTTTATAATTTTCAGTTATGCCCCTTAATGTATGTTCAATGATATTTTCTTTCCACGGAAAAAATGACGCATAATTATCTTTTTCTTTTTCGCCGAGATTCCACATCTGCAGAAAAATCAGAGTTAATGACCATGCCGCGTCTCCCTCGATCATTATGGCGGCGTCCTTCCAGTGTCCGAAACGTTCAACCACATTGATATATTCGTCGGCAAGGTTAAGCCCACCTGTGAACGCCACCTTGCCGTCTATTGAAATTATTTTTCTGTGATCGCGGTTATTCTGCAATGATGAAACTATCGGTTTAAACGGATTAAAAACAAATGTTCTTATTCCTTTCTTTTTTAATTTTTCCCTGAAGTCCGATGGAAGTTTGAAAAAACAGCCTAGATCATCGTACATAATCCTGACATCAAGGCCTTCGGCGGATTTTTGTTCAAGTATTTTCAAAATGGAATTGAACATCAATCCTTCCTTGATGATAAAAAATTCCAGAAAAATATATTTCTGGGCTTTTTTCAGCTCTCGAAGGACCTTGTAAAAATAGTCTTCTCCGCTTGCAAGATATTCCTGTCTTGTATTGCCGTAAACCGGATAACCTGCGAATTCCTGAAGATAGTGGACATTCGTTTTAAATTCAGGATGAATATTGATTAATTCGTTATATCTGTTTCCGGGAAGATAAAAGGCATCGCGGCTTTCCGCTATATTCAAATTATGGGCTTTTCTCATTTTTTTTGTATTGGACCAGAAATTTAAAAGGATAAAAAGGACTCCTCCGAATACGGGGAACAATAAAATAATAAAAATCCATGTAAGTTTGTAACCAGCTTTCTCATGTTTGTTAATTACATAAATGCAGACAGTAATGCTCAGGAATGTAAAAACCCAGTAGGAGTATTTTATATACCTTCCTGTTCCCGCGATTAATAATATGATCAGCGCCATCTGGAAAAGAAGAGTGAATATTACAAGAACCTTTCTTCTGAATATTAACTTAAGCCAGCTAATCCGCGCCATAGACCTTAATTATATCACAGGGATTGAAGAACATCAAAAAACTAAACAGGCCACTGTCCAGCGCCTTTTCGCAGAAGAATTATTTCGTCTGTACACATGTCGAGGATTGTTGAAAAAATCCGTTCTCTTTCTTCTCCGCTGTCAAGAATTAAATCAAGTCCGTCTATATCTTCAAGCTCCCATCCGTTTTCAAAAAGTTCATTTTCAGCGATGGGCGGCAGTTCCGTTTCCGCTTCTGCTTCATTCGGGGATTCCCATTCTGTCCTACCCATGCTTTTTTTGGCGGTGATTGAATAAAGCGGATGCTGCAATGTTTCAATCAATTTTATCGGAACGGGGTAATCGGGGATGCGAACTCCTACTTCATGACGGCGGATATCAAGGATTTTTTCGGTTCCGGGCAAAGTTTTTAAAATATATACATAGGGACCGGGAGAAAGACGCTTGATCAGGCGAAAACGCGTGTTATCAAGGTTAATAATATCAGCAAATTGCGAGATGCTTGAACAAAGCAGGGTAAAGTGCCGTTCGTCCCTTTCACCGGAGATCAGCCTTAATTTTTTGATTCCGGCAGGTGATTTTAACGAGCAGACAATATTCCAGCTTGTGTCTGTGGGTAGGGCGACCAGCGCGCCGTCTTCAAGCATTCTGGCTGCGTGGGTCATTACTCTATCATCAATATTGGACGGGACAATATATTCGATCATGAAGACCTCAGGGTACCCAAAATAACTTGTCGGGCGCTGATTCTTTTAAAAAAATATTTTCATAACGTCCTGAATGGCTGACAGATGTATTTTCCGGAAAATATGTCCGCATGAAAAACCAGATTACATCAGCCATTATTTTCGATGAGTTTGTTTCGGCATAACGGTACCATATTTCTCTTTCTTCAAGTATTTTTCTGGCTTTTTCATCAGTTAGACAAAGCTCAGGATCTGTAATGCGGCGAATTTCGCTCCTTAAACCTCCGTAGTCGGTTTTGCCGACTACGAACATTCTCAGGCGGTTATTATCGTCCATCCAGTAAATTTCATAGACACCTGCGACTGAAGGAACCTTTGTTATTATATCATGGCGGTCTGCTTTGGCGAGCGGAGACCATTTTACGGAGTAATACGCGTCGCCGTTTTTTTCCGTCATGGTAATGCCATAATCCATGCACTACATATACCACAAAAAGGTTATTATTTCCATACTTAAAAAAATATTTGGTGTATGAAAAACGATACAGTTACATTTTTGTTTTAATTAATCCGATAATATATACTGATACTAATTCCTTATGTAGTAAGGAATTACAATATTTAAATGAATTTATAGCTTTCTTGGCATGAATATTGCTATATTAATAGCAGCATTTACGTCATATCGATGTTGAAATTAAAACATCGTTCACTTTTCTGGAGGTAATAATGCAGAAAAAATCGTTTATGACCAGTGATAGTCTACTTGAAACTTATTTTAAGCAAATTAAGGATTTCCCCCTATTGTCATTTGAGGAGGAACTGGAGTTGTCAAGAGAAATACAGAACGGGAGTAACGAAGCGCTGCATAAACTTGTAAATTCCAATCTCAGGCTTGTTGCCAAAATAGCGGGATTGTATAATCTGCCGGACATTCCGGTTCTGGATATTATTCAGGAAGGAAATATGGGACTTATTCATGCCGCAAGCAAGTATGATCACAAGAAAAACGTCCGTTTTTGCACTTATGCGAGCTGGTGGATACGCCAGTTTATCAGCCGTTTCCTTTCCAAGAAACGCAGAATAGTGCGCCTTCCCCAGAGAAAAGAAGAAGCCTTGAGAAAAATACAGCATGCGTATCATTCACTTTGCCAGACTTTGATGCACCAGCCCCAGAGCGACGATATCGCCAGGGAATTGGGAATTTCCGTTCAGGATGTTGATTCAATTATCAACATAGCCGCCGATTCGCTTCCGTTTGAACAGAATATCAATGATGATGAAACCATCAGCACGATGGATATTCACGAAGACTATACATACAGCCCTGAACGCACATTAATGAAAAAGTTTTCACGCGACGGTACGATGCACGTTCTGAATAAACTCAAAGACAAGGAAAAACGCATTCTGGCTTATCGCTACGAGCTGAACGGCTGTGAATACCACACCTTGAGGGAAATCGGCGATAAGCTTGATATTTCCCCGGAAACAGTACGCCAAATCGAAATGAGAGCCCTCAAAAAAATCCGCAGCCACGCCGATGAGCTCAAAGACTGCGTTTACGAAGAAGCGATTTAAGATTACCTATCTTCTCGGACGGCTGCCCTGCGTTTTAACAGGTATAATTTTCCAGTATCCTTTATAATTGTCGCATGATCAGTGAGAACGCTCTTGTTGTGTATAAAAATAAACCGGCGCTGGTTAAAGAAAAAATCGATGGTAAATTTGCAATCGCGTTTGCGGACGGGTCTCTGGTAAAAGTACGCGATAAAGATATTGAGCTGATCCATGACGGTCCGATAAAAAATTTTAACGGGATTGATAATGCGCATAACGAAGATAAAAATAAATCTGATGCAATAAAGGAAGCATGGGAACTCCTATCCGGTGAAGCTTCTTCTCTTTCCTTAAAAGAATTTTCGGTTTTTATTTTTAATGAATATACTCCTTCCTCCGCTTACAGCGCATATTTAGTGCTGCAGGATGGTCTTTATTTTTCTGGTAATCCGGATGCGATTGTTCCCCGGAATAAAGACGAGGTCGCGTCTGAAGAAGAAAAACGCAATGAAAAACAACGTGAAACCGATGATCGCGTCCGGTTTTTAAACCGGATAAAAGAATGTATAAAAAATCCTGCGAAAAATCCCCTGTCTGCCGAAGACAGGCGTTTTATTCAGGATATTGAAGCGCTCGCTTACGGTAAATCCGCAAAGAGCCGCACCATGAAAGAGCTGGGATTAGGTGAAACGCCGCAGGAAGCGCACGCTCTTCTTTTAAAAACCGGTTTCTGGACACCGTTTGTAAATCCCCATCCTTCGCGTTTTGATTTATCCGTTTCTGCGGTAAAAGTTTGTCCTGAAAATCCTCCGGCGGAAGACAGGCGGGATCTTTGCCGCCTTGCCGCTTTTGCGATCGACAGTCCGTGGAGCAATGACCCTGACGATGCGGTTTCCGCCGAAAAAACAAAAGAAGGGGAAATTCTTTATGTGCATATCGCAGATACTGCTTCTTCAATTACATTTAACAGCCCTGCCGAGAAAGAAGCGCGTAACAGGGGCGCGACCCTCTATTTGCCGGAAATTACTGCGCGTATGCTTTCTGAAGAAGCCCTTCCCGTGTTCGCTCTCGGCATGTCAGAAAAATCAAATGCTCTTACTTTTAAAATAAAAATTGATGAAAACGGAAATGCGGCGGAAACCGAAGTTTTTCCTTCTATTGTAAAGGTTCGGCGCATGAGCTACGAACAAGCCGACATTGAAATGGACAGTGAAACAGGGGAAGCGTTACGCGATTTACATCAGCTTGCGCTTAAAATTTTTCAGCGCAGAACAAAAAACGGCGCTGTGAATATTTCGCTTCCCGAAGCGCATATCAGCGTTGAAAATAAAACCGTTAAAATTACGCCTCATGTTCAATACCGGTCTGCATTTCTGGTAAGGGAGTGCATGATAGCCGCAGGCGAAGGAGCCGGTAAATGGGCTTCATCAAAAGATATTGCCTTTCCGTATATCAGCCAGGAAGC
>WQTD01000040.1 GCA_009786455.1 Treponema sp.
TTTTTGGATACGTCAAAAGCCCATGTGTATTTTCATGAATTTGCATATGAACGCTGTATTATCAGAAATAATTATTTTGAAAATCATTCTGTGTTAAGCAGCGATGCTTCACCTGTTTATACAGGAACATCTGGAACCGATGCCGGAGGCACTGAAATATACCACAATTTTATTGTTTGCGGTGATAAAGGCGATAACGGAACATTGACCCATTTACGCGATGGTTTATATATTGATAACAATAATTCAAATTTTATTGTACGTCATAACATTGTAATTGGCGGGCATAGCGGTTTACGAATTAATATACCGAATGATGGAACACGATTCCATAACAATACAGTTATTGGAGCTCATTATGGAATTGGATTTTATACCAATACATTACATAAAGCAGATGCAAGCAGAGTTACTGTTTTAGACAATTTGTTTGTAAATATTAAGTCTCATAATATATCGTATTGGGGCACTGAAAACGGTAAAAGTGTTAATTATAACGGTGACTTTGTAAACGGCACAATACCTGTTACTGTAAGAACCGAAGGACGCATGCAGTCTTCAGGCAACGCGCGCGGCACTGTAGACGCACAGTACCGTCCTACAGGCAGAACGCCTGACATCGGCGCAATCCCCCGTAACGGTCAGATGTTTGCATACGGCGCGGACTGGAAACTTGGAGAGCGGAAATAGATACAAAGTATATTTATTCAAAAACTTCAGCTTTTGAAAAAAGCTTACTCTGCCTAATACTCATCCATAAATAAAAAAAATCTTGTTAAAATTCCCCTTTTTTATTATTATTACAACAATGAGCGATACAGCGGTAAAAAATGGAATAGAAAAAACACAGCTATCCGGCGCGCAGCTTACTCCCCGCGAACAGGAAATATTCAATCTTCTGCTTGAAGGCGTTCCGCCCAAGGAAATTGCAAACAGGATTAACATAACTTACAACGCAGTCGATAAACGCAGGACTAAATTATACCGCAAGCTGGGTGTTAAAGGCATTAATGAACTTCTTGCCAGATACACCGTACAGCAAAATTTTGATTTGATAAAATCTCTTTCATTGGCATCAACAGAAAAACCATTTATTATAACTCTTGCAGACAATGCACCGGTAAATTTTTCTCTGGATTTTTATCCGTTTGTAAATAAAAATATCAGAATTACCGCAGGAGATACTTTTACTTTTTACTATACTTTTACGTCAAATACTGATCTGGGAGTATTATTTATCAGCTTTAGTGATATTTCCCAGGGTGATTATAAACATCTGGCTCCCTATGTTCATTTAAAAGGCGATGTTAAAGCAAATACCGAATACAGCGGACAAGTAACAATAATCGCCGGCAACACGGCAAGTAATACAGACTCTAATGCAAATCTTGTAAATATAGGTACATACCCATACGCGGTCAAGCAGCCTACCATTACTTTTACAGAATTTAAACTTGAACAGGCAAATTTACGCAATAATTAGGTAATAATTACGTAATTACTTCATTATTATTTTCACTTTTAAATGTATAATTTTAAGGATGGTTAATAATTATAATTTAAAAGGAAATATTATGAAAAAATTATTTCTTTTTGTTTTAATTTTTACAGCATTTCTGTTGTTTTCCAGCCAGTCAAGAAACAATCAACAGCAGGTACCGCAAGTACCCTTCTCAAAAGGAGTTAATTTTACTTTTTGGTTTGGATATGCAAAAAACGCTCTGGGTATTAATCCTGCCAGATACACAGAACAGGATTTTGAAGATATAAAAAGGCTGGGTTTTGATGTTATACGCCTTCCCATTGATTTCTCTCTTTATTCATCTGGTGCGCCGAATTATATAATCGATCCGCATCTTTTCAGATTGCTTGATAATGCAGTAGATTTGGCTGAAAAATTTCAATTATATATAATTCTTGATAATCATCCTGGAAGCGTGCCGCTAACCGGCAGTAATATTCGGAATGTTCTTCTTCCAATATGGAGACAGGTTGCAGAACATTACAAGAATCGAAGTGAGTATGTAATTTATGAAATAATGAACGAACCTAACGGTATTTCAAATAATGACTGGGGTAGAATTCAAGGGGATGTAATAAATGCAATACGCAGAATTGATCCAAACAGATGGATAGTGGTAGGCGGTTCAAATTATAATTCAATAGATGATATGATTTCGCTGCCAAGATATACCGATAAAAAACTTTTATATACTTTCCATTTCTACGATCCTTCCATATTCACCCATCAGGAAACAAATTTTGTTGCTCAGTATAAACATTTAACGGCATTAATACGTGGAATTCCTTTTCCTTATGACAGGAACAGAATGCCTGAAGTTCCAAATGAATTGAAAGGGACTTACTATGAAGAAGCTTATAAAAATTATTCCCGGGAAGGAACTCCTGAAGCGCTTATCAAACAGATTGACAAAGCGGCTAACTTTGCAAGACAAAGGAATGTACCTGTTTTTAACGGTGAAATCGGCGTTCCATGGAGACAAACTGTTAAGGAAGACAGGCTAATGTGGTATAGAACTGTCATAGGAGCATTTAAAGAACGTAATATTCCTTGGTTAAATTGGGGATACTTTGAAGCATTTGGTTTATTTAATCCGCAAATTGACAGTTTATTTTTTGATAATTTCTGGGGAGATATAAACACAGATTTAAATGTTGATTTGATTCGTGTTTTTGGTTTGAATCCGGTGCCGCAGCGGAAAAGAGAAATGCAAAGATCAGGTTTTTCAATATATGATGACGCTCCTGGCAGAGGTGTTATTTATTATTATTTTCCTCCTTTAAATACAATTAATTGGTATTATACTCCTGCAGCGGAAGGAAGATATGCCATTCACCTTGGAAATCTTAAAAGATATGAAGGTATGGAGCTTCAGCTGCCTGTTATGGATTTAACTTTTCTTGCACAAAATGGGTATGTACTCGAATTCAAAGCGAGAACAGAAAGAGCATTTACATTTGATATAATATTAATGTCTTTTCAAGATAATATTAATTGGTTTAACTCCTATCGTATTGATCAAAGACAGCTTCCTCCTGACGGCAAATGGCATACTATCCGTGTACCCCTTAGGGATATGCTGTTGTATGGAGGGTATGATAAAGATTTTAATTATGTAGATGCTCGAGGCAGATCAATTTCATGGACTAATATAAATATGTTAAGAATAAGCGCCGAACATCAGGACGGCAGTGTCCATGATTTATTTCTTGATTCTATAAAGGTTATCAGATGATATGAGTTATTTAAAGAATAGGAGCAATTAATGTTTAAAATTAAAAAAATTATTATTGGGTTAATAATATCTATAATTACAATCTTATTATTTACCTCACAGCAAACCCCAGGAACAAATATACAAGAAACGCGTGTCAGCGCAAACCGTAACACATCTCTTATTAACGGATTCAGATCACATGCCGCAAATTATGAGATTGTCAATCTCCCGCAGGACAGACGGACAAATGTGATAAAGATAAACGGCAGGGACTGTGACTGGACTATATTAAGTTATCAGCTTGATAACTACAGGGATAAATGGATAACTATTCGTTTTTCCGCTGACGTGATGCTTACAGAAGCAGGAGAAAATTGGCAATGTAATTTAAATAACGAACCGGATTATCCTGCTGTAGTAAGATATTATACTCCTGCTGTACCGGGCGTTTGGAATCGTATAAGCGGTTCTTTAACAGCAATGCCTTCACACAGATATCCATGTGTCTTTATTAACACTTATGGGAATGATAATAAAAACACAATTTATTATTTTGACAACATTAGTGTAGAAATTGAAGTTTGGGATTACGCTCCCGCCTCTGTGCTTCAGACAGCCGGAGAGGCAGGCAGTAACAACGCGCGTAATATTTATGTCAGCGCAGGAAGGAGAGCTGATGGCGGAAACGGAACACAGTCTCGTCCGTTCCAAAAAATCGCTCATGCGATGTACTATGTAAAACCCGGCGATACTGTCCTTGTCGATTCAGGTATTTATTATGAAAAAATCAGAATCCCAAGCGGCTCTAGCGAAAGACCTGTTACGCTGACAGCCATGCCGGGAGCTGAAGTAATTATTACGCCGACAATTCCCATTACGCCGCAATGGAGACAGCATACAAGAAACATATTTGTTGCAGATATTAGTCAATACGTTAAGGATATTGATACGGAATTTCCGCAGCTTTTTGCTGATAAGGATTCGATGGTTGAAGCAAGATTTCCAAACATGGGTCCATCCATGTCTATGATACATGATTATATGCGTGATATAGCAGGGAGAGGTACAAATAAAAACACAGTTATAGCAAGCAGGAATATCCCTTCTGAAATAACAGACGCAAGAGTAGTTATCTGCCCGGGAATAAATCATTTATCGTGGGAAACAGCTTCTTCACTGGTTCAATCAGTAAGCGGAAGAACAATAAAATTGATGGCAGAAATCGGAAAATCTGATTCGTATACCGGCGGCGAACCTTATACGCCCAGTCAGGGAAATCCTTTTTATATTACAGGAGCGTTATCACTTCTTGACGCGCCCGGTGAATATTATTTTGATAAACAGACAAATCTGTTATATTTTTATCCACCGTGGAACGGAAGTCCTGACAGCCGCACTCTTACTCTAAGAGGTAAAAATGACATTGCGATTTATACGGAAAATACATCTTTTGTTAATATAAAAAATATTACCGTATACGGCGGCGGAATATTAATGAAGAATACCAGAAACTGCGTACTGGAAAATTGCAAAGTAAATTACGCTGAACATTTTTATTTAAACGGGATTTACGGTTTAAATTCAGGGACAAGATCGGACAGAATGATTGTATCGGGTTCAAACAACCGCATACAAAGATGCGAATTCGGTCCGACAGCAGGAAACGGAATTGTCCTTGAAGGCGATGATAATATTTTTACCAATAATATTGTTCATGATACAAGCTATATAGGTTTTCCCTATTATGGAATAGCTGTGAAGAAATCCAAAAGACTTGAAATTTCACATAACACAATCACAGATTCAGCGCATAGTCATATTAATTTCACAGAGATGGGAGTTATGGCTTTTGACGGGAATTACCATGTCGATTATGAACGCTGTATAATCCGCAGCAATTACTTTGAAAATCATTCTACATTAAACAGCGACGGCGGAGCTTTTTACGCATGGGGTTCTGACGGCGGAGGCACGGAAATTTATAATAATTTTGTCGTATGCGGAAACAAAAATAATCAGGGGTCTTTTGACAAACTTCGTTACGGACTTTATGCAGACAATTCTACTGTTAATTACGTTATTCGAAACAATATTGTTATCGGCGGATCCAGCGGTTTGGGTATGAATTTACCAAGCAGAAATGTAAGGATTAATAATAATACCATTGTCGGCGCTGACCACGGTATAGGAATGTTCGGCTATCCATCTGATAGAGCCGATGCAAGCACCTCGTTTTTTACAGATAATTTATTTGTAAATATTAAAAAAGAAGATATATCATATTCCGGTACTGAAAACGGAAGATCGGTCAATTATGTTGGAAATCTTAGAAACGGTACTGTACCTGCGCCTATTAACACACAAGGACGAGTGCAGTCTTCAGGTAACGCACGCGGCACTGTAGACGCTCAATACCGTCCCGCAGGCAGAACACCTGACATCGGTGCGATCCCCCGTAACGGTCAGATGTTTGTGTACGGCGCGGACTGGAAACTGGGAGAACGGAAATAAATTTATAATATATTTGTTCAAAAACTTCGGCTTTTGAACAGCTTCCTTGTTTTTTACGAATGTTCCGCAGAGTGATCATTTTCCCTGCGGTAATAAATCAGCGTAATAATCAGACCTGCTGTAAGAATTATCAGATTCAAAACAAAGGGTAGGTTTCTGGAAATTTCGGAAAGAAGCCCGCCTATCCATCCAAAAGGAGCTGACACAAGCATCATGATCATAAAACGAATCGCCATTATTCTTGCTCGTTCGTTAGGCTGAACATGGATTGCGATTAAAGATTCGCAGAGCATAAAAAGGGCTCCGGTGCCAAATCCGTCAAATAAAAGCGAAATTAAAATAAGCGGATACTTTAGCATCCCGTCAACAGGTATCATTATTAAAAGAAATTGACCGATGAAATACGACACGAATGTCAGAATAAGAGGTATCTTTAAAATGCCCTTAAGCAGCCTGGGAATTACAAAAAATAAAAAGACAATCGCAAGAACCGATCTGAAAATATTGAAAAACGGAAGCGCTTCCGCGGGAACCAGAAGTTTTTTATTTACAATAATCTGCCAGAAGGTGTTGTTAATCGTCAGCACTATCCAGCCAAGAGCGGCGATAATTATGGAAAAAACCATTCCGCGTGAATTAAGGATAATTTTTATAACGCCGCCATAACCGCCAGCAAGAGTAAAGATGCTCTTCCCTTTTGTTTCTATAATGCGCGCCTGTCCTATTCCTGTTTCTTTTGAAGCAAGATAAAGAATTATTATTTTCAAAGTCATCAGAATAAAAGCGTTGATAAAAAGAATCCGTATCGCCGGCACAAGCGTCAGCCTGGAAATCAATATTGCCGTTATCGGAGCGAAGACAGCGGAGAGCTGCCCGAATGCCGAAACAAGGGAAAAGATTCTTGTTATCTGCTTTTTTTCCGCGTCCTCTACAAGCAAGCAGTTCCATGCGTTAGCTGTAACTCCGTTTGAGCCGTTAATGATCGCGGCGATCAAAAAGAACCAGAAATTTTCGGCATGCCACCAGATAAGGGAGGGAATACACCATCCCAGAACATCAAAAACAGCGACAGCTTTTCTTCTTCCTATTTTATCGGTAATAGGACCGCTTAAAAAAGAAAACAATATTTGCGAACATATATTTACGGTAACGACAAAACCAATCCGTGAATCGTTTAAGCCCAAAGCCAGCATATAAACCGACAGATAGGGCATGCAAAGATTCATCGAAAGACCCCAAAGGGGTTCTGTATAAACGCATGCGCGGGTATTACCCTTTAAATGGGTTAGAGTGGATATTAATGATACCGACATCAGAACACCTGTTCCAAAACATAGAATACGCTTAAATCAGTGCCGAAAACTATCCGCTTTCCCGCAATCACAGGAGCGGACAGAATAGAACCTTCCGTTTCCATCTGCCAGAGAACCCTGCCGTCCTTCGCGGAAAGACAGACAAGCTGCGGAGGATTGCCTTCACCGCCGAGAAGACCAAAGTAAACCCTGCCAGCGGCAAGAGTCGGCGCGGAGCTTATCGGAGTGTCAAACATTTTTTCCCAGCGCAGGATACCTGTATCAGCGTCAAAAGCTCGGGCGGCGCAGTCTCCGCCTGTCCAGATAACCAAATCCTTCCAAACTGTCGGCGCCATGAAATCCAGCAAATCGATGTTCCTCAGGAAATACAGAAATTCCATTTCAAAATCAACATAGGGAACAAACTCGTTCAGATAATTTCTGACATATTCACGATGAAATTTTCCTTCGTCAACATGCTTCCAGACAATTTTACCCGTATGACGGTTTATCGCATAATAACCCAGAGTTGTTCCGTCAATCATATCAGCGGTTCCAAGATATAAAAGGTCTCCCCGAATCGCGCAAAAGGAATACCATGTCGCTTTTATTTCATGATACGGCAAAAACCATAAATATTCTTTTTTATTGATGTCATAAGGACCAACCTGTTCAACGACAGGACCAGTGGCAAAATACATAACATCATCCGCCATTAAAAAAGTGAAATTATACCAGCCGGGATTATTAATTCGAAACTGTTCCTTGCCGTCAGGCGAGAGATAATAAATTGCGTCGGCGTCTCCGACAAAAATAATGGAATCCCTGTACCGCTGTACCTGCGAATTTATTTGACTGCGAACCGGGAAATTCCAAATCTCTTCTCCTTTATCGCGCGATAAAGCGTAAAGCTTGCCGTCTTTGCTGCCGAAATAAACCTGCTCTTTGTCAGCATAGGGAATTGAATTAATTTCTGCGCCGCTTTTAAAAACCCAGCGCATATATCCGCTCTCAACATCAAGTGCGTAAAAATTGCCGTCGTCTGAACCAAAATAAATGGTGTCGCCGATAACAACAGGCGGATTCAATGAACGCAGTATTTCATCGCTGTCCTGAAGCTTGATCTTCCAGCGAAGCCCCAGAGGCGGAGCAATGCGCGAAGAACTGACGCCCCGCCCGCCCTCGCCGCGGAACTGCACCCAGTCTGTGTTACGCGAACAGGCGCTTAATATAAAAATTAAAACAACTGCTGGAAAAACATGAAAAAATATTTTTTTTTGAGTTTGTACACCGGTTCTCATTCTCATAAGTAGGCAAGTCCCCGCAGGCTTAAAATGCGTTTAATTGCGTGTAACAGACCGCGGCATCGGCTTGATGCTAAAATGTTTTCGTATTCCTGTTTTAACTGATTAAAGCGGGTTTCCTGTTCAGCGGAATCGCTGTATTCGCGCCAGCGTAATTCTGAATAAATATCTGCGAATGATTTAAAATGCAGGTTCTCTTCGTTGGCTGCGCTGTTTTCCATCGGGAATAACTGTGAATATTCGTGAGCGGTTTTTGAAGCGGGTTTGATCGGTTTTCCGTCCGCCGCCAATTTTGCAAGAAGCAAAAGGTAAAAGGATCGCGCTCCTGCCCTGCCGCCTGAACGGGCTCTTAAGAACAGAACAAGTTCGCGCCCGTATCGCAGGGAATACGCAAGAACAAGCGCAAAACCTGCAAGGATTCCGGCAGAACGCAAAACCGCCGTCCATGGAAATTTACGTATCCGGGAAAAAAGCCTTTCTTCTTCAATGATTGGAATTACAACATCCCATGAATTAAAGTCCCCCATGCCTAAAGGCGGCAGGGCGAAAGCGGTCGCTTCAAAATCAAGCCAGCCGTAATCAGGAATAAAAAACTGCGTCCATGAATGGCTGTGCAGATTTGTCACCATGAAAAGACTGCTCAGCGGGTACTGTTTAAGAACAGGAATTTTTTCACGCAGGGCGGAAAGCCCGCGAAGATGCGCATTTGTCTGCAGTTCTTCAGCGGCGAGATAGCCCGTAACAACACGGGACGGAATGCCGGCAAGCCGCCCGAGAAGGGCGAGTGTATTGGAAAATTCGACGCAATCGCCTTCTTTTGAATTTAAAAGAAAATCTTTTAAAGCGGCGACAGAAGAATCATCGGAATAACTGAGATTATACTGATACTCCGAAAAACCTGTCAGTATCGCAAGAATTATTTCGAGATATTCATTGACGGGTTCGAGGTTTTCCGCTCCCCCTGAAAAAACTTCCCATAAATAACGATCATTTCTGATTATTGTCCCCCGGTTGTTTTTCCAGTTATCAAGCGCATTGTTCAGCCATCCGTTAAAAATATCAATATCATTTCTTTCCAGGGGAAACATGAGATACGGCGCCATATTATTTTCTTCAAAAATATTAAATGACCGCGACGGCGTATTGATAAGCTGCAGCGGATCACCGGCATGTGTATTTGAAACAACCTGATGGATATAGCGAAGAGGACCGGTATCTTCGCTCAATATTGTAGGATCAATTGATAACGGACGCCACGGCAGATATTTTTGCTGTAATGTTGAAAGTGAAAAAACTTCCTGCCGTTTTCTTCCGGCGTCAAATTCATTTTCGCTGTTAAACCACGTGACAAAAAAGCGCTGGTGGACAATCCTGTTAATCGGTTCGTCGCTGCTGATTTGAAATCCCGCCTGCGGATCAAGATGGCCGCGAAACGAATCCCCCATGTAAACAGGTTCCCTGTCAGAAGCCACAACCATTACCATATATTGACGATTATCGGCTTCTCCTTCCGCGCCTCTTCCCCTGCCTGTTCTGTTCTGCCAGTTATATTCGGAAACGCCTCTCAATCCCGGCTGCCTTCCGCCCGTTGAACGCGGAAGAGAACGCCGTCCTTCGTTTCTGCTGTCTGAACCCTCCGGTTTGCCGTATTCAGAATCATCTCCCATTTTCTGCGGCATTCTGTCAGATAAAAGATTATTGATAATTCTATTGTTGATAAAATCAGAAGGTAGAACAGCGATAACCAGAATTAAAACTGCTGCGGCTGCAAGTGAAAAGACAACTCCTTCCCTTAACGCGCCTTTCGTACTCTGCGGATAAATACAGAAATAGACAACAACGCTGTGCAGTAGAAAAACCACGGCTGTCCAGACAAGAATAAACTGCGTAAGCGCCATACTCTGCCCTGCGATATCTTCTCCCGATCGTGAAAGGGCAAGAAGACGAAGGCAAACCCATGCAAGAAAGAACGGCTCAAGCGCCGACAGCTTTGCAAGATTTGCGTATAACGGTTTGCGCGGCTGACTGAATAAAAACCATGTAAGGGAAAAACTTATAAAGCCGGCAAGGAAAGGAGAAATCATTGATAAGCCGAATCCTCCCGCGCGGAGCGAAATTAAAATCAGGAAAAAAGATGCAAAAATAAACTTGTTTCTGTAAACAGGTTTTATACTTCCTTTAAACGGTTTTCCTTCCGGTAAAAAGGCAATTACAGCCATTACCGGAATAATAATAAACCATTGAAATATGCCGATTCTGTCAAAAGAAACTGTAATGCCCGGATGAATGAAAATAAGGAATATTATGCTAAAATAAAGAATCAGCCTCAGATTAAAAAGGATAATACGCGAACTGCTCATAACCTTGTCTCCGCATAAACAGTTTCCGCTCTGTTTGCATGTATTCCCAATTTCCTGATTTTACCGCTGAAAAACCAGCGCGGCAGGAGAAGAAATCCGTTCAGCGTGAAATCAAGTCTTCTTAATGCTTCAGTCTTCACTCTTTCTTTTTCAGCAGGCTGAACCATAAAAAGATTTACAGGTCTTATGTTACACGCAAGAATGAAACCGGGAAGACCTGTATCGCAGGCGGTTGAAAACACATATAAATCCCCTGCGCCTGTCAAGGAAAAAACTTCGTTTCCTGCCGGAGAAAAGCTTATACCCGCAAGCTCGTCAAAAAATGTTTCAAGGCCTTCGCTGTCCTCAATTTCCCAGCTGCCTGAAGCCGCATGTACGGTAAAAATAAATGAAGGCTGATGTTCCATGGTTCTGCGCATAAAATTTGACAACTGCGCCTTTGCGCGATCCAGAAGCCAGAGGGCATCAAGCGATGGATTGTCCGCAGGACCGTAATTACGGAAAAAAATTTCGATCCTGCTGACTTTTTCCTGATTGTCAGGCGATATGCGCGTAATAAGCGCGTCAATCTTCTCTGAACTTTTCCAGTTTATATCACGGAATCGATCTCCCGGAGTGTACTCCCTCATATAATAGCGTTCTTCATCGCTTGAAGTCCTGTTACGCTTATCTTCCGCGCCGGACTGCGGGTTCACCGGAAAATCCTTCCCGTAACAGGGAGAAGTTCTGACCATTACAGTCATGCTTTGCGGTATCCCGCAGGAAAAAGAGAAAAAGCCAAAAATATCCTTTAATCGGCAAATTCCGTTTCCGCGGAAAATGCCTGACATCGGGAAATCAAGCTGCAGATACGCTGTCCTGTCTTTTCCTGAAACTGAAGTTTCAGCTAACATAGGGCATCCGCCGTGTTTATGATCGGCTTTCTGGAAAAAAAGCCTTCGGGCGGAATTGTGAGCTGAAAAACCTGACGGATAAAACAAACCGCGGATGGAGAAATGAAGACGAAAGAAAACAGGCAGATTTTCTGCAGGACAGGAAATCAGGGTTTTTTCGCCTGCGCGGGCGCTCATTGGAAACGGAAGTTTCCATCCTGTTTCCATCAATTTTAACTTGTATGATTTCCATGCGCCGGTGATGCCCGTAACAAGGAGAAAAAGCAAAGCGGCGCCGGAAATTACTATTTCATAAGCGTTACGCGCCAATAATGATCGAACTAAAATGACAAGGGCAACAACCAGAACAGCTAGCCCTGCTGGCGTTAAGAACAGCCGGAAACAGGGTTTCGCCATTATTGATTCCGTTTCGGCTCAACGGGGACCGAGTCCAGAATATTTTGCAATACCGTTTCCGGCGGTATGGAAGGATCGCGGGTGACAATACGGTGAGCCATCGCGTGAATAAAAACTTCTTTTATTATATCAATTGGAACATAGTCCATACCGCGGCAGAGAGCGAGAGAGCGGGCAAGACGCGAAATGCGGACGCCGGCTCTGGGGCTTGCCGGAATCTCAATATCACCGTGGATTCTGGTCTGCCTTACGCAGTTTACAAGGTAGGCTGTAACATCAGGATGCATTTGAATTTCATCAACCTGTTTTTTCCATTTGATTAAATCCGCGCTGCCGATCACGCTCTGGAAATTGTCCCATGCGTCGATTTTTCCGTGTCTGTTGATGATTTCCGTTTCAGCAGCCTCGTCAGGATAACCAAGAGAAAGGCGTATCATAAAACGGTCAAGCTGAGGCACAGGAAGCGGGAAAAGGTGAACGCCTTTTAAATTCATGGTAGCGATTATAAAAAACGGATCCTGTAGACGGTACGACTTACCTTCGATGGTGACGCTCTGCTCTTCCATAACCTGGAAAAAACTCCCCTGCGTTTTCGGCGTAAGCAGGTTAATCTCGTCACATAACACAAAGTGCGCGAAGATCGGCCCCTTGTTAAAAAACACTTCGCTGGACGAACTTAAAAAACGGTTATAGCCGAGAATATCCTGAGGAAGAAGATCGACAGTGCACTGGATGCGGCTGAACCCGTCCATTACAGTTTCGCTGTCACCCGATTTGCGGGATTTGCCCGCCGTATCCTCCCATCGGATGGACTGAGCCAGCGCCCTTGCAAGCGAAGTTTTGCCGACCCCGTGCGAATCGGCAAGGATTACATGACCTCCCGCTATCTGCGCAGCTATAATATATTCAAGTTTTTTAGTATCTACGGAAATAAGACGCTGGATATTGTTAATTAACAGCTCAATTGATTGTTTAACAGGAGAACTCATAATTTAATGATAACGGAATTGACGGTTATTGGATAGTGGCAGAAACTGAACCGTTTTATATTACCTGTCCTCATAATTCAATTCTCCCGGTAATATTTTTAATAAATTTTGATCCAGCGTCCATATTTTAGATTTACTTTTTATTCCATGCATTATTATTATTGAATCAATTAAACCAACGCCATGATCCAATAATTTATTATTTTTTGAGTATACGCCGGCTTTAACAATAATATCTCTGTATTTTTTCTTTGGCAGATGTTCCCAATATTTTAATATAATTTCTTCTTCTTTCATATTTTTAACGCCTTGTAATAATTCCCCGAAAACGCATTCAACAGCCAAAATTTCTCCGCATTCCAATAATTTGCAAATTTTTGGAAAATAGTTTTGATTGTTTTTTAGAAATTCAATCCAAATTGATGTATCAAGTATTATCAAGAGGAAAACTTCCTTTAATTTTGTTTCAGCCAGTTGAGGTTCATAAATTTCTGTTTATTTCCCTGATATTTTGACCATTTTCAATTTTTATGGGATTTTCCCTTATTTTTTTATTTAGTTCCTTAATGTTATAAATATCTATCCAGTCTTTTAAAGCGATTGTTATCGCCTCAGTGATCGTGGAACTTCGGGTATAAGCCTTTACATTGTTTACCAATTCGTCAGATATTATTGCCGTTACTTTCATACGATTAAATATACGATGCTATATCGTATATGTCAATATATGGTGACTGTCACGCTTTTTGCTATTATGGAAAAAAAGGATTTATTAATTAACGATTATTAGCCAGGAACCTATCCTTGTTTTAGAGTGTGTTTTGTTGCTAAAAAATGGCTGGAAACAAATGAACTTAATTGGTTTTCCGCAGCATTATTTCCAGAATCTAATGTTGGTATAATTATTTAATTATATAATATGTCACATAACAACGGCGGCGGCTAACCTCTTGTTCGCGCAGTTCGGATTTCGTAAATGTCAATTACACAGTAAAAAGCATTATCATTTCGGGTAATTTACATCATAAACCGGAAATTAAAAGATACTGTAAAATCCTTGATTTCATACAATAATGTGTTATATAATTTTTAAACATGGTACATGGAGGAAAAATGTCTGTAAATCGAAAAAATATTTATACATCTTTGGAAAAATTCCGGAATTCAAAAGTTATTGTATGTGCAACAAGCGATCGCAGAAATATGGAAGCATGCATTGCCTCTGATATTCTGCCTATTTTTGTAAATCACCTTGAAGCAATTGGAGATACCGAAAAAATATCATTAATACTATATACCCGCGGGGGTGAAATTGTTGTTGCCTGGAGTTTAGTTAATTTAATACGTAATTATTGCAATGATTTTGAAGTAATTATACCCTTTCATTGCCACAGTGCAGGAACGCTTATCTGTCTTGGTTCAGACAGAATAGTAATGACAAGGCAAGCTTCATTATCTCCCATTGATCCCAGTGTAAATGGACCAATGAATCCTGTTGTAACAATTGACGGGCAGCAAAGAAATTTACCAGTCAGCGTTGAGTTTATTAACGGATACATCGAAATGGCCAAAACAGAAATGGGTATCAGTGATCAAAATGCTTTGTCGAAAATTTTCGATATTTTATCCAATAAGGTTGACCCAATAGTTCTGGGACAGGTTCAAAAGACACGGGTACTGATACAAATGCTCGCAAAAAAATTATTAATATATCAAAATATTGATATAACAAAACATGAAGATATTATTAAATTTTTATGTAAAGATTCGGGCTGTCATGATTATACAATTTACCGCCGTGAAGCAAAAGAAGAATTGGGTTTAAACATAGAAAAACCAAATGAAAAGTTTCAAAATATTATAAATATTATATTCAATGATTTAAAATCAGAGATGGAACTGGATTTATCTTTTGAACCTCAATTTTTATTGGCTGGTTGTAATTCATATAAATACTCGTGTCATAGGGTAATTGTTGAGAGTATGTTAAAAGGAAAAGATATTTTTTTGTCTGAAGGTAAACTGGATAAACAAACCATAAACCCGCAAATTCAGGGTAATTCTCCCCCGGACATGATTCAACCAAATTTAATGCCTCAAACTACAATTCAGGATAATCGTACATTTGAAGGCTGGAAACACATATAATTATTACAAATGGCTTACTATTTAATAATAACTGTTTTTTTACTTTTTGGATGTTCCGGGATACAGGGGAGTAAAATGATTGAACTTGATGGAAATCCGACAACCGGTTACAAGTGGGTTTATAACATATCCAGGGAAGGTATAATTCGGGAAGTTTCCAGCGAATTCTTAAACGCAAATAATGACGGAATGACGGCTGGTTCGCCAGGAAAATTTGTCTTTTCTTTCAAGGCTGTCTCCGAGGGTGAAACAGAGCTTCATTTTTCGTATCTGAGGGTTTGGGAAGAAGGCGTACCGGCAGCAAATACAGTAATATACAAAGCGGTTGTGGATAACAGAAAAAAATTAACATTAACGCAAATAAAAGAATAAAATTGACTTTATGTAAGAAAAATATACATTTGTAAACAAATGGTAGACAACATAGGTCATCGTTTTGTCGCCACTACCTCTTATGCATGCTAGGGTGACAGCTTCATTTATCGAAATCGCTGCGCACAGTTAAAAAAACCATGATATTATTAACAATACCGCTTTATGAAAATTAAAATCGGCATTTTATTTATTTTCCCGCTTGTATGCGTATTTGTTTTAACTTCCTGCAACAGCGGCGCGAACAGGATATACCCGGAAAATTTTCAAATATTCTCAGGTACGGGAGCTGACAGGGAAAAACTGCTTAAAAGCAATTTTGAGGCGGACGTATTTAAACCATATAACAGGGAAATGCTTGTAAATAACGCTGTCGGCGGAAATTATCATGTGTTTAAAACCTATTTTACAATACCTGAATATTTCAGGGATAAAAATTTATCTCTTTATGTCGACATTTTCGATATGCCTGTTGTAATCAGCATAAATGACACTATTGTATACAAGAAAGGGCTAAGACCGGAAATAGAAGGCGTGTATTCCACTGGAGAAACCGGCGTAACGCATGTTCCGCTTGAAACTGCGAAAGCGGGGAATAAATTAATTATCGAGGTTTTTCCCCAATTTGAAACCAATTCCCTGCCGGAAATTTCAATCGCAGAATATAAAGACAATGAAGCAAAAGTGTTTTTAAAAAACCTGTTTAACAAGTATCTTATAATCGCGGCGCAGTTTCTGGCAATCCTTGTCGCCTTTTATCATTTCGGCTCATTTGTTTCCAGAGGCTGCAAGGATGCAAAATATTTAATCTTCGCATTTTTTTCACTGTCTTTCGCTCTGGCTTACTCCAATATCGGGTACGCCTTTGATTCAAAAAATTATACCTTTCTTGTAAAGCTGACGCGCAGTTTTCAGCTCCTCGCTCTTGGTTTTTATCTGATGTATATTATTGAATCGACAGGATTTCTTGTTAAGCAAAAAAAATATATTTTTTCCGCGCTTGTCATTTACAGCGTTGTGTGCGCCGGATATCCTTTTATTCAGAATGACAAATATTCAATAAACGCCGCGTTTGGCGTAATGACCAATATTTATTTTATTCCTGTATTGCTTGGCAGCCTTGTCATTCTGATTATTTCAGTCATTAAAAAAAGAAATATTGTAAATTTTTTACTGTTGATTACAACATTATCGGTTATCGCCGCAAGTCTGCGTGATATGATGCTTCTAACAGCGGCGGCGTTTCCCTTGTTTTGGTTTTCGCCGTACGCATTTTTTCTGATAGTAATTGTAATTTACGGAATTCTTGTTCATGAAGAAAGCAGCCTGTTTAAAAATTTTAAG
>WQTD01000041.1 GCA_009786455.1 Treponema sp.
AAAAAAAAGCGAAAAAGGAGAGGGAACGCTGGTGCGTTTACAATTGTTCCCCCCCCCCCCCGGCTACGCCCGAAAGTATAAAAAGAGAGTCTGAATGAATGCTCTTTTAATTGACGATCATCCGATGGTGAACTCAGGCATCGCCGGTATTCTTGAAGAAACCGGACGTTTCAAAGTCACAGGGCAAACCAACACGCTTAAAGAAGCAAAACAATTTATTGAAACAAATAAAAACGCTTTTCCTTCCTTGATCATACTGGATATAATGCTGAATGAAGAAAACGGACTTGATTTTCTTCCTTTCCTTGAAAATTTTTGTAAAAGCAATGAAATTAAGAAACCCTATGTGCTTGTCTGCTTTGTTCTTGACGAGCCTTTTCGCATACAGTCAGCGCTTGAAATGGGAGCGGCAGGTTTTATATCCAAAGTCAGCAGTAAAACTGAACTTTTACTGGCTATTGATACAGTCCTCCGGGGAGAAACATATATTTCCGGCGAACATTCCGATAAAGTAGCGAAATCGTACGGTTTATATTCCAAATTTACAAGGCGTGAAAGGGAAATTCTTAACTTGATTAAAAGCAATAAATCCAACAAACAAATAGCAAGTGAACTTTTTTTAAATATCCGCACTATAGAAAACCATATCAGTAATATTTATTACAAGACCGGAACAAAGAACAGACAGGACTTGCAGAAACTGTAAAAAATGCCGGTTTATACCCGTGCGTAAACACACAGAAAAATCGTGTGTTTACACGGATTGAAAATTAATCTTCATATCCTAGAATCACAGCAGAAGTGAAAGTCCGGCAGCGAAGTAACCGGCTTTTCGTACAAACTTTAAATGATGAGGATAAAAATGTGGCAGGATGAATTTACATTGGAAATAAATGAAAAAAAAGAAGTAATTTGGTCTTTTTGGGAAGATGTCAGAAACTGGAATAAATGGTATACCGGGATCGAATATTCATATCTTAATGGAAATTTTGATAATGGAACAAACGGTTCATGTAAAATATCCCATGGAAACAAATCCATGTTTTTGTTATTCAAATTAATAAATTGTGATTTATATAAATCATTTATAATCAGAATAAAATTATTGCTGTGCAACATGGATATTGGATATGAAATAATTGAAAATAATGATAAATTGAAAATTAAACATTCCATAAAAATGAACGGACCGCTGGCTTTATATCATAAAAAAAATACGGGAATAATAACTTTTAAAAGCCTGCAATTATCGCAAAAAAAATGAAATTCCAAAAATTGAAGCTTTTTCAAAACTTTTGTTTAAAAAGCTGCTTAAAAAATTTTAAATATCCTATTGACAGTCTTTATAAAAATAAATAGACTTTGACAAATATCGGGGTGCTGGATTGTTAATCCGGCTGAGATTGGGTGCAAACGCTGTTTGCAATGCCCGGAACCCTTGTCTGACCACCAAATCTACGATTTGGCGGTCAGATGTACCTGATCCGGATAATACCGGCGGAGGGAAATGTATTAAGACAGATTTTTATTACTGTTTTTAAGTACGCCTTCGCTGTTAACGCGAAGGCGTTTTTTTTATCCGAATCGATTAATAAAGTCTGTCCATAGTGTGGACAGACAATAACAGGAGACATTATGAACAGACCGGAAGCGAGCATGGCTATTCAGGTTCTGCCGCAGGTTGCAGCAGGAGACGAAGTTCTTAGGATAGTAGACAAAGTTATTGCTTACATAAAAAGCGCCGGTTTAAAAACCGTTGTCGGACCTTTTGAAACAGTTATAGAAGGTAAATTTGACATTTTGATGGATATCGCAAAAGAATGTCAGCTAATATGCATCCGGGAAGGATCTCCCGGACTTTTGACATATATTAAAATTGCGTATAACCCAAACAGCGGGACATGGTCTATCGATGAAAAAATCACAAAACACAACTAACTTCCGAAATTTTTTACACCGCAGCTTTATTCCATTTATTCCGGTATTAATCATCCTTCTTGTCTGGCAATTATTGAGCATGAGCGGAATAATACCGGGTTACATGCTGCCTGGTCCATTGCGCGTAACATCAGCGTTTTTAGATGACTTCCCTCTTTTAATGAGCCATCTGTTTCGCACTCTGATCGAAGCTCTTGCGGGATTATCGCTTGCAATAGCGGCGTCTTTTTTTCTTGCGATCCTGATGGACGCAAACCGCTTTTTAAAACAGTCACTAACGCCTGTTTTGCTTTTAACACAGACAATGCCGACAATCGCCATCGCTCCGCTTTTGATTTTGTGGATGGGTTACGGCATCGCTCCAAAAATAACTTTGGTATTTCTCGTCTGTTTCTTCCCAATGACAATTGGGCTTTTGGGCGCGTTTGCCGGAGCAGATAATGATGCGATAAACCTTTTACGCTCGATGGGGGCTTCAAAGCGTCAAATCTACTTCTTCATTAAACTCCCTCAGGGACTTCCCGCTTTTTTTTCAGGCTTAAAAATCGCGGGCGCTTATTCAATAATCGGAGCTGTAATCGCAGAATGGCTCGGAGGAGACGCAGGGCTTGGAGTTTATATGATCCGCGTAAGGCGGTCATATTCATTTGATAAAATGTTCGCTGTTATTCTTTTAACATCAATATTGAGTTTATTGCTGATAAAACTTATCACAATTATAGAAAAAAAAGCTATGCCGTGGCAAAAGGAAGGGAACAAATGAAATTATTCAAATTGATGTTAATAATCGTTTTAACATCAGCGTTTACAGGCTGTGAAAAAAAAGACGCAGATCATATCCGCGTAGTGCTGGACTGGACTCCGAACACCAATCACACAGGGCTTTACGCCGCTCTTGAAAAAGGCTGGTTTACCGAAGAAGGTTTGACAGTCAACATGATACAGCCGCCTGAAGACGGCGCGCTTGTGCTGCTTGGATCGGGAAATGCCGAGTTCGCAATTGACTTTCAGGAAACAATGGGACCGGCAATCGCAAAGGACAGGGATGCGCTTCCCGTTATCGCTGTAGCGGCAATTATAAGCCATAACACTTCCGGCATTATGTCGCTGACAGGCAGCGGTATAAAAAGCCCCCGCGATCTTGAAGGCAAAAGGTTCGCTTCATGGGAGACGCCTCTTGTTACGGCAATCATGCGCGAGATCGTTGTAAACGACGGCGGAAATTTTAACATGGTAAAAATGATTCCTAATTTTGCGACAGACGCATTTTCCGCCCTTCAAACTGACATTGACGCGATCTGGATTTATTATGCGTGGGACGGCATTGCCGCCGAGATTAACGGTATTGACATCAACTATATTGATCTTGGCAGCACCGACACAAGGTTTGATTTTTACACTCCTGTAATTGCAGCTAACACAAACTGGCTGAAAAAGAATGAAGAAACAGCCGCCAAATTCCTTAAAGCGGCAAAAAGGGGATATGAATTCGCGATGCAAAATCCTTCAGAAGCCGCTTCTATCCTTTTAAAGCACGCTCCAGAACTTGATCCTTCTCTTGTTATGCGAAGTCAGGAGTATTTAAAAACACGCTATCAGGGCGATGCGGTCCGCTGGGGAGAAATTGATCCTTCGCGCTGGGGAAGGTTTTACAAATGGATGTACGAACAGGGACTTCTGGAAAAAGATATTGGCTCAGGCGGCTTTACAAACGCTTATTTACAATAAGATTTACAGCTTATAAACACGCGGTTTTGCGAAAGTATTTTAAAAAAATTTATGAAAAAACTGTTTTACTGCGAAAACATCACCAAAAACTACAACAATGAGCCTGTTGTAAAGGACATAAATCTTGAGCTTCCCAAAGAAGGTTTCATCTCCCTTTTGGGACCTTCGGGAACCGGCAAAACTACGCTTTTTAACGTGCTTTCCGGGGTTGATGTTCCTGACACAGGAAGAGTTATTTTAAACGGCGAAGACATAACAGGAAAGAGCGGCAAAGTCAGTTACATGCTTCAAAAAGATCTATTGCTTGAAAACCGCACTGTCATTGACAATGTAATTCTTCCGCTTTTAATAAAGGGTGAAAAGAAAAAAGCCGCTCGTGAAAAAGCGCTTGAGTTTTTTCCGATGTTCGGACTTTCCGGCTATGAAAGAAAATACCCTTCCCAGATTTCAGGCGGAGAGAGACAGAGAGCCGCTCTGCTGCGAACCTGCATGACGCATAACAGTGTCATCCTGCTTGACGAGCCGTTCTCCGCGCTTGATGCGATAACGCGGCGCAGGATGCAGAACTGGTATGCGGAAATTTCCCGGCAGATGAAGGTATCAACATTATTTATAACCCATGATGTTGAAGAAGCTTTAATTTTATCTGATACGGTTTATATAATGAACGGTAAACCGGGAAGAATTTCACATAAGACAGAAATCGAACACAGCCGCCCAAGAGACATGGAATTCATTACATCAAAGGAATTTTCGGAATTAAAGCGGTTCATACTTGAAGCGATTGGATTATAAAAAAAAGGCTGCCGTTTGAGGCAGCCCCTTTTTGAATTAAAATCCTTTTAATAATACGCCAAGTGAAAGCAGAGCGCCTCCGGCGAAAGTGACCAAGACTGCATTGTTGTTCAGAACATCAGGAAAAGACGGGACATAATTGGCTATTATGCCGACAATCAGCAGACACACGCTGATAATAAAAACAATCTTTGTTGGTGCGGTTAATTTCATAATTGAATCCTCCTTTTTATTTATGCATTTTGCATATAAAAATGTTCTAGCACACAAACCCCGAAAGATCAAGAGAAAAATCGCTTTTCCTTGACTAAAAATGAACTAAACGCCTAAAATGCTTAATAATGCCGCAAGTATTACGCAGAATTTCTGATATTATCCTGTCCCCTTTTTATGCGCTAAAAAGGCGTTTTCCCCTTCTCTCATACATTTTAAACAGACTTTTAACAATGCTGGTTATGCTTTTTCTGCTTGGGTTCGCAGTTTTCGGACTTATGTCATTGGCTCCTGGCGATATTGTTGATCAGATAATGATTCAGCAGATGTTTAACGAAAATCAGGGAAAAGCGGGCATTAATCTGCAAAGCATGAGCGGAGATCAACTTGCAGCGCGGAGAGCCGAACTCGGTCTTGATCAGCCTTTTTATGTTCAATACTTCAAGTGGCTGAACCGCGTCATTGTTCACGGAGATCTCGGAGTGAGCCTTATATCGCGCGCTCCTGTTTCATTTTTAATATCATCGAGAATTATAAATTCTCTTGTTTTAAATCTGATCTCGCTTGTTTTTATTACGGTCTTTTCCTTTGCTCTGGGAATTTATTTTTCTACAAAAGCGGGAACAAGAGGAGATATTGCCGTTACATTTATCGCCCTTGTGCTTCACGCATTCCCGGGACTTCTGTTGTTGATACTGCTTCAGCTCTTCGCCTCAGTCTCCGGTTTATTTCCCGTAACGGCATACCCGCCTTTTCCGTTTTCCGCCGCGCCGGGAAAATTCGTTTTTTCATACGCACATCACATTTTCCTGCCGCTGTTATCCGCTTTTCTCGGAGGAATAGGCGGCTCCCTCCGCATGATACGCGCGACAATGCTCGATCAGCTTGGACAACCTTACATAACAAGCTTAAGGTCGCGCGGAATCGCAGAATGGCGGATATTTTTCGCGCACGCTTTCCGCAACACGTTAAATCCCTACATTACAGGAAGCGCGAATCTTCTTGCGGGTTTATTTTCCGGTTCCCTTATCCTTGAAATTATTTTTGCATACCCCGGCATAGGAAGACTGATGTACGAAGCTGTCATTCAACAGGATATTAATCTGGTTCTTGCCAATATCATGTTCATATCTTTCCTTGTCCTTATCGGCATGGCGCTCGCTGATATCGCTCTTGCGCTTGTCGATCCGCGCATCAGATACGGAAAAGAATAACATGAAAAAATTTTTGAATTATGTCAAAACACGCCCTGTAGCGGTTGTTTCCCTTTTCCTTCTTGCTTTCCTTTACATAATGATGCTCTTCGCGGAATTTTTCGCGCCGTATTCACCTAACACTTCCTTTGCTGATAAAAGCTACCATCCGCCGAATATCCGTTTTTATCAGGGCGGATGGAAAGCGCAGGAATGGCGAATAACAAACTCCGTAACACTGAAATACGCGCGCGTGCGCGATCATTACTCTGACATAAAATTGTTCGGCAAAGGCGAACCGTATAAATTGTGGGGATTCATTCCGGCGGATCGCCATTTATTTACAACCGGCGATTATCCGGTGTTTCTGATGGGCAGCGATAATCTTGGCAGAGACATGTTTTCCCGCATCGTATACGGTTCGCGCGTTTCGCTTACAATCGGTTTTGTCGCGACAGCGATATCCTTGGCTCTTGCCGGCCTTGCAGGAGGGCTTGCCGGCTACTTCGGCGGCATTACAGACTGGTCAATCATGAGAACTGCGGAATTTCTAATGTTGATTCCCACGCTGTACCTGATTTTATTCCTGCGCTCGCTTCTGGCGAATAACATGGATCCCGGACAGTCCTACATGATGATCACGTTAATTCTGTCTCTTGTGGGGTGGCCCGGTTCTGCGCGTACAATACGCGGCATGGTGCACGCAATCAAACGGGAAGAATTTGTTCTTAACGCAAAACTGGAAATGATTCCTTCAATTACAATAATTTTCAGACATATCATTCCGCAGATTGCAAGTATTTTGATTGTAAGCGTAGCGTTAAGCATCCCTGGTTTTATAATGACGGAAACCGTTCTTTCCTATCTTGGGCTTGGCATTACAGACCCCGCAGTCAGCTGGGGATCGCTTATTAAACGCGATCTCTCCACAATAGCCAACCTTCGCGCATTCCCGTGGCTGTTAAGCCCTGTCTGGTTTTTACTCGGCGTAACTCTTGCGTTCAATTTTGTCGGAGACGCTCTGCGCGATTTCTATGATCCGTATCACACTATTTTTACGCGAAGGAAAAAATTGAGAATAACTAAACCGCAGGGATGTCAAGGAAACGCTGCATCAGAAAATTCAGATTTTCTGACTGTAAAAAATTTGGAAGTTACCTTTTCAATCCTTCGCGGGAAAGACCTTGTTAAAGTACAGGCTGTTCGCGGGCTTTCGTTTGCGGTTAAAAAGGGTGAAACACTCGGCATAGTGGGAGAAAGCGGCTCCGGTAAAAGCGTAAGCACTCTGGCAATTCCGGGACTGCTTCCCAAAAACGCCGATCTCAGCGGCTCAATTATTTTTGAAGGAAAGGAACTGTCCAGGCTTGGAATCGAGGCATTACGCGAATACAGGGGGAAAAAGATCGGAATGATTTTTCAGGAGCCTGGAAGATCATTCGATCCTCTTCAGAATATCGGCAGCGTATTTCTGGAAACCTTCAGAAACAGCGAATTGCTGTCCGAAGGAAAAACAAAAATCACCAAAGAAGAAGCAGCCGTACACGCCGCAGCGCTGCTTGAAGAAACCGGTCTTGATAACGGCGCGGAAAGGCTTGTCAATTTTCCGCATCAGTTTTCAGGAGGACAGCTTCAGAGGATAGGGATTGCTCTTGCTCTGGCGCAGGGCTGCGAACTTTTAATCGCAGATGAGCCGACAACCGCTCTCGATCTGACAATTCAAAAACAAATAATGGATTTATTAAAAACCCTGCGCCGGACGAGGAACATTTCGATAATTTTCATCAGCCATGACATCGATTTGGTTGCTGAAATTTCCGACCGCATAATG
The DNA here is from genome assembly GCA_009786455.1 of Treponema sp. Classification (GTDB taxonomy): domain Bacteria; phylum Spirochaetota; class Spirochaetia; order Treponematales; family Breznakiellaceae; genus WQXQ01. Next base: position 7,696 of record WQTD01000041.1, read on the forward strand.
GTAATGTACGGCGGTCTTTCAATGGAATCGTCAGGTGCGCATGAAATTCTAAGCAATGCGAAGCATCCTTACACGCGGGCGCTTCTTGCCGCATCTCCGCGCTTCGGAAGCCATTATTCCAGGGAACGGCTGATTACAATCCCCGGAAAGGTGAGCGATCCTTCCAATCCGGAAAGCGGCTGCCCGTTTGCGCCCCGCTGCAGTCAGGCAAAAAAAGAATGTACGCAGGGTATACCGGAGTTACTGAAAAAAGACGGGCATGAAATCAGATGCTGCGCTGCAAATCTTACCTAACCGACCGGATTGTGTCACAAGTTCATTATTCGGTTTCAATATTGATAAATGTATAAACATCGTTGTTTTGATTCAATATTTTAATCCCTGCCGGCTTCTCATGGTCGCACGGCTGATCGCAGGAATCGCAGGGGATTTTAATATCTTTAGGAGGCGGAGTAAATCCTTTTACAATATAATGTTTTTCTGAAACAGAATCCTTCGGCGGCAAAAGTGTATTCGGCTCATCATTATAGACGTAAGATACAATCTTGTCAGATTTATTTTCTATTGCTACATTGTAATTTTTCCCGTCGCAGGAAAAAAACTGAAAAACAATCAATGTAAAAATAAATACAGAAAGAAAATACTTCATCACGCTATTATCAGTCTTTAAAGAGTATATTGTCAATATTCGGGTTTTTAATGTATTATAGCTTTTTACTTTTCTGTAAATTAATAATACGGATGTTTTTCAGAACCGAAACAAGGAAACATGTATGCGCCTTGAAGCCGAATCGCTTAAAAACACCCTTTTTTGGGAAAAAGCAAATATAGCCCTGCCGCAGTTTGACCTTAATGCAATGATTGCAATAACCGGCGCCGCTCCAAGGTGGATACACTTCGGAGCGGGAAATATTTTCCGCGCTTATATTGCGGATATTGCACAGCGCATGCTTGATAAAGGTTATGAAACAGCAGGCATAATTGCGGTCGGCGGAAGCAACGGAGAAATTATCGATAAATGTTTTTCCGCTTATGATAATCTTACAATTCTGGTAACGCTTAAATCCGGCGGAACTACAGAGAAAAAAGTAATCGCGTCTGTCGCACAGGCCTTGAAAATAGATAATGATTTTAACGCCATAAAGAAAATTTTTACTTTTCCTTCCCTTCAAATCGCAAGTTTTACAATCACGGAAAAGGGATACAATATAAAAAACCAAAAAGGATTTTTCCTTCCGGAAATAATTGATGATATTACACGGGGTCCTTTGCATTCAGAGAGTTATTTCGGCCGCATTGCAGCCCTGTGTCATGAACGTTACACCAAAGGCGCCTATCCGCTTGCGATGGTCAGTATGGATAATTGTTCCCATAACGGAGATCTTCTTTTTTCTGTGCTTGATACAATCGCGGAAAAATGGGTGACAAACGGGCTTGTATCAGCCGGATTTCTGGACTATATCCGCGACAAAAACAAAATTACGTTTCCATGGACGATGATCGATAAAATAACGCCGGGTCCTGATGAAAAAGTGCGTGATATGCTTGCTTCCTGCGGTCTGGAAAATATGCAGATAACCATGACAATAAAAAACGCGCTCGCCGCTCCTTTTGTAAACGCAGAGGAATCAGGATACCTTGTAATTGAGGATTCCTTTCCCAACGGAAGACCGGCTCTTGAAAAAGCCGGCGTGCTTTTTGCAAATAGGGAAACTGTGGAAAAGACAGAAAAAATGAAAGTCTGCACCTGTTTAAATCCCCTGCACACAAGCCTTGCAATTTTCGGTATTCTTTTGGGCTATTCAAAGGTAAATGAAGCAATTAAAGACAAAGATCTTTTAAAATTACTGGAAGGCATAGGCTACGGCGAAGGATTGCCTGTGGTAACAGATCCGGGAATCATCAATCCCGGGGAATTTATCGATAAAGTTATAAAAGAGCGCCTTCCCAATCCTTTTATGCCCGATACCCTTTCCCGTATCGCAACAGATAGCTCCTGTAAAATTCCAATCCGCTTCGGCGAAACTCTAAAAGCATACATAAAAGCCAAAAAAGACTGTTCAGATTTAAAACTGATTCCGCTCATTTTTGCAGGCTGGCTTCGCTACCTTCTTAAGATAAATGATCAGGGTATCCCAATGGAAATCAGCTCTGATCCCAATTATGCAAGCCTGGAAAAATGCCTTAATGGCGTCAATTTTGGACAAACGGGTCCTTTTCACGATAATCTGGAGCCTGTATTGTCAAATCCCCTCTTTTTCGGAGTAAATCTGTATGAAGCCGGTCTTGGAGAAAAAGTTGAAGAGTTATTCACACAAATGACGGCAGGACCCGGCGCTGTCAGAAAGACCCTGAATAATGTCTTGAATTTATGACATTTATCAATTATTATTATAAATAAGGAGAAATTGATGAAAAAGCTAATTGCTGCGTTTATATTTATGGTAATTTTTTCGCCGGTACTTGTTTCACCGGTTTTTGCCCAGGACAGCGGGGAGATGTATTATCACAATGTGACTATAGAAAAAATATATCTTTCGGGACAAGGTTATGTCGTTCAATACAGGAAGGGAGTTAACAATCTTGGCACCATAGGGATACCTTATGAATGGTTTACGGCAGCTGGAGGAAAAGCTGAAGTATTGAAGCTTCCGCCGGGACTCGACTGGCCGTCAATGTCTGTGTTCTATAAAAACGGGGAATTCAATTATGTAAGGCTGTATGTGCACAGATCAAAAGCTCATTGGTCATGGGCTGTCGTTCCTCTTGGTGCGGATGTAAGCAAACATTTCGAGAATTTGGATGACTTTAAAATCGACTACTAATGGATGCCGGTACTGGGAAGATAGAAGTACCTGAAGAACTAATCACATTTATTAAGACCGGTTCCATGTTTATTATTGCCGGTCATAAAGAGCCGGACGGCGACTGCGTAGGAAGCCAGCTTGCCCTGCGCAGTGCGCTCAGACGTTTAGGCAAAGAAGCGATAGTTTGTTCGGCTGGTCCTTTTAAACGCGTTGAATTAAACGATTATTCCAAACATTTTAAAGAAACTCCCGATGAAGAGGAGAAGCTCGGCGCGAAAGTAATTATCATCGACTGTTCAAACAAGGAAAGAACAGGAAGCCTGCAGAATGCGCTTGAAGAGCTTCCCTGCGCCGTAATCGATCATCATGCCGCTGTTTGCCATCCCCAATCAACGCCGGAAGCTCCGGTATTTGTAAAATCCGATTCACCTTCTTGCACGTTATTAATTGAAAAACTGATAACATCTCTTAATCTTGAACTGACGTCCGAAGAAGCCGAACTGCTTCTTTTCGGTCTTTGCACGGACACAGGATTTTTCCGTCATTTAACAGAAAAAAACGCAGATGTATTTGAAGCGGCTGCCAGAATGATACGAAAGGGAGCGAATCCGAAAGCCGCTTACAAAATCATGAACGGCGGGAAAAGTTATAATTCAAGGATCCTTATTGGAAAAATTCTTGCCAGAATGGAATCCCGCTTTAACGGCAAATTGATGATCAGCCATGAAACTCTGGAAGAATTTAATTTCTACGGCTTCGAAGGCAGGGATTCTGACAGCCTAAATAAAATGATGCTGTCAATAAGCAGCGTAGAAGCGACTGCAATAATCCGGCAGGAATCCATTGATAATTGCACTATAAGCCTAAGATCAATTGACGATATTGATGTCTCAAAAATCGCATCATCCCTCGGCGGAGGCGGACACAAGAACGCTTCAGGACTCACAATGAAAGGAGATATTCCTTTTGTAAAGAAAATATTACTCAAAGCGTTCTCTGAAATATTCATTTAACATCAAAATTTTGTCGTAATTACCTTTATCATATTTAATCCTCTGTTTCTGCATCTGCTTTCAAACAAAACCGATATCAGATTCAAGAGGATAAATCATGCAGCAACAATCACTAAACGAATTATTTACCGAATACAGGAAAAATAATTTAACCCGATCTGAACTGGAAGGATACATCTATCAATATTTTTTTCACAATCAGGATAAAACAAGCCTTCATCACTGGAAACGCGATGAATACGAAGACTATGTATCGTGGTTTCATCAGCGAATGCAAAAAGCGGTAGACACCTACAGGGAAACAGGCTCTACTTTTGAAATGTTCATGAATAAATTCATTCACATTTCTTCCAGAGAATACCGCGTACGAATAACCACGCAGAACATAACTGAATATTCAACATGGTGCGCGCGTATTTCGGATTTATATCTGCACGAAGAGGCGCCTGAATATAATTTTGAAAAAGAAGAAAATATATTGACAAAAATTCTGAAAGAACAATACGGAAAAAGAAACAAAAGATGCATATTGGCGCTTATATTAAAATGCTATTGTTATGTTTCCGAGGATTTCATTGACAGAATAGCCTGCGTGATTGAACTTGACGCAAAACAATTAAGGGAAATGATAAATAAAATCAGGATAATCAGACAGAAAAAAGACGATTTTATTTACCAAATGAAAGAGAGAATCTACTGCCAGTTTTACAGATGCATGGTCTATGAAAGAAAAATGCAGCTTATGAAGGAAAATACCGCAGCATATAACAAATTAAAACTCCGTCTGGAAAAGGCAAGAATGCGGCTTGAAAGAATGAGAAAACGCCTTTCCCTGCTCCGTACAGACGCTACAAACAGGCAGGTAGCGCAGGTAATTGGAATTCAAAAAGGAACAGTTGACTCAAGTCTTCACAGACTGAAAACCAAAATGAATTTGCTTTCGGAAAAAGCGTTGTTAAATTGATGTTTTTTAAAACTTCAATTTTTTATGTCAAATGAAAACACTGCCTTTTCATCATAATCCTTTGCCGGCGTTACAATGCAGGACGGAAACCCGCTTTGATTCGGCGAATCGGGGAAGTGCTGCGTTTCAAGACAGAAGCCGGAATGTTTTAAATATTTTAAACCGTTCTTGCCGTTTATATTCAGATAGTTTCCGGTATAAAACTGAACGCCCGGCTGAGTTGTAAAAACTTTCATGAACCTGCCTGAAACAGGCTCTTTCACTTCAGCGCACGGGCGCAGTTTACCGGGCTCACCGTCAACAACAAAGCAATGATCGTAACCTGTTTTAAAAAAGTTAAAACAGGCGTCAATGCGTCTGCGTGATTTAAAATCAAAGTAACCGCCGTCAACAGACACAATCTTTCCTGTAGGAATGGCGTTTTTATCAACATCAACATAATGAGAGGAATAAAGCATAACTTCATGCGAGAGAATGTTCCCCCTTCCCTGCCCTGCAAGATTAAAGTAGGCGTGATTTGTAAGACTGACCGGACAGGGAATGTCAACCTTCGCCTGATAATTTGCGATTATTTCATTTGATTTTGTAAGACCGTAGCTCACAACCGCTTTCAATTTTCCGGGAAAACCGCAGTCCCCATCCGGCCTTTCAAGTTCGAAGCGCACATAAACGCCTTCGTTCTCTTCATAAGCTTCGGACTTCCAGAGCAGCTTGTCAAAGCCGCAGGGACCGGAATGAAGATTGTTCTCTCCGTCATTTGCAGAAAGAGCGTATTTCCTGCCGTTCAGCGTAAAGGAGGCGCCTTTTATCCGATTCGCAAACCGCCCGACAGTAACGCCGAGAAACGGAATATTGTTAAGATAACCGTCAACGCCTGAAAAGCCCAGAAGTATGTCGTCTGATGTTCCGTTATGTGAAGGGACATAAAGGCTTGTCCATGCCGCGCCGATATTGGTCAGCGAAAATTTTATATCGCCTGCGCTAAGCGTATAAAGTTTTATTTTCTTCCCGTTGGAAAGAAGACCGAAGTTTTTCTCTTTTATATCCATATGTTTTCCTTTATTAAAAGCGAAGTCTTAGCTTTGTTGTTAAATTTACGCCATAAAAGGAATCGCTGTCAAACGGAATTTGAGAAGTTATTGATAAAACTGCACCCTGAAATAAATCGTGATTAAAAGTGATAATGGGAGTCATTAATAAATCATCAAAACCCGCCAAAAAGGAAATACCGGCATTTGTAAAATCATTAATGCTCCATGTAAAACCGGCGTACAGGTAGTGCCTGCTTGCAAGATTTCCGCCGCACCCAATAGCAGTCGATGATGTTTCGCCGTTGTAGAGGTATTCGGCGAGAACAATCATTTTTCCGTCAAGGAACGAATAGTCAGCGCCTGCGCTGGCGGAAAGTCCGTCAATATCCGTTCTTGCCGCGTAATTATAAGTGTAAAGAGTATCAATATAAAAACCTGCGACAACATCGGCTTTAACTGATAATCCAATTCGGTGCATCCCGTTAATTGATCCGCTTTTCGGCGTCTCGAATGAATAAAGAGCCTGAAGGCTTGCGGTATCGAAATGCTGGTCCATTGAAACGCCGATGAGCCAGCCTTCGCCTTCTTTCTGAAAAACATTTCGCGGCGCGGCGCTGAAAGCAAGCAGTTTGAGAGTATCGACAGGATACCAGCTCAGAGCCGCTCCTAAAATACCGCGAAGACGCGCATCAGGCTTTAAAGGGTTTCTGGGATTGAGAAAATCCGAAGGTCCGAAAACCTGTCCGTATCCAAAAGGCAGCCGAAAAAGACCTCCGTCAAAATCGGTATACTCGCCGCGAAGACGAAAGTACAGGCGTTCAAGCTCAATTGCCGCGATATAGTTCTCTCCGCCGATAAATACTTCAGTCTGTGAAGCAGCAGCCGCGTAATCTCCGGCGGCGGCGATTAAATTGAACGCTCCATAAACAACCGCTCTATCACGAATCCGCGCCTGAAAACGAATGTTCGCGTATTCCTCAATACCGCAGGAAAATTCTGAAGCAGAAAGCGCGTCCCCTCCCCCCGCTCTCATGGAAACAGAGGAATCAAGAATACCTGATACCGTCACCTGCGCCCAAAGCCCGTTATTAATTACGAATGAAAATAATAATAACATATATTTCTTCATAAAAATTTTCCCCATAATAATCTTACAGAGGCACAGAAAGCACAGAGAAAAAATTACGAATTAAAACTTCTGTGCCGCTGTGTCCCTGTGTGAAATTTAACCGGTTTACCTTTCCAGATTCCTCTGGCTGAAGACAGAGTCAGCTATCGGCTTATCCAGAACTACGTTGCGCATTACAAATGTTGTTCTTGAATCGCGGCGCATAAGATCGCGCATTTCTCCCTCTACAGGAAAACGCTGCCCGTTAATGATCTCCACTTTCTTCATGGCGTACTCTTTAAGTTTAACGCCGGAGAGAGCGAAAAGTTCATAACGCACAAGATCGCCGTACTCTTTGTCGATCCACAGTTTTCGTGAGGGATAACTTTCTGTTCTTTTTTTCGCACTCAGATCCAAAACCCAGCAGTCTCTTCCGTTAATAACCTCTGATCCCGAAATAACAGCGTCATATCGGTTTGCAAGAGTTTCGTTATTGATCGTGTCCTCGTAGGACATGTCTGAACCCATCATGGATTCTTTTAACATGTGACCTGAGATCAGCATAACCTCTTCTGTGTCAGGCGAGTAAACAAAAAGTCTTCCGTCCCTTTTAAGATACTTCGTTCCCCTGTCTTCAGGATTTGTAAATTCAATAAAGCTGTGGGTATTTCCCCTTCCCCATGCTTTCATTGTCTTTACGAATCTCCGTCCGCCGTGTTCAATGATAATATCGCCTTCATACTCAATCGTTTTGTAAATCTCGTTATTATCCACACGCGCAAGAAGCTGCGCGGCTGTCGGCGTCTGTGCGCCTATAGCCCACGGTAAAATGAACGCGATAAAAACCACAAATAATGTAACCATAAAAAACCTAACTGCCATAAAAACCTCCAAATAATTTTTTATTATCTCCGAAGAGCTTCCACAGGTTCTACAAACGCGCTTTTAAGCGATGGGAGCAGAGTAAAGATTGACGCGATCACAACACCCATAAGCCATGCTCGCAGAAGTACAAGCGGGTCAAACTCAAAGAACAGCGCGTTAGTCATCGGCATATCGCTGAACGTGCTGCCGAACTGTTCCATCAAGCGGATTGGCTGATTAGCCAGAGCTGCGACTATTCCGCCCCCTACAATCACTCCGGCAAGAGCTCCGAAAGCCGCCATAAAAATTGATTCAAAGAAAAACACTTTTACAATTTCGGCTCTTGTCATGCCAAGACATCCCATCATTCCGATTTCCTTGATACGCTCGTGAATGATCATCACGACAGTATTTATAATCAGGAAGCTTGCCACAATAAGGAACACAAGGAACACAATGGTATAAATGGGCGTGACCATTTTCATGACAGCGACCCAGTAGTTGTCGTTCCATTCGGTTACTGTATTTCCGCTTCCCAAAAGATTGCGCACCTGCGCGGCGATGCTGCCGCTTTGCCTTTCATCATCGGCATAGATCACTATGGATTGCGTCGCTTCGTCAAGCACAAGAAGGTTCGAAAGCCTTTCGATGTCCATTACAAGAAACTGCTCGTCAATCTTGATGTAATCAAAATTGAATATGCCTGTAACTTCCGGTCTTAAAAATTTTTCGGAGAACTGCGCCGATATTGTTTTAAACATTATTCTGTCGCCGATTGTAAAACCGGATTTCTGCGCGAACACACGCCCTATGGCAACCTCGTTCGCTCCATGTTTCGGCCAGCGACCTTGAATCAAACCGTCATTACGATCGGTTAGATTCAAATCATTGGCCGCGATCTCTTTTTCAATATCAAACCCCCATAAAACAACGTGCTTTACAGTGCTCTCCTGCAAAGTCGCCATTGTCGTAATGCGCGGAAGCGCCGCTCTCACGCCAGGGATTTTCTGAATATCAGCGATAAGCTCTTTCCGGTTTCTTCCGTTCGCTACAGGATACTGCACCGGCATATATTCGCTTTCAGCATCGTATTGACTTGAAACAACCTTTACATGCCCAAGTTCATACACCTG
>WQTD01000042.1 GCA_009786455.1 Treponema sp.
AAAAGACGGATAACCACAGTAACAAGGCCGCAGCCGATCCCGAAAATTATGCGTCCCCTGTTTGTGATGGGGGAGGTAACGTAATCTGTCGCGCAAAAAATTGCTCCTAAAAACAAACCGCCTGTCAGTAAATGGTAGACGCCGAAGTCTAAGCCGCCTGCAAGAGCGGTCAGCGTAAAAACAGTGCCGATAAACGCAAGCGGGATGATCGGAGTAATTACGCGGCGGATTAACAGATAGATAAAACCGATTAAAAGAGCAAGTTCGCTTGTTTCGCCGATACAGCCGCCGTGTACGCCCAGAAATAATTCCCATTTACCGAGTATCGAGTAAGGTTCTTTTCTGAACATATGCAGTAATTCGACTAACGGCGTTGCTCCCGTGACAGTATCAAAGGGAACTACCCATGTTGTCATTGTTACAGGAAAAGCAAGGAACATTACGATGCGGGCTGTTACGGCAGGGTTTGCGAAATTTTTTCCAAACCCTCCGAATATTTGTTTAACAAGGATGATCGCGGTAAAACTTCCGATAACCGCCTGCCAGACGGGGATTGTAGGCGGGATATTGTAGGCTAACAGAATCCCTGTTAATATCGCGGAGAAATCTCCGGTTGTATTTTTTCTTCTTAAAAGTTTTTCAAAACCCCACTCAAAGAAAACGCAGGAAATCACGCAGACGCATGTGACGATTAACGCTCTGATTCCAAATATCCAGACAGCAATTCCCAGAGCGGGAAGAAGGGCGATAATGACATCAAGCATTATCCTGTTTACTGAGGATTTACTGCTGATGTGCGGAGCCGGCGAAACAATCATTATATCGCTCATTTTTTCGCCTCCTTCTGCGCCTGCTCATATTCCCATAACATGTTTTTTGACAGCAGCATAACCTGAACAAGCGGTCTCTTTGCAGGGCAGGTGAAGGCGCAGCAGGCGCATTCGGCGCACATATTCACCTTGAACTTTTTTAAAAGCTCCGGTTTTTTTAACTCATAAGCGTTTTCGATATTCGGCGGCATAAGGTTCATCGGGCATTTGAATATACAGCGTCCGCATTTTATACATGCTGCGGGTTCAGGCGGTTTCGCGTCTTTGGCTGAAAACGCCAGAACAGCGTTTGTGATCTTTACAATTGGAATGTCAAGGTTTGGAATTGCAACTCCCATCATCGGACCGCCGAGCGTTACCTTTTTGATATTGTCATTCATTTTTCCTTCGGGAAGAAGGCCGCAATGCGCGAATATGTCACGCACCGGAGTGCCGATCGGGACGATTACGTTTTTCGGTTTTTTTACAGCCGATCCGTCTACCGTAACACACTTTGACACAAGGGGATTGCCTGTTTTGATGTATTTTGCGAATGTAGCGACGGTTGTGCAGTTTACGACAATGCATCCGACATCGGGAAGCCGTCCGCCTTCAGGCACTATCCGTCCTGTTACGTTATACACAAGCACTTTTCTTTCACCCTGCGGATATAATGACGGAAGAACGCGGACAGATATTCCTTCTTTGCCTTCGCATAACTCCTTGAGTTTTTTTATGGGTTCGGGTTTGTTGCCTTCTATGCAGATAATGATATTTTTCGGCTGCAGATATTCTTTCATGAGAAGGACGCCTTCCCAGACAAAGCCTGTTTCATCAACCATCGTTCTTGTGTCGGAAGTGATGAACGGCTCGCACTCTGCGCCGTTGACAAGGATATAATCAAGTTTGACAGTTTCTTTTAATGTAAATTTCGGCGCTGTCGGGTATCCCGCGCCGCCAAGTCCTACAACTCCCGAATTTCTGACAGCTTCCAGAAATTCCTTCAGATTAGTGACACTTACAGGCGCGATTCCTTCCCAGGAAGTCTGCTTCCCGTCCGAAGTGATTGTAATTGTTACCGATTTTTCTCCTGTTATGCCGTCCAGGGTATCGATGCTTTTTATAGTGCCTGAAACACTTGCGTGAACAGGAGAGGAGACAAAACCCGCGGCTTCGCCGATCATCTGCCCAACTTTTACATTATCGCCTGCTTTTACAACAGGATTCGCCGGAGTGCCTGAATGCATCAACATCGGAAGCCTTACTTCCGCCGGAACCGGCATTGCCTCCGGCGCGCATCCGGCGGTGTTTTTAAAATGCGGCGCCGATACACCCCCAAGCTTTCTCATAATGTTGCTTTCTCCTTTGAGCTTCTAGATAAAACCTGTAATAAAAACAATATTATCAAAAATTTTGCCAAATTTCAAGTTATGGTTTTGGGTGTGATACTCTCAGTATTTAATAGACTTCTTTTAATATCATTATTATAATAGAGCGAAGGAGTATATATGGAATTGGGTTATACTTATTGGAGAGATGACGGATGGTATGTAGGTTATCTTGACGATTATCCTGATTATACGACTCAAGGGGAAACCTTTGAAGAATTTGAAGAAATGCTTCGCTCGCTATATGAAGATATAAAAACCTTCAATTTTCCTTTTGTACGCAGCCATGGTCTTCTTAAAATTGCATGAAGAGAGCAGAATTAATTCGAAAAATTACATCTCTCGGAGCTGAGCTTGAACGGCATGGTGCAAAACACGATTGGTATTTAAATAAAGAAACAAACATCGGACAAGCCATCCCAAGACATAATGAAATTAAAGAAACTACTGCTAAACGGATTATTAAAGCATTCACATAGAAAACCTATCTCAAATTCCTGAACTAATCGCTTTTTCTATTGCCGCTATTAAAACATCAGGCGCGACAGGTTTTATCAGCACATCAAAGACTTTGGTATTTTTAGCTTCATTCAGGAATTCTTCACTTTTATTACCGCTGACAATAATTATTGGCGTATTTATGTAAGCTGGTATTTTTTTAAGATCGCCCAGGAATTCAAATCCTGATATATTCGGCATCTCAATATCTAAAAGTATAACATCGGACGTATTTCTGATTAAAAAAGCGATTGCTTCAGAAGCTGACTTCACTACGCGCAGGTCATATTGCGGAGTTAGCATGGTTTTAAACTCGCTTAACTGCTGTAAATTATCGTCAATTGCAAGGACAACCTTCTTTTGGCTCATAAAATACCATCCTGTTATTTGATTAAAATGTTTTCTTATAATATTTAACTATGAATATTAATAAAATTCAAGTAGAATACACTTACAGCAGGATGCCTCTATGGCATTAAAGCGCTGTAATTCCTATATGTTTCACGAGGTTCTAATGGCAGAAGCTGAGAAAAACAGCGTACTAATCGTTGACGATGAGAAAATTAACCTTGATATTTTAATCAAAGTATTGAGTCATGATTATACCGTTTACATGACCAAAAGCGGCACTTCCGCCATTGAAATGGCAAATCAGTTATTACCTGATTTAATCCTTTTAGACATTATTATGCCGGATATGAACGGTTATGAAGTGCTTGAAATCCTAAAGACCAATGAAAAAACCAAACATATACCCGTAATTTTCATAACAGGGCTTGTCAGCTCTGATGACGAAGAGAAAGGGCTTGCTCTTCGCGCGGCTGATTATATTGCCAAACCCCTGAGCCCTGCCATTGTCCGGCTAAGGGTCGGCAATCAGATGCAGATAGTAAATCAAATCCAGGCAATAAAAAAATACGCCCATAAAATCGCCGCGTCTGAAGAGCGGAGTAAATTTTTCGCCAGAATGAGCCATGAAATGCGGACACCTCTTAATGCCGTGATTGGTCTTTCGGAGATGACGCTCGAAGAAAGTTCGCTTGATGAAAACGCCGGGGAAAATATATCAAAAATATGCAGCGCTGGAACATCGCTTCTCCATATGGTTAACGAAATTCTTGACATTTCCAAATATGAAGACGGTAAATTCAACCTTACTCTCGCCGAGTACAATTTACCCAAAACGATAAATGACACTATTACCCAGAGCATTCTTTACAAGGGAGAAAAACCTGTCGAATTTATTCTGAATATTGATGATAACATTCCGCTTCGTCTTTTCGGCGACGATCAGAGGATTAAACAAATTTTAAATAACTTTTTATCCAATGCCTTTAAGTACACAAAGGAAGGGACAGTTGAGTTAGACGTAAAGAGCGAAAAAAATGATGTGATCGTCTGGCTCACTTTTTCGGTCAGGGATACCGGTATCGGTATTCCCTCTGAAGATATGGACAGTATATTTAACGATTATTACCGGATGGATTCAGAGTCCAACAGGCAAATTGCGGGGACGGGGCTTGGGCTTCCCATTACAAAAATGCTTGCCGACGCCATGGGAGGCTCCATTACCGTGGAAAGCGAATTCGGAAAGGGTTCCTGTTTTACCGTAAAGCTGCCCCAGAAGTTTGTTTCCCCAGAGACTATCGGTAGTGATGTAATTGACAGCCTTAAAAAATTTCAATACACCGCCGGAAAACGCAAGGCTAAGTTACAGTTTACCCGCATAAGCCTTCCATATGCCCATGTTCTGGTTGTTGACGATATAATTACAAATATTGATGTTATAAAAGCCATAATGAAGCCGTACAAAATGAAAATTGACAGCGTAACAAGCGGCAGGGCAGCCGTTAACGCAATTCGTGATGAAAAAGTGAAGTATAATGCCATCTTCATGGATCAAATGATGCCGGAGATGGACGGTATCGAAGCAACCCGCATCATCAGGGAAGAAATCGGAACAGAGTACGCAAGAAACATTCCAATCATAGCAGTTACAGCTAACGCTCTTCCGGGGAATGAGGAAATATTTTTAAGCAAAGGATTTCAGGCTTTTATAACAAAGCCGGTGGAAATTGCCCGCTTTGACGCTGTTCTCCGGCAATGGGTACGCAATGAAGAGCAGGAAAAACTGTTCATAGAAAGTAAAAAGACTGAATATTTTCATGATTCCCGCAGCGGGCAGGAAAGGCGATCTAACATTGACAGGAGAAGCAATTTATTTTTAGGAGGAAAAATCCAGGGAATTAATATTCAGAAGGGACTTGAGCGTTTTTCCGGCGACATGGAAACTTTTTTGGAGGTACTTCAATCCTTTTCAATCAATACCAAACTCCTTCTTGGTGAAATGAAAGATGTAGATAAAGAGAACCTTGCAGTTTATGCGATCAATGTTCACGGCGTAAAAAGTTCCTGCCGTGGTATCAGCGCTGAAGAAGCAGGCATGCAGGCTGAAAAACTTGAAATGGCGGCAAAAGCGGGAGACCTCGATTTTGTTACAGCCAATAATCCGCTTCTTATTAATGATGTTTTAACCTTGATTGCCAATATTGAAGCCGCGCTCAGCAAGGAAATCAGAAAAACTGAAAAACCCAAAAAAGACAGACCGTATAAGGAAGCGCTTGATAATCTTCGCGCCGCATGTGAAGAATACAAAATAGAAGCGGTCGAGAATGTGATAAAAGAAATTGAATGTTTTGAATATACCGGCGACGGGGGACTTGTTCATTGGCTTCGTGAAAACATCAGCCAGATGAATTACAGGGAAATTGTAAACCGGCTTTCAGGAGCGGCGTAATGCGAAAAGCCGCTGTTTTAATATTTCTTGTTACCCTGTTTTCCTGCGGGAATCCTGCGGAGCGTGAAGAAGATACATTAATAAAATTTGAAAAATTTACATCGTACAGGGATGTTCCTGGCATAACGGCTGAAGAGATCAGGGAAATTGACCTGCTTAAGTGGAAGTATGATTATTTTATTTACGGAATGCCTCTGAGCGTCGAAGCTTTTAAAAGCCTTAACGGCGAGATCAGGGGCTTTTCAGCTTTGTTATGCGAATGGATGACGCAGCTTTTCGGGATTCCCTTCCAGCCGCAGATTTACGACTGGCTTGATCTGCTTGACGGTCTTGAAACAGAGGAGGTCTCGTTTACCGGTGAATTGACAGCTAACAAAGAACGCATGGAAATCTACCATATGACGACTGATATTGCTTCGCGTCCGTTAAGATATTTTCGTCTTTCCGGTAGCCGTCCCATCAATGAAATTATCAGGGAACGCCGGCTCAAATGCGGTTTCATCGAAGGTACAACAACACGCTATACAGTTACCGCCGAATTAACTTCCGGCACTTATGAAGTTATTGAACTAAGCGACGTAAGCCTTGTTTATGACGCGCTGCGCAGCGGTTATATTGATTCGTTTTATTACAGCGGCACGGTTGAAATAAACTTTATCGAACACCCGGATGTGATAGCCTACGACTTTTATCCTCTGATATATCGTCCTGTTTCATTAACAACCCAGGATGACGCTTTAAAACCCATTATAACCGTTATGGAAAAAATTCTTGAAAACGGAGGGCTGCGTTATCTGACAGATATGTATAACAGGGGAATTCATGAATATCTGGTGCATAAACTACATTCGCAGCTTACTCCCGAAGAACGTCTTTTTATTAAGCATAACGCGGTGATACCGATCGGCGTGGATCCGGAAAATTATCCTGATACTTTTTATGACAGCCGGAAGAATGAATGGGGAGGCATTTTTCTGGATATTCTTGATGAAGTGTCTTTCCTTACCGGAATTCAGTTCAAACGGGTAAATAATGAACACGCAGACTGGTCTGAAATTTACCGGATGCTTATGAACGGAGAAATCGCCCTGATTCCTTATTTAATCCAGACAGAAGAACGCGAAGGCGCGTTTTTGTGGCCGGAAATCGCACAGGTAGACGATAATTACGCGTTGATTTCCAATTCAGATTTCCGCGATATTAAAGTGAATGAAATTCTTTATGTTAAAACAGGACTTATGAAAAATACCGCTTATACCGCGACTTTTAAAAAATGGTTTCCGAACCACATGAATATTGTCGAATACGATACAATGGACGAAGCTTTTAAAGCTCTTCAGCACGGCGAAGTTGACATGGTGATGACAACGCATAAGAAACTTTTATATCTGACAAATTACCTTGAGCAGCCGTATTTTAAGGCTAATATTGTATTTGGCTACAGCGCGAATTCAAAATTCGGTTTTAATAAGGATCAGGAAATTCTTTGTTCCATCTTTAATAAGGCTCTTGCTTCTGTTGACATGAAAGGCATCTCCGACAAATGGATGCGCAAGACTTACGATTACAAGCTGAAACTCGCCGAAGCGCAGCGTCCTCTTCTTGTCGGTTTATCCGCTTTGCTTTTTTGCGTACTGGCGCTTGTCGCTGTCCTTTTTACAAGAAGCCATCTTATGAGCATGCGTCTTGAAAAACTTGTCGCTGCGCGGACGCGCGATCTTCAGGTACAGACAACCACGCTTAACACGCTCTTTGATTCAATCCCCGATGTCATTTTTACGCTCGATTCAAATTTAAAATTTTCGCAATGCAATAAAAAATTTCTGGAGCATTTCGGTTTGAATAGGGAGAATGTAATCGGCAGGAATGAGCGCAGCCTTAATTTTCCTGATGATATGACGGAAGAACGCATTGCCATGAATCAAAGAGTCCTTGATGAGCGCCGGATTTTTGTTTTTGAAGAACATATTCCGGGGATTGACGGATCATCTCCGCTTTTCGAGACGATTAAATCACCGCTTCTTCTGGACGGCGTTAATGTCGGCGTTTTGGGAATCGCCCGCGATATAACGAAACGAAAGGAAATGGAAGAAGCCGCTCTTGCCGCCTCCCGCATCAAATCAAGTTTTCTTGCGAACATGAGCCATGAAATCAGAACGCCGATGAACAGCATTATGGGATTTTCTGAACTTGCCATGGATTCCGCCGCCAATCCAAAGACAAAGGAGTATCTCGGCAAAATACGATCCAACGCCGAATGGCTTCTGCAGATCATTAACGATGTACTTGATATTTCCAAAGTTGAATCGGGTAAGATGGAACTTGAAAAAATTCCTTTTGACATACACGAACTTTTTTCAAGCTGCAGGACTCTCGTTCTGCCAAAAGCGGTTGAAAAGGGAATAAATCTGCATTTTTACGCCGAACCCAGTCTGGGAAAAATGCCGCTCGGCGATCCCACAAGGCTGCGCCAGGTATTTATAAATTTTTTAACAAACGCGGTTAAATTTACAAATTCGGGAATTGTAAAACTTTTTTCAAAAATAATCGCTTCAACAGACAATACCATCACAATGCACTTTGAAATAAAAGACTCCGGCATCGGCATGACGTCTGAACAGGTAGAAAAAATCTTCGATCCTTTTACGCAGGCGGAATCGGGAACAACACGCAAATACGGCGGTACGGGGCTTGGTCTGGCGATTACCAAAAATATTATTGAGCTCATGGGCGGCAGGATACATATTGACAGCGCTCCCGGAATTGGTTCCAGATTCAGTTTTGATCTGGTTTTTGATACAGTGGATGAATCGTCGGATAAAACGCAAAGAAAAACAATAGATCACGGCGATATTGAAAGACCTTTCTTCAGCGGGGAAATTCTGTTATGTGAAGATAATCTTATGAATCAGGAAGTCATTACCGAGCATCTTGCAAGGGTAGGGATTAAAACCATTATCGCGGAAAACGGGAAAGTCGGCGTAGAAATGGTCCGCGAACGTATGGAAAAAGGCGAAAAACAGTTTGATTTGATTTTTATGGATATACACATGCCTGTAATGGACGGGCTTGAAGCGTCAGCAAAAATAATTCAGTTTAATACAGGTATCCCGATTGTCGCAATGACAGCTAACATTATGTCAACAGATACGGAAATATACAGAAAAAGCGGAATGCAGGATTTCATAGGCAAGCCTTTTACATCCCAGGAATTGTGGAGATGTCTTTTAAAATATTTCAGTTTGTCCCAAAAAAGCGGAAAACAGGATTTAACAGTTGAAGCTGACAAGGATTTTAATAAAAGCATACGGATGCTGTTTGTAAAACAAAACAGAAATATATGCGAAGAAATCGCCGGAGCGTTAAAAGCGAATGATATTAAAATCGCGCACAGGCTTGCGCATACATTAAAGAGCAACGCGGCGCAAATAGGGAAAACCCTTCTGCAGCAGGCTGCCGCGAATATAGAAGCCAGACTGAAAAACGGTGAAAACGATGTTACCGAAGAAAACTTGAAAATTCTTGAAGCTGAGATGAACGCGGTTTTAAACGAGCTCTTGCCGCAATATAATGAATATATTGCCGCATCAGTCAAAGGGGAAGCCCCGCCTTTCAGTCCCGAAAAAATTCGGGAAACTTTTGAAAAACTGGAACCCCTTTTGAAAAACGGCAATTCTGAATGTTTAAAATACATGGATGATCTCCGCTCGGTGCCGGGCAGCGAGGATTTAATCCGCCATATGGAAGATTTTGAATTAGGCAAAGCAATGACTGATCTTGAACTGATGAAAATATCATACCTTGGCTAAAGGCGGGGGTTGTTGATCAAACAAGACAATTATATTTTGACTTTATCAGAAAATGTACTATAATTAATTTATTCTTTCATGTTAGGGGAATTAAAAGGTAAACTTTTACCGGGCGGAAATTATGAGGATTATTAATAAAAATGTTATTTTTCTGTTAACGCTTTTCGGTGTTTTATTTACCGCCTGTTATAACCCGATTATGGAAAAATGGTGGGTTGGATTGTCAGAATCCGTAAAAGAAATTCCAAAAGGCGGCGGCGGCGCGGTCGGCGGAAGCGGTGATAATTTCGGTTACGTTATTTTTAATACAGACGGAGGAACGCCTCAGCCGAAAGGTATAAAAATAGCATGGAACGGTAAAGTCGGGAGACTTCGTCCAATCACCCGCGGAACAGACGGTTTTCTTGGCTGGTTTGACGAGAAGGGTGATTTATGGAATGTTGAAACAAGACCTGTAACAAGAGGAGATGATATAGACGGCGATGGTTTTATTACTCTTACTGTCAGATGGATAAAATATACTCCTGCTGCGCCGGCGGAACCTCCTTCTCCCTCCTCTCCAGTATTTATTGTTAAGTTCGAGCCGTATTCCGGCGTTTCTCCGTTACCAGGAAATGCGGTTACCATACCGGATCAATACATAGCTTCCGGGGGAAAAGTTGTTCAGCCCGTCGCTCCGCCGACTTTACCTGTGCCTGACAGCCGCGGTTTTGCAGGCTGGTTCACGGAAGCAGCCTATGCACACAGATGGAATTTTGATCTTCCGGTTTCGGCTAACGTAACGCTTTATGCCAGATGGGATGATGATACGCGCCTTGTGCGTTTTGAGGCAAACGGCGGAACGCGCCCCGACGGTCTTACGGATCTTACACATGAATTTACAGTATCGTTAAGTCATGGTCTTGTTCAGGATCCCGGACCTCTTGTTAAAGAAGGCTATTCTTTTGGCGGCTGGTATTATGAACCTCTTTTTAATACAGTGCAGTGGAACTTCGCGACAAAGAAAATTACAGATTCTGATGTTCCGCAGACTAATCCTCTTATTCTGTATGCCAAATGGATTCAAAATAAATATATTGTAAATTTTGTAATAACTCCTTCGGATAATGATCCGCCTGCAACGCAAACAGTGCCTCACGGTTCCACTGTTACCAAACCGGCTGATCCTGCGCAGCTTGGAGACGGTCAGGGTTTTGACGGTTGGTATACAGAGGAATCATTAAATAATGAATGGGACTTTGTTTATAATACGGTTACCTCATCAATGACGCTTTACGCAAAATTCACTCCTCAGACGCGTACTGTGCATTTTCAGGTAAACGGAGGGACTACAGCAGGCGGTATGGATTTCCTTCCGAACCGGACTATATCAATTTCAAACGGCAGAATTTTGGATCCAGGCACACTGGTAAGAGCAGGTTATAGTTTCGGCGGGTGGTATACAGATCCTGAATGTACCAGATCATGGAATTTTACAACTGACAGGGTGGTACAACCTGATGAAATTATTGGCATGGATCCCATGTATTTATACGCCAAGTGGACTCCCAACAGGTACAATGTAACATTTAACCCGAACGGAGGAACGCCGGCCCCTGCCGCGCAAAGTATCGCTCACGGGGAAAGGGTTGAAAGACCGATAATTCCGGTTAATACAGGTAAGGCTTTGGTTGGCTGGTATACAGATGATGAAAATATCATGTGGGATTTTAACAATAACAAGGTATTTTCCGCCGTAATTTTGACAGCGAAATGGGAAAATGTTGCTTATACAGTCACATTTGATTTAAGAGATCCGCCGGGAGGAATACCTTCCAATTACACCGCGCCTGCAGCGCAAAGTGTGTTAAACGGCGGTAAAGCAATAGAACCTTTTATGCCAATGAGCGCTGATGCAGGCAAATATTCATTTTATTGCTGGAGTAACAGTATAAACGGCGATTCGCCCGGGACTGTTACCGCATGGAATTTTGATACTCCAATAACCGATAATGTTACCCTTTACGCCAGATGGGTTGAACCTGCGCCGGATATGATTTGGGTTCCGCGCGGGAGTTTTACAATGGGCGATTCAGGCGTATCAGGAAGCCCTGCCGCCTATCATTCATATCCGACCCGGCGTGTAACTGTAGACGGTTTTTATATTGGCAGGTACGAAGTAACGCAGGTCAGCAGGCAGGACACAAATAAATCATATTTTGATGTGATGGGAATTAACCCCAGTCAATTTTACAGAAATGACGTCCGCCCTGTAGACAGGGTATCCTGGTTTGATGCTGTAGAGTATTGCAACAAACTCACAGTAATTGAGATGAGCGCCAGTCATCAGGTTTATTCGATTTCAGGCAAAACATTAGGTCCTAATTTAGCCGGAACAGGAGGAGTCCGGCCTGCAGCGCAGTCCATTATCAGCGCGAGCGTTGCTGCGGATTTTTCCAGGCGCGGATATCGTCTGCCCACAGAAGCGGAATGGGAATATGCGGCAAGAGGCGGAAATAACTCTCCCGGGAACTTTACCTATTCGGGAAGCGACAACCCAGCCAATGTTGCCTGGTATAACGAAACAATCAAGCAGGGCGCGGATGCCGGTTCTACTCAAACTGTAGGAACAAAACAGCCTAACGCTCTCGGTATTTATGATATGAGCGGAAATATAACGGAGTGGGTTTGGGACTGGTTCGCTTCATACAAGGACAGCTATTATTCAACCGCTCCTGCGGGCAATAATCCGCAAGGTCCCGGCTTTGGAACTGAACGCATCAGGCGCGGCGGCGGCTGGAGCAATGCTGTCGGCAATGTGCGAAGCGTTGTGCGCAACAGTCAGGCTCCTGGCGATGCCACATGGGTAAATGGTTTCCGTGTCGTCCGCGGTCCGTCGGCGATTTGGTAGTCACTCACCCATTACGCGCACATTAACTTTCCGCACTCTGGGTCCGTCGTATTCGTTAAACCAAACGCCCTGCCATGTGCCAAGCAGTAACCGTCCGCCAGAGATAATCAAAGTGAGGGAAGGTCCTACAAGGCTTGTTTTGGCGTGCGCGGCGGAGTTGCCTTCGCTGTGACGGAATTCGCGGCGGTCAGGGGAGATCAAACTCAGAGCCAGATCAACATCACGCGGAACGTCGGGATCTGCGTTTTCATTAATTGTAACCGCGGCTGTTGTATGCGGTATAAAAACAACGCAAATCCCTTCGCGTACACCGGAAGCGGAAACCGCCTTTTGTGTCTCGCCTGTTATGTTGATCCAGTCTGTTGTTCCGTTTGTCTTAACGTTGAATTCGGTAAGTGTAATCATTAAAGTCGAGGATAAATCAGCCGCAGCGTGCTGTCAAGGCAGATGATCATGTCAGTGTTTTTAAAATTTGTTTCAATCGTTATAAAACACGCATTATTTTGACAATTTATTAATAACGTGATAGCTTGCCCGTTATGAAAAACAAATTTTTAATTGTTGCCTTAATTGGCATATTGATGTCAGCAGGTATTGTATTGTTAAGCTGCGATGCCGGCTGCCCTGGAGATGGTGATTGTACACTTCAAGATAATAAATATTGCGGTTTTAGTGTAAAATCCAGTTGGAGTAAAGAGCAAGCAGATAAAGCTGTTGATTGTGGTCTTGAAGCTATAAAATATGTATCTAACCCAGGTGGTTATAGCTGTATCTGTAAGTAACAATTAGTTTGACGCCGGATATCCTCCGGCGTTTTTTTCGCATTTACATTCTGCATGAAAGCGGATAATTGGCGATCGGTTTTCAATGATAGCCGCGTTTTCGCTTTAATTTACCTGCCTGATACTTACAAGTCCGTTTTTATTAAGGTTAAGACTCGGAGAGCCTCTATATTCAACAGCGCCCGCTCCGCTTGCGTCAATTTTTAAGCTGTCAGTGCAGTGAATACTCACCTTACCCGCTCCATCAAGATTGATTCTGGCTTCGCGTGTTTGAAGCTTTAGCGCGTCCAGTTCGCCTGCTCCGTCCAGACTTAAGACAGTTGTGTCCGCTCTGCCTGATAACTCAAGCTTGCCTGCGCCTGATATATCAGCAAAAACGGTTACAGCTTCCAGTTCGACTTTACCTGTGCCCGCTCCCCTCAATATAAAATCAAGCGAATCAGAAGTAATTTTTTCATAGGCGGTAAATACGCCCGCTCCTTCAATTGTTATGCGGTTTAAATTCGGCGTGGAAATTGTCAGTATCGGAGTGTTTTTTGAACCATACAGGATTCGTTTTGATGATCGCACGATAAGTTCCTCATTAATTACTTCCACAGTGTAAAATTCCCGGATATTTGGCTGAACCGACAGCGTGGCTGTATCGGATGAAGCTGAATAATAATGAACCTCGCAATACCCCTCAATTTTTACCTTGTTGTACTGCCCGACCCTGAAGTCGTGATTTTCCCGTTCTCCTTTCGGCGATACCGCATTGCCATCTACCAGATTGACAACCACGCAGCCTGTTAAAAAAGACGCTGATAAAACCGCGAGCAGCGCGGCTGTTAAAATCTTTCTCATAAATTGATTCTCCTTTCCAAAAGTTTTGATGTTATGATAAACAGCGCGGCTGCTTCCATCACTGTCAGAATAAATAATACCGGCAGAGCGATAATCGCGTTGACATTAATTATGAAAAATACCGCGAATATCTGCAGAGAACCGAACGGCGCCAAAATAAATTGAAGCAGGCTTATGGCGTACAAACAGCCGCACCCAAGCAGGAAAGCAAGAAAACCCGACGCCGGCAATTTGAAAAATATTGATTTACCGGCTGTTATGCAAAACAGGATTATCATTATAACAAGCATGTAACCCGCGATTACAAACAGCAGCCCGAAAACGCCATACGCTAATAAATCAGTATTTTGGCTGAGATAATTTTTTACAATATTCCAGACGCCTCCGCCCGCCAGATTGAAGGACAAGAATGTTTCAGCGGCAATGACAAATATCATCGTTATGATATCAAGAGCTGTCATTACAAGAACGCTTGCAAGCAGTATTTTCCAGCGTGGCGCGGGGGTGAGGGCGTAAAGATAGCTTTCAGGGGATGAGAACATCCTGCGCGCAATAAAAACATCGCTTACCACATTGACGCATAACATTACCGCGACTGCGACTCCGCCCAGAGATACTGCTGTTATGTGCGCAGGAAAAGGAAGCGCGCCAAGGGATCCAAGCGTCAGGAAGACCGCGTTCATCACAAAAATTACCGAGAACACGATTCCCCTGATATAAAGACCTGTAATAAAAGCGTATTTGAACTGTGCTTTCATTTTACTCTCCTTCACTCATGGAATTAAAAATATCCAGATAAACCTGCTCGATTGTCTGACCGCGCTCTTCGCGTATCGCGTCACACAATCCTGAAAAAACGATTTTCCCTTTGGACAGAAAAAACACGCTGTCAAAAATGCGCTCAATATCCTTGACAAGGTGAGTGGATATAAGCGTGGAAGCGTTATTCGGCTTCATGGCGAGTATCGCGTCTATTACGCGCGTTTTTCCCACGGGGTCTATCCCGTCAAGCGGCTCGTCAAGAAGGTATAGATTTGTCTCGCGGGAAAATGTCAAACCAAGAACGAGGCGCTCCTTCATCCCCTTTGAAAGACGGCGGGCATTTGTATTTAAAATGTTTTTCAGTTCCAGAATGCGCATGAGCTCATCAGCTCTGTCCTGCGAGTAGTCGCTGTACATCTCGCTGTAAAAAGTGAACGCGTCGATTACCTTCATCCAGTTCGGGAAAACCATCGCATCCGGACAAAATCCGATTGTTTTTCTGGCTTCCGGTCCTGGCTTCGCGCCGCCGAAGTAATTGATCTTTCCCGCTGTCGGGCAAAGAAGACCTGCCGCGGTTTTCAGCAAGGTTGTTTTCCCTGAAGCGTTCGGTCCCAACAACCCTGCAATTTGCCCTGACGGTATGGACATGTCTACGCCTTTCAGGGCATAACAATTTCCAAAACTTTTTTCCAGATTTTCAAGGTCAAGAACCGGCGATGTTAACATTGTTTCCATAATTATCCTCCTTCTTTCATAAATGATTTAAGTTCATCAATAATTTCATTGTTTTCGCAGCCAAGAGCGCGCATTTCATCTGTAAAACGTCTCAGTGAACCCAAAACCAGACTGCGGCGCGTTTCCTTTGTCATTTCTCTTTCCTCTGTAAAAAAATAACCGGTGCCTCTTTTGCTGCTGATAAGCCCATCCCGTTCCATTTCCTGATAAACGCGCTGCATCGTGTTTGTGTTCACTTTTAAAAACGCGGACATTTCCCGGATGGACGGAATCCTGTCCCCCGGCGCAATATCACCCCTTGCGAACGCCTGATTGAACTGCAGAACAATCTGCCGGTAAATCGGGCTGCTGTCATTGAAAGACAGTCTCCATTTTTCCCATAAAGGCATATACTACCTCCCTATGTGTACTACTACACTATCACACTATAGTTAGGTTGTCAAGAATTTTTTTGGTTATTTTTATAAATAGAGCCTTTTCCAAAACTCGGTTAGTTTATGAATATTGCGTAAAATACCTATAGCGTCAACCGCCTCCCCGTACTAAATACTTGCTACATAAGGACTTAGCGTTGCTGGGTCGGTATGCTGAGAACGCTGGAAAATTAATGTAGGCAGCTGTGTAGGCAATTTTCCAAAAACAGGGGTTTTACTATGC
>WQTD01000043.1 GCA_009786455.1 Treponema sp.
AAAGTATGGAAGCAAAGCGATAAAGGGCTTCCGTATATGCTGATGGCTGACTGGAATGACGATCTTTCCGGCAACTTTACAAGCGTTTCAACAATGGCGGCTCAGCAGCTCTACAAGGCGTTAAACGACATGATTGAGCTTTTCAGCGCGAGGGGAATAGAAAAAGAACTGGCTTCCGATTACGCGGTTAAAGCGAATACTGTTAAAGATGAAGTTGAAAAAAGATGTATCGACAGGCAGGGAAATTATATCCGCGCGGTCGCGTCAGAGGACTTTAAAGCTGTCTTTAAAAGTTTGACATTTGGAAATACAGGCATCGATGTAGATTATATACTTGATGAGTCTGCTCCTGTTGATTTGGGAAGCAGCAAAACCGACGGACTTGTTTTCTTTGAACCGATTGCATGGGCGGGGTTCAGCGGAATAGCGGACAGGGAAAGGTTTGATGCCTGTAAAAAGGTTTGCGAAAAAAATCTTGACGATAAATACGGAATCGCGATCTGTCAGGGCGACAAGACAATGATAGAGGGAAAACTTCCCATTGATTATCAGGGATGGAAACGCAACGCTCCTGGCAAAAAAGAAAACGGAGGGGAGTTCAGGCATCTGGAATCGTGGTATATCGCGTCGCTTTGCATTTTCGGTTACGGAAAAGAAGCGCACGACATTTATATCAAAACGCTTCCCGCTATCGCAAGCAAAGACGATCCGTACCTGTATGCCGCTGAACGGTTTGTCTACCCTGAGTATGTGTCAGGGACTGCGTCTAACGATCACGGAAAAGCGGGGCACACATGGCTGACAGGAACCGCGCCGACCCGTTTAAACGTGCTCATTGACTGGATATTCGGCGTTAGGAGAAATTATTCGGGGCTTTTGATCGACCCATGCGTTTGCGGTGAATGGAAAAAATTCCAGGCGGTCAGGACTTTCAGAAATACTGCGTTTAACATCAATTTTAATAATCCAAACGGCGTTCAAAAAGGCGTAAAGTCGATAAAAGTAAACGGAAAAGAAATCAGCGGAAATATTATTCCCCTTTCTTTCGCTTCAGGCGGCAAGGTTGATGTCGAAGTATTAATGGGATGATTTATGGATAAATTTTTACCGTCGCAAAATCCGCCTAATAATCTGAAAGCCGCAAAAATACCTCAATTTTTTACAATTGGATTCGACGACAACGATAAAAGCGGTTTTTCACCGCAGAAGGGATCGGAAGGGATGAAATGGGCTGTCGATATTTTTAAAAGCCGGAAAAATCCTGACGGTTCAAATTGTTCCTGTGCGTTTTATAATTCAACATCATACATGGTCGAAAGCGCGCGCGAACCTGCGCATCTTGTAAAAAAATCATGGAAGTACGCTCTGGATAACGGCTTTGAAACCGGTTGTCATTCTCATTCCCATTCGGACGGNTCNAAATTCAGCGTTGATCANTGGCTTTTTGAAATGAACAAATGCGTCGANCTTTTATCCCGGNCTTACGCGGAAGGAAACAGCGGAGATGATTCGGGGATTGGAATAGCGAAAAGCGAAATTAAATCNTTCAGAACGCCTTATCTTGCGTATAACGCTAATGCTTTTAAAGCGNCTGCGCAAATGGGCTTTGTGTACGACTGCTCAATAGAAGAAGGCGTTCAGGATGATCAGGACGGAACCAATTTTTATTTTCCGTACACGCTTGATGAAGGAAGTCCAGGAAATAAATTCAGTTCGGAGCAGGAGCTTCACATTGAAGAAGCCGGAAATCATGCGGGGCTTTGGGAACTTCCCATCCATGTTGTAATTGTTCCTCCCGATAATTTGTGTGAAAAATACGGCGTTAAAAAAGGCTTGCGGAAAAAATGCGCTTCATTGAGGGATTATTTTTCCGAAGATGACGGAAAAATATCGGGGCTTGACTACAACTGCCTTGTTGAATTTTTGATGACCGGAGAGGAATTTTTGGCAACTCTGAAATATTCGCTTGATTTGCGGCTTGAAGGCAACCGCGCTCCCTTTTTTCTCGGCGCGCACTCAGGGATTTACGCGCTTGACTACGACAGCGATCCTGTCATAACAATTTCAGAAAACGAGCGGCGCAAAGCAATCGAAGATTTTTTGGATTACGCTCAAAGCAAGCCGGAAGTAATTATTGCTTCGCCTTTAAGAATAATTGAATGGATGAAAAATCCATATGAATTAATATAGGATGTAATTATGGCGGAATACGGAAAGTTTAACGAAAATGACGAGTTTGAAATTTTTAATCCCCGCACGCCGGAGCCGTGGCTGCATTATTTAATCAGACCCGATCAGATCGGAACGCAGACTTTCTGTTCGGGAGTCAGCTATACATGCGGCGGATTTGATGTTCGCGGAACTCACGAAAATACCTTTGTGGATACGCAGCTTCACCTGAATGACGCTGATAACAGAGGGCGTTACTGCTACATCGCAGATGCGGACACCCGTGATTTTTTTTCGACAACATGGCAGCCTGTGAAAAAAGAAGGGCAAAAATTCAAAGCAGCTTTGGGATTCGGATATATCAAGTTTGATTCTGAATACAAAGGAATTAAAACACAGGAGACGATGTTTGTTCCCAAGGAATTTGACGGCTGGATTCAAAATATCATTATTGAAAACACA
The DNA here is from genome assembly GCA_009786455.1 of Treponema sp. Taxonomy (GTDB): domain Bacteria; phylum Spirochaetota; class Spirochaetia; order Treponematales; family Breznakiellaceae; genus WQXQ01. The sequence goes on from WQTD01000043.1 coordinate 2,632, forward strand.
ACAGGCGAAACAAAGCGGCTTGAAATTTATCCCTTTGTTCCGATTCATATGGGAGATGCGCTGGTTCGCCTTCTTGCAGGCGACAATGACGGATTTTTCGGCGGAGCTGCGTGGGACAAGGATTTAAACGCGATTGTTTTCCGCAGAAATCACGGAACAAGCGTGAATGACGACCGGACTGAAATAAACGGAATGCTGGGGAATGTCGTCGCTTTTTTTTCGACGCTCAACGGCGCGGACACAGAGTACGAAACAAATGAGGAACGCTTTACAGGCGGCAGATTCAATTCGCTTGAAAATCCGTTGCGTATAACGGACGCGAAGCCTCTTTCAAATACGGATCAGGCGTATCTGCGCAGAACATGCGGCGTTTTCCGCAATAAGGTTACGCTTAAAGCAGGCGAAAGATTAGAGTTCGCCGCGGCGCTGATCGCAGGTTCCACAAAAGATTATTACTTAAATAAAAAAACCCATCTTAAAAAAATGATCGGGGAAGTGAAATGCGCGCAAACCCGCGAAAAAATGTTAGGTGAAGTGAAAAAATGGTGGAGCGACATGATGTCCCGGTTTGAAATTCGCACGCCGAATGTAAAAATAAACCGCGCTTTCAAGTGGCTTCAGTATCAGTGCCGCGTGGTATATATCCTAAACAGAATGAAATCGCGTTACCATACAGGATACGAATACGGCTGGGGATTTCGCGATATTTTACAGGACGTGAATTTCAATCTGCCGTATTCCGCAGAAACTGTAAAAGAAGCTTTAAAGCACATTTCGACACAGATGTTTTCTACGGGGGTTTGTTATCACAATTTTTTTATCGATCAGCCGGGAAACAAAAGCATAGAGGCAAGCGACGATCCTGTATGGCTGCCGATGGCGGTAATTAAATACATAAAAGAGACAGGCGACTTTGCATTTCTGGATGAAAAAACCGCGTATGCCGAAGTCCACGAAAAAACAGGCGATATTTACGGCACGATTTTTGAACATATCCAAAAGGCGGTTGACCGTGTGTGGACGGACAGAAGCAGCCGCGACTTGCCGTATATGAAAGACTGCGACTGGAACGACGATCTTAACGAATTAAGAAAAGACGGCGAATGGAACAGGGATGTGGAAAGTGTTATGGCAGCCCAGCAGCTTTACAAAGTTTTAATTGATACAGCGGATCTGATGATAGCAGCTAACAGAGACAGCGCTCTTGCAGGTGAATACAAAGCGCGCGCGAAAAAAATATACGAGGCGCTTGAAAAATACGCAATTGACAAAGAGGGCTACTACATCCGCGCGCTTTGCGTAACAGCGGAGAAAAAAGATTTGGGAAGAAGCGAGAATCCCGAAGCGAAAATTTTCCTTGAACCGCAAACATTCGGCATTAACTGCCAAACCGCAGATGAAGCGCGCGCAAAAATTATTATTAAAAAAGTTGAGGAATATTTAGACAGCCGGTTTGGAGCGCAGATTTGTTTTCCTGTTTATAACGGTCTTGCTAAGCGCGAGGAGCTGCCTTCCCGGACATGGAATATCGAAAAAGAGCCGCCTGCGATGAAAGAAAACGGATCGATATTTATGCACCTTAACGCATGGCTTGTGCAGAGTTACGCGATTTTAAACCGCGGATCGGATGCTGTTAATTTCTATGAAAAGTGCCTGCCTGAAAATCTTGCAAGCGACCAGGACCGCTACAGAAGCGAGCCGTATGTATACCCTGAATATGTACGCGGAAGAGGCGGCATCGGTTTTGGACAGGGAGGGCATACATGGCTGACAGGAACTGCTCCTACCATGCACCAGTCGATTACCGAGTGGGTTTTGGGTCTGCAGGCGGATTACGAGGGCTTAAAAATTGATCCGAAAATTCACAAGGAATGGAAGGAGTTTTCTGTTAAACGAAATTTTCGCGGAGCGGTTTACGAGATTTCCGTTAAAAACCCAAGCGGCGTTGAGTACGGAGTGAAATCAATCAATGTTGACGGAATTGAGATTGAAGGGAATTTAATTAAGCTCCACGGCGACGGAAAAACGCATAAAGTTGAAGTTGTGCTGGGGTAATGGAAAAAGTATATAGTATTTATGAATAATATTTGTAACCAGAGTTTAGTACGGCAAATTTTCTTCCATAATAAACGTAAAAATGACAGCAGCCAACAAACATCCATTATTTCTGATGATTTTTCCGGCGGTATTTTAATAAAAGCTGTACAAGCTCGTCTACTATTTTTTTATCATCTTTATTTAAATGATTGTAATTCTGCAATAGGGTAATATTTTCCTTGTTCTTTTTTATTACTGTTTGCGGGGTTTCTTCGCCTGTTGCAAGATATTCAACCGAAACTTCCAGAGCTTTTGCTATCTTCACTGCCGCATCCATGGTAGGTATATGTTCCCGTACATTAAGGTAATTATCCAAAGTGTGCCGGCTAATGCCTGATTTCTGAGCAAGCTCCTTTACCAGCATGCCTTTATACGCCAGTTCAGATTTCAGGTTTTCTTTAAATCCCATTCACAATAAGCATATAGCCAATTAGCATAACATGAAGTTGACAATATTCATTAATGAATATATATTATGCTATATGGCATATAAAATAATTCATAAATAATTTTAAATTGCCAAAAATAAGCCATGTATATGGCGGTAATTTTAATATATTCAGGAGATTATTATGAAAATAAAGCATTTATTGCTTGTATTTTTAACGGTTTTTATAATACCAGTGTCTGTGAATGCCGGAGGAAATAAGGAAAGAGGTGAACATAATCCTGTTATACAGACTGATAAAAATCAGCCTCACGCAACTATTGACACCAGAAATCTGTTTGCGACAGGCGGAAAGGGAAGCCTGACAATAAATAACCAGGCAAGTTTTGATGTAATTATTTTTGCGGGAAGAGTTTCAAATAATAATGTTATGGGCGGTATCAGAGCCGGACAAAGCAGAACTTTCGATCTTTCAACATATGCTATGCCCGGGAAAAGCGGCAGCTTTTTGGTACGCGCCGCTTCATTTGAACAATACAACAGAAAAAATGCAAGAATTTTGGAAGAAGATGTCATATTTACAGGTTTAGTTGTATACAACCTAAATGACTCCAATGATAAAACAAATCTGAATATTTATGCCGGAGTAAATGATACGGGTAAGGAGTATATATACGCATCTAATACTTCAAAATTTGTTCTTGAACTTCGTCTTGAAACGCCTACAGGTGACAAGATAGCTACTCTTGCGCCGCTTCAGGAAAATAAAAAGCTGTTTATAAAACCAAAAGAAGACGGGATGCCGTATAATTTTTATGCTACTTATGTTTATGTAGATCCTTCGACAAACGAGATGAGGAGTTTTACAGCCAGGGATCGAAGTGAAAGGCAAAGGGAGCTTCCAAGCACTTCTCATGTCGCTCCATTGATATTCAGAGGTCCTCAGGATACATCTCAAATATCGTATCTTGTATCTTTCCTGCGGCTTAAAAATGAAACAGGCGAAGGTTTGGATTTAAGGGACAGCGGACGTATTTTGCCGGATCAAAAAGGAAGGCGTTTTGTATCAAGAGGCGATATGCAGACTTTTGAGCTTGCCGCGTTATCAGGTTCTGCCGGACAATTGTATACCAATCTATATATGGAGATGGATAATACCCAGGTAATCAGAATTAATCGTTTTTCCGCAAAACCGGGGGTTGTTTATGATCTTGTTGTCACAAAAGTAAACGGTAATTATGCCTATGATATCCGTGAGACCGAATATAGGGACAAGCTTGAAGATTTACAAATGAGACTTTTCGGCGATGATAGTCCCTTCTGATTACTTTAAAAGAATCGCAGGTATTTTTTACCTGCGGTTCTTTAATAATAAAAAATGAAGTATTTAAATTTTTTACTTATATCATATTTATTATTCATTGTTGATATTACTATTGCCCAGGAAGCAAGAATCAGGGTAATTAATCCAACTTCCTATAATGTATATTTTGAACGGAATCAGAAGATAAATAAAAATTCAAGCGGTAATATTTCTCTCCATACAGAAAGCGGCTTTTTATCTGCCGGTTTTGATATTTGGTATGAAATTCCAATCAGTGATTCTGTGCCTGTTTTTTTAAAAGGCGATCACAGGACATTACGCGAAAATCAAACTTCGCTTAATATAAATGAACCTGTGATAAATGAAAATTACGGCAGGNTTTTGGTAATAAAAAATAAAGCGGACAACGCTGTAACTTTTAGAACGGGCGGAACAGTCAATTCCCTTATGGAGCAGAGAGGATCATTTCCATATCTGTCACGATCTGAAAAATTTGAATTTTCCCCGGGTGAAACGGCTGTTTTTGACATCAGCAGGGATTTAGGAAACGAAAATTATATTATTTATGACAGCCGCAGAAGCATTCCTTTTACAATTCCTCAAACATTAAAAAGAAATTACAGATATTCATTTGATTACACAGTAAACGGGCTTATATTCGCCGATTCCCGGCCATTACACCGTATAGGCGAGTCCGGCTGGGTAAAATCAGCAAATGAATCCAACTCCATTCTTAAATCGGACTCTCCCCTGTCAATTGTATCAATAAAAAATGAAATACATTGTTTTGCTTCCACAAATGACGGTCTTATCCGCCATGTTTTTGACTCCGCCGGAAACTCCAAAACGCAGGTAAAAAGCGGCGGCGGTTTTGAAACAACTTTTGTAAACTATTCTGAAGGTAATTTTTTTCTTGCAGGATATCAAATTGATTTTTTACGCGGCATGGATATACCGGTTGCAAGAGTACACGATTCGGACGGAGTAATCCGCGGTGTGCTTCCGCTTTCATTAAATCCGGAGTACTACTCGGCATATTTTACTACTGCTGCTATTAATGACGGAAAATGGCTTGTTGCGGGAGCTGCAGGGCGAAGTCCTGATCACGGGTATTTGGCGTATTTACGTCTTGTTAAAAATAACGGATCGGCTCTTGCCGCAGACTGGGAAATTGGCGGGAAAATATTTGATTCTGAATCAAGATGCGCAGAGATTACATCTGTTATTTATAACGCTGTAAAAAATAGCTGGCTTGCGGCAGGNATGTTAAATGAAAGAAACCCTGACGGCGCCGCCGCGGGATCATTTATTGCCTTTATCAGTGAAGACGGTAAAGTTCAGAAGATTAACACTTCGTTTAAAGGAATTGAGATACTGAAAATTTTACCGGACTCTGAAGGAAATTATTACCTGATTGGAAAAGAACAAAAAGGAACCAGCAGTACCGCAATGATTGTTAAATATGATTCCGGTGACAGGGAGCTTTGGAGGTTTTTAAATCCTCCTCAATCAAATTCTTATTACCAGGGTGTGTTACTCGACATAGAAAACGGTCAGATTGTTCTTGGAGGGACAATGCGTGCCAAAGACGGAAACGGCAGCGGAGGCGTTCCTTTTCTGGAAGGAATTAATATAGAAAACGGAACTTTGATTTGGAGGGAAGAATTAACAGATTCGTTTTTTGCAGGAACTTCGATTGTAATGTCAGTCGCGCCCGCGCCGGATTATGGTTTTGTTTTATCTTTATGCGGCATAAATGACGGTAATTTATCCAGACCGTATATGGCTGCCCGCGTTAATGTGCGCGGAAAATTATAGGGAAAAGGAGAAAAAATGAAGAAAATTGTTTTAATATCGGTTTTAATTTTTACAGGCGCAGTTTTTCTGACTGCTGAAGATTACAATGTCAAGGTCAGAAACGCTGTCAATCAGCTTGCCTCGCGTTTAAATGCAAGTATTGATGTCAGTGTCGGAAATATTTTTTTGGACGGAACAGAAAGTTCAACAGGGTTATCCCGTAATCTATACAACAAGATTAGCACTTACACAATGGATAATATCAGGTTTAATTTAATTAACCGTTCCCGCAGCGCTTCGCGTGTAACAGCAGGCGCCGCCCAGAGAGGCATAATAGAAGGAACCTATGAAGTACTTGGAAGTAATGTCGAGATTACATTAAGGCTTGTAAGCGATCCGGGTGAAAGGGTACTTGGGCAGACCCAGTTTACTGTTCCTGTATCAGAGCTTGGAGATATTGATATACTTCCTGAAAATTTTAAATCACAGGATACCGTCAGGGAACAGGAAAATATTTTTTCATCAGTGCCGGTTACCAAACCTGAATCTGTTCCTGCACCGAATCAAACGCTGAAAAGTCCGGGCGCTTCTGTCAATGACAAAACATTTCTTGTTGCGGCATGGCCGAATTCCGATACAAATACTTTTTTTAACGGAGACGAATTAAAAATTACAATTGAAGCGAACAAAGACTGTTTTTTCAAGGTATATCATATTGATCATAATAATAACATGCAGATGATATTCCCTAACTCCGTTAACCGGAACAACAGGTTAGCTGCAAATACCCAGCGCACTGTTCCCGATGCCGGTATGCGGTATAATATTGCGGCTCCGTTCGGGCAGGATACTATTCTTGTGATCGCTTCTACACAGCAGTTTGAAAACCTTGAAGCGGAATTTCCACAGGTTCAAAAAGCTACAACCCAGTCTGTTAATAATATTTTACAGGGCAGGGGCATCGACGTTCAGCGGATAGATCAGAAGGTTGTTCAGTCTGAAACAATAAGTACGCGCTTTAATTTTACAAGCCTGCCTGCGACTTATTATGATGATATATTTAAATACCAAAAACCGGATAGCATGAGGGATATTATAAACGCAATGCGCGCGGAAGTTATTCAATACAGCGGTACGTTTACAGGCAGCGAACAGGAAGGAACTTTTTCGTATCCGGGAGTTCAGGGACGCTATTATGTCAAGGGGAATGATTTTTTTATATGTTACCGTTATACGCAAAACCAGGCGGCAATGTCCCAAACAAGAAGCGCCAAAAACCCCTATGTTTTTTCCATTGAAAAACCCAGAAACATGACAGAAGCGGTTCAGTCGGTGCGCGCCGGCATTGAAGCAAGCGGCGGAACATTTTCAGGCGATGAGCAGCAGGGTGAATTCCGCGCAAAGGGAATAACAGGGCAGTATGTTACAGGAAACAGCGTTGATGTCAGTATTTTTGAAAAACCTTTTATCGTTCCAAATTCCATGATTGAAAAAGAAGTAAGAAGCTATTTTTCGGGAAAATAGCGTGAAATATATTCGTTTGTTTATTAATAGAGTTGTTCGATAATTTCAGTTGTCGAACAAGTACAATGGAGTAACAATGAAAAGAACATTATTTGTAATTTTTATTTTCGTTGCCGGTTCTGCGTTATTCGCACAGCAGAATACTTCCGCGCCGCAGAAACACGCGCTTGTAATCGGGAATAATAATTACGCAAATATAAAAAAACTGGAAAATCCGGTGAATGACGCATCCGATATAGCGGAAAAATTAAAGAAGCTTGATTACAATGTTGAACTGCAAATCAACATGTCCAATGTCGCAATGGCAAGGTCAATAACAAATTTTGTGCAAAAACTTTCCATGAACAGGGACAGTGAAGGATTTTTCTGGTTTGCCGGGCACGCTGTTCAGATTAACGGTGAAAATTATCTTTTGCCAGTTGATGTAAACAATTCAAACGAAGTGGAAACCGTTCATTCGTCGTATTCTGTCAGAAGGCTTGTAGATTCTCTTGATAAAGTAGCGCGTAACAAGGTAAATGTAATTGTACTGGATGCCTGCAGGGATAATCCGTTTGTGAATATGCCGGGTTCTTTCCGTAATGTTGCAAGGGGTTTGAGCATGATAGAAAATCTGCCGTCTGACCTGCTTGTTATTTATTCAACCGCGGCAGGTGCGGTAGCGCAGGACGGCACAGGACAGCGCAACAGCCCTTTTACGCAGGCTTTTTTGCAGAACATGGAGAGTAATGACGATATTCAGATAGTTTTCAGGACTATTGCTCGCGAAACAATGCGCCTGACAAATAATAACCAGCGTCCGTTCCATGACGGCAGTTTTTTAAATCTTGATTTTTACTCGTTGAACCCTTCAAAAAACCGGATTACTCCTGAGGTACAGCCTGTTGTGCGCCCCGAATCAGGATCGCAGCCTGCCCCGCAGTACAGACTAGTTCCGCAAGGTTTTGAGTTTGTGGAAGGCGGAACCTTCCAGATGGGTAACGCATCGGGCGGCGATGATGATGAAAGACCTGTGCGTAATGTAACTGTCAAAAGTTTTTATATGAGCAAGTACGAAGTAACACAAAAAGAATGGTTTGATGTAATGGGGACCACGATAAAACAGCAGCGTGATTTAGCGGACAAAACATGGCCTCTAGCGGGAGAAGACAATAACTATCCCATGTATTATGTAAACTGGCATGAAGCTATAGAGTACTGCAATAAAAGGAGTTTAAAAGAAGGGTTGACACCTGCATACCGTGGTTCTGGAAATAATATAACCTGCGACTGGGATGCAAGCGGGTACCGTCTTCCGACAGAAGCCGAATGGGAATACGCCGCTAAAGGCGGGAAGCTGGGGTTTCTTGTTACCGAATATTCAGGCAGCAATAACGCTGACGCTGTAGCGTGGTATTACGGAAACAGCGGGGATAAAACGCAGCCTGTGGGTAAAAAAACGCCTAACGAACTTGGGCTGTACGACATGAGCGGGAATGTATGGGAGTGGTGCTGGGACTGGTACGGAACATACCCAAACACGGCGCAAACCGATCCTCGCGGCGCGTCTTCGGGGTCTGGCCGCGTTGTACGCGGTGGGAGCTGGCGCAATGCGGCTGCGGACGTGCGTTCCGCTTGCCGGGGCAACGTTACTCCGACTTACCGGTACAATGACCTCGGTTTTCGTCTTGTCCGCCCCTAGTTTGACAAGCTCCGTTACGGTGAAATACCCGCGCCGAGCGGAGCGCCGAACCGGCAGACCGGAGGTCGCAGGTTCGCGGCAAGGGTATTAGACGTAACGGAGAAAAAAAATGAAGCTGCAATATATGCCTTTCCTTCTTCCATTATATGCTGACAATTTAGAACAGGAAATTTTAAACAGGTTTTTAAGAGGGCATAGAATTATACAAACCCGAAAAGAATTGGTGTCAATGGATAATATATCGTATTGGGCAATTCTTGTGGAATATCTTGACAGTCCTGATAAAGACGCTGGCGAACAAACAAATAAAAGCAAAATAGATTACAAGGAAATTTTAAGCGCGGAGGATTTTATTATTTTCTCTAAACTTAGAGAGATCAGAAAAAAGCTCGCAGAAGAAAATGGTCTTCCTGTTTATGCTGTTTGCACCAATGAACAATTAGCTGAAATTGCAAAACGAAAGCCAAAAAATCTTGCTGAATGTAAAAAGATTGAGGGTATTGGTCAGGGGAAAGCAGAAAAATATGTTCCTGATCTTCTTGAGTGTGTAAATACGGAAAAAAAATGAAAGTACAACCTCCGTCTTTTGAAATCATTTATGGAATGGAAAATTTATATCATGCATGGCATAAAGTATCTATTGGAAAATCTTCAAAATCATCAATAATGAACTTTTACCGTAATCTTGATGGAAACCTTAATTTAATTTCAAATGATTTAAAAAATAAATCATATTATCCCGGCTCCTATAATCGTTTTTTAATAAAGGATCCAAAGGAAAGAATAATATGCGCTTCCCATGTTCGTGACCGAATAGTCCAGCACGCCATTATGAATTTCTATGAACCTGTATTTGATCGTCATTTTATATATGATAATTATTCGTGCCGTATTGGAAAAGGAACGCATAAGGCTGTATTAAAGGCGTTTCATTTTGCGAAAAATTCATTTTATTTTCTGAAGATGGATGTAAGGAAATATTTTGATTCCATTGATCATGTAATTCTTAAAAATTTATTAATTGAAATTATAAAAGATAAAGATGTTTTATCCCTTTTTTATATGATCATTAATTCATACGAAACTACTCATCAAAAAGGTATCCCAATTGGGAATTTAACAAGTCAGTATTTCGCCAATTATTATTTATCTGCTTTTGATCATTATTTTAAAGAACAGCGAAAGGTTAAGCGTTATATCAGGTACATGGATGATTTTATTGTTTTTTCTGATAATAAAAATGAATTAAAGGATATTTACGCATTTTCTGTTTTTTATTTAGAAAAAATGTTAAAAATATTTTTAAAGCCGCAAATATTAAACACTGTAAAAAAAGGCGCGCCTTTTCTTGGTTTTCTTGTTAAACATTCTGGTATTTATATGCAAAAAAAAATCAAGAAAAGATACAGGGATCATATAAAAGAAATTGAATATAAAAGAAAAAATGAAATGTATTCAGATATTGATGCTGCTCGCCGGATTGAATCAATTACATCTCATCTGCTTATTGCGCGTTCCAGAAATTTTCGTAATAATGTTTTACATGGGCGCGTCTTCGGGGTCTAACCGCGTTATACGCGGTGGAAGCTGGAACAATACGGCTGCGAACGTGCGTTCCGCAAACCGGAACAACAATACACCGACTAACCGGAACAATAACCTCGGTTTTCGTCTTGTCCGCCCCTAGCCTGACAGCGATGGATTTCACTGTCAAACCGGATTCGTCCAGGCAAGCAGCATATTATTAAATAGCGGCTGCTTCCCGAATATTGAGTGCTCGGTTCTTTTGCAAAACATCGCAATAGAACCGGGTTTTTTAACATGTTTAAAATTATCAATAGTGATTTTTGCAGGAAGCAATAAAGATATGATCGGTAATAACCTTGTAAACCAGCCTATGTTCATGGGTAATACGTCTGGACCAATATCCTGATAAATTACCTTTAAGAGGTTCGGGTTTACCGGTTCCATAAAAAGGGTCTCTGGTTATTTCAGTTATTAGGGAATTTATTTTGTTAAAAACACTTTTATTTTCTTTTGCCCATTTTAAATAGTCAGAAAAAGCGGATTCTTCAAAGCTAATCACCTGATGACTGTTCCCCGGCATATTTTATGACGTTTTCAAGACTTTCAAAAGTAACAAGGTTTTTTCCTTCTTCTATGTTTTTAACAGCATTTAAAAGCATTTCACGGTTCGCCGAAGATTGCATTAAGTATTCGGTTTCCACTGTGGAAGCATTAATATCGCGGATGGTTATTTCAATATCACGATCAAGATATACATTTTTTATAGATGCTACGAAACCGGAAGAAAGATCACGGGCATTCAATTTATATGTAGTTTCCATAATTGAATAGTATAAAACACAAATAATTAATGAGCAAGGAGCGCCCCTTCTCACTTCTCCCTCTCCTCCAGCGCAAGCTTTGGGCCGATGCCTACTACAGATTCCAGTATAGGAAAGAACAGGTCTTTGGAACGAAGCTTCTGGTTCAATCCGATAACAAAGTGGTGGCACTCGTCATGGACATGCTGCAGAATTTTTAAGGCATCCGACTACCGCGAAAGGACAAGTGGTTTTCCCGTTTTTGCAGATCATATTTCTTCTTCGCGTTTTGCAAGTCCGGCAAGGTCGCAGTCAACGCCCGGATCGTCCAGCACTTCCTTCGCCGCGTTTACCTGCCCGATGCCGCCGTCAACCAAAATCAAATCCGGAAGCTCTGTCCCTTCTCGCATATGAGGCGGGAATAACCTCGGCTTTTGTCTTGTCCGCAGTTGATTGCAGCAGCCAGAGCCTCTTGTAAAACTCGGTTAGTTTTACCGAGGCTATGCAGTTTGAAATGATAACGGTTATCAAAAAAGGGTCTCCGGATATTTCGGTTATTGGAGACTTTAATTTTTGCCTCAGCTTAAATACATACTCAGCTTTTCCATGACTTCATCGAAATTGAGCGGCTTGCCTATGTGGCCGTTCATACCCGATTCAAGGCATTTTTCGATGTCATCGTGGAATACATTCGCTGTCATGGCAACTATAGGGATAGTCTTCGCGTTTGGCGCATCAAGCGCGCGAATCATCCTTGTCGTCTCATAGCCATCCATCAACGGCATCTGTATGTCCATGAATATCATTCCGTATTTTAAGGGATCATTTTGAAATATTTTTATCGCTTCTTTGCCGTTTTCGGCGCAGTCAATTATAAGCTGTGTCGGCTCAAGCAATGCCTGCACAATCTCGCGGTTAATCTCCATATCTTCCACAAGCAGTATGCTCTGCCCTGTATACTTCGCCGTCATGTCAGTATGAGTCTGCGTAGGTTTAACCTGCTTTGATTCTACGGCGCGTTCTGCCTTTATGGTAAAAATGAATGAAGCGCCCTCCCCTAGATCAGACTCGACCCATATTACGCCGCCCATCAATTCTATAATGTTTTTTGATATTGACAGACCTAAACCTGTACCGCCGAATTCTCTTGACGTACTGCTTTCTGCCTGCTGGAAAGGCTGAAACAGATTTTTCTGTTTCTCCAGGCTGATACCTATGCCTGTATCAGTTATGGAAAATTTAATTGTGCATACGCCGTTTTCTTCACCTGTACATTCCACATGGATTGTGATAGAGCCATTCTCGGGCGTGAACTTTATGGCGTTTCCTGTAAGGTTGGTAATAACCTGCGATAACCGCTGTTCATCACCGACAAGGAATTCTGGAACAGAAGGATCTATGTTTAAAGACAAGTTTTGATTTTTTTCATTCAGGCGTACATTATTTACATTTATTATCCGCTGCACCATTTCTTTAAAATTTAATTCCGCGTATGTTAATTCCAGTTTGTTGGCTTCAATTTTGGACATATCCAGAATATCGTTTATAACGCCAAGCAAAAGTTTCGAGGCTTCGTTTATCCGTTTAAAGCAGTAATCCTTGCGTTCAAT
>WQTD01000044.1 GCA_009786455.1 Treponema sp.
CCCCGCCGCAAGCAGCGGCGTAATAAACCCATCAACACAAATAAATCCATGTTTTTTTAGAAAAAAAACTTGACAAAAATGCCCTGATAAGTCAATACTAATCGCGTTTTAAATATGTTTTTAATTTAAAAATTTTGTAGTTTGGGGAGGTATATATGCCGGCAGCAGGGAAAAAGAAAAAGAAAATCCCGCCGATCGATCAGGAATTCATTGAAAAAATGGAAGCTTCGTTAACGGTTTTAAAATCGGAGATTGTTGATAATTTGATAGCAAGCAATCAGGATTTCAGGGAGATAATGGAAGGAATGGATTCAAAAGATCTTGCCGATATCGCGTCTGATGATATTGACCGCAAGATGATTGAAGCAATCGGTACGCAGGAATTAAAACGGCTGAAATTGATTGAATCAGCTATTACGCGAATTAAACAGGGTAAATACGGTCACTGTATAAAATGTTCAAAAAGAATCCCCCAGGACAGGCTTATAGCGATACCCTACGCCCTTATGTGCATAGACTGTAAATCCGAAGAAGAAAGGCGCAACCGCTGATGCAAAAAAAAGTTTTGGTTTTGCTTGCTGACGGCTTTGAGGATGTCGAAGCCGTAACGCCGATTGATTACCTGCGGCGCGCAGGGATAGAGGTGACAACCGCCTCCATTTCCGGAAGCCTTACAGTAACCAGCAGATGGGGTGGAATTAAGATCACCGCTGATGCCAAACTGGCGGAACTTTTAAAATTAGAAACAAATATTCCCGATGCTGTCATTCTCCCCGGCGGAATGCCAGGCGCCTCAAATCTGGCTGCTTCAAAAGAGACAGGACTGCTGCTCATAAAAATGGCTGCCGCCGGAAAACTGATCTGCGCAATATGCGCGTCTCCCGCGATTGTACTCGCTCCGCTTGGATTGCTTTCCGGCAGAAAATTTACCTGTTTTCCGGGAATGGAAGAAAAAGTAACCGACGGCGTATGGTCAGACAGCCGCACCGTAACAGACGGTAACATCATTACAAGCCGCGCAGCGGGAACAGCGGGCGAATGGTCAATCGCGGTAATCAGCGCTCTGCTCGGCGAAACGGAAGGAAAAAAGATAACTGAAACTATACTGCTTATTTCCTGAGCATTTTTGCAAAATTTTTTAACTTACCGCGCTTTATATGTGTTCCCGGCACTTCAAGGATTTCCCGCGCGACTTTGTTGCCGAGCGACGCGCATTCAGAAAGCGATTTCCCGCGTATCCACGCGGAAATGAAAGCGGCGCAGAAAGCGTCTCCCGCTCCTACTGTATTTCGCGGAATAACAGCGAATGTCTCTTCACGATACATATTGCCGCTTGCAAAAACAATGGCTCCCCTGCCGCCGAGTTTTACAATAATAATGGGATATATCTCTCCGTCTGTGATAATTTTCAACATCGGACTTACATCGCTTATGATATATGCTTCTTTATCCCTTTCCGTTAGGAAAGCTTCATCACTGCCGGTTTTTCTGATCGTATTGTAGAATGTGATAGCTTCATCAGCGTTCATAAAAACAAAGAGGGGAAAACTCCGGCTGTAAGTCAGAATTTCTTCCGCTTTGCTTTTTACCTGCATAACGGAAGCCGCATCCAGAGCGACAGGAATTCCGCGGCGGTTTGCAAGCAGCAGAATATGCTGTACAAGACTTCGGCGATCAAGAATATACCCGTCCAAAACCACAACTTCCGCAGTGCGGATCAGTTCGTCATTAATATGGGATTCATTTAATTCAAGCGATGCCGACGGGCATGCCGCAAACCGCAGTTCACCGTTCACATTACATGCAAAGCAAAGTCCCGTTTTTAAATTTGATTTTTCAAGAACCAGATTGACGCCGGAAGCGGTCATCTCTTCCATGAAAATTCCGCTTAGTATATCCTGCCCTGTACAGCCGGAAAAAGACGCGCTCATTCCAAGCATGGAAGCGATTTTAGCGACATTAGCTGATCCTCCGCCGGAACTCTTAACCGCTTTGGAAAAGTCAACCGCAGGTTCCTTAAGGAGCGCATCCGCCGTACCGCTGTCAATGTGCTGAATCGGATCTGTAATGCCGTATTTATCAGCAAGAGAGTTGTCAATATCAATGAATACATCAACAATCGGATTGCCGATGCACAATAACTCAGTCATTATTTCGGCTTGGCGATAATCTCTGCAAGATCAGGATTCTTCTTCAGTTCGTGGACAAGTCCCTCAGCGCGTCCCTTGTTCACATAATCCCTGTTCTGGAATGAATATTTAAAATGCGTATGCGTATCATAGGTGCCTTTCATAAGCGCAAAGGCATCTTCTGTCATAACAAGTTCTTCATCCGTAGGTATAACAAAAACCGGTATTTTCGATTCGGGTTTGCTTATACAGGTTTCCGTATTTCTTGTACAGGAAATTTTATTTTTTCTGGGATCAAAAGAAATGCCGATACTGTCAAGACCGTCAAGAATTTTTTCCCTCATAAACCAGGCAAATTCTCCTACGCCGGCTGTAAGAACAAGAGCGTCTACCCTTCCAAGTACAGCCTGATAACCGCCAATATATTTTTTTAAATGGTGCGCTTCTATGTACTGGGCGCGCAGAGCGGTTTTATCTCCGCCGACAGCGGCTGCCTGAATATCGCGCCTGTCAGTATATTTGCCGGTCAGCCCCAGAAGCCCTGCCTTTTTATTAAGGGCGTTTTCCACTTCTGATGCGCTCATCCCTGTTTTACGCATAATGTAAAAAGGAAGAGAGGGATCAATATCGCCGGAACGCGTCCCCATGATAAGCCCTTCAAGCGGAGTGATGCCCATTGACGTATCGAAAGACAGTCCGTCTTTTACAGCGTTAACCGACGCGCCGTTTCCGATGTGGCAGATAACCAAATTTGTTTTAAACGGGTCCTGTCCCAAAAGGACAGCAGCGCGTTTTGCGGTGTAGAGAAAACTGGTTCCGTGAAAACCGTAACGGCGCACATGGTATTTTTCGTACCATTCCGACGGAACGGCATACAGGTAGTTCTCAGGCGGCATGGTCTGATGCCATGCGGTATCCATAGTCGCGCAGTGCGGCACATCGGGGAGCACTTTTTTCGCCGCTTCGATTCCCATTATGTTTGCCGGATTATGAAGAGGGCTTAAATCCTGCATAGCGGAAAACGCCTGCATTGCGGCATCATCAACAATTACGGATTTTATAAATTTGTCGCCGCCGTGGACCACGCGGTGCCCGACAGCCTTGATAACGGACATGTCGCTTATTACGCCCATATCTTTGCTTGTCAGTGTTTTAATGATAAGGTCAATCGCGTCAGTGTGGGTAGGACAGTCATGGTTAATAACAACCTCTTCCTTTCCTTTGGCTTTATGTGTGATAAAAGAACCGCCGATGGTTACTTTTTCTACAATACCTACTGCCAGAACATCTTTATCTTCCCAGTCGTAAACCTGATATTTCGCCGATGAAGATCCGCAATTCAATGTTAAAATAATCATATTACACTCCCGCAAAAAACTTATTAGAACAGAATCATTATATAATAAAAAATTGTAATATGTAAGCTTTAAAACAGTTTTACATTCTGTTTTTTTTTGTTATAGTGAACAGGAGCTAATCAAGGAGAAATAAATGAGTAATACCGCTGTTGAAAAAACAGAACAATCCAAGCGATATACGTCAATAAAGCAAAAATTCCTTGTTTTTTCCATTGTCTTATTTTCCATAATCCTGCTTGGAGGCAGCATCGCTTTTGGAATTGCGATGATGCAGATTTACAACAAAACAACGGGAAACGAACTTGCAAAATCACTGGACATAGAAAGAATTAAACTTGAAGCATCTGTAAACGCGGAAATTGCCATTGCCCTTAAAATGGCCGCCTCTCCGATAATAATACAGCACTTCCTTAACATGGATGACTTAAATTTAAAAAGACTCGCATTTGACGAAATTGAAGGTTACAGAAAGGCTTTTGCCAGCGGCACAGCGTTCTGGGCAGGAGATGCTGACAAGGAATTTTACTTTGCCGAAGACAACCATTACACAATTGACATCGAAAACCCTGATAACTACTGGTACATCATGACTCTGCACGAAACTGAAAAATATAACTTCAATATAAACTTTAACCCGGAAATTCAAAAAACAATGCTCTGGATTAAC
Organism: Treponema sp.; assembly: GCA_009786455.1. GTDB lineage: Bacteria > Spirochaetota > Spirochaetia > Treponematales > Breznakiellaceae > WQXQ01. The sequence continues at coordinate 4,155 of WQTD01000044.1, forward strand.
GCTCCGGTATTTGATAACAGGCGGACTCCAATAGGTCTTGTCGGGACAGGAATCGATCTTTCGGAATTTATCAACGCAATTTATAAAAGTTATACCGGAGACGCTGAATTGTATCTTTTTAACAATTTAAATGAAATAACAGGAGCGCGCGATATAGACCTTGTCGCAAACAAGGTGACTCTTGACAAGGCATACGGTCAAACAGGGCAGGACATTCTCGAAAAAATAAAAGAACTAAAAAACAGCGATATTATATCCTTTGAAACCCCTGATTATGAAGTCGCTGTCGGTGAAGTGAAATCTCTGGACTGGTATATTGTCGCCGTTTATTCACCGTCAATTCTGGCTGTTTTTACAAATACAATGACAGTGGTTTTCCTTGCGATGCTGGCGGTAATCGCGGCAATTCTGGTTATCTTCATGTTTTTAATCAGTTGGATGCTAAAACCGCTAAATCAAATGATAGTAGCTCTTGACCATATTTCTACAAGCTGGGATTTAACCGAGCAGTTGAAAATCAGACACAAGGACGAAACCGGCGTTTTAGGCGAATTTTTTAATATGACATTCGGGAAAATGAGGGGATTAATACTCGAAATTAAAGCAAAAATATTGGCTTTACAGGATACAGGTGAAGAACTCGCTTCTCATACAAAAAAAACAAAAGCCGATATTGACGGGATTAATTCCAATATGCAGGGAATGAGGGGACAGATTTTAACGCAGGCGGATAAGGTAAACGCTGCGGCAAATTCCATGGACCGCATTAATACGGGGCTTGCCGCTTTAAATGATCATATATCGATTCAAGCGGACAGCGTAGCCCGATCCTCGTCAGCTATAGAAGAAATGCTGGCGAATATCCAGTCTGTTACGCAGACTCTGGTAAGGAATACCGCAAACATCAATTCACTTGCTGAATCCGCAGAGAACAGCAAGGTAGATTTAAAGAAAGTTGCAACTGACATTCAGGAAATAGCGCAGGAATCTGAATCGCTTTTACAGATAAACTCTGTTATGCAGAACATTGCAAGCCAGACAAATCTGCTTTCCATGAACGCGGCAATTGAAGCGGCTCACGCCGGTGAATCGGGCAAAGGATTTGCAGTTGTCTCGGACGAGATTCGTAAACTTGCAGAAAATTCCAGTAAACAGTCCAAGACCATAAGTACGGTATTAAAAAATATAAAAACAATGATTGACAACATAACAAGATCGACAGGCGTGGTAATGGAACGTTTTTCGGCAATGGAACAGGAAGTACAGATCGTTTCCGAACAGGAAAGCCAGATACGCAGCGCAATGCAGGAACAGGGGGAAGGAAGCCAGCAAATTCTGGAGGCTGTGACCCAATTAAACAGCGTAACCAGCATGGTGCGCGAGGAATCTTCAAAAATGACAAATGAAACCAAAGAAATTATGAACCAGAGCAAGGAACTAAAAATGATAACCGCTGATGTCGCCGGCAGCATGGATGAAATGTCGGAAGGAGCCGAAAAAATCGTAGACACAATGATCAGGGTTCAGGAAATAACCGAGGAAAACAATGAAAATATCGGTTCATTGAACGTGGAAGTTTCGCGTTTTAAGGTTGATTAAGGCAAGTAATACTAGCCAATTTTCATTTGTTCTAGTATATTGGTAAAAAGAGTATATCTGTATTCTGGAGGCGTGTAATGAAGAAATTGATGGCTGTTTTAGTGGTTTTTATATGTACAGGAGCAGCGCTGTCAGCCCAGATTAGCGCAGGCATTGGTTTTTATTACGATCATAGTTTTAATAACGGAGCAATGTTAAGTTATACTACAGGTTCACAGGATCTTTATACACGCCATATAAGTAACTTAAGCGGCGGCGCTTATTTATTTTTAGATGCCTCTTACATAGAATTTGACGTAGGCTTTGCCTTTGGATTTCTTTCAGAAAATGGATATTGGAGAACAAGGGTAGGTAATTTTTATTCAAACCATAATCCCAATAACCAGAATCTCGGCAATGTCTTTCAATTAAATTTTAGTTTATTGGGAAAGTATCCGATTGATATTGGAAATATAACCTTATTTCCCCTTCTTGGAATAAATTACAATTTATTCCTTGTTAGTTTTGATAATTCCGGCGTTCAGATAGAAGGCGACGCGGCTAGCGCAAGAAATTACAGTCAATTTGGCTTTCAAGCCGGGGTTGGGGCTGATTTTAATATCAGCGATAAAGTGTACTTTAGAGCCGAAGGTTTATTTCAGCTTCGTTTGGTTTTGGAATCAAGTAAAATATTTCAGTATATTAAATTTAATATGAGAGAGCCTGAGAGAAGTGTTCCGACCCCTGGTATGGGACCTATAATTAAAGCGGCTTTTGGTTATAGGTTCAACTAATCGAGAAAATTACAAAACTACCCGAGTTTTGCAAGGGGTTCGATATTATCCTGTAATTCATTCGGCGCTTTTTTCCCCAGTCCTATGAAATATGTCTCAACTGATTCGCCTCTGCATGCCAGCGGTTTAAAACTTTTAACCGTTTTGAAAAGGGATTTCATCCGTTTAAGGAGAGCGGCGCTGTCGCTGCCCTGGAACACCTTAAGCGCAAGAAAACCGCCGGCTGTAAGGGAATTTTCTGCGTAATTTACAGCTTCTTCGGCAAGCTGCAGAGAGCGGGCAGCGTCAACCATGCGGCTGCCTGTTGTTGCGGGAGCTGCATCGCTTAAAATTACCAAATAAGGACCTTTATTGAAAATTTCATCGCGGACGTCAGAAGCAAAAATATCACCCTGAATAAAGAAAAAATTCTCTTTGGAACCGCCGCCTGAAAAATAATTTTCCAGCTCCTGCGAAAGCGGTGAAAGGTCTGCGGCGGCAAGAAAACATTTTCCTTTTGTCCTGCGAAGCACATAAAGGCTCCAGCTTCCCGGAGCTGCTCCCAGATCAAGAACCCGGCATGCAGGATTTTTAAAAAAAACGAACTTTTCATCAATCTCTTTGAGTTTATAAACTGACCTTGCAGGATACCCTTCCTTCCGCGCTTTTAACTGCCAGTGATCAGGTTTCTTGTAATCCGCCATTTTTATACTATATACTTACCTTATGGACGAGTATACCAAACGCCTTGAAAAAATTGAAGCTGAACTGAAACAATGGCTGCCGCAAAATAACGAAAAAGTTATCGGAAGAATTTTTGGCAATGACAAAAAAGAAATAAACGCAGAATCACTGGGTGCGCTTTTTGATCCGCTGCACGACATTCTCGTACGCGGAGGAAAAAGATGGCGCCCGCTTTTAATGACGCTTATATGCGAGACAATCGGGGGAGGAGATTCTTCCCTTCCCCTTGCGCCGCTTGTGGAATTTTCCCACAATGCCAGTTTAATTCACGATGACATAGAGGATGATTCTGATCAGCGGCGCGGAAAGCCGGCTATCCATCAAATTTACGGACTTGATACCGCTATTAATTCCGGTTCATTTTTTTATTTTATGTCCTCTTGCTGCATAGAAGCTTTCAGCGGAGAAAATAAAGAAGAGATTTACAGAGCATGGGGAGAACATATGCGGCGCCTTCATATGGGGCAGGCTATGGACATCAGATGGCATAACAACATCAAATTTACGCCGGAAATTGACGAGTATTATTTTATGTGCGGACTGAAAACAGGAAGCCTTGCCCGCCTTGCCGCAGAACTGGGAGTATATACCGCAGGTATTTCAGATAAGGTAAAAACAGCAGAAGCGTCACGGCTTTTAAGCGATGCGTCGGAAAAACTTGGAATAGGATTCCAGATACTTGATGATGTAAAAAATCTTACAACAGGAATACCTGGGAAAAAGAGCAAAGATGATATTGTAGAAGGAAAGAAAAGCCTCCCTGTTACATTATACCTGCATAAGCATCCGGAAAAACGTGATAAGATTTTTTATTGTATTTATGAAGCGAAAACAAACGGGGCGTCTGTTCCGGAAGCGGATGAAATGTTGGAACTTTTAAGAGAATCGGGAGTTATGGAAGAAGCTGAAGAAAAAGCAAGAGCCCTGCTTCAGGAAGCGCGCGTTGTATTTGGAAGGGATGATTACGCAGGCGTTCCGGCAGGCAAGGAAGGCCGTTCTTTGCTGGATGGTCTAATCGTAAATATCAGCTGATGCATATTAAATGAGGAGGGAAAATGAACGGCATGGTTATCTGTGAAATGTGGTCGATTTTAAAGACAAGTCACGGTAATGCGATACTTCTAAAACCCAGAAATATGGAAGTAGTAGTGCCTGTTTTCATTGGTACTCTGGAATTGCAATCGATTTTAATCGGCAAAGAAGGAATGAAAATGCCGAGGCCCCATACCCATGATTTATTCCTGAATATGCTTTCTAAGGTAAATCTTTCCGTAAAAAGAATCGAAGTTTATGAAATAAAGGATGATGTTTTTCATGCCAGAATGATCATCACAGGCGGCGAATACACAAATGACAAGCCTTTAATTCTGGAAAGCAGACCGTCTGATACATTCGCGATTTCCACACGTATTAAATGTCCGGTTTTTATCTCATGTGCGATTATTGAAGAAACAGGCGTTCCTCTGGATTACTTTATAAACGAGCTCTCCGCTGTAAATGATGAGGACGAAATTGTCCATACGGACGAAAAACACAAACATCTGAAGGAACAGCTTGAACAGGCAGTCGCGGAAGAAGAATACGAGCAGGCGGCTGAGATTCGGGATCTCTTGAAGATGCTGGAAAGTGACGCATAAAGTCTGTCCGCCAATTAACCGATTTTAAAAGAATAAGACTTTTCTTGCATGACAGGAAAAAATCAATTAGAATGATATGATGAGAGCCCTCAACGAGAATGGAAGAAACATTTTCAGGTTAACAGCCGTTTTATTTCTCGTTTTTATAATAAACCCCGCCGGATACGGAAAGAAAATGCCGGAAACAGTTGAAACCGAGCACGGTATAGGCGGCGGAATTCCTTATGAAAATGTAGTTTCAGACGAGACGGAAATTGATGCATGGCACGATTTGCTGATCGATGAAGCCATTGCACGTGAACCTGTATTAAAACCTCGTATCCTTTTTTACGACCACCATCTTATTCAAAGCGGAGATAACATCAGCACGCTCGCAATTAATTCAGGGCTTAATCAGGATACGATTATCTCTGTAAATAAAGTGACAAACTCCCGTCTTCTTCAGATAGGCAGGGTGCTTAAAATTCCGAATCAGGACGGAATTCTTCATACAGTTAAGAGCGATGAAACCTTAAATTCGATATCAGAAAAATATTCCGCTGATAAAAATGACATTCAAACAGTGAATGAACTTTTTTCTGAAAATGCTCTTGCCGGTAAAGATATTTTTATTCCGGGAGCGAAACTTGACTGGGTAAGCCTTCAGGAAATAAACGGCGACTTGTTTATCTGGCCTGTAAACGGAGCTATTACTTCTCCGTACGGATACAGAAGGGATCCCTTTAATTCCAGCCGCAGCCAGTTCCACACAGGCATAGACATCAGGGGAAACACAGGCACGCCGGTCAGGGCGGCAATGTCAGGGCGCGTCAGTCAGGTGGGAAATGATAATGTTTTGGGAAATTACGTTATTATAAACCACCATTCAGGATACCGCACGCTTTACGGACATTTAAGCGTAATCAGAACAAGATCAGGCGCTTATGTCGCACAGGGAGAGAGAATAGGCGATGTCGGCAGCACTGGTTTAAGCACCGGACCTCATCTGCATTTTACCGTTTATAAAAACGGAGCGCTGGTTAATCCGCGCACATTAATGAGATAAAAGTTAATATTATTGATCTTTCTTGATGCTTCGTTTTCTTGCAGGCTTCTTCTCTTCTGCGGCGGGAGTATCTTTTTTTGGCGCAGATTTCTTTTTCTTCGCGGCGGGTTTTTTTTCTGCTGGAGCGGTCTTCTTTTTTGCCGCGGCAGGTTTCTTATTCTTAACAGCGGGTTTTTTTTCTTTTGAAGCAGTTTTCTTTTTTGCCGGAGCCTGTTTCTTTTCCTTGGGAGCGGCTTTCTTTTTTACCGCGGCAGGTTTCTTTTTTCTTTCAGACGGTTTCTTTTTATCAAGTTCGGAAAACATGGAAGCAAAAGGAGAAACAATATCCAGTTCAGCGTCAGCAGGACTTTCCTCTTCTGATTCAGGAAGAGCAGGCGCTTCATTATTAAATTCAATGTCACTGGCTAAAGCATGAAGACTTTTGCGAACATTAAATACAGATTCTTTTACAGCAGATGAATCTGCTATTGATATTTCCATTTCGGCGGTTTTGGTTTTTTCTTCAACAATTTTCATGGCAAGCCGCAACAAACCTGAAGGTCTTCCGGTGTTTAAAGGGGGTTTTATAGATTTAACCATTTCAATGTCTGATTCTGATATTCCCTCTTCTTCAATTTCTGCAAGTTCCTCAAGTTCATCAACTTCGCCAATCTCCCCGGTTTCGCCGATCTCTTCAAGCGTTTCAGCTTCTTCCATCTCTTCAATCGGTCCGGCTTGATCTATCTCTTCGATGTTTTCTTCCGCTTCTTCCTGTTTGCCGGTTTCTGCTTTAGCGTCAAATGTATCGTTTCCCGTTTTTATAACAGCCAGAAGCTGATCCCACGATCTGTCAATAATACCGTCAATGGTTTCCTCTGAATGTCTGTTTAATTTTAAATTACCTTTCAACTCTGAACAAATTTCGTCACGCCGCTGTTCCAATTCAAAAATCCATTTAGCCCGATCCTGACTGTCTTTATTAACATATAACTGTTCAAAAATATTATCCCTAAAATGCGTTAAACGGCTTTGAACGGCAGTAACGGGATTTGGCTTGAAATTAATCAAAAAGAAAAGCGCAAGATAAAAAGTGAGAAACATCGAAAGATAAAATATTATTCTCATGGAGCTGGAAATGGAAAACAGGCTGTCATTGACAAGACGTCCAATGAATAAATCATGACCGGTTTTGGCGGAAATCAAGGAATATTTCATGCCGGAATCCTCAGCATCAAGAATTATCCTTCCCTGTTTGCCCTCGTTCCAGATCATAGAAATATTTTGAAAAATATCTTTTTTAAAAGAATCAGGGCTTCCGAAAAGAACGCCCGGCGGAGATGAAATAACAGAAACATTTTCATCAGCTTTCAGGCGGCCTGCGGAGATTAGCTTTTCAGCTAACGCACTGGCGGAAACGGAAAAAACAGCGGTTCCCGTGTATATATTCATTGAATCCGCAAACGGGAACGAATAAATAATACATTCGCCTTTCCCGTCCATCGTATATTTCGGCTCTCCGTTTGAAGAAACGCTTATAGTGTTGTAAGGCAGCGCTGAAGTATCTTCGGTATAATCACGGTAAGAAACTGAATCGGAAGATTGGTTTAAAATATCACGGGCCAGTGTCGAATAATAAATCCCTATGCCGTTTTTATCAATAAACCGTACAGACTGAAGCCCTTTTGTAGTTTTCACCAGTATTCCGTATATTCCGGAACGTTTAATAATATCGTCATGATTTTGATCATAATGAAAACTGTTACGGACTGCCGGCTCTTCAAGGGTAAGCGCAAATTTGTTCTGCAATTCCAGAATATACATTTGCAAGATTTCAGCATCTCCCGCGTTTTCTTTTATGTATGAATTAACAACAGAATGGTTATAAAAACGGGTTTGAAAAAATTTTGACAGATACCTGCCCGCTAAAAACGCAATTCCTGTAAAAATGAAGATAGAAATTATCAGCGCCAGAATTGGCTTTAAATAAGCGGACAAATATTTACCCATATGTTTTATCATAGGATTAAATATTAACATAAATTTTTAAATAAAGCTCTCTGACACTAAGAAGAAGGGGCGGCAGGCGGCGCAGGCGACGTGGTAGGATTAATACCAAGGCGTTTCATCTGATCTTCTTCTTCTTTCTGGGCGCTGTATTCAAACTTGAACTGGTTAGCTTTCACAATATTGTTTTTTAATGCTGATAATTCCGGTTTAAACCCTTTTATTTTATCGCGATCCTCGGCAACTGCGTTTGATTTAAAAAAATCATCAAGCGAATTTAATGTCCTGTGCATGTTCTGCACATCCCGGATATTTCTGTCAAGGTAGCTTATTATCTGCTCTTCGCTCATGGCTGCAAGTTTTTGATAAGCGCTTCCCCGGACAAAACTGGAAAGAATTTTCGCTTTTTTATCAAGATCATCGCGGAATTGATAAAAATTAATTTTCTCTTTTACCGTCGCGCCTTTAGCCTGATCCATATACTCCACAGTATAAATAACTTCTTCAGGTTCAGCGTTAGTAATTTGCCGGATTAATTCCTTGATTGTATGCAAAAAGCCTTTTTTCCGGCTTTCAAGTATTGATTGATTTTCATCAAGTTTCGAGGAAATCTCGGTGAAGGAAGCGGAAGCGCCGCCTATCACCTGTATGCCGTCCAGCAGGATATTTTTATAATTCACGGAAGGTTTGGCGGCTTTTTGCTTTTCCGCCGGTGTTTTCAGGGAATTAAGGATTGTATCCCTCAAATCAACGCCGCTGCTTGAATAATCTTCTTTGATAAGTTCGTCGATTAATTCCTTGTATACAGGAGAGCCCGGCATTTCAGAATGCATTTTCTTCTTGATGTTATCAATAACAGCCTCGTTAGCTGACATGGATTGAGTAACTTTCTGGCGAATGGATAATTTATAACTCTCTCTGTAGTAGGTATTGAGATCTTTCAGCGTCGCCATTATGGCGGATGTCATTTTTGAAAGTCTTGAACAGCTCTCTCCGATAATACTGAGCGTAAGAGTATCAACACCGACTTTGGACAGGTTAGTCATTTCCGCTACTGCTTTGGTCATAAGAAACTGGGAATCCGGGTTAAAGTTTGTCCAGTCTATATAGCGGACAAGCCCGACAATCCGTTTAATTCGATCAAGATTGAGAAAATCCATTCCAAGCTGATAGAAATTGATTAAAAAATCTAGCATATTGTCATAATTGGAAAGTCTGATGGAAAGCTGCTCTATCCTCTTTGTTTCATTGAAATTTTCAGATTCCGGCACCTCAATCTCGGTTATTTTCGCTTCCTGTTTGTAGGGATCTTCATCAATCAATTTTTTCTTAAGATAGATACTGTAAAGCGAGGCAAAAGATGTATGGAACATGCGCAGATTTTCCTTCAACTTNCCCAGCTCATTCCTGTCAAGCCAGTCTTTCCGGGTAATAAGCACCTGTTCAAGAGTTTCAGTATATTTTGAAGTATCTGTATCAGCCATTAATATTATTATTATATATATCGGTAGAAAATGCAAATAAGTAAATAGGCGGCACCAGGAGCAATTTTTCGCTCCTGATGCCTTTTTTAAGATTTAAAATTCAGCAAATCTCCGCCGCCTATGCCACCTTAAACCGCGATACTTCTGACATCAAGGTTTCTACCTTTTCATGGTTTGTTGCAGTTAAGTCGTTTACCTGATGTACAGCAATATTTATCTGGTCTGCGCCTGTTGCCATTTCATTCATACCGCCAGTAATTTCCTGCGTAATAACTTCAAGGTTCTTTCCCTCTTTTATTACTTCTTTGGAACCTGTGCGCATTTCTTCGGACTCGCTCTTTACATGCTGAGTTATGTCGTTAAGGCTGCTTACGGCTTCCAGAACCTGCTTGCTTCCCTGACTCTGCTCTTCCATCGCGTTGCGGATATTTTCTTCCTGTTCCGAAACGGTTTTTATATGCTCGTCAATTGTCTCGAATTTTAAGAGAACGTCATTTGTTGATGCTGTAATTTTGTCAATTGACGATTTTATCTTTTTCAGAACAGTGCCGATTGTCTTTGATTGTTCGGAAGAATTTGTCGCAAGTTTTCGGATCTCATCAGCGACAACGGCAAAGCCCTTGCCCGCCTCTCCGGCGTGGGCTGCTTCAATAGCTGCGTTCATCGAAAGCAGGTTTGTTTGGCTCGCGATGTTTTCCATAACCGAGTTTATTTCCATTAAACCTTCGGACTCGCGGGTAATTTCCTGTATGTCCGTAGCTACATCCTGAAGACTGGCGCGTCCAACTTCTGAAGCGGCTGTAAGGGAATTAACATTTTCCTTGTTCTTTACAAGGGTGTTTGTAACAGATTGAACGTTAGCAAGCATCTCTTCGATAGCGGAAGACGATTGCGCGACCGAGGCTGTCTGCCTTTCAACCTGCTGGTTAAGTTTTTCAATGTTGTTTGTAATCTGTTCCATTGTCGCATTGGTTTCGGAAACGCTTGCGCTCTGATTTATTGCTCTTCCCTTTATACTCTGAATATTGGCGGTGATCTCGTTAATCGCCGCTGCGGTTTCTGTCATGTTAGATGATAAGTCTGTGCCTACTTTCGCAAGGTCCGCCGCCTGCGATTTTATTACTTTAATCAGATTTTTTATTTTATCCAGAGTAGCGTTAAGGAAACGGCTCATATTTCCAATTTCATCATTGCTTGTTACTTCAATAGATTGGGTAAAGTCACCATCGCCGATAAACGCCAAAACCTTCTCCATTGATTTAATCGGAGCTGTTATGGAACGGGAGACAATGAAGATGATAACGGTAATAACCAAAAGTATCACAACGCCGAGAATTGTTAGAATTACTGTCATCTGCTGAACTTCCGCCATTACCGTGCTATAGGGAACAACAGTTACCGCCATCCAATTGTCTTCGTCGCTTCCGATGGAAAACGGACGTGTTATAACAATCATTCTGGCGTTATGTTCTTGTGAATTTAATGTTTCACTAAAGACAGTTCCGTTTTTTAATGACTGCAATAAAGCACCCATTCGATTCGTGAACAATCCGCTTGCCACATCTTCTATCTTTTTTCCAAGACGATCTTCG
>WQTD01000045.1 GCA_009786455.1 Treponema sp.
ATCCCCGCAAGATTAATGGACATTTGATAACCTGAACGCTGTAAAGCATAATACAGTAAACGTCCCACACCCATGGGCGAATCATCGCTCATGGCAACCTTGAGTACAGGCTGCACGGGAAGCGCAGGCTGCGCGGAAATTTTAATTCCCAGAGTTAAAAAAATTATAAATAAAAATAATTTTCCCGGTTTTTTAATTCTGTTTCTCCTTTAAGAAGACATATGTACAGATTACTACAAATTGTCGATTTTTTCAAACATGAAATATAAGAGGTTGATTTATATATTTTCAAGCTGAGAGCAGACCTTTTCATGCCAGGCACTTTTATCGTCAACTTTTAAATTATTAAACGCCCAGAACACAGCGCCTGCGACAGGCGGCACTTTAAGAAGAGTATATTTATATTTTAAACGCGGGTTTTCGCTATCGAGTTTCTCCTTAATTGTGTCAATTATCATTGGATGCTCGCCCTTTACAAAAACAGAACCGGCAAATACGATATATAAATCTTCATTTAAATACGGGGTCTTATCAAATTCCATCTCTTCTATCATGCATCTGATTCCGTTTGCGTAATTTGTTCCTGCATCGCGGAGAATGCCAAGCGATACTTTATCGTTTTTTATTGCAGCGTCAAATAACATTTTGGACAAATCCCTGATGCTTAAATTACCTTCATGGAATTTTTCGTAAACTTTTTCAACATAATCGTATTTGCTTGTTATTCCAAGCACATCCATTAAAGCCTGAGTCAGACAGGTTGATTCCCCTTTCCGGAAAAGTTCGCAGTATACGGTGGATATAATCTGTCTTCCTAAAATGCCGCCGCCCCCGTAATCTGCCGATACATACCCGACGCCGCCTATTTGAAACATTTTCCCGTTTTTATTAATACCGCTTATTGTACAGCCGGTTCCGTTAATTGCGCATATACCTGCCGCTTCCGGGCTTCCTGCAGGGATGCCGAGGTATGCGTCATTTGCAACAGTAAATTTTTTAAAGCCAATTTCGTTCATGATACCGGTTACAATGTTGTGCTGCGTTTTTGTATCAACGCCTGCCATGCCGAATACGGCTGATATTACCTGATCCAGTTTAATTTTATTTTTGTTCAGTATCCCTGTGACAAATTGATTAACTTCTTTTTTTAATTGTCTAAACGAACCCGGAAGCCCTTCGTGATTTAAAGTTCCCCAGTGACCGAAATCTACAAGAGTTCCGGTTATGTCAAATAACGCAAGGTGGCTTTTTGTTCCGCCCGCGTCAATGCCAAGGACATATTCCACTTTTATCAAGTCCTAAGGCAGCAGGCTTTTCGGCAGATAACCGGCGTTGGCTGTTACCATATCGTCTAACACTGCCTTTGCTTTCTGGAAATCGCCGATCAGCGGATGAATCATCAAGGCGGCGATTGCGTCCTTTCTGCTGCCGTTAATCGCAGCTTTAACAGTGAGTTTTTCATAGGCTTTTACCGCCTGCATTAAACCCTTGATATAGGGAATTTCCGGATCTTTAACTGTGACAGAAGACGCTCCATTTCTGTTTAAATTGCATTTTATTTCAACCACATCATCATCCGCCATAAACGGAATTGCGCCGTTATTTTTTACGCCGACAACATGGTACTCGTTTTTGTCGTTTTCTATCGCGTCCACTGCGGAAACCGCCGCTGTAGAATAAAGTGAGCCGCCCCGTTCTTCCAGTTCTTTAGGTTTGTCGATAAGGTTCGGGTCTTTGTACTTTTCGATAAGGGAGCTTTCAATATCGACGCAACATTCGCCGCGCGTTTTCTTCGCGTTCAGGCAGTGCTGAACCTGCTTGTCACGCAGATAAAAATAACTTAAATAATACGACGGGATTGCGGGAATTGCCTCAAGCAGTTCATCATCATAATCGACATCAGGGATATTTTTAAGTTTCGCTCCGGCTGATTTTCCAAGGCGGTCAAGAACGTTTTCGCCGTCTACAGTAACGGATGTCACCCAGCTTAAATGATTAAGCCCCAGATATTCATAGTCAAAATCTTCCCTGCCGATGTTTTTCGCAATGCCGGCTTTCATGTTAACAAAACAGTTGCATAAACCGATCATTTTTATATTTGAATGGTTCATTAAAGCTTCCGCGATAATTCCGGAAGGATTGGAAAAATTTATAAGCCATGCGTCCGGAGCAAGTTTTTCAATGCGGCGGGCAATGTCGAGCATGACAGGTATTGTCCGCATGGCTTTCATGAATCCGCCCGCGCCTGTTGTTTCCTGTCCCAAAAGCCCGTACTTTAAAGGAATTTTTTCATCGCGGATACGCGCTTCCATTCCGCCTACGCGGATCTGTGCAAAAATATAATCCGCGCCTGAAATCGCTTCGTCAAGGTTTTGCGTCAGAACAATCTCGCCTGTGAATCCTTTTGCTGTAAGCATTCTTTTTGCAAGACCGCCTACAATATCAAGCTTCTCTCTGTTAATGTCTGCAAGAAAAAATTTTTGAAAATCAAGACTGTTCTGTCTGTCAATAAATCCCCTGATCAATTCAGGCGTATATGTGCTGCCCGCGCCTATTACGGCTGCTTTTAATTTTCGCATGGCAATACTATAGCAAGGCGGCAGGTAAAAGTCAATTTTAAAAAACATGTGAAATAACAGACTATTAAGGTTTTATCAAAACGCTCTATTAACATTTTTTAAAAATTTAATTAAACTTTTTGACATGAATAAGCTCAGTATACTCATTCCCAAAGGAAGAATTTTTGATAATGTAAGCCGCCTCTTTTCGGACGCGGGTTTTCCCATTTCGCTTGCGGAAAGAACGTACAGACCTGTAATTGGAGCGCCGTGGATCGAAAGCAAGATCATGAAGCCGCAGAATGTCAGCGAGCTTCTGGAATTGGGCAGCCATGACGCAGGCTTTACAGGGATTGACTGGATCAAGGAAAGCGGCGCCGATGTTGAAGAAATACTCGATCTTGGTTTTGACAGAGTCAGCATTGTAGCGGCAGTTCCCCAGGATTACGATGATAAAAAACTTCATTCCAAAAAACTTGTTGTTGCGACCGAGTATGTCAATCTTGCCGAAGCATGGCTTAAAACAAGCGGTTATGATTACCGCATCCTGCGCACTTACGGCGCGACAGAAGTTTTTCCTCCGGATGACGCGGACATGATTATAGACAATACTTCTTCAGGGCAAACGCTCAGGGATAACGGGTTGAGAGTTACGGCAACGCTCCTTGAATCATCGACGCGTTTTATCGCTTCCCGCTCAGCTTTGGCTGATTCAGAAAAACGCGGACGAATAGAAGAGCTTGCCATGCTCTTCCGCGCGGTTCTTGACGGCCGTGAGCGCGTAATGCTTGAAATGAATATTCCAAAAGAACTCTTTGAATCTTTGGCGGATCTTCCTGCTATGCGAAGCCCTACTGTCGCGGCTCTTTTCGGAGACGCGGGTTACGCTGTAAAAATCGCAGTGAAAAGGAATGAAGTTCCCGATCTTATTCCGAAATTAAAAAAACTGGGCGCTCTCGATATTGTAGAGTACGATCTGCGAAAAGTAGTGCAGTAAAGCAGGGAATGGGTTAAAACAAGGAGCAGAGAATGGGCAGGATTGCAGAGATAAACAGGGAAACAAAAGAAACTCAGATTTTCATAAAACTTGATATTGACGGGAAGGGCGAAGCGAAACTTGAATACCCTGTCGGTTTTATGTCGCACATGCTCAATACATTTGCGCGTCACGGATTGTTTAATATTGAAGTATGCGCAAAGGGAGATTTGGAAGTTGATCAGCACCATCTTGTTGAAGACACAGGCATCGTGCTTGGGCAGTGTTTCGCCAAAGCACTGGGTGAAAAACGCGGAATTAAACGAAACGGAAGCTGCCTCTTTCCGATGGATGAATGTCTAGCAAGGGCGGCTGTTGATATTAGCGGAAGAGCATTTTTGTTTTTTGACGGTCAGCTTTCCGGTTCTCCGCTTGTATCGGTTTTGGGAAGCGGCAAGGAACATAAATTTCAAACTGATGTTGTTGAGGATTTCTGGCAGGGTTTTTCAGGCGCGGCGGGATGTAATCTGCATCTGGAGGTTCTGCGCGGCAGAAGCGATCACCACAAGATTGAAGCCCTCTTTAAAGCGGCATCCCGCGCGTTACGCGCAGCCTGCGGGATTGATGATCGCGTAAAAAACATTATCCCTTCCACC
Source organism: Treponema sp. (assembly GCA_009786455.1). GTDB lineage: Bacteria > Spirochaetota > Spirochaetia > Treponematales > Breznakiellaceae > WQXQ01. The sequence continues at coordinate 4,191 of WQTD01000045.1, forward strand.
AAGGGAACGCTGCCCGGTTTTGACATGCCGGGAGTTTTAGTTTAAGATTATCATGATCGGAGTTATTGACTACGGGGCGGGGAATCTAGGCTCTGTGATGAACGCGCTAAAACGTCTCTCTGCGCCTGCGCGTTTTGTCTCATCTCCCGATGAGCTTTTTCCTTCTTCATCGCCTTTTGAGAAAATAATTTTTCCGGGAGACGGGCATTTCGCCTCGGCGATGGAGTCTCTGGAAAAAACAGGCTACGCGCAGGCGATCAAGGAATGGATAAATGCTGACAAACCTTTTTTGGGAATCTGCATTGGTTTGCAGTTGTTATTTGAAACTTCGCAGGAAGCTCCTGTTGTTAACGGAAAAGAAGTGAAGGGGTTATGCGCAATTCCTGGAACCGTGAAGCGTTTTCCCGGACGCAAGGTTCCCCAGATCGGCTGGAATCAGACAAGTATAAAACCGCAGTCAAAAATATTCCGCGGTATAAAGAACAACAGTTTTTTTTATTATATCCATTCATATTACGCATCTCCCGCCGATGATTTGGTCACCGCAGCGAAAGCGGATTATTATCTTGAGTACTGCTCTGCTGTAGAACGCGGCGCTCTTTGCGCTGTGCAGTTTCATCCCGAAAAATCAGGCGAGGCAGGTCTTGCGCTTTTAAAAAACTGGCTGGAAGGGTAGAGGTATGCAGGCAAAGAGAATTATTTCCTGTCTTGATGTTGACGACGGCAGGGTAGTAAAGTGCGTTAAATTCAAAGACATAAGGGACGCAGGCGATCCTGTAGAGCTTGCCCGCCGTTACAATGCAGACGGCGCGGACGAGCTTACTTTTTTGGATATCGGCGCATCATATAAAAGCCGCGCCACTCTTTTGGATGTTGTTAAAAAAGTGGCCGCCGAAGTTTTTATACCTCTTTGCGTAGGAGGCGGCATTCGTGAAGTGGATGATATGCGAAGCGCGATGAACGCGGGAGCGGACAAAGTGTCAGTCTGCACTTCCGCGCTAAAACGCCCCGAGCTGTTACGCGAAATGGCCGCCTCTTACGGCTCTCAGTGCGTCGTACTTTCGATTGACGCAAAGCGTACCGGCGGCGGAAAAGAAAAACTTCGCTGGAACGCTTTCTCTCACGGCGGAAGAACCGACACGGGTATTGACGCGGTAGAGTGGGCGCAAAAAGCGGTTGAGCATGGAGCGGGAGAAATTCTTTTAAATTCGATAGACGCTGACGGAACCGGAGCCGGTTACGATCTTGAACTGAACCGCCGCATCCTTAACGCGGTGCCGGTGCCGGTAATCGCTTCCGGCGGCGCGGGAACATTGGATCAAATCGCAAGCGTTCTTTTAAGCACCGCAAATCCTGAAATGGATGAAGAAGCGAATGCGGAGAACTGCTGCGGAGCGGATGCTGCGCTTGTGGCATCGCTCTTGCACTTCGGAAAGACCACCATAACAGAGATTAAAAAACACGCCGCAGGAAAGGGAGTTTGCGTCAGGTGACAATATAAGCGATCAGGACAGACACCCGGTTTTCCGCAGTTAATTTTGCGAATAACGTTCAAGAAAACGTTTCATTCTGCCGCTGGAAGGGTTGTCAAGAAGTTCCGGTTTCCCGTATTCAATGACAATTCCTTCGTCAATGAAAAGAATTGTATCAGCCACATCGCGGGCGAACTGCATCTCGTGGGTTACGATGATCATTGTGGTATTTTTATCCGCAAGGCTGCGGATAACTTTTAATACTTCTCCTGTCAGTTCTGGGTCGAGCGCGGACGTTGGCTCGTCGAAACAAAGAATGTCAGGTTTTAACGCCAGAGCCCTTGCGATTGCGACGCGCTGCTGCTGTCCGCCCGATAACTGGTGCGGATAAAAATCCCGTTTCGCCGATAATCCTATCTGATCAAGGAGTATCGAACCTTCCCTGTGAATTTCATCAATTACGCTCTTTTTGTTTTTCCTGTAATCGGGAAGTTTTTTGGCAGCCAATTCTCCTGCAAGCGTTACATTCTGAAACGCCGTATATTGCGGGAATAAATTAAAAGCCTGAAATACAAGCCCGAAATGCAGTCTTTTTTTTCGGATCTCCGTTTCATTATGATGAGTGCGATCTTCGCAGTTTAAAAGCGTCTCGCCTCGTAAAATTATCTTTCCTGTATTGGGTTTTTCCAGAAAATTCAAACAGCGAAGTAATGTTGTTTTTCCGCTTCCGGAAGATCCGATAACCGCAAGCACTTCGCCTTCTTCGAGCGTAAAACTGATGTTATTCAAAACTTCGGATGCGCCGTAATGTTTTGAAATATTCTGTACTTCAAGAATAGCCATACTACGCCCTAAAGTAACTTAATTTTTTTTCCGCATATCCAAAGAGGAGAGTGAGGATACCGACAAATAAAAGATAAAATGCGCCTGTATAAAACAAAGGCCAGATAATCGCCCTTGTTGAGGCGAAAGTTTCCGCGACACGGATTATTTCAACCACCATGATCACCCGTGCAAGCGCTGTGTCTTTGACAAGAGTGATAACTTCATTTGACATGGGAGCTGTGATTCGCTTTATCACCTGAAGGAGCACTACGCGGAAAAAAATCTGTGATTTTGTCATTCCAAGAACATACCCCGCTTCGTACTGGCTGTGGGAAATGCTCTCGATTCCCCCGCGGTATATCTCGCTGAAATAACAGGCGTAATTAATTGAAAAGGCGATGATAGCTGCGTTGATGCGCGACGAAATCGGCGCGCCGAATAAAAATCCGGGTACGTAAAAAACGATAAATATCTGAAGCATAAGGGGCACGCCCCTTATGCACCATACAAAAATTTTTACAATGAATCTGAGCGGCGCAATCCTTGACATCGATCCGAATGAAATAACAAGACCAAGCGGAATCGCAAATAAAAGCGTAAAGGAAAAAATCAGGCATGTTATCTGAAATCCATGTAATAATCTTAATGTAACCGCCCAGAAATCCATGTATTAAAATTAACCCCTGAAGTTTGTATCAAGCACAAGAGATTCTTCAAGATGATATTTTTTTGCAAGTGCCAGCATTTTTCCTTCGTCATATAATTCTTTCAGGGCTTTATTGACTTTCGCAGTCAGTTCGCTTCCCTTTTTAAAACCAACAGCATAAACTTCAAAATCAAGATTAATGCCTGCAATCATTAAATCGGAGTAATCTCCCGTCCCAGCAAGCCTCTGCGCAAGAAGAATATCAATTACCGCAAAATCAACTGCTCCGGATTTTACTTCAAGGAATGTATTTATTTGCGCGGGAGCTCCGATGATCCTGCCGTTTCCAATCACTTCTTTTGCAAAGGATTCGCCTGCTGAACCGCTCTCCGCTGAGGCGTTTTTGCCGTTCAGGTTGGTTATGGTTCTGAACTCATTCGCTCTTGCCGACTTTATTACAATACACTGCTGATTGCGCAGATAGCTGTAACTGAAATCAACCATAGAGCCTCTGGCGATTCCGTTTTCGGAAGCGTTTGCGGTAAATCCGTTCCAGATTGCATTTATCGTGCCGGCTTCAAGCTCCTGATATTTATTCGCCCATTCGATTTCCTGAAACTCAACTTTCATGCCAATTTTTTGGCCGACAAGCTGGGCAAGCTCTGTATCAAATCCTGTCCAGGCTCCCCTTGAATCCCTGAAATTCATCGGCTCAAACTCGGTGACTCCGCAGACAAGTTTACCGCTTTCCTTGTTTCCGAATGCATAAACAGACGAAATCGCCAAACTAATAACGATTAAGAAACAGATCAATTTTCTCATTTTGGTTCTTCTCCTTGAATTTTTTATGAACATTTAAAGATAACATGAATTTAATTAAAATACAAATCATTTTTGCGCCGGCCTCTGTTTATAGGACCTTCATCCGTTATATAATACCATTATGATAATCGCATCAATTGACATACAAAACGGAAAGGTTGTCCAGTTAAAACAGGGTGAAGAGCTTGTTCTCCAGCGCGATAACGCAGTTGAACTTATTACGGAATTTGACCGGTACGGCGAGGTGGCGGTAATCGATCTTGACGCTGCGATGAACAAGGGTTCAAACACGGAAATGATAAAACCTCTGTTACGCAAAGCCGAGTGCAGGGTAGGGGGAGGCATCAGAACAGCGCAGCAGGCTAAAGAGCTTGTCGCTCTTGGCGCGCGAAAAATTATCGTAGGTTCAAACGCTTTTCGTAACCCGGAGAAAAAAGACGCAGGCAAGAGCGGCGGTGAGTTCTCTGTCAATATTTCCTTCCTTAAAGAAATGTCAGATAAAATTGGACGCCAGAGGCTCATTGTTGCCGTTGACGCGCGCGCCGGAGAGATTGTAGTAGACGGCTGGAAAACCCCCACAGGGCTTGAATTGATTGAAACCGCGAAAGCTGTTGAGCCGTTTGCGGGTGAACTGCTTTTTACCTGCGTTGAGCGTGAAGGAACGATGACAGGCATCAATCTTGAACCTGTTAAAAAATTACGCGAAGCTGTTAAATGTCAGATTACAGTCGCAGGAGGAGTTTCAACATTGGACGAGGTTGAAAAAATCGCTTCCCTCGGCTGCGATGTACAGCTGGGGATGGCTCTCTATACAGGAAAAATAAATCTTGCCGACGCGTTCTCCGCCTGCCTTAACTGGAAAAAAGGTCAAGTTCAGGAAACGCCGCCGCAATTACTGCTCCCTGTCATCGTTCAAACTCCTGACGGACAGGTAATGATGACAGGTTTTACCGGAAAAGAAGCGTTAGCTGAAACGTTCAAGCGCGGAAACATTTGTTTTCACAGCCGCACGCGGAACAAACTCTGGATGAAGGGAGAAAATTCGGGGAATGTGTTAAAGCTTCAGCGTCTTCGAGCTGACTGCGACAGGGATGCGTTGCTGGCAATCGCTCAGCCTGCGGGTCCTGTCTGCCACACAGGAGCATGGTCATGTTTTGCAGCTAACAGGGATTACACTCTTGGATATTTACAGGACATTATAACTGAACGCTTCCGTAATCCCGCGCCCGGCTCTTATACAGCAACCCTTGACGATGAACTTGTTCGTGAGAAAGTGATGGAAGAAGCGAAGGAGTTATGCGAAGCGAAAAATAGGGACGAAATTATTTGGGAAGCAGCAGATCTTTTGTATTTTTCTGCGGTTTTGATGACCCGCGCGGGCGTGAGCATACAGGAAATACTTGACGAACTGGATCGAAGACATAAAAAGTGAGTAATGTTGACTTAAAGAGGAAAAAATTTTGAGCGAGTATTGGAACAGGCGTACAAGAAACATTTCTCCTTATGTCCCGGGCGAGCAGCCCAAAGATCGTAAATTTATTAAACTTAACACAAACGAGAATCCTTACCCTCCTTCTACCAAAGTAATTGAAGCCATTCAAAAGGCAGCCAATGAGAGTCTGCGCCTTTATCCAGACCCTGAATGTACCGCGCTGCGCGAAGTAATTGCAAACCGTTACGGTGTAAAAATACAGCAGGTATTTGCAGGTAACGGCTCCGATGAGATACTCGCTTTCGCCTTCGGCGCTTTTTTTGAGGACTCAGGCGCGTCATGCTGCGGGAAAGCTTCTCCGGTGCTTTTTCCTGATATTACCTACAGCTTCTACCCTGTATATGCGGGTCTTTGGAATATTCCGTATCAAACAATACCGCTTCGCAAAGATTTCACTGTTAATGCCGAAGATTATAAAATAAACTCAGGCGGTGTTATTTTGCCTAATCCAAACGCGCCCACATCAATTGCGCTTTCGTTAGACGACGTTTTATCTATTGCCGGGTATCAGGAAAAACAAAAAAAAGTTTTTATTGTTGACGAAGCTTATGCGGCATTCGGCGCGGAGAGCGCTGTCCTGTATATCGAAAAATATCAAAACCTGCTTACCGTGCACACGCTTTCAAAATCCGCTTCGCTTGCCGGTCTTCGCGCAGGTTTTGCGATAGGTAGCGAAAAATTAATCGAAGGTCTTTGCAGAGTCCGCGATTCATTTAATTCCTATACCCTTGACCGTCTTGCTTTGGCAGGAGCGCAGGCGGCAATTAAAGACGCCGCCTATTATGACGAAATAAACAAGAGAGTAACCGCTACGCGGGAAAGAACAGCGAAAGAGCTGACAAACCTTGGGTTTAACGTACTTCCGTCATCGGCGAATTTTCTTTTTATAAAAGCTCCTGGCAGAAGAGGGGAAGAAATTTTCGCCGTGCTTCGTGAAAAGGGAATACTTGTTCGTCATTTTAACAAGGAGAGAATTGCAAATTACCTGCGTGTCAGTATCGGCACAGACGAAGAAATGAATTTATTTATTAATGCATGTAAGGAAATATTATGAAAATTATCCAAAGTAAGGAATTTGGAGAATACTGGAAAAAGAATATTTTTAAATCAGAAGACAAAAAAACTGAAGAAACCGTTAAAAATATAATCGCCGATGTGCGCGATAACGGAGATGAAGCCGTCAAAAAATACTCTTCAAAGTTTGATAAATCTTCTCCTGATAAACTGGAAGTCCCTTTCTCTGAAGCGAAAAACGCGCTTGTACAAATGCACGAAAAAGAGCCTGACCTTACAGAAGCGATCGAATTTGCAGCGGATAATATTTACCGTTTTTCATTAAAACAAAAAGAGCAATTTAAGGATTTTGAATTTGAAATACAGCCGGGTCTTTTTACAGGGCAGAGAATAATTCCCGTTCAGCGCGCGGCTGTTTATGTTCCGGGCGGGCGTTTTCCGCTTTTTTCTTCCGTGCTGATGTGCATGATTCCCGCTTTATGCGCAGGCGCTGAAGAAGTGATTCTTTGTTCGCCTCCGGCGGAAAACGGAATCCCAAATCAAAAAATACTTGCAGCGGCAGCCAATGCAGCAAATGTTTGCGGCATTTCAGATAACAGGCTGCGTATTTTCACAATCGGCGGAGCGCAGGCAATTGCCGCTCTGGCGTATGGAACGGAATCTGTTCCCCGCTGTGATATTATTTGCGGACCGGGGAACAGGTTTGTAGCGGCGGCAAAGCGTCAGCTTTACGGGCAGGTGGGAATTGATTTTATCGCAGGGCCTTCTGATGTTTTAATTATTACGGACGGAAAAAACAACGCTGACTTTGCCGCTGTTGACATGATCGCTCAGGCGGAACACGATCCTGACGCGCGCGCCAGGGCTCTTGTTCCAGATTTGGGATTCGCCGAAAAACTTGCCGCCGCCGTTGAAACGCGTGTTTCTGAACTTCCATCCGGAGAGATTGCACGCACTTCGCTTGAAAACGCACTTGTCGTTGTTTATAAAAACAGGGAAGAAGCGGTAAAAATAGCAAACATTATCGCGCCTGAACACCTTGAGCTTCAGACTGAAGATGCGCATGAGTTGGTTCCCCTTTTAAAAAATTACGGATCGCTTTTTATCGGCTCTCTTTCCGCGGAGGTTCTCGGAGACTATTCCGCCGGAGTGAACCACACTCTGCCGACAGAGACAAGCGCGCGTTTTACAGGAGGGCTTTCAGTGAGGCACTTTTTAAAAATCGTTACAACACTGCGCTGCGAAGATACAGACGGTTTTGAAAAAGCGCGTAACGCGGCGGAAATAATCGCAAGAACCGAAGGACTGGAAGGGCACGCAATAAGCGCGGCGAGCCGCAGGAGGCAATAATGCAGAGAATTGGGATCGTAGGGATAGGGAACATCAGTAAAATATATCTTGATAATCTGACAGGCATGTTCGGCGCAAGAGTAAAACTTACTTCTGTAACTGATATATTTTTTGAAAGAACGGAAAAAGCGGCGGCGGATTATCAATTAAGGGCGTTTAAAACGTTGGATGAAATGCTTGGAAGCAGTGATGTTGATATAATCCTCAATATTACCCCGCCGAATACGCACTTTGAAACAGCCCTTGCCGCTGTTAAAGCCGGAAAGCATGTATACAATGAAAAACCTCTTTGTACAAAACGCGAACAGGCGGTCTTGCTTTTAAAAACAGCGAATGAAAAGAATGTGAGAGTTGGCGGAGCGCCGGATACATTTCTTGGCGCGGGATTGCAGACATGCAGGAAGGTTATTGATGAGGGCATGATAGGAAGACCTGTCGCCGCAACCGCTTTTATGATGAGTCACGGCCCTGAACACTGGCACCCGTCGCCGCATTTTTTCTATCAGGACGGAGGCGGACCGATGTTCGACATGGGACCTTATTACATTACCGCTCTTGTCAGTCTTCTGGGACAGGTTGAAAGAGTCTGCGGGAGCGCAAAAATAAGCACAGCGGAAAGGACAATAACCAATCAGTATCAGAACGGAGAGCTTATCAATGTTAAAATCCCCACTCATATCGCAAGCGTGCTTGATTTTGCGCAAGGCGCGGCGGCTACCCTAATCACAAGTTTTGATGTTTATTCTCATTCAATGCCGTATATTGAGATTTACGGGACAGAAGGAACGTTAAACGTTCCCGACCCGAATACATTCGGAGGGCCTGTAAAGGTGCGGCGCCTGCGTGAAGAGAACTGGACAGAAATCCCCCTTTTGGAAAAATTCAGGGAGAACTCGCGCGGATTGGGAATAACTGAAATGGCTGAAGCGATAGAGGAAGACCGCCCTCACCGCGCCTGCGCTGAACTTGCTTTTCATGCGCTTGACATCATGCACTGTATACACGAAGCTTCAGCTTACGGGAAATATGTCAAACCGGAAAGCAGATGCGAAAGACCTCAGGCTTTTGCATAACGCGCTATAGGCTCTTTACGCTTTCCGGGGAGGGAAGTTCCGTTCCGTCATACGGCGCCATCGCTATTGATATGTCATTTACAATACTTTTATCTGTTTCGCCGTTATCCGCCATTTTATCAAGCAAAAGGATCGCGCCTTTATGGCTTCGCGGAGGATGATAGGGACGCTCTTCCCTGACTGCCTGATATATATCAATGCAGGTCATAAGCCTTGAATTAAAATCCAGTTCATCGGCTTTTTTCCCGAAAGGATAACCTGTTCCGTTTAGTTTTTCATGGTGGTTTGAAGCCCATTCGCATATGTCCTGAAATCCGTCAATATTTTCCAGCAGCTTCCTTGTTTTAAAAACATGTTTTTTGATTATTAAGAATTCATCATCAGTCAATTTGCCGGGTTTTTCCAATATCGCAGTCGGCGTTTCCAGTTTTCCCAAATCATGTAAAGCGGAGGCAAGATATAATTTCATTATTTCTTCCTGATTGTAATTATAATATTTCCCCATAAGATAAGCCATGTTGGCGATTTGAGTTGAGTGATGTTTTGTGAAAACGGATTTATAGTCAATTATCCTTGTTATAAAATTTACAAGATTAAAAATAATTTTGTCTTCCATATCGGCAACCCATGGAACCAGGAAAGCTCCGGAAGTTTCATTTATAAATTCATCCTTAAGGGATTCGACAGTCGGCCAGTCCATAACTTCAAGCATTGCCTGCGCCGCGATTTTACCGAATTTTTTGCCGGTTTCTTCCCTGATTGTCTTCTGTACAGATGCAAGATCATCAAATTTTAAATTTTGTAAATGGCGGACGACATCAATGGAATCGGCAATCGCTATTAGCTCAGCTTCAACCGGACCTCCTCCTTCGAATATACCATAAGGACCCTTGCCGTCGGCGCGTTCATGATGATAAAGAATAAAATTATTTATGTTAGTGTTAAACCCAAGCAAATCCGCGTTTCGCTGACCGTATTCGCAATGTTTTTTCATGGTCGAATCATAATGTCCGCCCATGCGTGTCGCAAGAATATATTCAGTCAGGGCGTTATCATGCAAAAGGGCGCAGTTTGTCAGCCCTGAAATTTCTTTCGTGTTTTTTCCGAGCAATTTTCCCATTTTCGTGCATAAAACCGCAATCCGCTTTCCGTGATTGCTGCTTGCTCCCAAAAGTTCCTTTTCAACCGAATCAAGCGCAGATGTAATTGTTACGATCAGTGAATCCATGCGAAAAGTCATAGTGTAAAATTTAATAAAAAGAAACCTTCCCGTCAATGGGAAAAAACTGTTACCGTTTCGGGAATTATTTTGATTTTCCTGAGAATTCATCAACAGCCATTTTAAATACGCAAACGCTTTTTAATTGTTCTTCGGGAAAATCGTACCTTTTTTCCTTTTCAGTCTGATGTTTCATAAGCGTATTTAATCCAAATATTTTTTCTCCGGTATCTTCGATAATTGATATCTTTCCAAATCCGATAATGCTTTTAAACGCATATCCGTAATCACATGCGTTTTCACCTTCAATCAAATTTAAATCGCAGTCAACTTCAAAACATGCATTGTCGTTGGCTTTTATTATTTCAAGTTTTTTTCCTTTCAGTGCGCTGTGAAAATACAGAGTTAACAGATTATTTTCGAAAACATATCCGTAATTAAGCGGGATTACATAAGGCATATTGTTTTCCGATAAACCGATTCTGCACACCTTGCATTTATCCAGAATATTTATTTTTTCGTTTATATCGGTTATTTCCCTGTCCTGTCTTCTCAATTTACTCTCCTTAAAAGGCGTTAAAAAGGCACACAGGGAAAAAGGTGCCTGTCACCATTGCGTGTCACCATGAATGGAAATTGTTTTAATATTATACCCCATAATATACCATACCTTTTAGTCAACCTTGAAGCGCGAAACTTCCCCGACAAGAATATCGATATTTTTCCGGTTATTCCTGCTAATATCGTTTACCTGACTCACCGTTACATTTATTTTCTCTGTCCCTAAAGCCATTTCGTTTACTCCTGTAGATATTTCTTTGGTATCGAGTTCAAGACTTTCGCCTTC
>WQTD01000046.1 GCA_009786455.1 Treponema sp.
ATGCTGGACACAGGGCTTTTATCCGCAGCCGCAGGACTTGATATAAAAACATTTTACGATCCCAATCCATTGGTATATAAAGAATTCAAGGGAGCTATAACAGAACAATTTGTTCTGCAGGAGTTAAAAACACTTCAAACAAATTCGTTAAGCGGCATACCTGTTTATTACTGGGGGAAGGATGAAGGAAAAAGCGAAGTCGATTTTCTCATTCAATGGCAGAATAATATTGTCCCCATCGAAGTAAAATCCGGAATCCATAAAAAATCAAAAAGCCTTGAAATATACTGCGATCTGTATAAGCCAAAAATGGCAGTCCGCACCACTTTAAAAAATTTCGGGAAACAGGAAAACCTGTATTCGATTCCGCTATTTATGATAGCAAGTATCGAGGCTTGTTTGGGTTAAACCACTATCACAAGAGATGAATACTCAGCCAGAATTGCATCCCCTGTTATAAGGCGCATGGGGCATGTTATAGCCTGGGCGAGAAGCATGTGATCAAAAAAATCATTATGATGTTTGGGTAATTCCATATAAGCTTTTATGTAATTACCGGTAACCGGCAATTCGATGAATGCGTTATTCCTTACAAATGATCTGAATTTATCCATATTTAGAAGTAATTTTCCAGAGCGAATTTTTATCATCATTTCCCAAAAAGAAACAGTACTGAAAAAAATCTCGGAGTCTTCCGATGAAATTAGATTTTTAATGGGATCAATTCGTTTTGTATTTTCAAAATACCATATGAGAGTATATGTATCCAATAAATATTGTGTCATGATTTTAAAAATTCCTCCCAGGTCATAAAACTGCTGTAAAACATTTCATACAATTCTTCGTCAGTCCAATGATCCCAGCCTTCCTTATATTCAATTTCTCCCTTCATACAACCGCAAGCCTGCTCGCGTAATTTTGCGTTAATTGCTTTTTGATCGACAGCGATCATCGCTACTGTCGGCTTACCGTAAGCGCCGATGTAGATTGTCTCCCCGGCTTCCGCGCGTTTTACAAGTTTTGAAAAATTGGTCTTCGCTTCGTGGATAGAAACAGTTTTATCGGTATAAGTTACCATGGGTTCTCCAACATACAGATTTTTATCTTTCATTTTATAAACTTAGTCCATATCGGGCTAAGTTGTCAAGTGATTTTAATTAAATATAAAATAGAAGTTATGGTTCTGTTATTATTGGGAAATTCAATACCTTTCCATTAAATATCTGCCAGTCAATATCGGTATTGACACAATTTTCCAATTTTAGTACGCTTAGACTCCCGTTACTATTATAGAAAGGCAATTAAAAGGTTGATGTATGAAGACAATATTTGAAAAACCGGCATCGGTAGAAAGAAAGTGGTTTGTTATTGATGCCGAGGGTAAAGTTCTGGGCAGGGTGGCAGCAAAAGCGGCTTCCATTCTCAGAGGAAAAAACAAAGTAATTTTTGTTCCCCATCAGGAAGTAGGGGATTTTGTTGTAATAATAAACGCGGATAAAATCAAGGTAACCGGCAGGAAGGAACAGCAGAAAATGTATTACAGCCATTCGGGTTATGTTGGCGGTTTAAAATCCAATAATTTTGAAAAAGTAATCGCAAGGCATCCGACTATGCCGCTGGAAATCGCAATTAAGGGAATGCTTCCCAAGGGACCGCTCGGCAGAAAAATGGCGAAGAACGCTAAAATATACGCCGGAGCGGAGCATCCGCATGGCAGCCAGAAACCGGCGCCCATTGAAGCATAAAAAGCAGGAAGGGAGATATGATTAAAAATCTTGGAATAGGTACAGGAAGAAGAAAAACATCGGTGGCCCGCGTTTATGTCAGGGACGGAAACGGCATGATTACCATAAACGGCAAGGAATTAAGAACATACTTTGCGTTGGGTGAGCATGTGCAAATGGTTCGTCAGCCGCTGATGGTAACATCCAGCGAGAATAAGTTTGATGTGTTGATAAATGTCTATGGCGGAGGCTGCAATGGACAGGCAGGCGCCTGCCGCCATGGTCTTGCGCGTGCGCTTTGTCAGGTTGATCATACAAATTACGCAAGTCTTCGCGCAAACGGCTACCTTACCCGCGATCCCCGCATGGTTGAACGCAAGAAGTACGGCCGCCCCGGAGCAAGAAGACGCTTCCAGTTCTCCAAACGTTAGTTGGATACTCCAGAGTATTTAAAAGCGGAAAAAACCGCGTTAAATTTAATCGCAAGAGCCGAGCAGTGCAGCGCCGGTCTTGCGCGAAAACTGGAAAAACGCAAACACGATTCCTCTGTAATAAACGAAGTCATTTCCAGCCTGACAGGGAAAAAACTTATCGATGACAGCCGATATGCCCGTTTCTGGCTTCAGTCCCGTCTGCGTTTTACCCGCAGCCCGAGGCAGCTTCTTTCCTCATTATGCGCGAAAGGAATTGATCGTGATGAAGCAGCGTCCGCTCTTAGCTCTGTACTTGATGAAGAAACTGAGTTTGCCCTGCTGGAACGTTTTGTTAAAAAATACGAACGCAAATCCGCCGGGAAGAGAGACAATACCGAAGATGTTACGCGCTCATTGAAGTTCCTGCTCAGGAACGAGGGATTTTCAATGGAGGCTGTTCAAAGATTTTTGAATAGAGATTGATTTCCGCCGCTGGTCATAAATAAAGCAACCGACTTTAAAGTAACCGATTTTATGGATAAACACTAAATAAACAAGCCCATCAGCTTTTGAATAACAATGCCAATCGGGATAATGGTAATATTAAAATAGTTCTGAACAATAAGAATTATAAATAAAACCGGCATACCGATTCTTCTGATCTTTTCTTCGGTTTCCAGCTTCAGATTAAGACCGGAAAAAACAATATGGCTGCCGTCAAGCGGCGGAATTGGAAGCAGGTTAAAAATAAAAAGACCGAAATTTATCGAAGCAGCATAATATAAAATATAAAATAAATGTTCGATAAGAACACCCGGACTTGCTTCATTATTGGAGTAATAAAAAAGCACCGCTTTTACAAACAGCGCCAGTATTGCTCCAAGAATAAAATTGGAAAGCGGACCTGCCGCGGCAATCAGCGCTTTATCGCGGCGTAAATTGCGCAGGTTTTCAGGATTAAACTGCACAGGTTTCGCCCAGCCGAAACCGGCGACAACGATAAAAATAAACCCAATAATATCAATATGTTTAATTGGGTTTAACGTCAGCCGTCCCTGTTCATAAGCTGTGTTGTCACCTAACTTCCATGCGCAAAAAGCATGGCAGAATTCATGAACGGTCAGTCCCAAAAGAATTCCGGGCAGTAATAAAAGAATAGTCTGCCAGTCAGTATTAAGCATTATTTCTTAATATTAATATTGCGGAAAATATCGCAGTTAAACAAAGCGCAATTATAACCAGCACAGGAACCAGAATGTAAACAAACATGAAAATAACAATGTAGTTTATCGAATCTTTTATGACCGTATTGGATATATCCTTTGCTGTTGACAGATAACCTGTTATTGCAGCTTCGGTTTTTCTGAACCTTTTTATTTCATTGTCAAGGTTTACATTGCTCAGATGAATTTCTTCCATGGAAGAAATCAGGGTGTTTACATTTTTTGACAAAATTTTATCCCCGGTAAGTGCGGATAATTTTAACGATAACGGAACTGCAAACGCCAATATTAAACAAAAAAGAACAGATACAATAAGCACCCTGTGCAGTCTTTTTTTATCCCTGTATGTCCATATGACATAAATAAAAACCAGAACACATGCTGGGATTAAAACTAAAAATGTTAAAGGGACATAGAAAATCAACAATGTTTTTTCAAAAGCCAAAACGCCTGACGCATGCAAAAAATATTTTGATATTTTATCAAGAATGGCGTTAACAGGAGAAAGGGAAACAATGGGATTTGCGGACGGATAAACGGATTTTACATCTGATGAAAGAAGGACGCTGATGGTTCCGTGTATCGATTTTTGAATTTCCCAAACAGCGGAAACCTGATCAGTTTTTTCTGCAAGCGATTGCTGAACACTTCTCCATCTTGCGGTTTTTTTCCCGTCATTAAGCTGATCCGCTATTTCCGCCGCAGCCTCTTTAACATCGCCAGTTTCAGTTTCAGTTTCAATTTCCGGCTCAGTATAGAGCTGCTGCCATGCGGAAAAAGGTCCGAATGGTTTTAAACCAATAAAAACTGAAAAAACGCAAAGAATAAGCAATAAAACAGTAGAAATTATCTGTTTAACCATAAAACCCATTATAAAACAAAAACATATATAGCGCCAGACGTAAGAAATACCGATTATTAAATATGCTCATAGGTTTGACAGGGAAATACTGTTCGGGGAAAAATCATGTCGCGGCTATCATGGAAAGGCGCGGATTACTAATTCTTGATGCAGATAAACTTGGTCATCCGGTTTTGGAGAGTGAGAAAAAAACGATATTTGCTAAATTCGGCAATGACCTGGAAAAAACCGACGGCTCGCTGAACAGACGGCTTTTGGCGCAGCGTACCTTTGGAAAACCTGATAAGTTGGCTGCTCTTGAAGCGATTGTACATCCGCCTGTAAACCGATTAATTGACGAATGGGTCATTGAAAAAGAAAAAAAAGGTCTTAAAGCATATGTGATAAACGCCGCTCTTTTGCATAAATCATCGGTCTTTAACAGGTTAAATAGAATAATTATTGTCCATGCGTCCTATTTTACCCGTTTTTTTAGGGCATACAGACGCGATAATCTTTCCTTCGTGGATATTTTCCGCCGTTTTGACAGCCAGAAAGACTTCAACACTCAATATTTAACCGCAAGTGCCGAAATATATAGAGTAGAGAACTCTGGATTATTCAATTCTCAAAATTTGAATAAAAAACTGGAATTAATGATTGATAAGTGCTTAGAGGGGATTTGAAAACATGGAAAAAGAACAGAGAAAATTGATATTGGTAGCTGTCTCAGTCGGGGTATTTTTACTTGTAACAATTACCGCAGCTTTGATGCTTCTGACACCGAAAGTACAGACGCAGGGCACCTCTTTTTTTACATCCGCTCCCATTCAACCTCCTATTGTAAGCGGTGATAATAATCCTGTAAATCCAGTACAACCTGTAATAAACAATACTCAGGAAACAAAAATCATTATTGAAGGAATTCCCGATACTCCTGTAGCGATTGACAGGACAAACGGAGAGAGCATGACAATTCAAATACCGAGACCGGCATCCGCCGCTGTTCCTGATACTCCAGAAGTTCCGGCTGCTTCAACAGTAAGAAAGCAAACTACCGCCGCAACAACAACCGCTGCTTCAAAGCCGGCTGCGACAACTCAAGTAACTACGACAAGATCCGCCGCTATTACAAAAACCACCGCAAAGACAATTAACGATTATTGGGTGCAAACCGGCGCTTTCTCAGCGAAGGTGAGAGCCGAGGACGCAAAAGGTAAACTCGATTCCAAAGGTTTTGTCTCAATCATTGAAAACCGTGAAGTAGAAGGCCGTCTCTGGTACCGCGTACGTCTTGGTCCATACACTTCAGAAAAAGAAGCCAACTACTGGCTTGCTCTTGTAAAGGAAATTGACGGCTTCGGCGAAAGTCAGGTAAGGCAGACTGTCCGGCAGCAGTAGGGATTGGATGTTATAAATTAAAAGCGGGGAATGAAGAAATTCATTCCTCTTTTTTTGACAGCCGTTGTTGTAGTTTCATCACGCTTCCATGGCAGCATGGGCTTCTGTGGTATTTGTGCCTGGATTTACGGAAAAAATGCGGGATATTGCCGATTCAACTCATGATATGACAGGTCTCATGCTGGAAGAAGGACGGCTGCTAAAGCGTATCCGTCTAAAAAGGAAATTATGACAGAAACAGTTGATGTCTTTCTTTGGCCAGATATTCTCCAATTGGCAGATTATGGTTTCGTTCCTTATCTTGAAATTGCCTATGCATTGATTCAATATGGCGCTAATCCCATACATGACCTTGAGGAATTGTGGTGAAGGCTTTTTTTTAATATTTTCATTTCTAATACCTATGACCATTTACGCAATCACGGTTTTTTATTTAATTTTTCGTCAGATAACAATTTTCCTAAAGGCTGGCGGCTTTCTCCTGTTTATGACTTAAATCCTGTCCCGCGCCAGACAGGACAGCCATTTTTATCCCTCGCAATAGATATGGTATCTCATGAAGCATTACTGAAAAATGCGTTTTCGGTTATAAGCGAATTTAAAAAAAAAGCGCTGGTTATCCTTGATGAAGTGCAGCGCGCTGTCAGCAGTTGGTAAAGCGCGGCGCATTCACTTGGTATAAATCGCCATGAGACAGATCGAATGGCAAGCGCTTTTGTTGTTAATAGGTAACTTCTACCGCTTCTCTGTCATAGCCAGTAATTTCTTTCCTGTTTCTGTTAAGTATTGCCCGACAGCTTCTTTTTTTAATTCTACGCTGATTACACCATCAACATACGGCAATATTGAGTAGGTATTCCAAAAAAATTCAACAACCCCGTTATTAAAATTTATTGTATCAGGCGGCCAAATATTACTGCGTAAAAAATTATTTACTTCATGTTTTTTTGTAATATTTTCAATTAACAGTTTTTCCGGTATTTGATTTAATAATTCATTTCTGTCAAGTATTTTTTTCTCCGGTAAATCAATTATAAAATAATTAATTGAATAGTTACCATGCGCCATGCCGCTTTTGTAGAACCATAATTTATTTTCAAATATAATGAATTGATCATTACGAAAAACAATTGAATAATTTTCATTATATTCGGAATGATTAATATACGCTGTTCCGTCTTCATTAATTACTACCGGATAATTATTCCTGACTGTATCCTGAATAAATTTTTGTTCAATATATTCCCTGTATTCATCAAAATTTTTACCATTATATATTAATTCGTTAACAAGGTTTGATATATTTTCAGGTCCATTAAGATTTTCCAGATATAATTCAAAAGAAAAAACATGATTATCGTCATACATTTTTTCGAATTCATATTTTTTGTGAACAATTTTCTGATTATTAATACAACTGCATAAAACAAATGAAATAAGGAAAATCGGCATTAAAAAGCGTTTCATGTATTAATCATAAAAACATCCGAGAATTTAATCAATAAAAATATTACACAATTTTAATATTTTTCACAGAAGTTTATATGAATTTTACATAAATACTTAAGTGGTAGCTGCTGCCGCTTTTTACATATTACGTATCCTTACCCACAACTAGATAATGAAAAACGGCAGTTTCTACCAGATGCGTTTTCTTTTTTCCTTAATCCCTGTCTGAATAGCCAATTTGGTTGTCTTTAAAATATCTGTCGAATGCTGCGTTCATTCGATCTTCGGCGTTAAATGAAGCCATTGCCGGAATGCGCAGTTTTGCGGCGGCTACAGCCTGATTGATTTCATTGACTGTTCCCATTTTATTCAGCATTACTATTGTCCAGTAATTGCCTCTGTCGTCTTCAGCTTCATCAACAATGGAAGAACCTTGAAGTCTAGACTGGGAAAGCTGTACCGTTATATTTTCCTGAAAAGCAAGAGCGGCGGAATGATCAACTTCGCTGCTTGCTGTGTAGTCACGCACCATATCCCGGACAATGACATCCATTTGACGGGAAAGTTCAGCGCGTGCTCTTGTAGCGGAGATGGTTCTGGATTGGTTTAATGTCGCCATACGCGCAGTCCCTATACCGACAAGAGAATCTTCCGGCGTATTTTTTATGGTATCTAATACTACCTTAGGAATTCCGCTGTTTACATAACGTTCCTGAGACGTATTTTTTACCGGAGTTTTATTTGAGGCGCAGGACATCGCCATAACTGCCAGCAAACACACAGTGATAAATAATAAATTTCTTTTCATTTTTAACTCCTAAAAATTTTTCTGTTTTCATACAAAAACAGTTTGATTATTTTATTTTTGGCATCAAAGCCGCAATATATTCCCTGAAAACAACAGGGTATTTTTCTGAAATGATTTTTTCCATCGTTAAAAACGATCTTGCCTTCGCTTCCTCATAAGTTATATGGCCTTCCCTGTCCGTGACGTTAAACGGAAGCAAAACAGAACCTGTGGCTTTTTCTATCAAATTTGCGTCAACAGTAAAACGGCAGTTAACAATATTGTTCTCAGGAAAAACAGCTTCGCTCATATTTACGGCTATTTCCAGAATATACGGAGCGCCGCTCCCCTGCGTCCGCAGACCTTCTGCGCTTAAAGTTTTTGCAAAGGCATCGCGAATCCTGTTGTTTTGATCGCCTTTGACATTTAAGCTTACAGGAATATTACGGAGAATATTTTTCGACTCCAAAATCAAGGTATCCGCGCTTGTGAAATTTAAAGAAGCTGTTGAGCCTCCAGCAAATGAAATAATAACAGCGTATTTATAATTAATGCCGGCAATAAGGGCTGCCAGATTATAGCGGGATAAGCCTTCGAAAGTGTTTTTCTCATTTACATTCATCGAAATAATGTTTTCGATATTTTAATGGTTCAGGCGGATTAATTCCGAATAAACGGCGATTGCTTTCTCTTTTTCAATATAGGCAAGCGCGTTAATTATTCCGCTCCTGTCTTCCCAGATATTGCCGATTTCCGCTCCGATCAGCAAATCCATTGAAACGGACGCGACAATTGTTTCGCGCACCATTGTGTTTTCCGATACAGAAATAAAACCGTTTCTGACCGCTTCCATGTAGACGGCGGCGACTGTCAAATCCGACTTTATTGACTGACTGAAAACAGCGGCAAGAGCGGCTAACGCTTTTTTCTCCGCCTCGGCGCGACCGGAAGCGTGACCGACCGCGGCAATATAACGATTCTTTGGAAAAACCGTATAAGGATCGTTTACCCATGACGGCTGCGCTCTGCTCCTTGTTACCTGCACTGAAGATACGCTTTGACTTGTTCCTGAACCTTCTGATCTGCCGCTTAAGGCTTCTTCCAACCTGAACATCGCATCGTTAGCTGCTGTTTCGGCAGTTTGTAGGGACTGGGCGTGGAGGGGGAGTGAGAAAATGAAAAAAATTATTAATAAGAAGTAAATTAGATACATTTTAGTTTTAATATTCACATTTTTCTCCACTTTATTATTTATAATCACAATATTTCTTCTTTAACCAAAAATATTTTGATTGCAAACTCATATCATTTTCGTATTTTCCCAAATCATTAATTAAATTCTTTAATGAATCGTAATAAGATATTTCTTTATTATCGCCAAAAAGAAATTTAATTATTTCAAAATAATTGAAATAATTAAGTCCATCTAAATCTTTAGAAATTAAGTTTTTCATAGCGTTTTTTCGATCAGATTTATCAATCCAACTTGCAGGATATTGTTTTTCAATATCAAGAATATCATCACTAAACACAATTCTTGGGTATAATGCTATTTTCTTTTCAATATTGTATGCTTTAACTAAAGCGGGTCCAAATATTTTACCTTTTTCATGACAAACTTTATCATGTACGATTGCACCTCTTAATAAGAAATTTTTATGTAACGCATCTAAATAAAAGAAAAATAACATCTGTTAATAGACGAGAACCACTTCCTTCTTCTGATACTTTATAAGAAATGACAATAGAATCAGAAAAATGAGTAACTACTCTGCTATCATCAGTTTTATTATTATTAAATGATTTACTGAGTAATTCTTGCGCATCTTCAAAAAAGTTATATATCTTTATTGTTTCAGCTTCATTCTCGTTTCCATTTTTAATTGTTTTTCTAATAGCATTTGAGAACCCCAAAACATCAATAAACGCCAAAATTCTTTTTTGATATTCCATTATCAACATCCCATAATTTAATTAATGAGAGATTAGCATTTAGTGAGGGTTCAACATTAGAAACGAATTGCGTACCATTATGGTTAAACTTAAAAAATTATGGTATCCTCAAGCAAAAAAAATTCTTATAATATTCCCTGTAACTATGTCTCTTTAAATGATTTTATCGTTCTAAGAATGTGACGTTCCAGCCCACCTTATAAGAAAAAACTGTAGGTTTCTTGGTGGGCTGGAATGCGGGTGAGAGAATACCGCACCAAGCGAAGCGACTGCGGTTTTTCGAACCCCAAGTGTGCGAACAGCACCCGTAGCGCATACCATTTGTTAGGCGTAGTGCCGATTTTTACGAAAATTCATTATCTGTAAATTCTTCCCTTGTATCCCTCACAAATACCATGTCCATTTCCCAAAGAAAATTATCCTTCATTCGATTCTTTACATTAATTATCCCACTGCATCTAAATCCATTTTTACCCATATATTTACACATTTCATAAAACAGTAAACTGTCCTTTGCTATTTTAAAATTATAAACCTCAACAATAATGATATTTGTATCGTTTAGTGTTTTTTCTGCTCCTGTAAATATAGGAACTTCAAATCCATGCGTGTCCAATTTCATTAAAAAAGGTCCTGATAGTTCATTTTCATGAACACATTGATCAACTGTAACTGCTTTAACAACAGAATATTTTCCTTGAGGTTTCTCGTGCATGGCAAGTCCGCCAAACGGATCTGAACCTTCAAAATATATTTCTCCTGTTTTATCTCCAGCCGCAGCGATGATATATTTTATTTTTTGGTTATTTTCCTTAAATTTTTCCAATCCATTCTTATGGACTTTATTTGCTTCAATCAATAAATATTCAGCTTCTGAAAATACATTCATAACTTTATTAGACCATCTTCCGTCTGAAGCTCCAATATCAATAACAGTTTTAACAAATATACCCCTGTTTTTTAAGTTTTCAAGAACTGTTTCAAAACTTGTTTTATTTCCATTATTTTTTTTTGAAATTTTATCATTTACATTGTAATAAATTAACCGAATACTACAAGGGACAAGACGCTTCAATATTTTCCTTACAAATTGCCACATAAAATACCTCACGAAGTTAAATTTTTTAATATGTACATATACACACTCGTTTTATTTATCTGCATTACACCTTTACACGCGGAGAAATTTCCATTAACGGCCAGCCGGGAAATCCCCATTCGCTACGTCTTCCTGTTTTATCAAGACCTTCAAGCAGTGTGTTCAGAGCGTTAAAACCAGCCTGGGAAGAATAAAGGGCAATGCGCATTCCAAGATTTACTGTGCGTTTTTTAAAATTCGTTTCTCCTATCTGCGTTAAATTTGGATCAAAAACAATTTCAAAAGGCGGATGATTATCGAAAAATGCGGCGGTCTCCTTTATTACATCAAGCCACTGATCCCTTGCCTGTAAATCATTCCAAATTCTTTGGCTGATGGTTCCTCCGCTGATTGTCGAAGTAAGAGAGCTGAGCCTCGATAACGCTTCAAGCTGCAACGGATCAAAAGAAACAGCCTGAGCAAAATTAAAAAGAGCTTCTACTTCCGCTCCTCCCGCAAGAGCGGTAATGCCTCTTGCAAGTCCCGCTTCCGCCTGCACCGACGAAATATTACCCGCCAAAAGCGTTTGTCTTCCCGCATCTGTAAGCTGAACACCTATTTGCGCAAGAAGTTCCGCTGTCGCCTCATTTAAAAGAGCAGCTCTTCCTTCAAACTGAAAAAGAGTCCCTTCTTTCATCGAAGTAGCTTTGCGGATTCCTGAGCTTGCTTCTGTAACAGAGAGCTGCAATGAAAAACGGTTCCCCGAAAGCCTTTGAATTGTTCCAAAAAGAAAATACTGAGTGTTTGTTAAATTTCCAATTCTGATAAAATCATTGTCGGAAAACCTGCCGCTTGCGGCTAAATTTTGCTCGGAAATTATCCTGTTAAGGTTCTGGCGGTCAACTAAATTGACGGCGGAAAATTTATTAATATTGTTATTTAATAATCCCTGAATATATAAAGGCAGATAAACAGGAACATCCCCTTGAACCTCAGGAGCCAAAACCGCCAGCCGGATAGAACTGCCGCCGTCTCCTATAAATAAAGGACCGGAAAAAGCGGCTTCCCTTCTTCCGACAGAACCGCGGGCGGTGATACTGTCGGTTTCATTTTCTGAACCGCCTGATGGATAGGCGTAGAATGAAGTAAATATGAAGAAAAAAAGAAAAATGTAACTTTTAATTTTCACAATAGCCTGCCCTATTTACAATTTTTATTAGAAACCGCTGTATATTATAAAATAATAAAACCTAATATAACGTGCGTGTATTACATTATCACGTTATAACGTGCATTACAAGTGAAAATCCACATAATTATGTTATTTTTTCAAATATGTCCAGTTTTACGAAGAGATTACACTTTGAAATTGAATATATTGGACTCAGTCGAAAGGAATTTGCCGCTAAAGCAGGAATTAAAATACGAGCTTTGGATAGTTATCTAGGACCTCAACAGTCCATGCCATCCGCCGATATGGCTACAAAAATCGCCGCCGCTCTCGGCGTTTCGGTGGAATACCTTGTTACCGGCAGGGAATACAAGCAAACCATCGATATTTCCAGGTACATTCAGTTTAAGGAAATACTTGACGATCTGGCGGTTCTGCCAGAAGAAATCCTCGAACCCATAAAAGCAGTGATTAAATCATTCGCGGAGAGGGAAAGGGAGAGGTAATTGCTGTTGAAATTTTCTTGACAAATAGCAGACAATGTAGTATATATTATTGTGCAAATTATTTGGGATAAAGAAAAGAACCAAAAATTAATAGCGGAAAGAGGTCTTTCACTTGAAATATTTGCATCATTAATCATGGAGGAAAAATATCTTGCTGTTTTAGAAAATAAATCAAGACCGGAACAGCAAATATTTGTTATATCTTTTCAAGGTTACACTTATGCTGTCCCTTTCATATTTGATGTTAATGAAAATATAGTGTTAAAAACTGTTTTTCCAAGCAGGAAGTATCACAAAATTTATGGAGGAAAAAATGAAGATTGTTCTAGATGATTTTGAGAAATCCATCGAAGATAATGCAGAAAATTTCGTTCCCATTACAGGTGAAAAAAAAAGTAAAATAGAAGCCATAATAAAATCCGCAAATAAAACAAAAAATATTAATATCCGTATTTCGGCATACGATATAGAAAAGGTAAAACAAAAATCCGCCGAAGAAGGAATTCCTTATCAAACCCTTATTTCCAGCGTTATTCATAAATATATTACAGGGAAATTGGTTGATGAAACAGCAGTATTAAAATCCATGGAATTATTAAGGCGTTAATAAAAATCGCTGCTACTATTTTTGTAAAAAATACTATATAAAAGATATAATGATTATTTCAAAAAAATTAAGTCCTGAAAGGATTAAAGAAATAAAGGTATTTCCTGTCATTTATGACAAGGATTCACCTAAACTTACAGCCGAAAAAATCACCCGCATGAAACCTGCTCGTCTAGTGTCCTGTAAAATTCGGTTTCAAATATAACAATATACGTTAATTTCTTATTGCATAAGGAATTAACTTAACATAGTACTCCGTCATTTGTATTTTACAAGACACTAGAGTATTGGAAAATTGAACCTGTTAAAATATCACTCTCAATTAAAATAGATGCGGATGTATTGGCATGGTACAAATCAAAAGGCAAGGGGTATCAAACCCGCATCAATAAAACCCTTCGTGAATCCATGATGCATTTGGAGTGATTAGGAAAATCAGTAGCTGCCACCGTTAACGGAAAATTAAAACCGCTTCTCCGTTTTCGCCGCTTGTGTGCAGTTCCAGTTTCCCGTTATGTAAATTCCAGCGGCTGACTTTTTCCAGATAACCGAAATAAT
>WQTD01000047.1 GCA_009786455.1 Treponema sp.
TTATAATAAATTATGAAAAAGCCCGCAATGTGGTTAATGTTTTACATTTCCGCAGCCGTTTTTGTTGTATGCGCACTTCTCGTATTTTTTAATACTGATGTNCTGAAAAACAAACCTTTTCAGAGTTATACATCATTTGACGCGCCTGCAACGGCAAAATTTGAAAAAGACGGAAATCTGTATGCAATCGACAACGGTTCATTCCGTCTTGTCTGCATGACTCCCGACAGAAAAATTCGTTACACCATTGATATCGATAAATTTAAAGAATATACGCGCCTTGTAGATTTCGCGATTGATGACGCAGGAAATTTGTATGTATACGCTATCGAAGCCGAATATGATTCCTTGCTGACAAAGCGGGATATAATCAGAAAATATAACAATCACGGGCATTTTGTGAAGGATATTATCAGCATCAGCTATGAAGATGACGTTTACAGCAATCCGCGGTTGTTTTACCAATTTGGTTCGTTCCGTTGCGACGACGGCGTTCTAACTTTTTCGCAAACATTAAAAGAAAAAGTTGTACTCTATTCGTATGATACTTACAGGGATGAAATAAGTACTGCGGAAATTAACGAATATTCTCCCGGAAAAGCGATCTTCAATTTTATTGTCGCTCAGCTTGTCCTTAAAGATATGAAAAATTACGCCTATGTTCTGCGCGACGGAGATATTTATGAAGTTGTAAACGGCGGAACTCCAGAGCTTCGCGCTTCTTTTAATTGGAGTATTGACGAAGGCGGCATATATCCATGGTTTATTTTTTATGATTCCGATGATAGATTAGTATTTTTTGATATGGGATCTAATGATCTGTTCCGTATTAATGCTGATGGCGTTGTCTACGATGAAACCGGATTACAGCGTATTGTTCCGGAAGCGTATTTTGAACCGTTGATTGAACAGGGTAAATTACAGCGGCTTAACGGTTTTGGCTTTCATGAAAATACTTTTGCCGGTATTTTTGATGATGTTGTCTGGCTTTACGACGGATCTGATTTTACAATATATGACGGCAAATTGCATCTTCCAATCGGAGAGAAGTTTCGTATAACGTTTATTCAGATCATGCTTGTAATCGGCATTATCGCGTTAATTGCGGGACTGTACTTTCTGTTCATAAAAATACTAGCGCGTTATATATCGCTTTTTATAAAGCAAACCGTTGTAATTATTCCTTTGCTGATAATCGCGTTTATAATTGTGTTTACGGTGACATTTAACATAATGACGGAACGGGAAAACGAAAGATTGTTTAATGACATGATTGGGCTTACCGTTCTTTCATCAGAGATGATTAACGGAGACGATATCGAAAAAATAAAAACAATTAAAGATATCCACAGCGATGAATATCAAAGACTTTCCGATTTAGTAAAAAAAATCGTCGGATACAATGCCAACCCGTGGAATAAAGCGTATTACGCCGCGATTTATAAAGGGGATAAATTTGAATATGTGGTTGTTATTTCCGAAGAAGAATGGAATCTTTTCCGCACTGATGAAGCGCTTGAAGGAGAAGATTACGATACATTGATGAGCGGGAATCCTATCGTGCTTACAACAGAGCTGTATAACGGAAAATGGACTTTTGCCAATATGCCGATATACAACAGCGCGGGAGAAATCACAGGTAAGTTTGAAATCGGGCTTGATATGACAAGCCATGAAATAGGCAACGCAAAATTAAAAAGACAGGTCGCGGTTGTAACAGCATTTATTTGTATTATCATTCTGCTGGCTCTGGGCATAATGGTTTCAATTGTGGTAAGACAGCTTTCCTCCGTTGCCGGCGTCCTTAACGCAATCGCGGGCGGAAACAGAAATGAACGCGTACGTTACAGCGCGCTTGATGAACTTGGCAAAGTAGGTCAGGGACTTAATCAAATGGCAGAAGAGCTTCAAACTCAGTTTGATCGCATCAACCGCCTGAATGAGTCAACCATCAGATTTGTTCCGGTGCAGTTTATGGAACATCTTGGAGTGACTGATATTACCAAAATGAATCTAGGTGACAACGTACAGCGGGAGATTAGCGTACTGTTCTTTGATATCAGATATTTTTCAATTAATTCTGAAATGATGACAGCCCGCGAAAACTTTATTTTTATAAACAAGATTCTCGGAATTGCAGGACCTATCATACGCAAACATAACGGTTTTGTGGATAAGTTTATCGGCGATGCCGCAATGGCTCTGTTTATAAACGGTATAGACGCTGTCCGCGCCGGTATTGAGCTTTATCAGACTCTCGTTATTAATAAGGACTCAAAAGTAAAAATCGGAGTAGACGGAATTAATATCGGAATCGGAATTCACACAGGCTCCGTAATGATGGGCATTGTAGGCGAGAATGAAAGGCTTTCAAGCACCGTAATTTCAGCTAACGTTAATCTCGCTTCCAGAGTAGAAGGTCTTACAAAACAAACAGGTTCCGGTCTTTTAATTACACGCGATACGT
Organism: Treponema sp.; assembly: GCA_009786455.1. Lineage (GTDB taxonomy): Bacteria > Spirochaetota > Spirochaetia > Treponematales > Breznakiellaceae > WQXQ01. The sequence goes on from WQTD01000047.1 coordinate 2,468, forward strand.
TGAATCAGCTTACAGGTCTTGAATCAGAATTCGAATACAGGTTTATCGGTATGGTACGCGCAGCAGGAGTGAATGAAGTAGTCGGTCTATTTGATATGCTTGATGCTCTTCCTCCCGAAGAAAAACAAGTGCGTCTTTCCACAAAGAAAATCTTCGAGTCCGGAGTCCGTAAATATCACATGAAAGATTATACTGCCGCAGTAGATCGTTTCCAAAAAGTAACAGCCGATGATCCTCAAGATATTTGCGCTCAGCATTATTTGAATGAGGCAACAGAACATCTCAACAACCCTGAACTGCCAAGTGTTTTTATTTTTAACAGGAAGTAGGGGGAGGTTGGCTTTATTTGAGTGGTTATTATGGATAGAATTCTTTGCATAGAAGAATTTTAATAAAATATTTAAGGTGAGAAAACCCTATGGCAATCAGAAAAAGTGAACTATACAGCGCCTTGTGGAAGAGCTGCGATGAACTACGTGGCGGCATGGATGCATCTGAATATAAAGATTATATACTTACATTACTATTCGTGAAATATGTAACAGATCGTTTTAAGGGTGATCGTTATGCAGAAATTAAAGTCCCATTGAAAGTAAAGTTTAAAGATAAAATAGGCGGCAGTTTTGATGATATGATTGCCCAAAAGAATAAAGCGCATATTGGCGAGAATATGAATAAAATTATTGCCCGCCTTGCCGAAGCAAATCCTTCCAATTTGATGGGTGTAATTAATATCGCCGATTTTGATGATGACGCAAAGCTTGGCAGCGGTAAGGAGAAAGTCGATAAGCTGACAAAATTGATAGCGATATTTCAGGATACTTTTGATTTTAAAAAGAACAGGGCTAGCGGTGATGATATTATCGGGGATGCTTATGAATATTTAATGCGCAATTTCGCCACGGAAAGCGGAAAAAGCAAAGGACAGTTTTATACACCGGCAGAAGTGTCCCGAATAATGGCAAAAGTAATAGGAATAAAAGCGTCTTCCCGTTTCTCAGATACTGTATACGATCCGGCTTGTGGCAGCGGATCGCTTTTAATCCGAGCCGCTGATGAGGCGCCAAGAGGTTTAACCATATGGGGACAGGAAAGTGAGAGTCACACAGCAGGTCTTGCAAAAATGAATCTCGTATTACACAACAAATCTACAGGTACTATAAAAGGCGGAAATACATTTGCAAACCCTGCATATAAAGAAAGCGAGAGTATTTGGAAATTTAATTATGTTGTAGCTAATCCTCCGTTTTCATATAAAGCATGGAGTTCAGGAGTTGATACAAGCGATGATACGCGGTTTAAAAATTTTGGAGCAATACCGCCGCCAAAGAACGGAGATTATGCCTGGCTTATGCATTGTATTCGTTCCATGAAATCTAATGGAAAAGGAGCAATCATATTACCGCATGGTGTATTGTTTCGCGGAAATGCGGAAGCAATAATTAGAAAAAATATCATCAACCAAAAAATCATTAAAGGTATAATTGGTTTGCCTCCCAATCTTTTTTATGGCACAGGAATCCCTGCATGTATAATAGTAATTGATAAAGAAAATGCATCTGCGCGAACAGGCATTTATATGATCGATGCTTCGAAAGGTTTTATCAAGGATGGAAATAAAAACCGCCTGCGGGAACGAGACATACGAAAAATCGTAGATTGTTTTACCGAGATGCGGAATGATGACCCGAAATACGCTCGATTTGTTTCATTCTCTGAAATAGCAAAGAAAAATGAATATAATCTAAATATTCCACGCTACATTGACAGCAGCGAGCAGGAAGATTTACAAAATATTGAAGCTCATCTTTTGGGAGGTATACCAGAAAAAGATATACATGAACTTAACAAGCTTTTAAAAGTGTTTACCGGTTTGAGTAAAACTATGTTTTCACCAAGTGAACGCGATGGATATTTCAAACTGGATATTGATAAGGATAATGTATGGCATCATATATTTAATTTTCCTGCATTTCAAAAATATACACTAAAAATTAATGCTGTATTCAATGTATGGAAAGAAGAAAATGACAATTTGTTTTACGGACTAAAACAGGGTAATAATCCTAGAGCGTTTATTACTGAATTATCAAATAGTATTTTACAAAGATTTGAAGGTATTTCTCTTATTGATTATTATGATGTTTATGAAGCATTGATGAATTATTGGGATGAAGCTATGCAGGATGATGTGTATGCAATTTGTTACGATGGTTATGAAGCTGCCCGTGAAATAAATATAGAATACAAAAGAAAGAAAGACGGTACCTCTACAGGGGTAATAAAAAATTTTGAAGGACGAATTATTCCAAAACAACTTATTGTTGATTGTTTTTTCATAGATGACTGGAAAGCTATAAAACGCATGGAAACAGAATTGGAAAAAATTATTCAAAATCAAGAAACCATGAAAGATGAACATGGTGATGATGAAGGGCTCTTTAATAAAGTTTGGATAAAAAAAGGAAAATCTGAAACTGATACCATTACAAAAGATAGCTTAAAAACCCGTATTAAATTAATTAAAGATTCGCTTGATGATACAGAAGAACTTGCTGTACTGGAACAATACTTAGAATTACTGGATGATGAAACTACTATGAACAGCGCGATCAAATCATCAAAAGTAAAGCTTGATAACGAGATATATAACCAATATGCAAAGTTAACGATCAAACAAATAAAGGAATTAGTAATTGAGAAAAAATGGCGGCATGGTATTTTTGACAAAATAGATGCTATTTACTCTGCGATTTCCCACCGTTTGTCTGACCGTGTAATTGAATTGGCTGAACGTTATGAAAATCCATTACCGAAACTTGAAAAAGCTGTATCGGAATATGAAGATAAAGTAACAAATCACCTAAAGAAAATGGGGTACACGTGGTGAAACCGAATAAAAATAAACAAAATAATATTGCCCCAGCCAAAAACGAGAAGCAGTTTTTTGCGGATATATTAATGATATTAAATGAAGGTCGCCACAAAACCTATACAGCTGTAAATTTTGCTATGGTTGAAACATACTGGAACATTGGCAAACGAATCGTTGAACAGGAACAGCATGGGAAAGAACGGGCAAATTACGGCGATCAGTTACTTGTTAATTTATCACGGTATTTGAGCGGCACATTCGGCAAAGGTTTTTCTGTTGCCAATTTATGGAATTTTAGGCAATTTTATCTTACATGGCAAAACGATGAGATTCTCTACACACTGTGTAGAGAATTAAGTTGGTCGCATATCCGTCTAATTATGCGCCTTGACAGTGAAAAAACCCGTAATTACTACCTTAACGAATCACGAGCACAGGGATGGAGTGTCCGTGTTTTGGAACGTAATATCCAAGCAAGTTACTTTGAACGGCTTCTTTCATCACAAAAGACAGAATTGTTAGCTACAAATCAGGAAAACACACAAACGAAAACAGACAGTCCTGCAAAGTTGGACTTGATAAAAGACCCGTATGTTTTAGAATTTTTAAATTTACCGGAAAATCCCACCCCAAAAGAGACAGACCTTGAATCGGCAATTATCAGCCATTTACGAGAATTTTTACTTGAAATGGGCAGAGGGTTTTCATTTGTTGGGCGACAGTTTCGTATCAGTACAGAAACATCACATTTCTACATCGATCTTGTCTTTTACAATTATCTATTAAAATGTTTTGTTGTCATTGACTTAAAAACAAAAAAACTGACTCATCAGGACATCGGGCAAATGGATATGTATGTGCGAATGTTTGATAAGTTAAAACGCGGCGAAGATGATAACCCAACCATCGGTATTATTTTATGTACCGAAAAAGACGAAACAATTGTAAAATATTCTGTTCTTTCAGAAAGCAATCAGATTTTTACATCTAAGTACAGATTAATACTCCCAACCGAAGAAGAACTAACAGAAGAAATAGTACGTAATGTCCGTTATCTCCGCGAAACACAAGGTGACGGAGATGAGTGAAAGAGAAGTACCAAGAGGATATAAAGAAACGGAAATTGGAATTATTCCTATAGAGTGGGAATTAGATTCTGCTGAAAAATTAATGACCATTGAAACGGGAAGTCGAAATACAGAAAATAAAACATATAATGGTCGTTATCCCTTTTTCGTGAGATCGCAACAAATTGAACGAATTGACAGCTACAGCTATGATTGTGAAGCAGTACTAACAGCTGGGGATGGCGTAGGAACAGGTAAGGTATACCACTATTTTATCGGAAAATTTGATGCTCATCAACGTGTATACATTATGACGCATTTTTGTGGAATTAATGGTATTTTTTTCTTTTACTTTTTTAAACAAAATTTTCTTGATGAAGTTATAAAGTATACCGCAAAATCATCTGTAGATTCAATTCGCCGTAATATGATTGCAAAAATGCAAATTCCTCTTCCTTCTTTACCTGAACAACAAGCCATTGCCGAAGCACTTTCTGACGTAGACTCATTAATCGAGAATCTCGAAATGTTAATAAAAAAGAAAAAAGCCATCAAGCAAGGTGCGATGCAGGAATTATTAACAGGTAAACAGCGATTACCGGGGTTTGAAGAAGAATGGGTTGAGAAAAAATTAGGGGAATTATTATTCTACGAACAACCTCAGAAATATATTGTTAGGAACACAGAATATGTAGAAAGCGGAATACCAGTATTAACTGCTGGAAAGTCATTGGTTTTAGGTTATACTCATGAAACTGATAATTTATATACCAACTTACCTGTTATTATATTTGATGATTTTACAACAGAATCAAAATATATTAATTTTTTATTCAAAATAAAATCGTCAGCTATGAAAATGTTAACTTCTAGTGGGTTGTGTAATTTACACTTTATATTTGAGCGTATGCAAATGATAGATTTTATTTTAAAAGACCACCAAAGATATTGGATTTCAGAGTACAGCAAGATAAAAGTGAAGATTCCATTATCACATGAAGAACAAACTGCTATTGCCGATATTCTTTCCGATATGGACAACGAAATAGAATTACTTACTGCCAAACTGAATAAAACAAAGCAAATTAAACAAGGTATGATGCAAGAGCTGCTTACAGGGCGCAAGCGTATTTGGAAACCGGAAGAAAAAATAATTATGTTTCCTGTTTATAAAACAGGACATACTCCGCAGTTTGATGATGCTGTTATGATAGCAGGAATTGTTAACGTCTTTTATTCTGAAAAGTATCCGCTTGGCAGAAAAAAAGTGCAGAAACTCCTGTATTTATTACACCGTCATCAAGATAAAAGCACAACTGCATTCAAGAAGAAAGCAGCTGGACCTTATGCTGATGAAGTGCGTTATAAAGGCGGTGAACCTATTGCAAGGAACAGTCAATATATAACGACCAATACAGTAAAAGGCAAGGGAACAACATTTGCCAAAGGTGCAAACATTGAAAAAGCGCTTGAGTATATAAATACATGGGGTAAGCAAAATGATATTCAATGGCTTATCGAAAACTTTAGGTTTAAGACAGTAGATGAATTGGAATTACTCGCCACAGTTGATATGATTATATCTGATTTGAATAAGGAAGGTACGCCTGTATCTATTGATTCTATAAAATATTTAATTGCTACTAACAATGAATGGAAGGCGAAATTACAAAAGACTATTTTTGGTGATATAATGATTGCAAAATCAATAAAGGACTTAGAAAAGCTGTTTTAAAGGAGATAACGCTATGTCTGAACGCCAAACGCAAACACGTGTGATGGGATTAATTCAAGACTTGTTGGGTTATGTCAATCTTGGCAGTTTACACGATCAAGACAATCGCAATGTGAATGAAACGCTTTTATTACGCTTTTTAAAAAAAGCCGGATATGAAGATGCATTAATTCGACGAGCAGTAAAGGCGCTTACTGATGCTGCGAGTAACAGTTCAAAAAAACTTATTGAAGCGAACCGTGATGTATACACTATTTTACGTTATGGTTATTCTATTAAACCTGGTGCAGGAGGGCAATCCAAGACGGTTCATTTCATTAACTGGAAAGAGCCGTTAAAAAATGATTTTTACATAGCCGAAGAAGTAACGGTTAAAGGGGAACATACCAAGCGTCCTGATATGGTTGTGTATATCAACGGAATAGCAGTTGTAGTATTGGAATTAAAAAGCAGCGTTGTAGATCTCGCAAAAGCAATCAGGCAAAATATAGAAAATCAGGAGAACGATTTTATTAAAGATTTTTTTAACACCGTACAACTCTGCCTTGCCGCAAATGACAGTGAAGGATTACGTTACGGTGTAATAAATACAAGTGAAAAGTATTACATCGAATGGAAGGAAGATGCAAAAGCAAATGATAAATTATCAAAATGTATCCGTTCGCTTATTGATAAAGATAGTTATATGATGGATAACAATTTAATTTCTTTACTGCAAAAAGAACGGTTAATAGACATTATATATAACTTTTTGGTATTTGACGCTGGTAGAAAGAAGATTTGCAGACCTAATCAATACTTTGGTGTGCTTGCTGCTAAAGAACGAATAGCGAAAAAAGAAGGCGGAATAATCTGGCATACGCAAGGAAGCGGCAAATCTCTGACAATGGTATGGCTTTCCCGAATTATTAAGGAAAATAATCCAAATGCACGCATATTGATTATTACAGATCGCGAAGAACTAGACGATCAACTTGAAAAAAAGGTATTCGGTTCCAGCGGAGCAGGTGATAGTATTACCAGAGCAAAAAGCTGCGCAGATTTAATAGAAAAGCTTAATCAATATCAGCCTGTCACTATGTGTTCATTAATACAAAAATTTGGCGTAAGAGGTGAGACCAATAATAATAAGGTAACTGATAAGTCTTATGAAAATTATATTTCCGAGTTAAAAAGAAGTTTGCCGTCAAACTTTGAAGCAAAAGGCGAATTCTATGTGTTTGTAGATGAATGTCACAGAACACAAAGTGGTAAATTACATGCGGCAATGAAGACATTATTACCAAATGCCATCTTTATTGGTTTTACCGGAACACCATTGCTAGCAAGACAAAAACGTACAATAGGAACGGAGCGCAGCAGTATCGAAGTTTTTGGCAGTTATATTCACACATATAAATATGATGAAGCAGTCCGTGACAAAGTTGTGCTTAATTTACGGTACGAAGCTAGGGATATTCCGCAAAGCATTACATCTCCGAAGCGAATTGATGAATGGTTTGAGTTAAGAACAAAAGGTTTAACTGACTTAGCTAAAGCACAACTTAAACAACGGTGGGGAACTATACAAAATATTTTTAGCAGCGAAGCAAGGTTGGGACGAATTGTGTGTGATATTATCCTTGATATGGAACGTGAACCGCGTTTGAAAAGCGGACATGGAAATGCGTTACTGGTTGCAGGAAGCATATTTGAAGCCTGTAAATATTATGAATTGTTTATAAAGAATGGATTTACAAAATGTGCCATAATAACTTCATATACAGCTGATATTTCCAATATAAAACTGCAAAACACAGGAGAAGGTGATACTGAAGAGTTAAAAAAATATAAAGTTTATCAGCAAATGTTAGACGGCATGGATGCAGATTCGTTTGAGAGGAGAGTAAAAAAACAGTTTGTTGATGAACCTGCCGAGATGAAGCTACTAATTGTTGTTGACAAGCTTCTTACTGGGTTTGACGCGCCTTCTGCTACATTTCTCTATATTGATCAATCAATATATAACCATGGATTGTTCCAAGCAATATGTCGTGTAAATCGTCTTGATGGAGAAGAAAAAGAATATGGCTGCATCATAGATTACAAAGACCTTTTTAAGGAACTTGAGCAGGCAGTGGCTGATTATACCAGAGAAGCTTTTGGTGAATTTGATGCAGCGGATATTGAAGGATTATTAAAAAACAGAATTAGAGAAGCGAAGCGGCATTTTGAAGAGACAATTGAAAGTTTACGAGTGCTTTGTGAGCCAGTAGCTGAACCAAAAGATGTACTGCGATTTATAAGGTATTTCTGTTGGAAAGAAGAAAAAGACCTTAACGACTTAAAAAAGAATGAACCAAAGAGACTGGCGTTATATCGATTAACATCTGCTCTGCTTAGAGCATGGGCTGATATTGCGCCGCACATGGAGAGTTTGGAATATTCTTCTGATCAGATAAAAGATATAAAGAGTGATGTAATTTTCTTCAAGAACAGGCGTGATGAGATAAAAATTGCAAGCGGAGATTTTATCGATCTAAAACGTTTTGAGCCTGATATGCGTCATTTATTGGATAACTATATAGCCGCAGGAGAAAGTGAAACATTATCATCTTTTGATGATATGTCATTAATTGAATTGATCGTGGCACACGGTCCTGATTTAATCAATGCGTTTCCAAAGGATATGCGTAGCAATGAAACTGCGGTAGCAGAAACGATAGAAAACAATGTCCGCAGGAAGATCGTAGAAAAACAACTTGCCAATTCAAAATATTTTGAAAAAATGTCTGCATTACTCGAAGAATTGATCCGTCTGCGAAAAGAAGAAAGTATAAGTTATAAAGAGTATCTTGATAAAATTGTTGAACTTACCAAGAAAGTTGCAAATCAGGATGATGTAAAATATCCTGAATCTATAAAAAACTCTCCTGCAATGAAAAGCTTTTATGATAATATTAAACCAGATGAAGATTTTGTTATTTATTTACACGATGTAATTGTTCAATATAAACCGGATAAATGGCTTGGAGATGAGGCAAAAGAAAATACTATTTGCGGGCATATAAGGAAATTGGTTGATACGGATGACGAAGTCGATAAAATATTTGAAATCGTAAAAGAACAAAGAGAATATTGGTAGATTAATGATAATAAACGACCTTGAAGTTGAAGTACTTCGAAAAAATAATAAAAATATGCATTTATATGTGCTACCCCCAAATGGCGTAATCAGAGTGTCTGCGCCTCAGCAAATAGATGATGAAACTATTCGTTTATTTGTTTTAACTAAGATAGGTTGGATAAAAAGTCAAATTAAAAGGTATAAAAACCAAACAAGACAATCATCTAGAGAATATGTATCTGGTGAAAGTCATTATCTTTGGGGACGACGTTATAGGTTAAAAGTAGTCGAAGATACTGCAACAACGGGATTATCAATTATATCTAATACACTGACACTTGTGATAAAAAAAGGAACAATAAAGGAAAAGCGAAAGGCAATTTTTAACAAAATGTATAGAAATGAACTAAAAGAGAAAATTCCTTATTTAATTGATTTATGGCAAAAACGAATAGGAGTCGTTGTTTCATCATGGCAAATCAAAAACATGCGTACCAAATGGGGAACATGCAATATAGCAGAGAAACGCATCTGGATAAATCTACAATTAGCAAAGAAACCAATTGAGTGTCTTGAATATGTAATAATTCATGAGCTTTGTCACTTCATTCAAAAAAACCATTCTCGGGCTTTTTCTGATTTAATGGATAAATATCTTCCTGGATGGCAAGCAATAAGGAAACAACTCAATGATTTTATAATGGATGCATTTGAGGAGAAATGGACATGAAATAATTTCTTAGTTTTACTCCACCCCTCCTTTCTCTCCCATTTATCCTAATACTCCTTGACAAATGGAGATTTGGGAGATATAATGGTATTATATACCATTTTGGAGGTTTCCTATGTTAGAGGGCACTGTTGTCGAATTTAAGCGTGAATTCAACGAAAAAGTCATAAATACTATGCTGGCGTTCCTTAATACAGAGGGCGGTACGCTTTATCTTGGCTTATCCGATGATGGGTCAGTCTATGGTCCGGGCGCAGCAAGCAGCGTTGGGGATATCGATCTGGAAGGAAGAAGAATAACGGATAGTTTCCGAAATAATGTGGCTCCTGACCCTTCGCCTTATTTTAAGGTGGAACCGGAGAAGCGAGACGGGAAATTCATCATAAAAATAACCGTAAAGCAAGGCGGTTCAATACCTTACTGTTTTACAAAATACGGTTTGGTTTCAAAGGGTGTTTATGTCCGCATCGGAAGCAATACTGTTATGGCTACGCGCGAACACATACATCAAATGATCAAAGATAACAGCGCAGGTCAATTTAACTCTGAACTCTCAATCGAGCAGGATTTAACATTTGATTACGCCGATAAGATTTTTTCCGGCAGGGAAATTAAATTTGGGCTGCAGCAAAAACAATCTCTGGGGCTTATACACTCTGACGGACGTTACACAAACCTTGCGTTGATGCTTTCGGATCAGTGTCCTTACACAACAAAAGCGGCTATCTTTGAAGGAACGAACAAAGAAAGATTCAAAGACCGAAAAGAATTTTCAGGATCGATTTTTAAGCAAATTGATGATATGCTCGCCTATCTTCATGTTTTTAACAGGGCGCGCAGTACGTTTGAAGGGGCATACAGAATCGATCATACTGATTATCCTGACATCGCTTTGCGTGAAGCGTATATCAATGCTTTAATCCACAGAGATTA
>WQTD01000048.1 GCA_009786455.1 Treponema sp.
CAGGAGATTCCGCGTTCCATGTGGGAACCGCTTATTGTAATGATCAGCGCTTATGCTCCTCATATTGGCGAGGAACTCTGGGAAAAGCTCGGCGGTCAGAGTTCCGTGTCTGCCTGCAGATGGCCTTCATTTGACGAAGAACTTACCCGTTTTGACGAAGTAACCATAGTGGTGCAGATAAACGGTAAAATCCGCGACAAGTTTACTGTTTCTGCCGGAACATCCAGAGAGGAACTTGAAAAAACCGCTTTTGCATTACCGGGTCTTAAAAAGTGGCTGGAAGGGCAAACTGTAACCAAGGNGATAACAATACAGGATAAACTGATTAATATTGTTTTAAAATAATAGAGTTGTTCGATAACTTCAGTTATTGAACAACTTCCTTAAAAAATTTCATTTTTGTAGGCTTTAGCCCGAAAAAATGCAGGACTTGTGAGACAACTAACCAGGTTGTCGAACAAGTCCAATGATATGTACCGGATTATGTTAAATTAAATTATTTTAAGCATTAAAAATTAAATATTTTTACATTGATTTTTAAGCTTGTATAAGGTAAAATCCCTTAAACGGCTCGTTGAGCTGTTTGGATGGTTGCGAAGGTTTGGCATATCATCGGAAAATTTTTTAAGGAGAGGTTTTTATGAAAGAAGGAATAGGTATTTTTCTTTGGAAGCTTTCGGTCGCCTTGTATCTTATTGCGAACGGTGTAATCGGGTTGACAAAAGGCGGTGGTGATTTTAAAACGATCCTTGTTGACGCAATGAGTCTTCCGCCTGTTATCATGCAGATTGTCGCTGTTATTGCGTTAGTTGCAGGTATCGCAATTCTCCTGGAAATGTTTAATATCCAGTTTCCGTTCCTTAACACGCTTATATTAATCATTGCAATTATCTGGGCTATCTATGTCGTTATTGGTCTTATATCATGGATTTCAAATACCGGCAGTGTTGACTTCTGGTATATGTTACAGAGACTGGCTGTTCATGTCATGGTTCTCGGGTCACTGTTGATTGCAAGCAAGAGATTTGGCTGAGAATTGAGAAGGAACCGATAGAGTTTTAAGTAAGCCGCTGTCATTAAAGGCAGCGGCTTTTTTTGGCACCACTTACAATTAACAATTTAAAATGCTAATCTATTTTCATGACAACCGCTGAACTGGACGCTTTTTTCAGAAGTTTTCTCGATTTGGAAGGGTTCTCTTCTTTTGATAACGCTTTGAACGGAATCCAGGTTGATAATGACAGCTCTCCTGTTAGCAAAATAGTTTTTGGGGTTGATGCCGCCATGGAAACTTTTGAACAGGCAGCCGTAAGAAATGCGGGAATGCTCTTTGTTCATCACGGTTTGTTCTGGGGTACGCCGCTGCGGGTTGCCGGGAATATGCGTCAGCGTATCAAATTTCTTCTTGATAAAAATATCAGTCTTTACGCAGTCCATCTTCCTCTTGATCAGCATCCTGAATTCGGGAATAATGCGGTTTTAGCGCGGCTTTTGGGATTGGAAAATATTAAGCCGTTCGGTATTTATCACGGGCGAAAAATAGGTTATAAGGGGACTTTCCCAAATTCTGTTTCGATTGATGAAGCTGTAAAAAAAATCAGTTTTAAGGGAAGACCGCCGGCGGGTATTTTCCCGTTCGGGAAAAAAAGCTGCGTCAGCGCCGCTGTTGTGTCAGGAGGTTCGTCTTCAAATGCGCGGGACGCGATTGAGGAAAGCATTGATTTATTTGTAACAGGCGAAAGCTTTCACGGAATTTACCATGACTGCCTGGAAGCAAAACTTAACATGATCGCTGGCGGTCATTACAATACCGAAGTCTGGGGAGTTCGGGCGGTTATGGAACATTGCAAGTCCGCGCTTGGAATTGATGTTGAATTTATTGATGCGCCTACAGGATTGTAACCGGCAATAGGGTTTTTATAATACCCAAATACCATTTTTACCGGAGTAAAGTAATGATATTAGCTAAAGAAAAATGCCTGCCTTTATCGCTGACTGCAATTGTCATTCTGCTGGATCAAATAACAAAGGCGATAATTGTAAAAATAAAACCTGAGTTTGGATTGATAAGGGATGTTTTTAACAACGATCTTCTTTGGATTTACCATGTGAGGAACAAGGCGATAGCGTTCAGTATTGGGGATAACCTCCCTGATATTTTAAAACTTATTGTTTTTATAATAGTTCCAATTCTGGTTTTGGCTTTCCTTTTATGGTATTACTTAAAAACTGATGAATTTAAACAGATTCAAAGGTGGGCGGCAGCAGGTATAATCGGCGGCGGATTGGGAAATATCATTGATCGCATCTTCAGATCCGAGGGTGTAGTGGATTTTATCAGCGTCAGATTTTTCGGTTTTCTTGGTATGGAACGCTTCCCGACTTTTAATATTGCCGATTCTGCCGTAGTTGTATGCTGTCTTTTTTTACTTGTAACAATGTTCTTCACACCGCACAAAATTGTAACAGCGGAAAAAATTCCCGTGGCAGAAGATGAGACCCTGAAGCAGGAAGATGAATCTCAGCAGGATAATGAAACATTGCAGGAAGATTGCCAGCCGGAAGAGAGTAAATCAGATGAATAAAAAAGTTAATACATTGTTATTCATTCTGGGCGCTACGACATTTAATATTTTGATGACTGTGATCAGTTTTATCATTTTGATTCTTCTTTATATAAAATTTTTAATACCGCTCATGCCGGAAGCAAACCGTTCATGGGGTTTTTCCATTATCTTTCTGGCTTCCATTGTGATTTCATTTTTTGTTTACCGCTATGTGTTAAAATTCCTGATTTCTAAAATTGATATAGAAAAATATTTTGATCCGATTTTTGTCAAGAAATACAAAAAACACTGATAAAGTCGTTCGGAAACTTCAGTTTTTGAATAACTCCCGTATCGAAATCCGATTAATTAAATTTCTTCATTTCTGAACAGCCTGATAAATTCCCTGTCTGTTATATTTTCGGCTCCAAGATCGGTTTTGTAATCCATCGGCATTCCCAAATCAAAAAACAAAAATCCGCTTTCCTGCAGGTATTGAGCGGCAAGTATAAGCTGTACTGTTCCGGCATTGTCTTCCTCATAATAACCGGAATAGCTTGTGTATATGTTGCCGCAAACTACGCCGAATTCCCCTGCAACAAGTTTATCGCCGCGGTAAAGTGCAAAGGAAGCCGGATATGCAAAGGGAGTTGGAAGTAAGGAAAGCTCCTTTCTTTTGGCTTCCTTTCTTATTTCCCTGATATTGGTTACAAGCGGCGGAGTAAGCCAGTCTGCGCCGTGTTTTTCTACACAGCGGTCAACTATGCGGTTGAAATCCGCGTCGGGACATAATTCATACCTGTTCAGATGTTTTTTTATCGATTTTTTGATATGCAGATTTTCATAAAAAAGAGCGGATCTTTCCAAATGTAATTTAGGAAGTAAAATATAATGCGGTTCTTCTCCTTCGCCCGCAACATTGGCGGACATTACAAGAAAACCGGCTTCCATCAAGCTTGAAATAAATTCTGGATTAAAATCATCGGCTATACAAAAATCCTGATCATAACCTGTTACCAGTATGGCGTCTACAACAGCATTGCAGTCATCCTCTGCCAAGATAAATATATGTCCTGAACGGGTATAACGAAGCTGCATTAGTCTGTTATACTCCATAACTCAAGGTTTGTCAGGTAAGGATTTCATTGCCTGAAATGCCTTTATAATCGGAATTCCCTGAAATCAATACCTTGACTTAATTTACTCAATATTTTATGTTTAAAGACCAGAGCGTCTGTTAATACGCTTTTTTAATCTGTTTTTAAGAACCTTATATATTAGGAGAAGATCCCATGAAACGGACTTATCAACCCAGTAAAGTAAAAAGAAACCGTAAATTCGGGTTTCGCGCCCGTATGAAGACAAGGGGCGGGCGGCTTGTTTTAAAACGCCGCAGAGCAAAGGGCAGATTAAAACTTTCGGTTTCTGACGAGAAAAAGCCCTATTAGCATCAGTAACGGAGGCTCTTTTCGTTTCAAGCGGAAGGAGCATTTAAAGGGAAGGAAGGAGATTCGGGAGGTTTTTAGCAAAGGCAGACAGGTTACATTACGGGGAGCAAAGCTTTTTTTTAAAAAGAACGATTTGCCGTATAACCGGATATGCTTTACGTTTTCCCGCGGTGCGGGGAACGCTGTCTTTAGAAACCGTGCAAGACGTCTTGGCCGTGAGGCTTTCAGATTGATGAAAAGCCGCCTTTTAAGCGGATATGATTTGATTTTATTGATATATCCTGAAACCAAAGGGTTAAATACTGTCATAACTTTTTCCGGAAGAACGCAGCAGCTTGAATCCCTTTTTATTAAAGCTGGTTTATTTAAATGAAGAATATAGCGCTTTTATTAATCAGATTTTATCAAATGGCGATATCTGTGCATTTTCCTCCGGCTTGCAGATATTATCCGAGTTGTTCAGCCTATGCTTACGAAGCCGTAAATAAACATGGTTTTTTACGCGGCTGTTGGCTGGCAATCAGGCGGATTCTCCGCTGCCACCCTTTAAGAAAGGGCGGTTATGATCCTGTTCCTGATATCATAAACTAAGGAAGTAGAATGGAAAAAAATACTGTTTTAGCTGTTGTATTATCCACTGTTGTACTGATTGTTTTCTTTTTTATACAGAGTTTTACAATTTCGCGGCAGCAGGCAGCTCATGTTGTTCAGCAGCAGGAATCGCATGTAACCGCTATTGATACAGAACCGGTTATTCCATCAGTAACGACTCCTGTTGTTCAGGCGCCGGAAGAATCAATTGTTGTTTCAGAGCCCCAGCCTGTCGTTCAGCAGCCTGCCGCCGAACAGCAGGCTATTATACCAACTGAATATATCACGATTGATACTGAATTATACACTGCAGTTCTTTCCAATGCAGGCGGCGATATGGTTTCTTTCAGATGGAAGGATGCAAGAAACGACTCTCAAGTTGATTTAATTCTTTCAGGCAGCAGTGAAGCGCGCGCTTTTTCCATCGCTTTCGGAGACGCCAGTACACCGGTTGTTTCCAATTTTCACATAAACAGGATTTCAGAATACTCAATCGAATTTTACCGTGATTTCTCCGCGGCTTCCGGCATTTACGGAGTAGACGGAAGTTTCCGTTTGACAAAACGCTATGATTTTATACCGGGTGAATATTTATTCAGATTGACAGTAACGATGGACGGAGGTTTTTCTCTATCAAGTTTAAATTTCGGCGGGAATGCCTATACATTGTCTTTTGGTCCGCAGATTGGTCCTGTTTTTGAAAAACTTGACAACTTTTATGATTACCGACAATACAGCACGTTTACCAACGGCAAAAGAAAGAATGCAAAGGTAAATGACAATATTGATAACCGTTCTGCATGGGCTGCGATCTCCGGGAAATATTTTGTTTTTATCGCAAGACCTCTTCTCGCTCAATACAGCCTTGCTTTCTCGGAAAGTCCCGAACCCGGGCTTGTTTCCGCTTCAAGACTCAATATAATCCGTCCTGCCGCAAATGTATCAAAGATTGAGGATATATATCAGTTTTACCTTGGACCGAAAACACAGGAGACGCTGGCTATTTATAACACCGGCAGAAATGAATTTGGCATTAAAGACGCAAATCTTGACGAAGCGGCAAGTTCGCGCGGTTTTTGGAGTGTTCTCGCTCCGCTTGAAAAACTATTAAAATGGCTGCTTCTCGCTTTTTATTCAGTTGTTCATAATTACGGTATTGCAATCATCCTGCTCACCCTTCTCATAAAAGCGCTTTTCTTTCCGCTTACAAAAAAAGGATCGGAAGCCACAATCCGCATGCAGGCGCTTGGTCCGAAAATTAAGGAACTTCAGGAAAAATATAAAAACAATCCGCAGAAATTACAGGCGGAAATGGGTAATTTTTACAGGCAGGAAGGTTATAACCCGCTTTCCGGATGTCTCCCAATGCTGCTTCAACTGCCGATTTTTATCGCTATGTATCAGCTTTTCAATAATCATTTTGATCTTCGCGGCGCAGGTTTTATTCCGGGCTGGATACCCGACCTTTCAGTTCCCGAATATATTGTGCAATTCAATACTTTCAGGGTGCCTATATTCGGCTGGACAGCGTTAAGAGCTTTGCCGTTTATCTATGTCGGCTCGCAATTGCTTTACGGAAAGTTTACCCAGATGCCCGGACAGCAGTCAAATGCCCAGATGAAGATGATGTTATATGTCATGCCGATTGTATTTTTCTTCATTTTGTACGACGTGCCTTCGGGATTATTAATATACTGGATTTTTTCCAATGTCCTTACTCTTGTTCAGCAGATAATAATCAATAAATACATTGTAAAGAAAAAACAATCTCAGCCGCCGCCGGCGCCTGAAGTTGTTCAAAAAAAGAAAAGGAAAAAATAATAGAGGGGGAATAAAGACCCTGATTTAAGGAGATATTTATGGAATTCGAATTTGAAGGCCGTACCGAGAAAGAAGCGATTGACAGGGCGGCGGATGAGCTTGGACTTGAGAAAGATGATTTTGATGTAGAGATACTGGAATCCCAAAAGAGCGGTTTGTTTAAAAAAGGTTTGGTCAGGATAAAAGTTCATGTCAGGGATTTTGGAAAAACTCCTAAACCGGACAATCCGGTGCGCCGTGTCAGGGATGACAGTGAGCGTGATGACAGTTACAGGGGAAACTATATCGGGAAAGCCGTTATCGGCGAGCTTGCGCCTCAAAGCGATTTTGAAGAAAAAATGTGCTCTTTTACGTCAGGATTGATAGAACGCATGGGCTATCCCGGAAAAGTATCCATATTATTCCGCGAGAAAAACAAACTCGGCATAAAAATGGAATCTGAGTACTCATCGATTTTAATAGGGAAAAAAGGAAAGAATCTTGACGCGCTTCAGATGCTGCTTAACATATACGCCGGCAGACTTGGAAAAGACGATACAAGGATAATCCTTGATACCGAAAATTACCGCATCCGCCGCGAAGAATCCCTTGTGCGTCTTGCGTATAATGTCGCCGAAAAAGTGCGTGAAAGCCGCGGTTCCATTTTGCTTGAACCGATGAATCCTTTTGACAGATGGCTGATACACACAACATTGAATGATATTAATGATGTTGAAACCAAAAGTGAAGGAGATGGTTTATATAAGCAGGTGCGTGTTTTTTACCGCGGTCTGAGGTAGATATTCCGATAAAAAAAATTACTTTCCTGCTTTTGGCAATCTCCGCTGTTTCCGCAGTATTTGCTTTATCGCCTGAAGAACTTGTTCCCGGTTATGCCGTTCAACTGACGGCTGACGATAAAATCGTTTTTGAGGCGCAGCTTAAAAATCCTGCGCCGAAATTACTCCCTCTTGATAATGATCTTAAACAGTTTCTCTCCGTGGAAATGGAAACGTTAAATCCGGGAATAATGGTTGAAGCGCTTTATTTGTTCAATAAACCCGCGGATTCTCTCACGGAGAAGGAAGAGATATTCAATAAATTAACAGCTATCAGCACCCTGGCTGGTATACAGTATTACTCTGCAAGCCGCGGGGTAATGAGAACTTTATTTGAGTATTCAGCGGTGATAGACGGACCGGATACGAAACGCCCGCTTGCCGATCCTTTCTACAGGATACTGCCGGCAAAGTTAACCGTTTATACAAGGCAGAAAGACCTCACTTTTGGAGATAATATTTATCTTTATAATTTTTTTAATGCGGACAATGGCATCTTTTTCATGCAGGAAAATATAACAACAATGAATTATTCTTTTGTTCCTGTAATCAGAAAAGGTAATTTAAAGATTATTATGGCTGTTTTTGACTGCGGCGGCTCACTGCTGATTTATACAGTCTCCATGGCTAAAGCGGTTACTCTGCCCGGAATGGGTGAATGGATAGGCAATTCCTTTTCAAATCGGGCGGAAGCGATATTAAAATGGTTTACTGACAGGGCAGATCAGGTTATTAATTAATTTGATATTGATAACATTTTTCGATATCCTCGAAAGATATGAAACAAAAGCGGCACAAAAACCCCTGCACTCCGCCTCTTGCAAACTGTTAAGTTTATCCGCAAATCTTGCGGTTATGTGCAATAGAGACTATCTTGTAAGCTTTTAACAATTCGGCTGTGGTAAAGATGTTGGCTTATTTAATTCAAAATATGATAAGGTTTTATTTTTTAAATAAGAATTTGAAATATCAGATGAGTAAAACAGAATATGTAAGATATAAAGTTACAAGACAATCAGAAATATTAAATATAATGTTTACAATTTTCTGATGGTTGTTTATCTTTTAATGATTCAGTATATTATGGAAACCATTATGGTATTGTACCGAATGCAAGTACTATTCATCGTAATGATAATTCATCTATTAGATCAGTAATTAATAATTTCAATAATATAATAAATAGGTCTGATGCTTTTCCAAATTCTCAAAGGGATGCTGTATTTGATAGAAGTAGAATAGGTGATACATATTATTTAATAATACAAGCAGACAATATCATAATTTTGGTGTTTTATATTTTCCGATTACATACGCAATCCCAAAACCCGCGAAAACAGAAATAATACGGTCGATGATATTAATCGGAATGCGGGATACAATTTCCTTTAAAACAAGCGGAAGTCTTCCGTAAAAGTCAGAATGCTGCGACGCTAGATTTGCGGACTGCGGCGTTTTAATAATTTCTATAAAAGAAGCGATAAGACCTCCCATAATGCTTATCGCGAAACATAAAATAAAAGACAGAAGCATAAGGATAAAAATTCTGCTCATGATATTGTCAAGGCGGCGGCTCTTAAAAAAACTTGTATTTTCAGTTTTGTTTTTATCGCTCATAAAAGTCAACTCCGAGATGAATATGCGGGAAAACTTCCATGTTATTACCGCTGTTAAAATATTGCAAAGTGAAAAAAGATAGCCTTCCCAGCCCCAAAAACTCATTGTATGTCCGACGATATTTGTCAGTACGCCTGTAAGACACCCCCAGAAAAGCCCGCCTATAAATGTAACGGTTATCGTAAGAACTGTGTCCATGTACAGAGGAAGCCCTATGCCGCTTCCCGCGAATACCTTGTTAAAAATTACATTTAACGCTGTTCCAAAAATACATAACAGAAACATTAGAACCGTTTTACGCATAGGATTATTCTATCACAACGTGATATAATGATGCCATGCAGCAGGAAGCGCAATTTTTCTTTCAGTTAATGTGGCTCTATGTAATAATGACTGTCTTTCTTATGATAATCATGTGTTTTTTGTATTTATTCAAAAAGCAGGCACAGAAGAGTGAACGTATGACCATTGCGTTTTCGCAGCACATAATAGAAGGTATGGATTTAGAGCGCAAGCGCATTTCACGCGAGCTTCATGACGTGATACTGCCGCAGGTTGTGGAGCTTCCTGTCGGTTCTCAAATAAGGGCAATCTGCATGGAGCTGATGCCGCCCGATTTTTCAAGGCTTCCCTTTAAGGAATTGCTCGCGGATATTTGCGATAAATTCAAGAAGCAAACGGGAATTGAAGGTGTTTTTTTTATAGAAGAAGAATTGTCATTTTCGCATGTAAGCGCAGATAATCTGCTTCATCTTTACCGCATGACACAGGAAACATTTACAAATATCGGGAAACATTCAAAGGCGAAAAAAGCCATGCTCGTAGTGCGGAGAAATAACGAAGGAATATTGATATGCGTTTCCGACGACGGCATAGGACTTGGCGGCAGCCGGGAGGGTATCGGTATGGAAAGCCTAAGACAAAGAGCGGCAATAATCGGCGCTAAAATTGATTTTATCAGCGAGAGCGGAAACGGTCTTATGGTAAAAATTGAATTTACCCCCAATACTATTGGAGAGTAAGCGATGAAAACCATATTTATCATGGAAGATCACCCGATTGTATCAGAGAGTCTTGCTTCATTTTTTAATGATACGGGTAGATGGAATGTTTTGGGAACATCTTCATCTCTTGCCGAAGCTAAAGAAATAATTCCGCTCCTGGAGAATATTGATGTTTTACTCATGGACATTTTGCTTCCAGACGGCTGGGGGCTCGACATAGTTGCCTGGTTAAAGAAGCAAAATAACAAGATGCCGCTTTTAGCCGTCTTTACCGCCTTTGACGATTACAGTTATGTCAGTACGGCGCTTAATCTCGGTGTAATGGTATATTTGACAAAACTGCGGAATAAGGAAAAACTGGAAAACGCGATAAATAACGCCTTTGACGGAATTATTTGTATTGATGATGACGCTCAAAGAAAAATAAATAAAATTACATCTTTAACCGATATGCTGACAAACCGCGAAACTGAAATATTGATTAATGTTAAAAAAGGCTTAACCAACGAAGAAATTGCCGTCAATTTAGGCATAAATGTGCGAACCGTCTCTAATATCATTTCGTGCATACTGGATAAAACAGGCATTAAAAACAGACGAACACTGGAAAAAACCTAAGGAATAAATTCTTTTTATTTCAACAAATTTTCCTATTCCCTCCCCTCCCCAAAACCATACTTATATTATAATCTTTTCTTATGGAAATGAATTCCCTCATGCCTCACCCCGATTTCCAATCTCTTCTCTCTGCTATCCAATCGCTTGAGACAGAACTTTCTGATCTAGTTTATGAACGTGATAATTTAAATTATCACGTGTGCCCGAAAATATAAACAGAATATATGTTAAAAATAGGAAAACTCTAATATACAATTTTTGAATATCAATGTAATATATTACGAATAAAACGAAAAATAGAAATAGTTCAAGCTGCTCTTAATAGAGAGCAACCTTATGATATTAATAAAATTGATAAACAGCTGGATGAAGAACACAAGGAATATACAAAAAAGCTTTTAGAAAAACAAAAAGAAATTGATGAAGCGCGGTTAAAGAAAGATTCTTATGGAAAATCCTTAACAGCTGAAGAGACTTCAGAATTAAAGAAACTCTATACGCAAATTGTAAAGAAACTACATCCCGATATTAATCCTGATACTACAGAAGAACAGCATAAGCAATTTAATGATACTGTCAATGCGTATAAAAGAGCTGATTTATCAGAGATAAGAATTATTTATTTATTGCTTGAAAAAACATCTGCGAAAGAAGCAGAAACAGAAAATTCGATGGATAAATTAAAATCAAAAAAAGAAATGCTGCTTAGTGAAAAGGATTATCTTCTGTCTTCGATACAACAAATAAAAAATACCTTTCCGTATTGTGTTCTGGATTTGCTTCAAAATAATGAGAAACTACAGAAAAAAATTGATGAATTATCATCATTACTTACAGAAAACCGTGAACAACATGAAAATATTGAAAATCGGTTAAAAAATATGATAAAATAAATTATGAATGAAATTATACGCCTTGATGAAAAAAATATTATAGCGTTTCTTAATTCAGGCACTGGTCTTTCGGAACTTGGAAAACCTTTTGCGAAGCAAATTTATCTTATTTCCGCTTCAATTGCGGGAGCTTATTTTGTAGAAAATATCTATGACCTCTTAGAAGAAATTTAAGTTAGAGCAAAACTGCGATTTGTCCGCGAACCTGATAATAAATACGACGAATTGGCAATTCTTGTTAAAGATCAAAATAATAATAAACTTGGTTATGTACCCAGACAAAAAAATCCAATACTGGCAAGATTAATGGATGCAGGAAAACTAACTTATGGAACAGTAAAGTCCGTTAAAAACGATAAAAATTACATTAATATTGAAATGGAAATTTACATGGATGATTAATGAGCATACGCAATTATGTTATTTTACATTTTTTCCCTCTAATATATTGATTTTTTGCTTTTTCCACATAAACCACCTAACCAATACAATGATAAACATTATTGTTTGCGCTATCGCTATACGCATTGTGGGGTTGCTTTCTGTGCCAGCGCCGGTTTCGGCGTTAGCAAAAACAACGTGAAACATATTGACACTGGCGTTATTGATAAAATGAACTGTCATACCATCCCATAATGAGGACGCTTGTTTATACTGCATTCCGAGCATAACTGAAAATATAAAGCTGGTACAAAAAAGTAATATTATTGTCATTATCATACCCATAAGCGATTGCTCTCCGTCAATGTAATTTCTGATAGGCATTACGGTATGCCAGAAACCAAACAGTAAAGAAGAAAAAACATTTGCTTTTGCAAAAGAATACCGTTTTTCGGCAGTTGTAATGAACAAGCCGGAAAAAATACCGTTTTCCATAATCACATTGATAATATTCCCGATAATACAAACGAGAATAAATAATATACCGCTGTTCAATTGTGTGTTACC
>WQTD01000049.1 GCA_009786455.1 Treponema sp.
GTGCTGCCATGCTGATTAATATAATCGGTCATTTTATATTTGCAATCATCTTTGATAATGCAACTTAGTGTTTTTTGTTCATTTTCCTTTTTTTCCAGTAATATTATATTTACATCAACCGTAGCGGAATCAAATACCCGCTGCCCTGCAAAATCAATTAGTATTTTGGGGTTTGTTTTATCAGTAAAGAAATTTCTGGTTTTTTCGCCATAAGCGGCACGCATCCATTTGTTTGAAGTAATAAAACAGAGAGGTCGTTTTTCTTTTAACAGCTTATAGCCGCATTCATAAAAAAGCTGATATATGTCGCCNGAACGGCTGAAACATTCATAACCAATACTGCTGTAAATGTTTGCAAGCTCGCCTTGGTTATCCTGTAANTGNATATACGGGGGNTTCCCAAGAACAGCGTCAAACCCGGTAAAATCACCGTCATCATTTAACACTTCNGGAAATTCAAAACGCCATTCAAAAGCATTTTCAAATATTTTATTATTTTCATTCTCCTCTTGTTGTTTCTCGACAGCCTCAATCTTTTGCGCTATTTCATTAATGCGCTTTTCTTTTTTAGCTAGTTCTTCGGGAGAAAGTCCAAATAATTCGCCTTGCCCTAAAGCCGCAAGCTCATCGTGAAATCTGCCTTTTTTTATACTAAGTAAAGTGTTGTTTTTTACGCCGCCTCTGAAATTATCCTTAATGGCTTTTATTAATTTTTCCAGTTCCTGTTTTTCAGATTTTGCAGTAGCATTTTTATATTTTTGCACCGCTTCCTGATAATCTTTTACGTTATATTTCAACTTTGACAATTCAGTTTTCAAGTCAATATCAAGTTCAAATCTGCTAATCAAACTATTTCCGCATTTTATATTGATGTCAAGGTTCGGCAGTGTTTCCAGTTCTGTATAACCGCTTTCTTTCGTATAATAAGAGTTTTTAAGCAATTCTATCCATAACCTCAGGCGGCATATCTTTACAGAATTTGGATTGATGTCCACACCGAACAAGGAGCCTTCGATAATACGGCGTTTCTCATTAAATATTGTCTCCTGAATACGGCGGCTTTCGTCGTTGTCTACATTGTAAGAGAAAAAATTACGATCTTCATCTAAAATCATAAGTTCATCATTGACTACTTCTACAGTACAGCTTTTAAGCTTCACACCCTTGGAATCTGCCAATATGCCTAAATCGCTTTTTATAGAAATAATCTCATTCAGAGCGGATACCAAAAAATGCCCGGAGCCAACTGCAGGATCGCAAATCGTAACGCTGTCTATAACGGCATTTGCTTCCTTTATGTCGGCAATGGTTTTATTATCAACATAATTTTTCAGCTCATCAAAACTTGATGCTCTCCAGCCCTTTACCTCGTTGAATTTATCAATAACAACTTGACGAATTGTTTCCTGACAAATATAGGTGGTAATAAATCCGGGTGTAAAAAATGAACCGTCTTTATAACCGTTAATCTTTTCAAATATCAAACCTAAAACAGAAGCATTGATAAGCGTTTTATTTTCTTCCTGTATTTCTTCGGAACCTTCGCTGGAAAAATCATAAGCATCCAGAAATTCAAAAATATAACTTAATGTATTGATTGCTCCCTTGCGTTTGTTACCATTGCTGTCTTTCAGCACTGTGCCGGAAAAAACTGGCAATTCTGTTTCCGGCAAACTGGCAATGGAAAAATACGATTTTTCTGTATCAGTCATGTCAAATAGAGAACTGTTAAGATACGGAATATTGGCGAATCGTTTCTGTATGCTTTCCTGTCTGTTTTTTGTTTCTTGTGCAAGTACCTTAAAAAACAGAGTATTAAGGTCTGTATAATTTCTGACCTTACCTGTATTTAGAAACGCATAATCTTGATTTCCTTTTCTGTAAAGAAGCTGCTGGCTTTCCAGTAATTTTAAAAATAGTATGCGGTTTATCCATGTTATTGTAAGTTCAAGAGCGAGCTCAAATAATTCATTTTCGTTTGATGTATAATCGGATAACTGGAAAATGGTGTTTTCCAACAGAGAGCCTTCTTTCTGTTCTCCGGGTTTATTTCGTACAATTATTTTTTTGCTCCCTTCTTTCTCCTCTGATAAACCCATAATATAAAGCAGTTCGGAATAGAAATCCTGATTGAGTGTATTACTGTCGTTTGAAAAAGGAAGTTTAAGTAAATGTCCTGGTGATAATAATTTATAAAGACTGATAAGTTTATTATCAGCTTCCTTATTGGTATTTCTGATAATTTTTTCATAATCGGTAATATTGAAATATGTAAATGGTAATTCGGTTTTTATTTCATCTATGGCAGGAGCGGCAATCTGAGTGTAAAATGAATTAGTATCTTTTTCCAGCAGGGAACCATTCTTAAAATCCATGTATAAATCTATAAGTTTTTTATTATGAGAGAAGAGCCGGGAAAAATCATGCGCGTAAAAAACAAACCATTCTATGGTGTTTGTTATAATAAGGTGTTTTAATTCAACATTTTTATGGTCAATAGTTTCTTTAAAATAATAAAAAAACAATTGTTGCATAGCCTTTGTGTTGAGATTAATACGGCTAATCATCTCATGCTTGTTTCCAGGCTTCTTTGCCTCAATGATAACTCCAACAGGAGTATTAGCATCTTTCCCGATGTGGATAACCAGATCAAGGTTTTCTTTGGTATTTACAAAGTAGTTTTCGCCATACCATGTCTTTTGCAAAAAATCAGATACAAGGTTTTTGAGAAATTCTTCAGTTTCGCTTGGGCTGCTTTTTATCCTGTCAAGCAGGGTAATGAAATGAGCCTTAAATTGCTCAATAGCAGCTCTTTCAGGGCGAACCTTAATATAGGCTTTATTTAAGGCTTCTTTTATTGGCTTTTCCGGCATTATTATCCCGCTTAAAATAATAGTGTATTAATTTGAACATAATGTAAATATTCGAAAATACCAAGTAAATTCTTACTTTCACCGATCATACTATTAGCTCTCAAAAAATAGAATTTATCTATAGTATTGTACTCTTTCCCTAATATTATTCCGTAATTTAATCGCTGTTATGATTTAAAAATTCCTCACGCGTTGTTTCATAATGACAGGCTTAAATTAAAGTTCAGTTATATATCCTTTCCTTTTGGATTATTTTTCCAGGATTAAAAAGCTGTCTAATCCTTTTTCTCATATTAATAAATAACGATTCCATTGGTTCATTATTGCTTTTTATTGTATTTATACCATAATGTGAAGCGATAAAAGTATTCGGCCAATCATTTTCATCATTTGTTAAATCAACAACACCGTATAATGAAACATGTTTATCGGTAGCGCTGATCGGTCTGACCTCAATATCCAAATTATTTTTTTCTTTTTCAGATAAAATATATTCAATTCGATCATACCATCTGAAATAAACCCCAACTACTCTTCTTGATGAATCAATAAACGAAAAAGATAACAATAAAAATCCAATTACGGCAATTATATGAATATTTTTTCTGACAAAATCCGGTAATTTAAATTCCAGTTTTTTCAATATATTTCCCATGACAATAAATGCAAATATAAAAATTATTAAAAAAGAACGTTCAGGAAAATATGGGGATAATATCATTGAATATGCTCCTGCAAGAAATGCAAAAGCATAAAATATTAATATTTTATCTGATAATAAATTTTTATTAAACCTTATTTTATATATCATCATGCAAATAAAAAACCCCAATAAAAAGAAAATAAAAGGCTGAAAATATTTAAACATCATGCCGGTAATTGAAATAAATTTGTTTATTAATACCAACGGAATTGAAAAATCATACGGATTGCTGTTCATTGGACGAATAATTTCAAGACGAACATAATTTCCAGGGGCTGCTATCAACAGGATATAACCAATTAAAAACCCAAGGAACCCTGATACCTCAAATAATGAGAATTTGTCTTTATTTATAATTTTAAAAACGAAATATGAAAGAAGAAAAAATAATATGGCAGCGCCGGAATTCTCATTGCACCAACCAGCAAAAACACCGACGATGATGAATAAAACAGAAAATATTTTATTCATTTTAAAATCAACGTTATCGTATTTTTTTCTATAAGGCACAAGAAAAAATAATATTATGGTTGTAGTCCAGAGATAATTACAGCTTCCGGTAAGCCATAAAATATTCTGACCCCATGCAGGGATAGAAAACCAAAAAATAATATTAAAAATAATAAAAAAAAACGGATTCTTCTTTAAGGTTCCGTAAACATGGAATTGAACAAGAAGAATGAAAAAACAATAAACAATTGTATTGGCAATGTTAAAATATGCCTTTCCGGCTAAAAGCCAAAATTGCACAAAAAAATGCGCAACGTTTCTTCCGCCCCAATAAAAATAATGGTGATATTGTGAAATAAAAATATCACTGACTGTATTTATTCCGCTTGAATATGAATAATCATCCGCTATTAACGGCGTATACACATTCAATAAAAAAAATAATAGTATTATACAGGCGCAAAAAGCAATTAATAATCTGTTATATTTTTGAATTAAAATGTTTATTCTCCTAAAGTTCATGATATTTCCTCTTTTAAATAATTGTCAATAGTATTACAATATACACATTGAAGAAGAAAATAAAGAAATGCATTCTTAATAAGAGAAAGTTGTTCGGAAAACGAAGTTTCCGAACAACTTTATTAATTGAAACAAATGAATTTGCATGAAGGATTAGGATATAGATGTTTAATGCCTCAGGAGCAGCAGGCTTATAAAATAATGTTTGAAGCCTTTTCTCAAATGGCTTCATCTTTTGACTGCTCCCAAATAAACAAGAGCGTTAATTTAATGAAAGTTGTGCAGGTTGTTCTCGGCGACAATCCAGCCATTATTTATTTTGACAAGACAAAAATCAGAACAGAAGAATCTTCCATTGAGGAACGGATTGTAATATCAACAGGACGCTCAAAACAGCAGGTTAGAACAACGAAAACATCATCCGGCAGGCGGATTATTTTAACAGGAATTCACCCAAAGTCTCAGGCGGAAAAAATGCTTGTCTCTCTGGAAAGAAAGGCAAATCAAATCATCTCATCAATTAATAAAACATCAGATGATGATTACACATTATTGGTCAAACTCTACAATTATTTACAGGAAAATGTCAAATATTCCCTTGTAAAAAATAAAGCTTTCCCTTCCCATAATGCCTACGGAGCGATGATTAACGGAAAAGCAGTCTGCGACGGCTTTTCTTCAGCTTTTTCCCTGCTGGCTGAAAAACTTGGATTTGAATGTATGCTCGCCACAGGAAACTCAGCTTATTCGGCGTCATCATTTTCAAATCACGCGTGGAATATCATAAAAATAAAAAACAAATTTTACCACATGGATGTAACATGGGATGCCAGAAAATACGAAGACTGCGGAGTACATTCGTATGCATATTTTGCGGTTAGTGATTTGGATATGGCAGCTGATCACAAATGGGACATAAAAACAGCTCCTGCGTGTAACGGCTCTGATTTTTCTTATTATAAAAAGAACGGATTATTCATTAATGATTTTCAGCAATTACACAACAGTATTGTCTTTCACCTGAAAAATAAAATAAATATTTTTCAATACAGATTTTCCGCTAATTATGATCGCCCGGTCAATAAAAAAGGAAAAGATATAGCGGATATCATACTCATTGAAGCGCTTAAATACGGAGACCGACGCGTTAATATAAGTTACAGCTGGAATGAAAAGACAAGATGTTTCTTCGCCAGAATAACATCTAAATGAACGGCTTGCGTTACCTGAATAACTCTTCCAAAAGCAACCTTTGTCTTTCAAGCTCCAGTTCCGCAGAGCGTTTATTTTGGATTGTTTCCTGAATTTTTTCATCTGTCAGACTGTCGAACATGAGTCTTGCTTCGTCAATATTTATTCCGGATCTGATAAACTCAAAGGTGTTGTTTTCATTAATTGAACTGACCGTTGTTGATCTTATTTCCAACTGGCTTTTTAACAATTCCGCGTTTGCCGGAGACCATCTGTAATTAAAGCCAATGACCATTTCTTTTTCATCCATCGTATAAATATCGCGGTAGGACATTGTCCACAATACATTGTTCGATTTAACCGTTAAAGGAATCTCTC
This sequence comes from Treponema sp., assembly GCA_009786455.1. Taxonomy (GTDB): domain Bacteria; phylum Spirochaetota; class Spirochaetia; order Treponematales; family Breznakiellaceae; genus WQXQ01. The sequence goes on from WQTD01000049.1 coordinate 6,118, forward strand.
TTCTGAACGCGGACATATTATTAATCCCGGCAAGTTCATCCCACTCAAGAAACTTGTCCAATGCGTTTCTGAAGTTCTCAAAATCTCCCGGACTTATTTCTATCCAGAATTGATTTAACGTATGTCTTTCATCACATATTGTGTAGCCGATAATTGCATCGTTTTCAGAAAGTTTCACGCGCAATGAAAACTGGTTAGTACTCCATGTTTTATCAAAATCATAAATAATATAGGATACAGGCTGCCCGTAAACAGCCGCAGCAGCAAGGAAGAATATGAAGATAAATATTCGCATTTTTTTCATTATTTCCGCCTTCTATTCGTGAATATGCTCAAAACCTTTTTCAAATATGTCTTTCACATGACTGTCAGCCGGTGAATAGTAGACCTCTTTTCCGCGCTTTACATATTTCACAAGGTTTGCAAGGCGTAAAGCCCTTAACTGATGCGAAATCGCCGACTTTGTCATGCTGAGCAAGGAAGCGATATCACATACGCAAAGTTCTTCATGTGAAAGCGCCCATAAAATACGGACACGGGTGCTGTCTGCGAACATCTTGTAAAGATCTGCAAGATCGTAAAACTCCTCGTCTTTCGGCATAACATTGCGAACCTTTTCGATTCGGTCTTTATGAATAATCTCGTTATTGCAAACAGGCGTTTTCTTCTTCATTTTATCCGTTTCCAACATTTCTTCAAAAAGGGTTTTTAATTAATCCATATTCATGAATTCAACTTCGCCTATCTTCGTATCCAGAACCGTAAGGTAATTATGATCCGGAGTGTCACAAAAAATAAAAGTTCTTCTGGCTTTTTTTACAACCCTCGGCTGAATGTTCTCTGTGTGTCCCGCTACCTGACTATAATCAGGTACTCCGTTAATAATAAGCGCTTCGGGGCGTATCCAGAAAGGTCCTTCATTGGGATTATTGCCGTAACCATTGGGACCAACCCATTTAAACAGGGCGGGCTTATTCCTGAACGTTTGATTAATTTCACCTAACTCTTTTATACCGCTGAATTTCATCCACTTTGCGGAAACCCCCGCGTGCGAAAAGATCCAATTATCGTAAATATATATCGGGTTATAAAAATCCTTATTCTCGGTATAAAATTCCTTTATGTCAGAGGCATGATCACGCTGATAACCGCTGCATTTTTCATCAAGATAATAACTTATTGCATGGTTGGACCAGCAAAGATCAACTTTATCGGGGCTGTTCTTTTTGAAAGAAATCACACTCTGCGCGTTATTAATCTGAAAAGGCCATTTGTTTTTCCAGCAATCAAACTCGTCGCCAAGAAAAATAATCTTATCAAAAGCGTCTTTCTGCTCAATTATCTTTCTCCAGAAGATTGTCTGATGTATATCGCTGATAACGGCAATTTTCATTAATATAATGCTATCCTATCATTAATGGATTGTCAAATATACAAATATATGGACATAATCAACCTAAATGAGAGTCGTTACAGGTGATCAAATTCGTGAAATTGAACGAATCGCAATACACGATACGGGAATACCGTCAATTATTTTGATGGAAAATGCCGCGATCCGATTAACAAAACACTGTATAGAAGCGGTAAGTAATATTAAAAACGCAAATATCCTGATTATTTGCGGTTCAGGCAGCAACGGAGGCGACGGAATGGCGCTTGCGCGTCACCTTCATGTAAAAGGAATAAAAATAAAAATTATTTATGCCGGCGATGTTGATAAAAAAACTGTTAAAAACGACGTGGCCATAAACCTCGGGATAGTCAGGAAACTTGGGATTCCAATAATGCAAGCGCAGCAAAACGACAATCTTTCGGAAATTAAATCCGCCGTCGAAAACAGTGATTTAACTGTTGATGCACTGCTAGGTACAGGTTTAGACCGAAATGTTGACGGAATATACAAGACCCTGATCGAAATGATCAATAATTATGCAAAATATATAATATCTGTTGATATTCCCTCAGGCGTTCATTCGGATACAGGCAGGATCATGGGCTGCGCTGTAAAAGCCACGCAGACTGTAACATTTTGTCTGCCGAAAATCGGTCTTTACGCGTTTCCCGGCGCGGAATATGCAGGGAAAATTCATATTGAAGATATATCGATATCGGATTCAATTAAAAACAGAATAAAAATTGACGCTGAGATTCTTACAAACGATGAAGCAAAGCGCCTGCTTCCTGTCCGCGCTGCGCGTTCAAACAAGGGCAGCTTCGGCAGAATAGCGATTCTCGCCGGATCAAATGAAATGCCCGGGGCTGCGGCATTAACCTGTTCGGCAGCTTATGCCTCAGGAGGCGGTTTGGTATGCGCGTACGTTACGCAAAATACAGCCGCTGTTATAAATCAATGGCAAAGAGAGGTTATAACGCTAATTGTTCCGGAAAAAAACGGAATGTACTGTAAAGACAGCCTTGAAGCCATAAAGGATGACCTTAACCGCTCCAGCGTGATTGCAATTGGTCCCGGCATAGGACGCAGCCCAGATGTTACGGAGTTTGTTCACGAACTCCTAAAAACAACCGAAGCTCCGGTCGTGATGGATGCCGACGCGCTTTTTGCTGTTTCAGGAAACACAGGTATTTTAAAAACTCTCAAGGCGCCGTGCGTAATTACCCCTCATCCAGGCGAGATGAGCAGACTGACAGGCGTTGATGCTGCCGAGGTATTGGATAACATAATTGACGCTGCTGTCAATTTTTCAAAAAAGCACAACGTAATAACGCTTTTAAAAGACGCGCATACAGTTATCGCAAGTCCAATCGGCCGCTTTAACATCAATACAACAGGCAGCAATGCACTTTCAAAAGCGGGAACAGGCGACGTTTTAACAGGTATAATCGCCGGTTTTATCGCTCAGGGACTGGATGTTTATACCGCCGGTATTTTAGGCGCATATTTTCATGGTAAAGCGGGAGAAGCTGCCGGTTTAAAAAAATTGAATTACTGCGTTTCAGCTTCTGACATTATTGAATATCTGTCTGATGCCATGACTGAAAATCCTTAGAAATTACAGGGAAATGATATAACCTTATTTATAATAAATGTTTTTAAACATAGAGCGGTTTTCAAAACTCGGTTAGTTTGAAAAAAGCCATTATGTCCTGTTAATTACGTTATTTTAAAGGTATAATGAAAATGGTTTCAGATGAACTATACGGTCATTTCCATGCAAAGGGGTTTTTGATGAAAAAAATTAATAAATATCTCGGATTTATTATTCTTGCCGTGTTAACAGGATTACTGTTAACTGGGTGTTCCGGCATACCATCAATCAGGACTGATTATAATATCGCATCAATGCTGGCTGGAAGTTCTCTTCAGTTAAAAACATCAAGTTCAAAGATAGTTTGGTCTGTCAGTTCTACAAGCGATGGCACAGGTTCTGTCGCAAACGGGACAACAATCGCTCAAAACGGACTGTTAACTGCATCAATAAACGAACCAGCTCTATCTCTTTATGTGAGAGCGACAAATAAAAAAGACAAGTTTAACATTTTACAGGTAAGGATTGTCACTGTAACCAGCGTAACTGTTTCTCCGGAAAATCAAACCGTCGTTGCAGGCAGAAATGTCCAGTTCAAGGCGAATGTAACAGGGAATAATAACCCTGACAGCGCCGTCACCTGGAAAGTCAGTTCAAACGCCGCTGGTACAGGGACTGTCACATCGGGGACTTCCGTAAACTCCAGCGGAGTTCTGACAGTCGCGGCAAAGGAAAGTAACAGTACGCTTTATGTTATTGCAACATCAAGAATAGACCCTTCAAAATCAGGCAGCACAGCCGCAACTGTTGTTATACCGGCGATAACAGATATTTCTGTAAGTCCTGTAAATCAATCGGTTATTGCGGGAAGAACGCTCAATTTCAACGCTTCTGTTACAGGAACTTATGAACCTGACAGTACTGTAACATGGAAGGTAAGTTCCAACCCAGCAGGAACAGGCGCTGTATCACCGGGAACAAGCATAAGTTCAAACGGGACGCTTACAGTGGATACCCATGAAACCATTACAACACTTTTTATTACAGCGACATCAACTTATGATCCGTCTAAATCCGGCAGCGCTTCTGTCACCGTACTTGTACCGACAGTAACAAACGTAGCTGTAACTCCGCTTAACCAAACAATAACAGCCGGCAGCACTCTTCAATTCAACGCGACGGTCACGGGAACCAACAGTCCCAATACTTCGGTAACATGGAAGGTTGACTCTACAGGCACAGGAGTTATTGCAGCCGGAACAAATATTAATACAAACGGACTGCTCTCGGTATCCGCAGGCGAAACATCAAATGTTTTATATATTACCGCAACCTCTGTACAGGATCCAACTAAAACGATGAGCGTAATTGTCAGCATACTTATTCCGACAGTAACCGGCGTAAGCGTCAGTCCAACCGGTCAAACTGTGGAAAGAGGCGGCAGAATTCAATTTAACTCGGCTGTAACAGGAACAAATAACCCAAGCCAGAACGTGACATGGAGAGTAAGTTCGAACGCGGCGGGGACAGGAGCTGTCACAGCCGGAACGAGCATCAGCGCTGACGGCTTACTTACTGTTTCAGAAAATGAAACATCATCTCCGCTTTTTATTTTCGCCGCTTCGGCTGTTAACCCTTTTGTAGCAGGCAACGCGTTTGTAAATGTCAATATACCGTCAGCGACGCTTCCGGGAGTAGTAATTCCAACGGTGACAAATGTAGCAGTCTCTCCGTCAGCGCAATCAACATTGACAAACAGAACGCTTCAGTTCAGTGCGTCTGTAACAGGAACCAATAATCCAGATAACGCTGTAACATGGAGGGTCAGTTCTAACGCGGCAGGTTCAGGATCTGTAACTGCCGGAACAAGCATTAACTCCAGCGGAACGCTGACTATTGCAGCTAACGAATCGCTTTCTACCCTTTATGTAATAGCGGCATCAGTTATTGATCCATCAAGAACAGGCATAGCTACTGTTACAGTCACCAATGCTTCGTCTAATGTTACGGTAACTGATGTTATAGTATCTCCGGCAGCGCAGTCAACAGTAACCAACAGGACGCTGCAGTTTAGCGCGACCGTCACCGGTTCGAACAATCCAAGCACTGCAGTGACATGGAAAGTCAGTCCGAATACCGCAGGTACAGGATCTGTAACATCCGGAACAAGCATTAACTCAAACGGGCTGCTTACCATATCAGCCAATGAGACATTGACAACCCTTTATGTAATAGCGACATCAGTCGCAGATTCGTCAAAATCAGGCAGGGCTACAGTGACTATCAGCGCTTCTACATCTGTCCCGTCAGTAACAAGCGTATCTGTCAGTCCTTCGTCAAGAACGATGGATAGGGGAACTAGTTCTCAGTTCAGCGCTTCCGTTACAGGAGCGAATAATCCTGATACAAGCGTAACATGGAGAGTAAGTTCCAACGCGGCAGGCACTAGTTCTGCAACATCGGGAACAAGCATTAATTCAAGCGGTTCGCTTACTGTATCAGCGAACGAAACATTGACAACTCTTTATGTAATCGCGACTTCTGTAGCAGACACTTCAAAATCAGGAAGCGCCACAGTCACTGTAAACATTCCCGCTCCGACAGTAACTAGTGTAACTGTCAGTCCGTCCAGCAGAACAATGGAAAGAAATACAACTTA
>WQTD01000050.1 GCA_009786455.1 Treponema sp.
GGACCTGTCAGCGAACATTGCGCTGAGGTTGTGATTGATGATCATATCATCCTCCTTGATTTGCGGGCGGAAGCGTCCATGCTTCCGTTATTTGTCAGATAGATGATTTATAAAGTAAAAACGATCTACTCCATAAATCATTTGTCTGACATGAACATTATCGGTAAAAAACGGGAAATCTTGATAGTTTTTTGCCTTGAATTTTCTTTAAATTCATACTATTTTTGGGTTTAATTTTCTCAAAAAACATGCTTTTTTTGCCTTGAATTTTCTCTAAATTCATACTATTTTTGATAATAGTGACCTATCCATATGGACATGCTGCGGAGAAAAATATAGAAATCAAGTACTTCAAACGAAATATCGATGAAATTCTCCTCACATGGAGCCGGGAAAAGCCTCCTTACAGGAAACCTTTGCTTATGCGCGGAGCGAGACAAGTTGGAAAATCTTCAGCAGTAAGGCATTTGGGAAAATGTTTTAAACACTACATTGAGATAAATTTTGATGAAAATAAAGATATCGGCGCTTTTTTCGATTCTCCGCTTCATCCGCAAAAAATTTGTGAAAAACTTGCGCTTTATTACCATATTCCGGTTATTCCCGGAGAAACATTGCTTTTCTTTGATGAGATACAAACCTGCCAGCCGGCTTTAATGAAACTTCGATATTTTTATGAAAAGTATCCCGAGCTTCATGTTGCGGCTGCAGGATCTCTTCTGGAATTTGCGCTTGAGGAGACAGCTTCATTCGGAGTGGGACGCATACGGTCTCTCTTTATGTATCCGTTCGCGTTTGATGAATTTTTATACGCTGTTAATGATGAAGGACTTGCCGAAGAAATAAAGTCTGCATCTCCTGATAAACCAATGGCAGAGCTTATTCATCATCTTCTTCTTGAAAGATTTAAAATTTTTTTAATATGCGGCGGGATGCCGGAAGTTGTTTCTCAATATATTCAAAAACAAGATTTGCTTGGAGGTGAACTTGTTTTAAACGATCTTATAACCATTCTTAAAACAGATTTTGCCAAGTACCGCAAGCGTACTCCCCTTCTGCTTCTCAATGAAGTTTTTGAATCTGTTATGCGCCAGGCAGGAGGAAAGTTTGTTTATGAGCGCGCCGCTCCGGGAACTCCGGGCGCTTCAATACGACAGGCGCTTGATCTGCTCATTATGGCAGGGTTAGCTCATCCTGTCACCCATACTGCTGCAAACGGCATTCCGCTTGGCGCAGAAAAAAACGTGAAATACCGCCGGATCATTCCCTGCGATACCGGAATTTTTTTACATACACTCGGCATGCGTTCAGAAATACTGCCTGCTACTGATTTTTCCGCTGTTAACCGCGGTTCGCTGGCGGAAATTTTTACCGGTCTTGAACTGTTAAAAGCCGCTTCCTGTTATACGCCATCAGAATTATACTGCTGGCAGCGATCTGCCAATCACGATTCTCCGCAAGGCAGCGCCCAGATAGATTTTCTTGTTCAAAAAGGTTCAAAAATAATTCCCATAGAAGTTAAATCCGGAACTCAGGGCAGCATGCAAAGTCTCCGCCTTTTTATGAAAGAAAAGCGTATTGATAGAGGAATACGGACTTCCCTTGAAAACTTCGGGCGTTATGAGAATATAGATATTTATCCTTTATATGCGATTGGGAATTTGGTTAAAGATAGATAGAGGAAAGTTGCCGGTATAAATATTATCTTTCTTTTTAATGTCTCTCACTGTTTTTTCCTTCTATGATATTTATAGCCATAATTTTCTCCTTAATATATTATAAATTATTAATATAATCAATGATTTTATTTTTCTTTTCATCATCATATTCCACATGAAAGTAAATATGAATATTATTGATAGTAATAAATGTTAAATCAGGATTTCTTTCCCTGTCATATTCAATGTCATCAGGCTCATATTCAAATGTGATAATATTTAACCACTTATTAAACTCCGGTAACATTACTTTGACATTATTGTTTTTTTCTTCAATTTTTAATTTTATATTTTCACGAGCATTTTCTGTACCGTGATTTAATAATGTTTTTATTTCTCCTTAACAAATGAACCAATATCCACCAGAAAATATCGTTTTTTATTATCTTCACAACTGTAATATTCAAGAAGAGTACATGAACTTGTTACTGTCCCAATAGCCCCCAGAAATCTTACACGCAATGTATTTTTCATATTAATTTTTTCCTTAATCAGAAAATCGGAGAACACAGAAATTTATTATATGTTTTCCATGTTCTCTTATAAATATTATACCCACCACAAGCATTTTATAATGTTTTTAATTATCACCTCAGTTATAATTATTAATAAATCATATATAAAACCAAAGTGATATATCCGGCTGATTTATTCTTTTTGACGGAAATAGTACTGCCGCCTTTCAATTTTTTATCTAATCCATAAAACCTCCTTCGGACATAAGCATTTTGTAATATTACCTGTGCCTCAACCGCGAGATAATTTAAATAAAACCAGGTAAACAATTCAAGTTTGCTTCATTGTCCTTTATTATGTTTTTTCTTCTTTTTTTTCTCATCAGTCTTTCTCTGGTCTTTAGTAAATACCCAGGATGAGTACCGTCCTTTACAAAAAATACCTTGAAGCGAACGAATCATTTTTTCAGGAGATTCCTTTTCTTTAAATTCGTTTTTATTAGCGTTGTTAATAGATTTAGACATAACGACTCTCATATAATTTTCTGTTCAATGGTAATCGTGCAATGCATTGTGAAAAATCTTCATCACGCAAATTACCTATAGATGAATAGTTACCATCAGCATTATCAAGCAGATTTCCTGTAGGATCAACGAAGATGTACGTACTGCGCATAGTATTTTCAGAAATAAAAGGAATGCCATGCGCCGTCTGTTTACGGCAAAAAGTTGCAAACTCTTCATCGCTTATAGCAAGAGGAGAGTTATCAAAATTGCATGATTTAAAGGTTTGCATCCGCAAAATTTTCCATCGTTTGGGTGCAATTGCCTTTACAGGCGAAAAGTCATCTTCAAGATTAAGCCTTGTTACAACGGTATTGATTTTAAGGTCTATACCGTTTTTTTTAACAAGAGCGCATATTTTATGGTATTGCTTGTCTTCCAATACCGTACCATTGGCAGTACACCGCCCTATTTTAAATAAAGTTTCTTCGTTAAAGGAGTCAATGCTAACCCCGATCATGGAAACTATCCCCTGCTGAAGCATTTTCTCTTTCAGTAAGCTCCCGTTTGTAATAATTGACACTTCCGCGCCTTTTTTTCGTATATAACCTGCAAGTTTCTGTATCCATGGCAGAAGTAGCGGNTCTCCTCCGGCAAGATTAATGCGGTCTATAAATGCGCTGCCCATAATGTTGTCCACTATTTTTGTCCAACCGGAAAAAGAGAGCGCCTCCGATGAGTTAAAATGGGAAAAGCAATGAACGCAGCGATAATTACACTGTTCCAATAAGTGTAGATTGACGACTAAGTTATTCATGGTTAACCTCCTTGAAAACTAATATAAAATTATTCTACAAGATTATTTAAACCTACCCAGAATTAAAAAAAGTGACAAATTTCTGTTTTTATTAGTTTTTTAAAGTTTATCGTGTTATACTAATATAATTATGAAAAAACGAAGAATTATAAAAAATAAAGATGAATTTGGAAATGTTTCTTTTGGAGAAACAACAGAATTATTGGTTGATATAATTGGTCAAATTGTCATCTTAGATTTTATTACAAAAAAAGATAAAAACGAAATTGAAGCTAAGAAAAATAAAAAAAATTATAAAAAATTTATGGAAAGAATGTATGATGGTTATGGTAAATATTCAAAATTCGCAACCACAGAAAATAATAGTCCTCAAAAATATATTGAGTTATTTTTTATTGAGGTTCTAGAAACCAAATATAGACTTTCTCGTCTTGTAAGGTATTTAATTGATTCTTTTACTTGGCAATTTTTTTATGCTCTTCATTCTCATACTCCATTTGAAAAACCCAAAAAAGAAACTGTACTATTTTTATTAAAGAAGGAAATATTTCATGTAATTCATGACTGCCTTTTAAAAGGAAAACCATTTAATAATGGTGAAGTTTTTATTATTCACGAGGATTTTATAAAAATACTTTTACAAGATAGTTATGATAAAATATTTGAAAAAATTGAAGATGAATATAATATAAAAAATAGAGTATTTATTAAAGAATTTGAAGAATATTGGAAAGATAAAAATAAAGACCCTTTTAATACAGATCCTATACATGATATTTTAGATGAGCTAGTAAATGATGATGACCATTTTTATAATGAATTAAAGGAATCATATGAAGGAGATGTTTCTGATTTAAAAAATAAAAGTCCAAAACTCTATGAATTATTGTATACGGATAAAAGTGATAAACAATTTATTCACATATTTAAAGAAGCAATACAGGAATTTCTAAATAATGATAAAGATATATTATATACAATAATTGATGAAATTCCAAAATCAAAAATAAAATACCCAATATTTTATACTTATTTTAAACCTAATAATGAACAAAAAATACAATTAAATCCGGAAATAGAATTTAATTTTAATAATAATATTCAAAATTGGCGCAATGGTGATGTATATAATCCAATATGGAAGAATCTTGTATTTATCTTAGATTTTTTATTAAATGATTATAAATTAACAGGTAATGACAAAAAGATTGTTCTTGCTCATCGACTTATAAAATTATATTTTTTAAAAAATGCCCAGAAAGCTTTATCTGATGTCCTGAATATAAATGAAACAGAGCAAAATGAAATAATACATAATATTTTAATAATGTTAGATAATAAGAATAAAAAACCAGAAGAATTTTATAACGAAAATCCAATTAAGTTTTTGGAACAGGGAGAATTAATAAATATGTGTTTGGTATACCAATTTCAAAAGAAAGCAAATAAAGAAAAATCAGATGAGATTATAAGTATAATAGAAAGAAAATGTGAACATTCTAAAAAATTCTTTTCCCCATGGCTGAAAGCAAGAATTAAAATATTTTTATGTGAAAAAGACTTTCATTTAAATCAAGACGAAAAAAAAGATATCATTGATAGTTATAGAACAGCTTATGAAGAAGGCATGCCCTATGCAGGTATATATTTATGCCAGTTTCTATTTGAAGCTATACTAGTAAATATTTTTTTTAATACTCGAAATATAAAAAATTTAAACGATTTTTACGGGTATGGATATGCTTTGGAAATATTTGAAAATAATAAACAAGAATTGATAGACCACATCAAGGATTTTATCAAAGAAGATGGAGATATAAGAATTAATTTGATTGATTTTCAATATTCAAACTTAAATCCAAGAGGAAAAATTATTCAAAAAAATTTCCCAGATATGAAGTCAATTACAGAGTTACCATCAAAAGCAATAGAAATTAATAACGAGGGACTTAAATTTGAAAATAATAATAATTTACAAAAAGCGATTGAATGTTTTGGAAATGCAATATTATTAGATTCCGCTTATATAAACGCATACTCCAACCTTGGTAATATTTTAGATAAAATGGGAAAAAACGAACATGCATTAATTTATTATAATATAGCACTTTTACTTGATCCCGACCATGAAGTTACCTTACTTAATAGAGGTTTATTACTTATTGAAGAAGGAAAATTTGAAGATGCATTAATAGATTTTAATAGAATAATTAACTCAAATCCTAATGACTCAGATGCTTATTTAGGTTGTGGAAATTGTTATTTTAATCTAAAAAATTATAATAATGCGATAATAAACTATAATCAAGCCATAAAAATAAATCCTAATTGTTCTGAAGCATATTGGAATCTAGAAAGTATATCAATATTAACAAATGATAATGAAAATGCATTAAAATATTAATATAAAGCTATTATGATAAACCCAAATTTTCTTCATGAAAATGGGTAGGAATTCCTTTTATGTAATAATAAAAAAGATAATACTTTATAAACAAAACCATCCCCATCACCCCAGCTCAAAACTCCAAATCGCTGTTTTCCCGTACAGAACCAGGTATAGGTCGTGAATACCGTTGATCACGTTCAATTCGTCTTCTGCGTAAGCCCAAACTGCCTGACGCCGGGAATTGCCGGGATTCAATTCGCTGGGGTATATATCGCCTGTATTGGGGACTTCCAGAACTCCTGCAAGAACGCCGTCCGGCGCGTCCAGGCGGATTTCTATGCGACTGCCGGCGGTTCCCTGTACAATAGCAGAAATGCTGGAAATCCCGTCTGCGAAATCCAGGGCGACAAAACGAATCCAGCCGCTGTCGCAGCATCCGCATGTACAATCGCAGGTGTTGTTAAAAACAGCGGCAATTCCGCTGCCGCGTTTTTCATGGAGATAGCAGTTATAATAATTGTCAAAACGTTCCGCGTAAATCAACCCGGAAATTTTCCGAGGGACAGTGATTTCACCTGACACTTTGAAACTGCCTGTCAGGCGGATATCAGCGGAAGACGAACCGATTAAAACCGTACAGTTTCCCGCTTCGACGCAAAAGCGGCTGTTGTAGCTGTCCCAGACTGCAATTTCTTTAACAGGAAGATCAAAACGGATCGTTTTTTCTTCGCCGGGGGAAAGCATAATACGATCAAAACCTTTTAAAGTTTTCAGCGGCCGTTTTGAAAAAGAACCGGAAACCGTTACATACATCTGAGGAACTTCTTCGGCTTTTACAGAGCCTGAGTTTTTCAGTTTGAATGAAACAGAAACAGTGTCGTTTTCTCCAGCAAAAGTTTTATCAATAGTTAAATTTGAGTAAGTGAAACTGCTGTAACTTAATCCGTGTCCGAAAGGAAATAAAACACTGTCAGTAAAATACTGATAAGTCGCTCCGGCGGAAATTATATCGTACTCCATTATGGACGGAAGCTGGCTTTCATCTTCGTACCATGTAAGGGGAAGCCTTCCCGCCGGCGAATAGCCGCCGCCGATTACATCCGCAAGTCCGTGTCCTGTTTCCTGAATGCCGGGAGCCATCCAGATTGCCGCCGGAACTTTTTCGATAATATCACCGCAGGTAAACGGATAACCTGAAATCATCACAAGAATGGTATTTGGATTTAAATCGCTGACACTATTGATCAACTCTTCCTGAACAGGAGGTAAATCAAGAGACGGTCTGTCTATACATTCGCGCCCGTTTATCATAGGATTGCTTCCGCACATTACAATCACCTGATCCGCTTTTGCCGCGGCTTCTAAAGCGGAGGGAAGTCCCTCTTTCTCTATCTTCATCCTGAACAATTCACCGCGGCGTGAAAGAGGATCGTCGTGTAACAAAAGCTGTCCTTCTTTTTCAGGCGCAGCAAGACGCTGGTTGCCATATGTCCGAATCTGAACGAGTCCGTTTTCCTGCCGGATAAGATTAAATATCGAAAAACCAAACCATGTGAGCGTACTCTTCCCGCTTACAGTAATAACGCATTGATCTTCTTCCTTTTCAATATTTTTCAAAACTGTTTTTGGAACCGGCGGAGGCAAAAGTCTGCTCATCTCCCTTTTCCAATAAGGAGATTCAATTAACAGACCGCTTTCAACATCGGTAAGGGTCTGAGAACCCCAACCCCAGTCTTCCCTGTAAAAACGGGCAGGCGCCTGACCGGCGGTTCCGGCGCAGAGCAGTTTTCCCTTTGAGTGACCGGTATCAGAAATCACCAAAGGTCTTCCATCTTCTGTAGTAAAAGAGACAATATCGCGGCAATCGGCGTGGATGATCTTGTTATTGCCGTATAATTCACGCAGACCCTCAAGAGGAGTACAGATATATTCTGGATGTCCTGAATACCAGTCAAGATGAATTTTATCAGCTAACGGACCGATGACGGCGATGGAACCTTTAATAGAATCAGGGCGCAGCGGGAGCGTGTTATCTTCATTTTTCAGAAGAACAATCGATTTTCTGACAGCGTCACGCGCAATCTTGCGGTATTCTTCTTTCATCAGATCTTTTTCGTCAATCTTGTCGTAGGGACATTTTCCGGGCGGATCAAAATGTCCGAAGCGGAATCTGACAGAAAGAATACGCCGTAAATGTTCGTCTAAATCTTTTTCTTCAATCAGCTTATTATCAAGCGCTTCTTTGACAGCGGTAATAACAGCTTCAAAATTATCTGTCATTGAATCACCGCCGTTTTTAAGCGCGGCTGCCAGAGTTTCGGAGTGAGTCTCAAAATAATGATGCAGGTTTACAGTGTGCAGAAAATCGCCGCCGTCAGTTACAATGTTTCCTTCAATCCCCCACTCTTTTTTAACGATGTAATTCAATATGGGATGAAGCATCATTGGAATGCCGTTAACTTCATTGTAGGAAGTCATCATGGAAACGGCTTTTGCGTCTTTTATCGCTTTTCTGAACGGCGCAAGGTAATATTCATGCATACAGCGCGGAGTAATTGAACAGGAACAACTCACCCTGTTTTTCTCGTTGTTATTTGCAAAAAAATGTTTGGGTCCGCAGCTTACACGCAGGTAAAAGGGATCATCTCCCTGCGCTCCGCGTATATATGCCGATGAAAGTTCGCCTGCAAGGAAAGGGTCTTCTCCGTATCCTTCTTCCGTGCGCCCCCAGCGCGGATCGCGCTCCATGTCAATGGTCGGCGACCAGATGGCAAGCCCGCTGCGATGTTCGTGCATCTTGTAAAAAGCGCGCGCTTCGGTTGAAGCAATCTCCCCGACACGCCGCAAAAGTTCCCGATCCCATCCTGAGGCAAGACCGATAGTCTGCGGGAAAGTGGTATTATTCCCTTCCCTGTCAACAAAGCCGTGCGCGCCTTCCGCGCCGAACGCAAACGCCGGAATATCAAGACGTTCTACAGCCTGATTGCGGGTTGGAATAAAACCTGCTTTTTCATCAGGAGTAAGGCGGGAAATGAGATCGTCAACCCGCTGCTGAAGCGGCAGTTCGGGGTTTAAAAACGGGTACTGATATGTCATAAAATATTATATATAAATGAAATAATATCCGCCATATTGAAAAACAGCATTTGACAATAATCAATCATTTTGATAAATGTAAATTAAATCAAAAATGAATTCACAGGGAGGCCATCATGGCACAACATCAATTTCAAACCGAAGTAAGCCGGTTGCTGCACCTTATCATACACTCGCTTTACTCCAACCGGGAAATCTTTCTCCGCGAGCTTGTCTCAAACGCATCCGACGCGCTGGACAAGCTCAAATACCTGACTGTAGCAGATGAAGCGTATAAAACAATCACATTTGATCCGCGAATCGATATTTCTTTTAATAAGGAAGCAAAAACGCTGACCATATCCGATAACGGAATCGGCATGAACGAAGCTGATCTGATCGAATCACTCGGAACAATAGCGCGTTCGGGAACAAGGGTCTTTCTTGAAAAACTCGCCGAAGACGCGAAAAAAGATTCAAACCTTATCGGTCAGTTTGGCGTCGGTTTTTATTCGGCGTTCATGGCAGCGGACAAAATCGAAGTGACAAGCCGCAAAGCCGCAGAAGACGCGGCATGGAAGTGGATAAGCGATGGGAAAGACGGATTTGAAATTGAGAGCGCGCAGCGCGACAGCCAGGGAACAACAGTTCTTTTGCACCTTACAGACGAGGGAACAGAATACGCGAACCGCTGGTCAATCGAAGACATAATCAAGCGTTACTCTAATCATGTGGCGTTCCCGATTTTCCTCACATATGAAGAAAAAGAGTGGGACGATAAAGGCAACGAGAAAGGCAGCAAAACAAAAACCGACAGGATAAATTCCGGCACCGCTTTATGGCGGCGTTCAAAGAACGAGCTTAAGGACGAGGACTACAACGAGTTTTACAAACAGCTTGGCCATGACAGCGATGCGCCGCTGCATCACATTCACACGCACGCTGAAGGCACTCTTGAATATACGACGCTTTTTTACATTCCAAAAAAAGCACCTTTCGATCTTTACAATGTCGATTACAAACCAGGCGTAAAACTCTATGTAAAACGGGTTTTTATCACCGATGATGACAAGGAACTTATGCCGACATATCTGCGTTTTGTGCGTGGGGTTATCGACTCTGAGGATCTGCCGCTTAACGTGAGCCGCGAGATACTCCAGCAGAACAAGGTGCTTCTCAATATTAAAAACGCGTCAGTAAAAAAACTGCTTTCCGAATTCAGGCAAATGGCGGATAACGCAGTTTCCGGCGGAGACGAGGCGAAGGAAAAGTGGGAAACATTTATTGAGCAGTTCAACCGTCCGCTTAAGGAAGGTTTGTATCAGGATTTTGGAAACCGCGAAATATTGCAGGAGATTGTGCGCTTCAAGAGCAGCACAGTTGAAGGGCGGACAAGCTTTGCAGATTACGTCAGCCGCATGAAAAGTGATCAAAAGCACATTTATTACATAACAGGCGGCGATGAAAAAACCCTCCGCTCCTCTCCGCTTCTGGAAGCGTACCGCGCAAAAGAAATTGAAGTTCTCATCATGGACGATGACATCGACGATTTGGTTATTCCCATGCTGCACAGCTACCGCAAGGAAACCGCCGGAACGGACGGGAAAACAGAGAGCCAGAGCTGGGAATTGAAAGCGGTTAACCGCGCCGGCGCTGATGAAGAGCTTGGTGAAAAGAAAGACAAGACTGCGGAAAAAGAAGCGAAACCCGTCATCGAGAAGATCAAGAAGGCGCTTGGAGACCGCGTAAAAGACGTAAAACTTTCACGCCGCCTCCACGATTCCCCGTCCTGTATCGTCGCCGATGAAAACGATCCTTCGATGCAGATGGCTCAGATGATGAAAGCTATGGGACAGGCTTCCATGACAGACATAAAACCGATCCTGGAAGTGAACGGAGAACACCCGATTGTTTTAGGACTGAAGGATGTTGACGACGAAGAACGCATCGCTGATGTCGCCGGAGTTCTTTTTGATCAGGCTCTTCTTGTAGAAGGCATTAAACTCAAAGACCCTGCGGATTTTGTGAAGAGGCTGAACCGGCTGATAGCGAAGTAAACGCTTCGACGCAGTCCCCAGAAAAATTTTCGCACATTACCTTTTAATTTTTTAAATATTGGGGCTTTTCCAAAACTTCAGTTTTTGGAAAAGCTTCCTTAGAATTAAATGAAAAACTGTCTTTTAAGACGGTTTTTCTAAAGCCTTTTCCGAAACTAACCGAAGTTCGCCGCTCTTGATACCACTTGCTATCTGGTATGCCTTAATTACTCTAATTATATACCAGATAAGGAATTAGTCAAGTATTATCTGCTATCTATTATGACCTATTATCCTCTATTGTTATCAGAAATTGCCTACATATTATCATTGTTGCGCATAACACGCCATAGAAATAAGACAATTTCCACATCACAGACCTATTACAAAATACCCCCATAGCTTATAAAAGCCCGTCTATGATAAAAGTCAAGCTACTTTCAAAATAAATTTACTTTTTTGAAGCAGATTTATATATTGACTCATTTTGGCTTCATGTTTCTGTTTATTTCTTC
>WQTD01000051.1 GCA_009786455.1 Treponema sp.
TCAGAAATAAAAATGAAAATACCCAGACCGGAATTCTTTGTCCTCTATAACGGTGAAGCTCCTTTCCCGGACGTAAAGACAGAGAAATTATCAGATATGTTTGAAAACACTGAAGGGTTAAATCTGCCTGAAAAAACGGTTCCAGCTCTTGAGCTTGTGGTTAAAACATTTAACATCAATGAGGGGAAGAATGAGGCAATAATCAAGAAATGCAAGACATTGGCGCATTACAGCGCGCTTATAGCCAAAGAGCGTGAATTTGGGAAAGAGGGGTATAACCGCAGAGAAGCAGTGAAAAAGGCGGTGTATTACTGCCGGAGTCATGATATAATGAGAGAGTTTCTTGAAAAAAACGCCTCGGAGGTAATGAACATGCTGATGACTGAATGGAACTGGGACGACGCCAAACAGGTATGGCAGGAAGAAGCTCACGAAAAAGGTCATGCTGAAGGCCGCGAAGAGGGCATTACTGAAGGATTACAACAAGGCTTGTTGCAAGGACAGGAAAAAATACTCGCCCTTTTTAGACAAGGTCTCTCATTGGATGAAGTAGAAAAACGACTGCGGTAACGGCTATTCTTACCGCCGTGTGAATCCCCCCAGACCCTTCCCGCCGCATGAAAAAGGAGCAATCATCAGTTTGTGCTAAAACAGGCGGAATGATCAGCCGATGTATACTAGAGGGATATAACAGGGTGTTAAACAGAGGCGGGAAAGATCTTGACAGGGTCTTTCTTCGGGCGAAATTGAGCTGCGGTTGATGCGTAGTTTTCAAAAAAGCGGCGGGAGACGCTTTTTATGGTGTTGTGGACGGCGGAGGTACGCTATATATGGGGTATATCTATAACGAGGACACGTTATGGACAGACCTAATAAGGCGCAGGCGGCTGTCAGAAAGAAGGGCTGGCGTTCAAAACCGCTCTTTTCACAACATTTTCAACATTTTCTGTTGACATTTCCTGAAATCTTTGGTATTTTTATAATATGGACATAAGTCTCTTTTATTGGAATTTCTAATTCCTGCATTCTGCGGCTGTGTTGCTGTATAATTTTTTGGAGGAGAACCAAAATGAAAAAATATTTGAGGAATATACTGATCATCGGTATTGCGCTGATTATTGGTTTTACAATGACCGCATGCCCTGAGCCTGATCCTGAACCAGAGGAGCATGTACATAATTATGCGACTTTTATTGTTAAAGCTGCTACCTGTATAGAGAACGGCGCTACGGACAGGAGATGTTCCTGCGGCGCTACTGAGCCAAATTCTGAGGCAGTTATTCCGGCAACAGGAATCCATAGCTATCAACCTTTATCGAATGCAGTCGCTGCTACTTGTGTAAGCGGAGGCTCTGGCAATGAAAAATGCAGAACATGTCCAAGTGAACGGGCTATATCCTCACAAGCCTTGACTCCAGGTATAGTTAATGGCGTAGAAAATTGTGATTATTCAGGCGCCTTTATTCCAAATCCAGAAGGACGACCGTGTATGGTAGCGGGAGGAGGGGGAATATGGTTATGCGAAAGGAATCCGGCGCATCCGCAAAAAATCAGATCATCGGGAGCGGCGAAAATTGACCACGAGTACAGCAACTGGACAGATTACGGAAGTCCTGCTACATGTACCCAGGCAGGTAATGAAAGCTCTCCTTGCTCTTATGGCTGTGGAACCCATGAAACTCGGGTAAAGAATGCGCTTGGACACTCTCACACTTCATCTACATACTTTACTGAATCTGTTAGTATACCTTCTTGTACTGCAGGTGGTGTGCGGAAATCGACTTGTGACAGATGTTTTCAAGAGGCGTTTAATTATATTCAGCCACTTGGACATATATATACGCGGAATGCGTCAAATCAGCCAGACCCAAAATGGGTAACGTATAAACATCCTCTTTGCGTAGGTTCTGGTTATGAGGTAACAGATTGTACTCGGGTTACTATTGCTGTGTATGATGGTACTTCTGATGATCCTGAAATCGAATATCCGCTGGCATCACGTTGGGCTCAAAGTGGATGCGATTTTAAAACTGAATACGCATGGACAAGCACTTATGATGCTGTTTATAGTGGTACTATTCCTGCAAGTTATACAGAGTCTGATGCTCTTAAAGCTGAATTACAACGAACTCCATCGTTATTCAGAAAGGTAAAAGAGCTTGGTCACGATTTTGATTGGATTAACAGATCGCCTGGAACCATTGAGCTTCAAAAATGTGTTAATCTACAGCATAATGAATCAGGTACGCCTGTGTGTGGTTTACCAGCTGTGCCTGGCATGAAAGGTATGGGCGGCGGTATTATATTTGCGTACGATAGTACTGGCAATGGTGTGATGCTGCTTGATAATACAGATGGTCCTATTGCAAACGGCGGGTCAACGGAATATCCCATGGTTGAGGCAAAACCTAATAGCGGTTTCCCGCAAATCGTTTACTTTGAGGCTGCTCGTGTTGACTTAGCTACAGCGGCAGTTCATAAATGGGCGTCTACATGGACATCAGTAGCGCCCCGTGCACCAAAGGTTAGCGCTCTTGTAGGCGAAGAAGCGGTTTATGCGGGCAGAAGAAATACGAATCTTATTCTTGTTACCGGTAGTGGTGATCCAAACGCGCCTGCCGCGAAAGAAAGCGTAGGGTATACTTACGAGAATACGTATTATAGTTATACTTACGAGTATCCTACAACTTCTGCTCCAAGCGGTGTAACGAGTTTGTATAATAGAATTAAATCCATTACTATTACGAATACTAACAGAGGGACTTATAATTCTACCGGATGGTTCTTACCGAGTTTGAAGGAACTTGCTATGTTGTATACATATAGCCTTGATAATAGACAGAGGTTCATTGATATCGGAGCTACCCCCATGAGTGGTCGTTATTGGTCTTCAACGCAAAACGCAGCTGATACAGATACTGCATTTACTGTCGATTATTCGATTCCTACTTCTGAATTCCTAAACACTGCTATAATGAGGTCATTGAAAAATTCGAATCAAAGAGTACGCCCCATCATGTGTTACTAAACGTACCCAAGACTGACTTTAAAAAGACTGTCCTTAGGACAGTCTTTTTTTTACGGCAGGGGGGAATTTTTATTTAAAATAAGGCTTTCTAAAACTTCAATTTTTGGAAAAGCTCAAATAACCTGTGCGAATTTTTTTTTATCTAGACCGCGGCGTATCATCTGTGTTAAGGAAGAATCATTTTCATCTATGAAACCGTCCTGGTTGTAGGTTGAAACCATAAATTTTGGAAATAACAGACCTAATCTTTTATTTTTATAATATATCACCATTTTTTGCGTACAATTCCGATTAAGACATTGTTTACAGTCTGCAGGGTCTTTTGGGTTCGGACAATCGTGTGTGGAAGGGGATGGGCATTTTACATCGTCGATATTATCGCAGGTAAAATCTTTATTGGTTTTAAGCTCGTCAATGATGGATTTAACCGAATACATCAGACAGTTCCCGCTGAACGTAATTTACCCATTAAATAATATGCAATTCCTTTGTTTATAATCTCAATTTTTTCTAATTCATTTGCCCAGTTTACCAGATCATTTTTCCATTCCTCTAATTGTTTTTTTCGATCTAAAAGTCCTTCTTCTATTATCCCAAGCTCCTTTTCCCGAACTTTAAGCTCTTTTTTAAGGAAACCAAGCTTTTTTTCTTTGTATAATAACACTTTTTCCCTGTTTACAAGCTCCTTCTCCCAGTCCAATATCCGAATAAGCCGGGTAAAAATTTCGGCAGCATGGTCTGTCATTGGGTTTCCCTGCCTGGATAATTGAATTTGGAATTTGTGGTAAACATTCCATAGTTCACTTGACCAGTCATCACATGCAAACAATTCCTCAAGATTATCCCATGCATTTTCATCTGACAGTTTAGAGAAATTCTGAGAAATAAAATATGAGGCGTTTTCCATCATATCTTTATCAGCTTCTTCTTCCGTTTTGCCATATCCATCCAGGCGTAAATGAATACAAGTTGATATAAAAGAGTCATCTGATGTTTTAATGCTTATAAACGCTAGCGGCTGGATTTCATGTGTAATTTCTTTAGTTTTTGGTATTTTAAACTTGCCAATCCCAATCACCTCACCTCGTTTTGACATTACAGGTTGAAGCAATCTATCTTCATTATTGGGCTGATTTTCCATCTGAGCCTCCCGGGTTATTATCGGTTTTTTTGTGTTAATCCCCAGAGCTCAGACCCCTATCTCCTTCTGCGTGGTATTCGCAAGAGATTGCGAACCAACAACAAAGAAAACCAGCAGCAAAAAAACTTAATATTATAGATGCTATATTTTTTCATATAAATTGTCAATATTAATGTTATATGAAACCACTGATTTTCTGACACAGGTATACGCTTGAAATTTTCGAAAAAGTAATGTATAACAATGTCATGAAAAAGGATGAGAAGAAAATATTATCTGTTCAGGAAATTCTTCATCTGCAAAGCGATAAACACGAAAAAAAAGATCAAATTATGCCGGATGTAGATACAAGCCGGTATGTTCTGACTCAAAAACCAAAACAAGAGGCAGTCCGCAGGTTTACGCCTGTGATAAACATCACGGAAGAACAAAGAAAACAGTTTAATCAGGGCGACGCCGCGCCAAGCCGCAACGCGTTATTGGCGGAACAGTCCCGTCATGCGATGCAAGTCATCAAATTACACGCTGAAGAAGAGGCTGTTGAATTGGAAAAAGCCGCTGAGGGAAAAACCGCCAAAACAGACAAAGCCGCAGATAAACTTACAAACGAAATTAGAGCCGGCAATTTTGAATTCTGTTTTGGCGCGCTTACTGAAGGTTCCGGGAACCTTAAAGACACTATCTAGAGTCTGTCTATAATGTAGACAAATTATAGACAGACCACCTTAAAAAACTATCTAAAAATTCAACTTCTATTAGTTTGATGTCAATGCTGATAAAGCGTTTCTCGCCCAAATCTGTTCAGCGCCCGTGTACAATGAAGACCGCGATATAACAGTAAGAAGCTGGATCGACAGCCGCGATTTGGTTCCGGTTGCTGCCAGAGCCGGAATAACAATCTGCATTATATCTCTTTCAACAATTCCCCAGGGACCGCTCTGTCTCCTTGAGTGAAGTCCGCGCAGGAATTCAGTAAGAAGATCAACCGCTTCATCGGTTTTTACGGTCGATAAAGTTCTTACAATCAAAGTGATTATTTCAAAATCCGTGTTTGGAGTATCAAAAGCTTCTCTGTAAGTTCTCTCTATAAAAGCGTAAACCGAATCATCCGCAACTCCCATTAAGCGGATTGTATCTATGGCGCTCATGCGCATGGTTCTTAAAACGCTCTGAGACTCACGGGAAGGAGCGATGAATGTATAACTTATTTCAAGAGCTGTAGCCGCAACTTTCGCTTTTGAGGCGGCTGACGCTTTGGTTCTCAGCATTTCCTGCCAGGCTGTGAGCTTGACAGACGGACCGTTAAAAGGATCCCGGATTACTTCATCGATAATTTCGCCGGGATCGTCAACGATATTTGGGAATGCCTGCGACGCTATCGCTTTTATATCAGCATCATACCATCCAATTGATGCGTAAAAAACAGGCTTAACGCCGACCGGTTCACGGAGAGCCTCAAGCGCGTTAACTGCTCCAGGCACTACTCTTTGTATTTCAGCCTTGGTGTGTAAGTCAGGAGTCGCGCTGTTGTTAAATTCTTGCAGATGAATTGCTATGTAATGCGCGAATTCCTTCCCGCCTATTTGCCCCATCGTTACATAGGCTTCATACATTATAAGACCTTCGTTTTGAGGATGGATAATGTCAAAGTATTGAACCAAAGTCCAAACCTGGGGAGCCGCTTCTGTATATTTCTCAGCCGCAAGCCCGCGCAGGATAATTCTGGCGGCTTCCTCAATCGCTTCCCTTTCATGGTTATGTTGAAAATTTGGATATCTGGTGATATAAACCTTGAGGGCGTCATGGTAAAAACTTCCAATCCCTGTAAGTTTTTCGTCCCTGACTGCCTGCAGTATATCAAGCATTTGGAAAATCGTTGAATTGGTCCTGTTGTATTCTTCGATATAAAATGACATATCCGGAGCTTGTGCAAAGATAGTCATTCCGGTTAACAATAAAACTACAAATATTTTATATTTACTTTTCATACGCATAATATACTACCATATATTAGAATTTACAAGTTGTAAAAATACATTTTATTGAAACAAGTATTCTTCTTGTTTTTTACAACTGGAAGCTGTAGAATGACCATTACGGATAACTTGCGGGGCAATTGCCGGACAGGTTGAATATCCAAATACTGACCCAAAGGAGAAAAACATGGGTATTTTCGATTCCATTAAGGAAAAACTTTTCGGAAAAGCAGCTCCAGAGCCGGCAAAAACTACTGCTGCAGCTTCACAGCCTTCAGGACAGACCGCGGCAATGATAGCCGCCGCGATGGCTGCGAATAAAGCTCAGGCTGAGAAAGTTACGCAGGCTGCCACCGCGGCGAAGCCTGTCGATGTAGAAGCCATTATTGAAGCGGCGGTGAAAGCCAAGGGTGTAAAGTCAAACTGGCGCGAGTCGATTGTAGATTTATTAAAAGCGCTTGATATCGACAGCAGTTTGAATGCGCGCAAACAGCTTGCCGCGGAACTTAACTACAAAGGCACCGATCCCGACGGGTCAGCAGAAAAAAATATCTGGCTTCACAAGGAAGTTATGAAAAAACTCGCGGAAAATGGCGGCAAGATTCCTGCGGCATTGTTGAAATAATCCAAAAACACGAGGCTGCTGCGAAAGCCGCAGTCTCGTCATAGACTTTTATATGTGTACCGGAGGGAAACAATGGTTAATTGGATCGGCTATCTTGCTTCGCTTCTTGTTGCGATTTCAATAACCATAACCGGAGGCATTTATTTTCGGCTGATAAATTTGGCAGGGTCGTTTTGTTTTCTGACTTACGGTATTTTAATCAAAAACATGCCCGTTATTCTTATCAATTCATACAGTATCTGTATCAATATTTTTCACATCATTAAACTTAAAAGAACTGGCAGTAAAAAAGAAAAAATTGAAACTGCGTCATGATAATCCAAAGGTATTTGCGGCTTTTTTCTATAACAATCCCCTTCCCATAAGGTTAAAATTCATGTAAATTTAAAGACATGAGTAACAACATATCAAGAGAAACATTCTCGTCTCGTTTGGGCTTCATCCTGCTTTCGGCGGGGTGCGCCATCGGCTTGGGCAATGTCTGGCGTTTTCCCTGGGTAACAGGCGAATATGGCGGAGCGCTTTTTGTCCTTATCTATTTGGTCTTTGTGGTAGTTCTCGGATTACCTGTAATGGCAATGGAATTTGCCGTAGGCCGCGCCAGTCAAAAAAGCGTCGCGCGTTCATTCCACGTATTGGAAAAACCCGGTCAGAAATGGCACCTCTTTTCCTGGGCGGCAATGGGCGGTAATTATATCCTGATGATGTTCTATACAACGATCTGCGGTTTTATTCTGGGTTACACCTTTAAAATGTTTAAGGGCGACTTTGTCGGCGTAACAGCCGCTCAGGCAGGTCCGTTATTCGGCGAATTTCTATCAAAACCTTCAAATACTATCGGCTGGATGCTCGCGATTACCATTATCGGCTTTTTAATTGTCGGCGGAGGTCTTCAAAAGAGCGTAGAGAAAGTTATTAATTCGATGATGATTGGCTTGTTTGCGATTCTTGTTATTCTGATGATCCGCGCGCTGACACTTCCCGGAGCGGGAGCGGGCGTTGCGTTTTATTTAAAGCCAAATCTTAACGCTTTCAGGGAATTTGGATTCTGGAGAATTGTTTATGAAGCGCTTGCCCAGGCCGCCTTTACATTAAGCCTTGGTATCGGCAGTATGGCAATCTTCGGTAGTTACATAAAGAAAGACAAAAGGCTCATGGGAGATACCATCACTGTTACCGGCTTGGATACTCTATCCGCCATCATGGCAGGATTTGTAATCTTCCCGGCATGTTTCGCGTTCGGCGTAAGCCCCAGCGCCGGAGCAGGTCTTATCTTTGTTACTCTGCCTCCTGTTTTTAACACAATGCCGGGCGGAAGCCAGCTTTGGGGTGGATTGTTCTTTATTCTTATGTCATTCGCCGGTCTTGCCACTACAGTCGCGGTTTTTGAAAATATCATGTCGTTCGCGATGGACATCAAGGGCTGGAGCAGAAAGAAATCCTGTATTGTAAACTGCATCGCGCTTTGTATACTGGCTCTTCCATGCGCTCTTGGCTGGAACCTGTGGTCGGGATTTCAGCCGCTTGGAGACGGAGACGGCGTTCTTGGGCTTCTGGACTTTATAATTTCGAATAACATACTTCCCCTTGGCATAGTTGTTTATATTCTCTTCTGTGTTTCCAAAAAGGGATGGGGCTGGAATAATTTCATTAATGAAGTTAACTCCGGATCAGGATTGGCTTTCCCGGCAGTCGGAAAATTCTTTTATACATGGATACTGCCGATTTTCATCTTGGTCATTTTCGTGATGGGTTACATTCAGAAGTTCGGAGGATAATTTCTGTTTTGGAATATCAAAGGCGCTTTGCGGAATCGCAGAGCGCTTTTTTTATGACTTGTGAGACAAGCTTGAGTTTTTGCTCAAACTACAGGTTGTCGAACAAGTCCAATGCACTTTGTCATGCACACTTCAACGCAGCGCCTGCAGTCTGAACATTTATCATAATCAATTACAGCAAGGTTGTCTTTCATTGAAATTGCCTGTTCGGGACATTCCCTGACGCATTTGGTGCAGGCGATGCAGCCGCTTGAACATTTCTTTCTTGTTACCGCGCCTTTTTCGATATTTTTGCACAGGATAAAGACCGATCTGTCTGCGCTTTCAATCGTTATTAATTTGTTTGGACACGTTTTTACGCAAATGCCGCATCCTGTGCAGAGAGCCGGAATTATCCGCGCAAGATTGTTTTCCATGCAGATTGCCCCGCTTGGGCAGACTGTCCGGCAGTCGCCGTAACCCAGGCAGCCGAACGCGCAGGAATTTTCTCCGCTGTAGAGCTGCTTTGCCGCCGCGCAGGATTGAAGCCCGCGGTACTCCGACTTTTTTTTCTGCGTTTTGCAGTCGCCCTTGCATGAGACAACGGCGATCTTCGATTCGATGCTTCCCGCTTCCACTCCCAGAATGGAACTGATTTTCGCAAGCACAGCGGCGCCGCCCGGCGTGCAGAGGTTTGTCTTTGCGTTGTCAGTGACAAGAGCCGAGGCGTAACCTGAGCATCCCGGATAGCCGCATGCGCCGCAGTTGGCCCCCGGCATGATCTCCGTTAGCAGCGCGATTCGTTCATCAATTTTTACATACATCAATTTTGAAACAACGCTCAATATCGATGAGCAGATAAACCCAAGAGCGGTTACCGAAACAACCGAAATTATTATTATGTTCATATATCCCTCACTGGCGGAAAAGGTTTTCCATTACGCCGTTAAAACCAAAAAACGAAAATGAAAGTATCGCCGCGGAAATCAGCGTCAGCGGCAGACCTCTAAAAGCCGCAGGCGGATCAGTGTTCTCGGTGTACTCGCGGATACCTGAAAAAATCACCATGCCGAGGAAGAAGCCAAGCCCCGAACCGAAAGCGTTAACAAGAGCTTCGATATATGAATACTCTTTGTTGATGTTTACAATCGTCACCGCGAAAATGGCGCAGTTTGTCGTCATAAGCGGAAGATAGATACCCAGTATTTTATAAAGGGATGGCACGTATTTTTTAAGAACGATTTCGACGATCTGGACAAGGGTCGCGATTACCAGAATAAAGACGATTGTCTGTAAAAATCCAAGACCGTTTTTATCAAGAAGGAATTTTTGAATCGGCCATGTCACCGCTGTGGCGAGGATCATGACAAAAATGATCGCCGCGCTCATGCCAATCGCGCCTTTTAAATCTTTTGAGACTCCCAAAAACGGACAGACGCCGAGGAACTGCCTCAAAATATAGTTGTTTACAAGGACAGCGCCGATTATTATCGTAACAAGAATTTTATAGTCCATTATTTGGCTCCCTCTGCATTTACGCCTGCGAACTTGCCGCACACTGCTTTGGACGGGCAGGCTTCACAGCCGAAGTTGTCTCTTTTTATCGCCTTTCCTTTTGAAACCTTATTAATGATCGCGATAATAATCCCGAACGCAATAAATCCGCCGGGGGCAAGAGTAAAAGCCTCGATGCTGTTGCCGTTCAGCACAGGAATTTTAAATCCGAACCATGTGCCGCTACCGAGCACTTCACGCAGCGTCGCGATCATCAAAAGCGCGATGGTAAAACCCGCTCCCATTCCAATTGCGTCTACCGCCGAATCAAGAACCCCGTTTTTATTGGCGTACATTTCCGCGCGCGCGAACACAATGCAGTTTACGGCTATTAGCGGGAGGAAAATCCCAAGCGCCTGATACAGACCGTAAGCGTATGCTTCAACGATCATCTGAACTATGGTAGTAAAGCCCGCGATAAGAATGATGTAGCAGGGTATCCGCACTTTATTCGGGATGCTTTTGCGCAGAAGGGATATTGTGATATTTGATCCAAGAAGGACAAATGTTGTAGCAAGTCCCATTCCAATCGCGTTTTCCGCCTGGGTAGAAACCGCAAGAGCGGGACAAATCCCAAGGATGAGTACCAGCACCGGGTTTTCCTTTATTATTCCATTCAATAGGATCGATATTTTTTTGCTCATAACTTCTCCTTACCGGCGAACCAGTTCAAACGCAATAAATGCGTCGCGGACGCCGCTTTTGTATGCGTTAGACGAAATTGTCGCTCCCGTAACCGGGATAATATTTTCCAGATTTTTATCTTTTCCAGGATACTGGTTTTGATGTGGCTCCGCGAATACGGGGTCTGTCATTCCCTTTGTTTCGGTATGGGCGAGCACGGCTGTTTTAATTATCCTGCCGTTATTATCAATGCCGCAGATCATTTTGATGTCGCCGCCGTATCCGGGAATAGAAAT
>WQTD01000052.1 GCA_009786455.1 Treponema sp.
ATTGAAGCCGCCGAAGTGTTTGCGTATTCCTCGATATTAACATAAATTTTTTCAGGAGGAATATGCAGCCTTCTTCTTGCGGCCTGAATAATCCGGGCATTCGCCTGATGCGGAACGATATACGCAATATCATCAATGGCGGTATTTGAAATTTTCATCAATTCGCTGATTGTATTGGTTATGGCTCCGACGGCGAAATTGTATACTTCCTGGCCGTTCATCCAGATGCAAACAGGTTCAGCGACAACCTCGCCGATTTTATAGGGATTTCTGGTGCCGCCCCTTTTCATCATAAGACTATCTGCGCCCGAACCGTCGGCATATAAAAGACTGTGCAGAAGACCGCTTCCGCTGTCCTTACCGGTTTTTTCAATTACCAGCGCTCCCGCGCCGTCGCCGAATAAAACGCAGGTTCCCCTGTCTTCCCAGTTAACCACCCTGCTTAAAACTTCAGAGCCGATAACAAGGACGCGATTTCGCCGCGCACTGACGCTTAAAAGAGCGGCTCCTATTTCCATGCCGTATACAAAACCGGTGCATCCGGCGGTTATATCCATAGCAGCGGCGTTTTTTGCGCCGATTTTGTTTTGCACAATGCAGGCGGAAGAAGGAGTGCCGAAATAATCAGCAGTAGCTGTCGCCAGAAGAATCATATCAATGCTTGACGCGGCTTCGGCGGCAGCCTTTTCTGTCTGTGCAGGATCATCGCCTGAGTAGCCTGCAGTCATCGCAAGCGCGTTTTTCGCCGCAGCAGCGGCTAAATCGCTGCAAGCTACGCCATCTTCTGCAATATGACGGGATCCAATCCCTGTATGGGAGCGAATCCATTCATCGGTGGTATCAACCTTGGCGGTTAATTCATCATTACTGACCCTTTTGGGCGGTACAGATCTCCCTGTTCCAATAATTTCAAATGTCATAATTTTAAATGACAAATATTCAATATTCGTCGTACTCCCAATATTTACAAATTTCTTGTTTTTGTCAAGATGTTTTTAGACACAAACTAAATTTTTATAGTTGCAGTAAATATCAGGCAATAAATATCAGGTTGAAATGATAAAAAAACCTGACCCCAAAGGATCAAATTTGTGAGACAACTTACCGAGTTGCCGAACAAGTCCAATGTCATTGCAAGGCAGACGGATCCGCCGTCTTCTTCGCAGGCTACGCAATCATTTATTGAAAGCGCAACCCATTGATTTAATGGCAAGTTGTTATTGAACGATCTTATGTCCTTGTTTGATTTACCCGATGGAAAAGCGATATCTTCAATGATCTTAAAACTTTGAGCTGCTTTTCTACAACCCCAGCAGGTACCCGTTCAGTACGTTTTCAAGGTACTCCTGCTTTCCGCTTGTAAGACCTGTCTTTCCGTAGCCGGCGTCTGTTCCGATTTTTGCAAGTTGTTCGAGACTCAGTTCGCCCTTTGAAAATTTCGCTCCGTCTCCGCTCCCGAATGACGCATAACGATCCTTAACAAAGCCGGGAATGACGCCGTCATCAATGATGCGTTGGGCTATCTGAAGGCCGACTGCGAATGCGTCCATGCCGCCGATGTGGGCGACAAAGAGATCCGACGGGTCTACCGAGTTTCTGCGGATCTTCGCGTCAAAGTTAAGACCGCCTGTCGTAAAGCCGCCGGCTTTAATGATTGCGTACATCGCCAGAGCAGTTTCATAGTAGCTAATCGGAAACTGATCAGTATCCCAGCCGTTAACCCAGTCGCCCCGGTTTGCATCAACAGAGCCGAAGAAACCGGCGGCTGCGGCTGTCTCAAGTTCGTGAACAAAATCGTGGCCTGCAAGTTCCGCGTGGTTTGCCTCAATGTTCATGCGGAAATCCTTATCCAATCCCCACTGACGTAAAAATCCGATGACGGTTTCAGTGTCAAAATCATATTGATGTTTTGTCGGTTCCATTGGTTTTGGCTCAATATAGAACACGCCTTTAAATCCCTGTTTACGCGCGTAATCCCTTGCCATTGTTAAAAACCGCGCAAGGTTTTCTTTTTCTTTTTTTAGGTCTGTGTTTAAAAGACTCATGTACCCTTCGCGTCCGCCCCAGAATGTGTAGCCTTGTCCGCCAAGTTCAATTGTCGCGTCAATGGCGGCTTTTACCTGTGTCGCGGCAAGAGCGATAACTCCGAATTCGGGATTGGTCGCGGCTCCGTTCATAAAACGCGGATTGCTGAAAACATTCGCTGTTCCCCAGAGAAGTTTAACTCCTGTTTCTTCCTGGAGTTTTTTTGCCTTCGTAACCAATGTCATCAGGTTTTTTTCGCTTTCCGCGGGGCTTCCGCCTTCGGGAGCCATGTCCCTGTCGTGGAACGCGTAATACTCAGCGCCAATTTTAGTAAAAAACTCAAACGCCGCTTCCATTTTACCTTCAGCCGTGTGCATCGGACTTTTCGCGTCAACATTCCACGGGAAAATATGAGTGCCGGGACCGAACGGGTCTGCGCCGTCAGCGCAGAAACTGTGCCAATAGGCAATTGCGAAACGAAGATGATCTTTCATCTTTTTTCCGCCGATAACCTTATCAGCGTCGTAGTACCTGAACGCAAGAGGATTTTTGCTCTTTGCGCCTTCGTATTTGATTTTCTGGATTCCGGGAAAATACTCTTTTGCTCCTGTAAAATAATCCGCCATATCAGCCTCCTTGGTAATTTTTGATTTTTATATGTACAGGGGTTTTAATGCCCCAAGATACTTTGAATAAACAGCGTAGGCTTCGTTATACTGCGTTACGCTTTTTCTGTCCGGTTTGATCGTTGCGCCTAACTCAACATGTTCGTCGGTTAAAGCTTCAATGGAGTTCTTTTTGCCGTTACTGCTTTCCAGACACCACAGCGCCTGAATCGCTCCTCCCATTGCCGCGGCTTCAGAGCCTGTAAGGATACGGATCGGCACATTGAGTGCGTTAGCTGCAATGCTCTGCCAGAGCGGACTTTTTGCTCCTCCCCCTGTCAGGCGAATCTCTTTGGGTTTGAAGCCAAGCGATATAAAGCCGTCAAGCCCGATTCTCATTCCGAAGATTGCGGATTCCAGCGCGGCGCGAGCGAGATTTTCGTTTTTAAAATTGGCGGCTGTAATGCCGTTTACGCTTGCCCTGCCGTTTGGAAGGTTAGGAGTTCTCTCTCCGTTGAAGAAGGGAAGGATCGCTATGCCGTCCGCCCCGATTGGCGCTTTTTCCGCTTGCGCGTCAAACGCTTTTACGTCCAAAGCAAGAAGCTTGCGGAATTCCTCGCTTGCGACAGTGCAGTTCATTGTGCAAAGAAGCGGAAGCCATCCGCCGGATGATGAACAGAACGCGGCGAGATTTCCTGTAGGATCGATTACCGGTATGTTTGAAAAACCGAAAAGAGTGCCGGAGGTGCCAAGGCTCATTGTCAGGAATCCGTCGCGGACAGCTCCTGTGCCGATTGCACTCATCATGTTGTCGCCGCCTCCGGAAGATACAGGCGTTCCTTCGTTTAAACCGAAAAGATCGGCAGCCGCTTTACTTACCGCGCCTGCGGTTTTTTCGGAAGCAGTCAGCGGCGGAAGATATTTTTCGATATCGGGAGAAATAAGTTTACATATTGCGGATGACCATTTTCGTTCCCGCACATTAAAGAGGGCAGTGCCTGAAGCGTCGCCGTATTCAGCCCAATACTCTCCTGTCAGCAAAAAGTTAATGTAGTTGTGCGGGAGCAGAATATGCCGCAATTTTTCGAAAGCGGCAGGCTTGTGATTCTTCAGCCATTGGACTTTCGGCGCTGTATAGCCGGGGCGCATTGGAAGCCCCGCTTTTTCTATCAGTTTTTTTTCTCCGCCCGCCGCTTTGGTTAGCTCTTCACATTCAACGGCGGTTGAAGTATCGCACCAGAGTTTTACATTGTAGACAGGTTTTCCCTTTTCATCCAACGGTACAAAACCGTGCTGCTGTCCCGAGACTCCAATCGCGGCGATGGAATTTTTTATTTTCTTGTCAATTTTTTCAAAACAGGTTTTTAAAACTTCGTCGTACCATTCCGCCTTCTGTTCTCTTGTACCGTCATTCCGGGCGATTATATCGACAGGCGCGGAAGATTGAGCAGCGATTTTCTTTTTTTCAAAATCGTAAACAACAAGTTTACAGCTCTGCGTTCCAAGATCAATTCCGCATACAGTCTTCATATGCCCTCCTGAATTTTCCATTGTATTGCATCATTATCAAATTGTCAAAGAAGTTGAACTTTCCCAAAAGCTGAAGTTTTGGGAAAACCTCAGTTATCTGGAAACTGAAATTTCCGGACTGCACTAATCAAAAATATCCAGATGTTCAAGGCTGATAAGTCCGTATATGAGCGAGAATATCGCCATTTGTATGCGGTTTCTGAACTGTGTTCTGTGTTTGATGGCGTTTACGTTGTTTTTTACTGTGCCTGCGCTGCAGTTCAGATATATCGCTATTTCATCATCAGTATAACCCTGAGCCATATATGTCAGGATTCTGCGTTCCGCAGCGGAATATGAAATATTA
Source organism: Treponema sp. (assembly GCA_009786455.1). Classification (GTDB taxonomy): domain Bacteria; phylum Spirochaetota; class Spirochaetia; order Treponematales; family Breznakiellaceae; genus WQXQ01. Next base: position 4,507 of record WQTD01000052.1, read on the forward strand.
TGTTTCCTTGTTTCGGAAAACTTGCCGGAAACAACTGCGCTGAAAACCTTGTGCGTGATCGAAGAACTGATATAACATCCGCCGTTTATTATAATTTTGATTACCGGAATCAGTTTATCGGTATCCGTATCTTTAAGTAAAAAACCTGATATTCCCGCTTTTAACGCAAGACCGGCGAATTTTTCTTCGTCGTTATCGCATATCATTATTATTGATGTTGACGGCGATCTTCTGCGAATCATAGGAGCGATTTCATGTCCGGTAATTCCCGGCAGATACGTATTAAGAATTAAAACATCAGGTTTAATATGTTCCGCCCTGATTACAGCGCAGGCTTCATCTTTTTCAACGCCGGCGATTATTATATCATTTTGATCCGACAGAGCGGTAATGATTTTCGCACGATCTTCATCATGTCTTGATAATACAAGTATACTGATAATTCCTTTCACTTTATTCTCCGTAAATAAATTTCAAGAATTATTAAATTAATTTTTTTATACGTCAAGAAATTCTTTAAGGCATGTTGAGTAACAGCTATTGGCATTAGATTGATATTTCCATATAATCTTGTTATTATGACTGTTCGATAATTTTTGTTATTGAACAACTTCATTAAAATTTATTGAACAAGGAAAATAGATGGCTAAAAGAGGTAAAATAACCGTCGACCGCGAAATGTGCAAAGGATGTCTCCTTTGTATTCGCGCATGTCCTGTGAAAATACTGGAAGTTGACGCAGGGATAAATTCTGCGGGTTCACATCCTGTAAAGATAATAAACAGTAGCAAATGTATCGCATGCGGCAATTGCTACGAAGTCTGCCCCGATGTCTGCATCGAAGTATACGAGGAATAAATTTATGAGCGAAAAAGTTTTGATGAAAGGAAATGACGCAATCGCCGAAGCTGCAATCAGGGCAGGCTGCGGCGCGTATTTCGGCTATCCAATCACTCCGCAGAATGAAATACCCGCGTACATGGCAAGGCATATGCTTGACAGAGGGCGCATCTTTATTCAGGCGGAGAGCGAAATCGCCGCTATCATAATGGTTTACGGCGCGTCCTGCGCAGGAATGAGAGCGATGACCAGCTCTTCAAGCCCGGGTATCAGTCTTAAACAGGAAGGGATGTCCTACGCCGCAGGTGCGGATGTCCCTCTTGTGCTTGTTAATGTGCAGCGCGGCGGACCCGGACTTGGCAACATCGCTCCCGCGCAGAGCGATTATTTTCAATCGACGCGCGGCGGAGGACACGGCGATTATAAATGCATAGTGCTCGCTCCAAAGAGCGTTCAGGAAGCGGCGGATCTTACTTACCTCGCCTTCGATCTCGCCGATAAATACAGGATGCCTGTAATCATTCACGCAGACGGAATGATCGGTCAGATGATGGAAGGCTGCGTTCTGCCGCCTGAAAAAGAAGCGCCCATACGCAGTTGGACAGCGGGCGGGTGCGCTGACAGACCTGATAAAAAAGCGATTCATATTACATCGATTGATCTTGTGCCTGAATCGCTTGAAGCAAAAACAAAAGAACGTTTTGTCCGTTATGAGACAATTAAAAAAGAAGAGCTTCGCTTTGAAAAAACAAATTGCGAAGATGCCGATCTTTTAATGGTTGCTTACGGCACCTGCGCCCGTGTTTGTCTTGGAGCGAGGAAACTTGCTGAAAAAGAAGGAATTAAACTCGGTATTTTCAGACCAATCTCCCTGTGGCCCTTCCCGTACGAAGCGCTTGGAAAAATTTCCATGTACCTAAGTGATCATGTTCCGCTTTTAACAGTTGAAATGTCCGAAGGTCAGTTGATTGAAGATGTGAAGTTATCCGCTTATTACGCAGAATCAAAATCCGCTGTTCATCTTTTGGGACGCTCGGGCGGAATAATTCCGACCGAAGAAGAAGTGTTTTTAAAGGCAAAGGAAATTTTAAAAAAATGAAAAAGATACTGGGACATCCTGAAAGTTTAAAAACTGTTCAGACGAAATACTGCGGCGGCTGCGGACATGGAGTAATTCACAGGCTCATCTGTAGCGTGATAGACGAGATGGGCGTCAGGGATAAAACAATAATCACCCATCCTGTGGGCTGTTCAATCTGGGCGGATCTGTACTTAGATTTTGACTCTGTGCAGCCGCCGCACGGGCGCACTCCCGCAGCAGCGACAGGCGTAAAGCGCGTCCGTCCGGATCATCTTGTGATCTGTTATCAAGGAGACGGCGACATGGCGGCTATCGGGACAGCGGAAATGATTCACGCCGCCAACCGCGCTGAAAAATTTACTACAATTTTCGTTAATAACGCAATCTATGGTATGACAGGCGGACAAATGGCGCCGACAACCCTCCTTGGTCAGAAGGCGGCGACCGCTCCCAAAGGGCGCGACGCAGATGCAGCTGGAATGGGTTACCCGATAAAAGTCGCGGAGCTTCTCGCTGTCCTGGACGGAACGCGCTATATCGCCAGGGGAGCTGTAAACAATGCGGCTAATGTGAGAAAAACCAGGCAGTATATTAAAAAAGCGTTTGAAGCGCAAATGGCGGGAATCGGCAGTACAATAGTGGAAATCCTGTCTCCCTGCCCTACAAACTGGACAATGGATGCCGTTCAGGCGGTTGAATGGCTCGAAAAAAACATGATCCCTGTTTATCCGCTGGGTGAAATAAAAAACACTCTTAATGCGATTGGAGTAATACCATGACAGAAAAATCGTTTTTTGCCGGATTCGGCGGACAAGGTATAATATCTCTGGGGATGCTCTGGGTTTATTTTGCCATGCAGGAAGGAAAAAACGTTACTTTCTTCCCTTTTTACGGAGCGGAAAAACGCGGCGGAATAGCGCGGGCAAGCGTAATTGTCTCAGATGACGAAATCGCCAGCCCATTGGTGACAACGCCTGACTCAGCTCTCGTTATGAATATGGATTCCCTGCCATTATGTGAGCAGATTATTAAAAATGACGGTGTAATGTTGATAAATTCGAGCCTTGTTAAGGAAGATCCCAGGCGTTCAGGCATAAAAACGGTGAAAATTGAGGCTTCAGGCATTGCCGAACAGATAGGAAATATCCTTTTTGCCAATATGGTGGCTCTTGGAGCCATGGCAAAACTAACGAAAGCGCTTAAATTTACCGATATTGAGGGTATCCTGAAGAAGTTTTTTCCGGCTGACAAGCATCAGTACATACCATTGAATATAAAAGCTATTCAGGCAGGGTTTGACGCGGTTTGACGGTTAGATTTTTCAAAGAAAATTGAAAAAAATCGAATATCACGGTTGACGTTCTGAATTTTTGATGTTAGTATGAACAAATAGTTCAAAGGAGAATATATTTTGACCTCGGTACATGAGTATAAACGTCTTGAGAATAAGTTAGTTTTAAAGATTAAAGACGTTTTTTTACTAGTTGCCGGGTTTTTAATTGATATTTTTAAGGTTTTTGGAAGGTTTTTAACCAGACGTTACACCATTGTTTTTGTTCCGCATTCCGAAAAGAAAGTTTATAATCTTCACGTAACAGTTTTGTCAATTTTCTGCTTTATCATGGTGGTTTTTGGAATTTTTGGCGCGTTTTTCTTTTACGGCACTTCATATAATAGCGGTATGTATACAATGGCCAGCAAGGACGGACGTTTGAGGGACACTCAGGCTTCGCTTGATCAGTTAAGGGATGAAACGGCTCTCCTGTTCCGTGAAGCGCGTAATTTTGAAAGCACTCTTTCTGAGGTTTTATCCGCTCTTGGTTTGGGCGCCAGGAGCAACTCATCGCAGAATACCCACGGCGATTTGAGTTCTTTTCTTGGTATCAGGGAAACTCCTGAAGGCCTGCTTCATGAGGTTGATGATATCAGGAAGTTAACTGCTTACCTTTCGCAGGCTGTTGAACCGATTAAAGAGATCGGCACTCTTCTGGATTCGCAAAGCGCTCTTCTTACCGAGATCCCGAGTCTTTGGCCTGTCAGGGGTGGGATTGGAAATATAACAATGTTTTTCGGTCAAAACATAAACCCCATAAGCGGGCAGTACTATATTCATAAAGGTATTGATATTGCCACTCACCGCTCTGGGGACCCCGTTGTCGCGACTGCGGACGGACAGGTAGTAACCGCTGAGTGGGCCTATGATTTCGGGAATTACATCATAATCAGGCATAAACACGGTTACTATACTCGTTACGCGCATTTACAGGCTTTCAGGGTCAGCGTCGGGCAGCGGGTTCAGCAGGGTGAAGTAATCGGTTATATCGGGAATACAGGTATTTCCACCGGTCCTCATCTTCATTATGAAGTTCATATCGGTTCTGATGTTGTAGATCCTTACAGATACATTACCATTCGTTCCAGCATGGCCAGACAGGGACGCTAAGTCTGCAAACGGAGTTTGTTTTGGCTCAGGAAATTTCAGATTATTCCATAAACACGATAATCGGTCCCAATACGGAACTGTTCGGCGATATAGGAGCAGGCGGTTTTACCCGCATTGACGGACATATTCGCGGAAATGTAAAAGCAAAGGGAAGGGTAGTTATCGGAGAGCGCTCCCGCATTAAAGGCAATGTAACCGGTACAAATATTACTATCGGCGGGGTGGTCTGCGGCAATGTAATCGCCGACGGGCGTCTTGTCATCCTATCAACAGCTGTAGTTATCGGCGTTATAATTACCCGCTGCATTCAGGCCGACGAAGGATGTTTTATAAATGGCAGAGTGGCTGTCTGCACCAGCGATGAAAGCTGGATAAAAATTACATCCGAGAATAAGGATGCGCAGGGAATAAAATCAGCCTTGCCTGTTTTTAATAAACCTTATGGCTAAAGTTGACAGCACTGATACTTCTTTTTACATGAATCCTGCCGCATATACGCAGGTCAAGGATGAAAAAAAAGCGGGTTCCGGGCGCAAAATACATTCCGATAGATCATTTTCCGATATATTTGAGGATTTAAGAGGCAAGACCGCAGACGCACTCGGACCGTTACGCGATCTTCCTGTATCTGAGGAATCTGTCAATTTGCTGATGGACGATGTCCGCAATACCGGTGATATTTTAAGAAGCCGCCCTTTTCCTGAAGAAATTATGCGTTATAAACAGGCTGTCCGGAATTTTATTAATTATGTCGTGCAGAATTCCTATTCAAAAGATGTTGAAGAAGGAATTCTTAATAAATACAAACCTGGCTTCAAAGGGCGGCGAAATACTCCCGAAGCTGAAAACAATAACAGATATGTTAAAATTCAGGTTATTGATAAAAAACTTGAAAGTCTTGCCGCCATGCTTCTTTCCAGCCAGATGCGTCAGATGGAACTCGTCTCGCACCTTGAGGAAATACGCGGTCTTTTGATAGACTTGCTGCAATAGGATAAATAATGAGCAATTTTAACGGATATGACGACATAGAAGATGATGAGATTTCAGTTGTTGACGATGTGCCTAAGCAGAGGGATATCATAGCTGAAGCCGGAATTGATTCAATCGCACCCGATACGCCGATTTACAGACTAAGGCTTTTGTATTCGCATGAAACTTTTCTTGCAGTCTACCGCGAAGACAATCTTGAACCGAATTCGATGGTAATTGTTCCTACCCGCTACGGTCGCGACTTGGCTCAGGTAATAGGGTCTGTCCGCGGGAAACTGCCGCAAGTTTCAGAAATCGCATGGATAGTGCGCATTGCAACACCTGAAGATTTGGATAAATCGAACAATAACAGAAAACTGGAAAAAGAAGCGTTCAATATTTGCAGAAAAAAAATTGATAATCACAAGCTTGAAATGAAGCTTGTGCTTGTTCATTATCTTCTGG
>WQTD01000053.1 GCA_009786455.1 Treponema sp.
CAGTAATTTAACAATGTATCTGAATTTTCTAACAATGTTTTTTGCTTCGCCTGTGGTTGTATTTTAATTCGCTTGCGGTTAGGTAATAACTTGTCAAATATATTCATGACATTATTACCCCGTATTGCACATCAGAAAATACCGCATAACGTAAAGCGTCAAGATAATGATCGTTTACCTTTACAATTTCCCCTGCCTCGTTACGGCAATAATCCCAAATTTCAGATAACACGCCGTTGCACCTGTCGCTGACAAAAAATTGTCTTCTTTCCATTTTTGCGTTAATGTAGTCGATGCCGCTGTCAACAGAATTGTTTGCTTTAACGCCCCCTGTTATTTCCTGTATACGCTCCCCTCCAGCAGGATCGCAGTAAACAGGGCAGCCAATATCACTTTGATAATCGAGCCAGCCTCTTGCGCATACTTCATCGTTAAAACTTTTAGTAGTCATGTTGAAAGCACCGTAATCACAAAGCACATAAATTGTTTCGCCAACCCAACCGATTTTCACAAAAGTAATATTCAATCCGAAGTCTTGACCTGCGGCAATCCGATCAAACTCTTTCGGTAAATCATCGGCTTTTATAATCATGCTTTCTTCAAAGCGGTCATAAATAACGCCGTCAGCCTTTACCCATAAACCGTCTCTAAACCTTGCCCTTTGCTTTTCTGGTAAAGCGTCTAAAATATCTGAAATATAATCCTCTGGTAAATTCTCCTGATTATCAAAAGGGTTTAATAACATAGATTGATATAGTTCTGGTTTCTCTAACGGCTCGCCAGTCTGAAAAGTTTTTTTAAGAACGAATATTTTATAAGCCCAATGAAGCGGGCTTCCAGGATTGCAATCATAAAAAAATAAGTTTCTGCAGCCTTCAATTCTCATAGCAAGCCGAGAATAAGCGGTAGTAACAGCAGCATAACTTAACTGTGAAATTTCATTAAAATAAATTGTGTTATATTCATGCCCAAGTATCTTGTCCGCCTGCTCCCTGTCCCCAAGTCCGCCTATCCATATTTCAGATCCGTTAAAAAGTGTTATCACGCTTTCATGCGTTAAAAATTTATATCCGTCAGTTCCAACTGTATTTTTTAAACATGGAAATAAAGTCTCCCTCAAAACCGATGATTTTGCGTCTTTAGCGCGGTAACGACAAACTAAATGCCTTGATCCTGCGTAACACAAAGCCCGAAAAATAATTGCTATTATTATTACTGTTGTTTTACCAGACCTCGAACCGCCGAAAAGCAAAATATGTTTTGCTCCGCTTTTCAGAAGCGCAAGAGCTTTTTTTTGAATTGCTGTAGGTTTAAAAACAACAGAAGTTCCCATGCTATAACCCTTGAAAATCCGATAGGAAATTAAATTCTCCCTGTTTGTTTTCCGTCTTACCGTTAGGTGCAACAAAACCAGTAATTTCCAAATCAGTCTTAGCCGAAGTCTCTACCCATTCGGGAAGATTACCCTGCGTCAAATCTTCGGGGTTCATCGTGTCAAGTTTCTTCAGGACGACATCAAGCATTTTCCCTGTAACCTGCCTGTATTTCTCCCACTGCGCTTCGATTGTTTTTCTTAATTCTGTTTGTTTTAGACCTTCAATGTGTCTGTCATAATTTGCTGCTCTTTCAGTCCAGCGGTATTTAACAGCCCAGCTCCGCCAAGTTCCGTAACTCTTTGAACAAGCGGCTTTTTTTTCCTTTGCGCTGTCAATCGCTTTTTTTATATTCCTGTCATAACCGTAATCACGGTAAATACGGAAAGCGGCAAAAGCCTCTGCGCTTTCCCCGTCAAGCTGTTCCCAGCTTTCAAATGGCAGAATATCTTTTTTTGCTTCTTCAACAGTTTTTTCATTGTCAGTCATTTAAAGCCTCGCAATCATTTACAGTTAAAAGCTCTTGACCGTTCTCCGAAGCAGCAGCCTCAATTTCTGTCTGTCTCTTTTCGACCCAATCTTCAATTTCTGATTTTTTGTAACGTACCGCCCTGTCAATTTTGTGAAAAGGAATTTTCTTATTCATCGTGTACCGCCTGATGGTCTGCAAAGAAAGTTTTAAAAAAGCCGCCACTTCTTTAGCCGTAAAATAACCGTTCAAACCAAACCCCCAAATCCGCTATTTATGAATAAATATCTGGTATTCAAAAGCCAAAATAAATGATTAAAAAACACAATTTTCAGGGTAGGGAATAGGGCAAAAAAAAGACTTCCGTAAATTCGGAAGCCCTTACAGCCAAATAAAGGATTAATACTAATCCTCGTTTTCATTCTCTTTTTTCTTTACCTGCTCCATTGTCTGTTCTGTTTTGGCATAGGAAACCGTTACAAGATGACCGCCAAAAAATTTGGCAGTAACCGAAACAGACCCAAATTTTATCCCATCTGAAATAGCCAGTAATTGAACAGCAATTTCTTCCGCTTTGGCTTTACTCAAAACAACCTCCGCTACTTACAAAGAAATTAACTCTTAAAAGACAGTTATTAAATGATTAAAAACCCCCAAATTTAAATTTTTTGTTTTTCTGTTCGACACTTGTTCGACACTTTTTTGACACTTTTTTGAAAAATTGAACTAGCATTGATATAAATCTTATTATATGCCATGATATCTTATGATACGTTATAGTATTTCAAAAGAATTTGGTTGTTTTTTGATTAAAAAACTACAATTTTTTATATGAAATGCCATAGTATGTTATAATATTTAATTAAATGTCTTGGATAGTACATGAATTGACAACCCTGTTCGTTTCAGGTACTAGTGCTCGCAAGGGTATGGAAGTTCGAGTCTTCTTCCGGGCAGAGAGTTAATTCGTTACGTTGTAAGGAATTAACAGCATTTTTTCCTGCCCGAAAACGGGCGGTGTTTCATTCCAAAAAAGTGAAAGCGACGCTAAAAGCGATACTTTTACTATATTTATCATCCGCACTTTATATGTCTAGCGGCTTTTTCGATTAATTCGTTTTCTTTGAAAGGTTTCACAATAAAATCACAGGCGCCCAAAGATATGGCTTCTCTAACCTGAGAAACCGTTCCTTCGGATGTCAACATTATAATCGGGGTATCTTTATATCCGGGTAATTCGCGTATCATGGGTAAAAGTTCGAAGCCGTTACGTACCGGCATTAAATAATCCAAAAAGATTAAATCGGGTTTTCTTAATTTTAAAAAGTCCAATACGGATTCAGGTCTGGATATTGTATGTACAATATATTTACGGCATAAAGTCTTTTGAATTGTTTTTAATACACTGACAACATCGTCAACAACAAGGATGCGCGGCTTTGTGTCCTCTTCATTTTCCCTTTCACACTTGCTTCCCGTCGCATGTTTTTCTATATACTCAATCAGATTCGCTGTTCCAATCGGTTTAATTAAATAATCAGCCGCGCCGAGAGTAAGCCCTCTAATTACGCTCTTCCTGTCGTGATTTCCTGTAATAAAAATAACCGGTATATCTGCATACCGATTATCCGCTTTTAAAGTTTCCATAACCTCATAACCGTTTACATTTGGCATATTTATATCTAACAGTATTATGTCGGGTTTGATTTTACTTAGAATCTTAAACATTATCTCAGATGACTCCGCGGGATATACATCATAATGCCCTGACAGTCTTCTTTTGAGAGTCAAGAGGCTGGAAGAGACGTCATCAACATAGATAATTTTTAAACGCTCTTTATCGCTTCCAGTTCCTGATTCTGCGTCATAATCCATAAAAACCATCCTTGTACTATTCTGAAAGCTTCTCGACAATTTCTTCAAATTGCATTCTGTCAATACTGTCCCGCAGCCAGATGACAAGATCATTATCAGAGTCGTATTTATATCTTTCCAACTCAGCCATTGCGTCATCCGCTTTTCCCATATCATAGTCATTGCAGGCTTCCATTAGTTTATGTAATATTTTGATATCGGGTCTATCCAATGAAAGTTTTTCGCTTTTCGCGTTGATGTTTGATAAAATATCTTCAATATTGCGAACAAGGTTCCTTGCATTTTCAATAAAAACATGATGATTCATCTTTATAAATTCCAAATTGCCTGTTTTTCCAGCCTCTTCAAGGTCTTTCGCCTCTTTGGCGGTCGGTTCCGCGTATACATCAAAACTTGTTCCCTTGATCCCGTGTATTTTAATTAAATAATCGTCAAGGGTTTCCTCATTAAAAACTTCAATTTTATCAAGCAGGGAACTTACGCTGACAGCATAAGAACGTATAACGTCCATATACACCTGTTCATTGCCGTCGAAGCGTTTAAGACCTTTGTCTATGTCCAGCCCGGGAATCTCAGCGTTAAAAAACAGCGAACCTGCGGAATCCCGCTCTGCAGCAGGTTTATCCTTTTGCTGAGATTTTTGTTTTAACTGCGTTTGTTTTCTGACTTCGTCTATTACCTCCTGCGGCTGTTTATCCCGCACATAGATATTCATAACAACATTCAATTGGCGCATATCAATCGGTTTCAAAATAAAATCATCAAAATCATTCTGTATGAATATATCAGCCTGTCCGCCGATAGCGTTAGCTGTCAGCGCGATAATCGGCGCTTTATATCCCGCTTCGCGCATATGTCTTACCGTTTCCAGTCCGTCCATTTCCGGCATCATGTGATCCATAAATACGACATCGTATACTTTCCCGTCTTTTATTTTTTTAATCGCTTCGGGTCCTGAATTCGCCGAGTCGATTTCATTCAGCATGTACGGCAGCAGCAAACCTTTTGTGACATATATATTCGTTTCAACATCATCAACGATAAGAATTCTTCCGTATGGCATCGGCTCAATTGATATTTTAATATTTCTTAAATAAGCGCGGTTATACATGCGGAACCGGCTCAGATTTTCCGCTATTTCGCTGCCTATTACAGCCGAATCGGTCTTTCCCTGAATCAGATAGACGGTAAATTCAGTGCCTTTGCCGACTTCGCTTTCTACATTAATTCTTCCGCCCATTATATTAATAAGGTTGCGTGTGATGGGCATGCCAAGCCCTGTGCCTTCCTGCGCGTTGTTCGCTTCCTGATTGAACCTGGCATATTCATCGAATAGTTTCTCCATCTGCTCTTTTGACATTCCCTGACCGGTATCGCTTACGGTGAATTTAAGCGTTACTTTATCATCGTCAGAATCATCAATTACAACAGACATGGTTACTTTGCCTGTCTCCGTATATTTAAACGCATTACTCAGCAAATTGTTCAGGATTTGCTTAACGCGGAGTTCGTCACCTAACAAAGTTACGGGAATATTTTCTTCTACATTAAGTTCAAACTCTACCCTTTTGCTGCCAATCCTCATCATATTCAATTGAACAGTATCGCTTATCATGCTCGCGAATTCATAATTTTTCTCCAGCAGTTCATACTTGCCCGATTCAATTTTTGAAAGATCAAGAACATCGTTGATAATGCTCATAAGCATGTCGCCGGAAGAGTATATTTTTTCAAAAGCTTCCAGAACATCCGGCGCAAGGTTTTCATGACGGAGCTGTATTTCCGTTATGCCGATAATTGCGTTCATGGGAGTGCGAATTTCGTGGCTCATGGTGCTGAGGAAATTACTCTTGGCTTTGTTCGCCGCCGCCGCCGCCGCGTGCTGTTCCTCGGCTTCGTTAACGCGATCTTTTAATATTGTTACCATAGTGCGCAGAGCGCCCGCAAGCTGGCCAATTTCGTCGCTGCTTTGAACTGTTATTTCGTCATCCAGATTGCCCTTCGCTACACTGACCGCGAATTCGGTAATTTTACGGACAGGCAGACTTATTTTTCTTCCCAGAACGCTTGCCGCCAAAGCAAAAATACTTATGATGCCAAGCGAACAAATGAGAATTATGAATAAAACCCTGTTTGTTTCTCTTGTTTGCAGATCCATCGGCATTGCGGTAGACCACATGCCAATCGTTTCTCCGTTGTAATCCTTTATCGGCCAGTACATTGCCATATACGGAGAGCCGAAAATCTCCGTCTGAATTATCACGCTTTCGCCTTTATTAAGCACTGCGTCTGTTATCTGCAAATTTTCAAGTTCCACGCCGTTGCTGCGTCTGCCGGTTCTGTCCTTTAAACTGGTCATCAGGGTGATGTCATTTTTATAAAGGGAAAGATGTATACCTGTTAATTTGTACAGATTATCAACATATTCTTCTGAGCAGATATTTGAACCCAGAGATAAAGCACCTGCCAGAACCCCGTCTTTAAAAATCGGCGAAAAACAATTGATGGTGTATGGAACAAGAGCGGTCTCATCAAAGAAAAACCCTGACGAAACATTTCCCTTAAGCGCCAACTGTATAACATCGCGTCTTGAGATGTCGTCCCCTATTAAACTGGAATGGCTTCTGAAAAGAACAATGCCATTGGTATCGGTGAAGGCTATCGAATCAATATCGCGCCCAAGCAGCGACATTTGCGAATTATGCATAATGGCATTTGTATCCGACCTTTGCACGGCATCCGCAAGATCGGGCAGCGTGGTGAGGAATTTAATATGCTGCAATAATCTGTTTTCTTCCTGCTGATGCATTCTGATTATCATGGAATGCATGGCGGTCATTTCCTTCTGTATTGTAAAATCAAGCAGTCTGCTCATCATTATTATGGTGATGATTAATATGGTTAAACTGGACGCAATTACGCCCGCTACAGAGATTAGAATTATCTTTCTTGAAATATATAATTTCATGCGGCGACCTTTTAAAAGGGAGCAATAATATAAAGATTGTTAAAATAATCTTATAATAATCGTCGATATTATAAAATTATACAGTGTTATGGCATGGTTAGCAATTAGTACGGAGGCGCCGTTATTATGGATCAAAACAGGCGGCAATAACAATGAAAATCACTGTTTCCTGCCGCCTGCTCCTTTTCCAAGGTTTTTTTTAATAAATACCGCAGCCTGCCCAGTTATGGATTACTGGACGGAGTCTTCTTGTTTACGGTTCTGTAGGCTGTTACGGCTGAATATTCAGAACCAACATTTCCCAGCGCTTTTACTTTTGCGGTTACCCATGTCGGCATCGGCAGGCTTTCATTCCTGCCGGATGTATTATTTCCGGGTATGTTCCATTCCGGCATAAGGATAATTTGGATAATTGTTCTTCCGGCAATCTGAACCCTGCCGTTGCTGCTTGCGGCTTCATCCATTTTAAGGGAGGTGAAGCCTTCGACCAGAAAGTTTACAGCAGTATCCGCTGTGTTATTGGTGTACGGGAACGCAGTTTTCTCCGCGGTGTTTATTATCCTGTTGGCGGAACGGCAGTCTATGCTGGTTGTAATGATTTCGTAGCCTTGCGCTCCGGGAAAATCATCCCAGGTAACAGTCATTACTCTGCCGGTTACTGTTATTTCAACATTCCCCGGTGCGGTAAGTTTTTTTGCATCAAAGGTAGTACAGCCTGCTGCAAAAAACCCGATTGCCAGCGTCATGCCGGCAAATATGATCAATTTGGATAAATTTTTCACATATATCTCCTTAACGAGTTGAGTCTTTAAAATTGTTGTTGTCTTAAAAGCGATAATCCGGTTTACGGCGAACCTGCGCTTAAATTATAGGAGGTTTGAAAATATAGTAAACGATTTCTACTGGTACGTATTGTTCTTCGCAAACAATGCCGCAGAGTTCCAGAAAAATACGGCTGTTAAAAATATGCGTTCGTAAATCACAGGGTATGTTCCGCCAGCCCTTGTATCCGGACAGCGTAAAATGGGCATCGTGCGATTGTTCGTTATTGCAGCATTTGTTTGAAACTTTGACGATCTGCGAAGCGCAGCAATTTGATGAATAGTCTGTTTCTTCGGGTTCCCCGATATTGCAAAGGCATGTGCAGTCATCCCTGCACTCAATAGCGGGAATAACAGCAAAAGACGATAATTGAAACATCATTGCGATGAGAGCCGGGAATCCGATGATGTAATATATCGCGGAGCGCTCTCTCTTTGTCATGCATATCCTTAACAACTGTTTAGCCGCAGCAGATTCCTTCTACGATTATAATATTCACCGGAGCACGGTATTTTGTCAACGGATTTTATTGATACATTCCCTTTAAGTCATTTATTGAGCTTTTTCCATTCGCAAAAGCGGCGCATAAGCCCGTGATAATATTTAAAAAAATTGATTCCTGATATATAATAGCGCAGGAGGCAGATTATGATAGCCAAAAGTCCGACAAAGATTAGTACCAACAGCAAGGATCATGTAACATGGAATGACTCATACTCACTGGGTATAAAATTAATTGATGATCAGCATAAGGGACTTATAGATATTGTGAACGATATTTTTAATCATGCTACAGGCAGAGACCTGGAAGAACATGAATATTTTAAGGATGTAATAAAGCAGGCGGTTGATTATGTCAAAAACCATTTTGCTACTGAAGAAAAAATAATGATATCGACAAAATACAAAGGTTATGACGCACACAAGAAAAGCCATGAAGAGTTTATACTGAAAGTGATTCGAACGGCAAAGGATTATGAATCTGGGAAAAGACTGACCCTTACTTCATTCGGGTATTTTCTTAAAGACTGGGTCTTAACCCATATAGCCGTAATGGACAAAAAATACTGCGATTATTTCAGAAGCATTGCCACTGTAAAAGCTGACGGAAAACTCAGTATTTCACTTGCGGATATCCCGAAATGATTTGTTTTTCAGAGTTGTTCAATAGCTTCAGTTCAGGCGAATACCATATATTTGACAAAATATTCATACATTAATATAGTTTATACATGACCATTGAAAAGGTTATTGATATTATGCCCGATCATCGCCTCGTTTTTGATCTGCCTTTCCAGTTGCCTACAGGCAAAGCAAAGGTAAAGTTGACAGTAATTCCTGAAAAACATCAAACAATTTCAAAAGACAAGTCAGCTTTCGGCTGCCTTCAGCGTTTTTCCGACCCAGAAAAGATCAATGGTGAAAAAGACGCATGGGCGTTTGCCGCTCTAAGTAAACATGAAAAAAATTGACGCGAATATCGTGCTTCGTTATTTAATGAACGATCATGAAGAAAACTCTTCAAAGGCAAAAGAAATAATAGAGTTAAACATCGTAGAAATACCGATAGAAGTTCTATGTGAAGTTGTGTATGTGTTAAAAGATTTTTATAAAATAAACAGACAGGACATCAGTACCGAATTAAGCCGTTTTTTTGAGCTGACAAATTGCCTGCTTTCGCACAGGGAAGCTGTATTAAAAGGTCTCGATTATTTCGGAAAATACAGTCTGGATTTTGTAGATTGTATTTTAGCAGGTTACGCTGATGTTGAGAAATAGGACAGCACACTAGTTCATCGTCAACACCCTGGAATTCCCCCGATCTTGTGCGTAAACGCACAAGAATTCGCCAAAATTTGTAAAAAATTGTGAGTTTTACACGCTTTTTTTATTTTTATTTCTGACTTAAATTTTAAACAAATGTTCCTAAAAAGGGGT
>WQTD01000054.1 GCA_009786455.1 Treponema sp.
TTAATCCTGCTTTCATTAAATCCATCATCTTGTACAATTAGTACTGGTCGAGAATAACCTATTTCACTTCCATAAGGAATTCCAAATTCAGCCAACCATATTTCACCACGTGTCATTTTTTGTTAATTCCCTAATTGATTCAAGCCCTGCTTCAGAAATAGGTTCAAATTCTTTATAATAATCGTCATTATATACTTCATTCAATTTTTGAGTTATATATTTTCTATTATTCCTTTTAATATATTCAATTAACGCATTACAATANAATGCNCTTCGAGTAATTCCCATATTTTGGGCTGTTTCTTCAGCCTCTAGATATACTTTATCTGGTAAAGATACTGCTGTTTTCATAATTATACTTTTCTTCAAATAATGACAAATTCATCCTGTCGATTAAATAATTAAGCGTCCACTCAAATGTTCCGGTAATTAATTGCTCGCTTAAATTAATTACTATGAATTGCCATTGCGTTATATTATTTTCTTTATATCTTGCCATAATGAAATATTATATCATTTATTTTTATTAATCGCAAATTATTTTATTTGTTAGGTGTCATTCTTTAAATTTTCGACAGTCTGGTTCAGCGAAGTTATAAATATTACATTTAACTATTCTAATTTAGTAATAAATTCTTTAATTGAATCTATTTTTTCTTTGTCATAATCATTTTGAAAATAAATGTGTATATTTCCAATTCTTGTAAAATTAAAATAATTATTTTCTTTATCATTAATATTTATTTCTTCTGGTTCCTCTTGCTCATTTTTATTAAGGTTAAACCATTTATTAAATTCTGGTAAAATTACTTTCGTATCTTTATTGCTTTTTTCAATTTCGTTTTTCAGTAGTTCACGGGAATTATCTGAACCATGATTAATTAAAACAGTTATTTCTCCGGAATTTTTCTCATCAGGCGTAACATAACTAACCAATTGTTCCTGATCTGCGTGTCCTGAATAATATAACGACATATCAACAATATTACATTTAACCTCTGATAATAAAATATCTTCATTTTTTAATGATATTTTAATTTTTTTCTTTTCATTATTTTCTTCATATTTATTATTTAATAAATTTTTTAATAAAAAGCCGTTTGTGTTTGATGCCTGAAAACCGCTTAATATTATAGTTGCTTTTTCATCGGGAAGATATTTTTTTAATAGAGGAATAACGCTTCCTTTGTCGCACATACCGGAAGAGGAAATTAAAACATCACATCCCTCTTTTTTATCAAATAAATCGGAAAACAGCTCCTTTACTGATTTTTTTTGTTCAGAATGATCTTTTCCATCTATTTTAAAATATTTTAAAAAATCTTTAGATAAATATTTAAATTTTCTTACTTTATCTTTATCGTTAAAATAGTCATCAGTTATATTATCTAAATAAACATTATTTATTTTTCCTATTAACGGAGATTCAAAAGAAAATATAAAACTGTCTATTATAGATTCACAAACATAATTATAAGTATCATCATAAAAAATATTTATTATTTCGTTTGTAATACCAATTTTATTATTTTCGCATAATTCATTAATTAAATTAACTATATCTCTTTTAAAATTTGAGTTGTATTTTTGAATTATTTCAATTATAAAGGTTTTATGTGGAATAATTTCATATTTCTCAAGAATTTTTTTCATTTTCGCTTTTTGCTGTTCTCTGATATTTTTTCCTAAATTTATATTATACGGAGTATTTCCATTAAGAACTTTAGCGATTAAAATATCATAAAAATTATAAAAAGTTTTTATTTGTTTTTCAATATTATATTTACATATTAATTCAATTATCATATTTTGTATTTTATTATCTAGTTCATTAAAATATATTTCATTCGGATTTATTGCGTTTTTCTGGCAAATTTTTTTAAAATTATCTTTAAAATCTCGTATATTTTTTTTACTTCCTGATAGTTTATCAATTACTTCATTTAAACATATATCACTATAAATACAGTTTAATATAAGTTTCCAGTTTTCTTTATGTTTTTCTTTTTTGTTCATTGTAATGTATAATAAGTCTACAAGAATCTGTTGCGAACGGTCTAATGAAAACGCTGGTATTAAAACAGTACCGGCATTAATAATGGAATTATCTATTATTTCCGTAAGTTTTTCTATTTTTCTTTGAAATAAATTCTCTTTATCTCTTATTCCGTTACCATAAGTGGATTCCAAAATTATATGTTTATTATTTTTATCCCAATATGGAAATTGATAACCTTTAAACAAAATATTCTGCATAAAATCATAGGAAACAGAACCAATATCACCAGAAAAATATACATACTTCCATAATTTATTTTCGTTAGGATAATTTTCTTCATATACATTCTCGCACCATTGGAAATATATAGAACATGATCCAATAACATGACTGCTTCTTAAAAAACCATAAATAAAGTCTTTGGTAATTGTATGATAAGTTTTTCCAAAACCTTTAAAATATTTTTCGCCATAATCTTTATCTATATCAAAATAAGAAACTTGACCTAAAATAATATCATTGTCCCTATTATCTTCTCCGTCTGTAAGCATTATTTTAATAAGTTCATGTGTTGCCTTTGTGCAGCATATTTCTCCCTTAAAACCATATTTTATTATTTCCGGCAAAAGTCCGATATGGTCATAATGAGCATGAGTAATAAATATTTTTTCAATATTTTTTGCATAACGTTTAAGAACTTTTGTTCTTTCAAATTCTTGTTCATTATTTGTCTCATTCTGAAAAGCGCCGGCATCTACCAGAAAATATTTTTTTTCATTTGTTTCGCATGAATAATATTCAATAAGAGTGCAAGAACCTGTAACTGTTCCTATAGCCCCTAAAAATCTTAGTCGTAATGAATTTATATTATCCATATTTCCTCCTAAAGTATTATATTCTTAATTTATTATTTTTACAAGTAGAATATTTAGAAAAATATCTTTATAATTTCGCATAACTCCCTGCAGACGAAAATCGTTTTATATCAAGAAAATAAATAATAGACGTATAAAATTGTTCTTATAATAATAAGACGAAGATGCCTCGTTCTATTATGTTATTCTTTCTACATCAGCAGAGCAGGCAGACGATTATGAATATTAACGAATTGATTTTAAAATATAAAGATAACACCTATAAAGGCGGAAACGCAACAAGCCTTGGCTGCGTCTATGGCTGCGACTGATCACATTTTATTGCTTAAAGTACCAGCCATCCTAGCAGACAAAGGGTTTTGCGTTTCTGCCTATGTAGGTTGTTTTTTAGATGTATCCTAGTTTAATACAACAGCAGACAGAGGCTTTTGCTGTTTTCGCCTTTATGGTTATTAGATATAACTATTGTTGATGCTCAAAACTCATCCCTTCCCTGAATAGCCTTCCTGCTGACCAAGAGGGAATTGAGTAGACGTATCCTTCATACGGACCGCCGTTTACTTTTGCGAGACGCCGTCCTGATTCATCGCCTTCATTTATACTGACGGTAATGATGCGCGCGTTGCTTATTTCAATTACGATGCGGCTGTGTTCGAAAGAGGTATCGTCGATTGAAACATTGTCGTCAAAACCATCGCCTTCGGCATTTAAAAGCGTGCGGATATAATTTTCTATAGCTGGGATATCAGGATTTGCGATTTGGATTCCTGTTATAACCCATGTCCTGTTCCTTCTGCTGAAGATTTGAGTTTCGGAAGGTGAAGTGACGGTAACTCTCTGCACGTTTGCAATGTCTACTTGCTCGCCGCCGCTTCCGGAAATCAGCCTTAAATTGTACCAGCCGGAAACAGAGCCTGTTAAATATGTTTTAATGCTGCTATCGCCTGAACGCACTTCATTTTGATCCGCTTTGCGGTAATATGTTTCATTTTTTATATAATCATCATTTCCAAGCAAAAGATCAAGAAGAACTGTTTCTGTTACAAAAGAATTGTCTCCGTATATAGTTATCCTTGATGCCCGATCATCAAGACCAAAACGCTCATGGCTTGAAGCGTTTGTTGATCGCGTTTGCCATGAAGAACGATTTGTAAGAAGATTCAAAAAGTCCTTTATACGCGTCTGCCTTGCGGGATATGTTTTGTCATTATTTAAAACAAACCATTTATCATTTTGTTTAAGTAATTCAAATGATGTTTGTTCATCATCATTGCCAACGGAAAGCATCGCGATTCTGCCAGCTTTTTCCGCGATTTTTGAATCCAGCCAAACAAATGATGATTGTCTTGAAACTGCGCCTGAAGTAAATATCAAATTTCCGGTATACAATAATACCAAAACCGCTATCAAAGCTGTTAAAATGTAAAGTTTCTTTTTATATATCATTGTTTTTCTCCCTGTTATTTTCAGTATCTGTTATGTGCTCATTGATCTTTGCCGATTGTTCATTATTATCAGAACCGGAAGCTGCAGCTATCTGAGCGTTTTTAATAGCTTTTGATCTGCGCGTTGCGCGGAAAATTCCAAAAGCAATTACAAGAAGCGGAACAATTCCGACATTTAGAATTTCGGCAAACTTCATCGCGAACGCCCGCTTTGAAGGTTCCGCAATCTTATCAAAACGTCCCGTATGCTGCTGTCTGTTGCGTATTCCGATAATGTCATCATCGCTTGCAAGCCAATCAGCAGCGCGGAGAAGGAAATCGAGATTTTTTCTTGCCTGAGAAACATTGATAAAGTTAGACGCGAAATTTGTTTCTCCGACAACAATGATTCTTGACGGTCTTCCTGTTTCGGGAATATCCGGCAATTCTTCATTAGAACCTTCGCGAACCGGTTTTTCCGCTCCTCTGAAAAAACTTGGAAAAACGCCGCTTAACGCAGCGCCCATTATTTTATAACCGGTTGTTCCATTTGCTTCAATTTCAAATAAATACGGAATATCAGGATTGGTGTGAAATTCTTTGCTCATTGTCCATGCCGCAGACGAGCTCGTAAAAAGCACGTTTGGTTCAATATCCTGAATTATATTTATTTCAAGAGGGCTTGCCCAATAAAGATCGATACCGTTAAAACCAGCGCTGACAGGATGCGACTCGTTTCCGTTTTCGCCTGCAATTCCGATCCAGTGCGGATAACGCGTAATCCTGTATTGAACTCCGCCTGAAGGCGTTCTTGTCTGATACTGAAGCGTGAGCGCGTTTCTATCCAGAGTTAATTCAGGGCGTATCGTTACGCCGTAAGAAGCAATCATTTCAAGGAGACCAAGATCGTTAAGCGCTCTCGCTTCTATCGTGCTGTAAGCGGTATCAATGAAAACGCCTCTTACCGCAAAAAGAACTTTTCCGCCGGTTTGTATATATCTGTCGATGCGGTAAAGCGCCCAATGATCAAGTTCTTCAACTCCGCCCATGACAAATAACGCCGGCGTATTTTCCGGAATTTCTTCTCCCGGTAAAATCTGGCGGACATTGTATCCGGCTTGTTGAAATGTCTGACTCATAAAAGAAAAATCATCGGTAAAACTCCTGAAATTATCGCCCACAATAACGCCTACCCAGCGTTCGCTTTCTCTGACCATCGCGCGGATTCTTGACGTAAGATCGTATTCAAGAGTTTCCGTGGAAATAACCCATGGAAGCACTTCTGTTTTATCAAGATATTCAATAATTATTCCCGAATAAACAGTGATAAGGCTTGTCTGATCCTGCTCGACAATCGGCACTTGCCTTGCCTGCAAACCTAGCTCATCGATAGCCGCCATCCCCGCTTTTATCGGATCGCGGACAGTTAAATGAATTTTTCCTCTTGAATACGCGGCGTATTCCCTGAGCATATCTTCAATTTCTCCGGGAGACGGAATAACAGTTTTAAGTTTATTTGAAAGATAATACGTAATGTTAACTGGTTCGGGTAAATCGCGGTGAATGTTACGCGAAACTTTTGAAATGGTATACGCTTTATTTTTTGTAAGATCAAAACGCAGCCAATAACGCCCCGTAACAAGCATGGCAAGAATGATCGCGATTACAGATAACGCGGTAATAATTGCAGTTTGTTTTTTTGTCATAGTTTACTACCTCCATTTCCTGAAAAGAATAACTTTTGTATTAAGATATAAAAACAACGCTGTGCTTAAAATAAAATACATCATTTCTCTTGTATCGAGCAATCCTTTTGAAAAACTTTCAAAGTGATATGACAAAGAAAAAAAGTTGATGAATCTTGCGAGCCACTGAGGCATGTTAAATGATAAGGCAAGCATATTTACAAGCATCACAAACATTAAAGCGACTGCGCTGCCGAGAAACGCTCCTGCCTGATTTTTTGAAAGACATGAAAGCAAAAGTCCAAGGGATGTCGCGCTCGCTCCCAGCAGAAAAACTCCGAAATATTCGCAGAAAATCGTGCCCGCGTCAAAATGCCCTAAACCTAAAAGGCTTAACGGCAAAGGAAGCGTCGCGAGAAGAATCATGCACAAGACTGTGAAAGCGGAAATAAATTTTCCGATAACAAGATCCCATTCCGTAAAAGGCATTGTCAGTAAAAGTTCAACAGTCCCTGTTTTTCTTTCTTCCGCCCAGCTTCTCATTGTTATAACAGGAATGACAAAAATAAAAACGATTGGGAAAAAACTAAAGTACGGACGAAGCGTCGCCTGATCCGTAGAAAAATACCTATTGAAATAAAACAAAAACACAGATGTAAAAACCAAAAAGAAAACAGCGGCTCCGTAAAAAGCGGGAGCGTTTAAATACTGGTTTAATTCTTTGCGCGCGAGAGTTAATGCGCGGTAAGGAATAAATTTTTTCATTTTTTATCTCCTTGTGAATCAGCTGTAAGTCTGACAAAGATATCCTCAATACTGAGTTTTTTACGGTTCATTTCCAGCAGCTTTAATCCGTTGCCGACCGCCCAGTCAAAGATACGCTCTCCCGCGTTTGCGTCCTGCGCTTCCGAAGGAGAAAAAAAGTTAGCGGAAATAAATCCTGAGCTTGTAGTTTCAACTAACACATTGGATAAATTTCCGAGAGACTGTAATTTACCGCGGATTGAATCGGCTGAAGAGTCTCCTTTAATGACAAGTTCCCACGTATCGCCGCCTTTTAATGATCCCGCGATTTCTTCGGGTTTTCCCTGAGCAGCTATGCGTCCGTCGTTAATGATCAATACTTGTGTGCAGATCGCTTCAACTTCCTGCAATATGTGGGTAGAAAGAATAATTGTTTTCCTTTTACCCAATTCTTTGATAAGAGATCGAATCTCAATAATCTGATTCGGATCGAGACCTGTAGTCGGCTCGTCAAGAATCAAAATTGGCGGGTCATGCAGAATTGCCTGAGCGAGCCCTGTGCGCTGACGATAACCTTTTGAAAGCGTTTCGATCTTTCGGCTTCTGTAATCCATAAGACCGCAAGCCTCAAGGCTGTTGTTTATTGCTGCAGCGCGTTCCTCTTTTGAAATAAAGCGCGCGTCTGAAGCGAAATTTAAATACTCGTCAACGGTAAGGTCGGTATAAAGCGGCACATTTTCCGGCAAATATCCGATCCTCTTTTTTATTTCCAGAGGATTTTCATCCACGGGAATACCGTCAATAAGAGCCGTTCCGCTGGACGGAAAATGAAACCCCGTAAGGATTTTCATTATGGTTGTTTTTCCCGCGCCGTTCGGACCAAGAAAACCCAACACCGCCTTGTCATCAACGGAAAATGAAACATCTGAAACCGCCTGTACATTTCCGTACAATTTTGACAGGTTTTTCACCTCAATTTTAGGTGCAAGAATACTCATGTTACTGTTACTCTCCATAAAAATAATAATCTATATTTTACAAAAATTAATCAACATTTTCAATTGGAAAAACCATGCGATCTTTTGTCAGGACAGTTTCGGGAAAAATTGCCTTTGCCTCATCCAGAACCTTCTTTAATTCGTATTCCGTGTAACGCGGGCTGTAATGAATTAACGCTAGCTTTTTTATTCCCGATGAAGAGGCGGCGATTTTTGCCGCTTCTTCGGCAGTCATGTGTTTTTTGGAGTGCGCGTCTTCGGCAAGTTCTTTCGAGAACATCCCCTCGCAGATAAAAAGGTCAGAGCCAATCACATGGGTCGAAATCTCAGGCAGGGCAAGAGAATCCGTAACAAAGGAAAATTTCCGCCCCATGCGGGCTTTTCCGACAACTTCTTCGGGGCGCACTTCTCTGCCGTCCGGCGTTTGAATGGTTTCGCCTTTCTGCAATTTACCCCACAATTTTCCCATCGGGATATTCAAAGCCTCCGCTTTTTCAGGATGAAATTCTCCCGGGCGCATATCTTCCTCCAGAGTATAACCGTAACACGGTTTTGTGTGAGATAGCGGAAAACAGCGAACATGAAAACCTTCGCCCTTGTAAACAATTCCGGGAGCGGTTATTTCCTGTACGATTATTTCATAATTGATATACATGTCGAGTATACGCCTGCTCGCCTCGATATATTCGGCAATTCGCGGAGGTCCGATTATGTACAGCGGATCATCTCTGTCAACCTGAGACGATAACATCAAAAGCCCTGGGATTCCAGTTACATGATCCGCGTGAGTGTGGCTGATAAAAATAACGGAAATCTTTTTCCAGCGCAGATTGAGACGCCGCAAAGAAACCTGCGTGCCTTCGCCGCAATCGAAGAGAAAGAGCTCTCCTTCGCGCCGCAATAATACCGATGTTAGATGTCTGTTCGGAAGCGGCATCATTCCGCCGCATCCTAAAATAAACGCTTCGAGATTCATTTTCTTATGCGGATGCTGTTATCTTGTATTGCTTAATATCATCGCCCGTAATGATCGCGCAATTTCTGCCGCCGCCTTTCGCCGCGTACAGCGCTTTATCGGCAAGATCGTAGAGCGTTTGCGTATCAAGAGAAGAACCGCACCGTGTAATATATACGCCGATACTCATCGTTACAAAATCATTAACTTTTGATTTTTCATGAGGAATCTGCAAATCTCTTATCAAATTAGCCCAATGGGAAACAACTTTGTCAACATTTGCAAGATCATGCTCAAACCACAAAACCGCGAATTCTTCACCGCCGACTCTTGCGGAATATACGCCCATATCATCACGCAATTGATTTAAAATAGCGCCGATGGAACGCAG
>WQTD01000055.1 GCA_009786455.1 Treponema sp.
TGACAAGCTGCTCGCATGAAGAATGATGGATGAGACAGAATTTGCAGCCGAGATCCGCGCTGTTTTTAATGACGGCTTTCGCTTCCCTGCGCGCCGCTTCACTGTCATCAACATTAAGGATCGGAGTATCAATTTTTATTATTTTTTTTCCCAGCTTATCTTCTATCTGCTTTACGCGGCTGCTTATATTTGCATGCGTCGAGAACGGCGCCATCATCGCGTCGATTCCGTTTTCCGTAAAAGCGCCTACAACGCGCAGTGTAGCGTCAACAGCGGAATGTTGTTCATTGATAAAAGTATCTGCTGCATGTCCTCTGTGACTCCAGCCGAAAATCCAGTTAGTGCCGATTAACATCCTCGGCAGAGATACTCCAGCTACTGTCGTTCTTGGAAAACTCATAAATTTCACCTCTGTGAAATTATAGACATTTTTTATATAAAAAGATACTCTTTATTCATGTCCGAAAATAAAAAATCCGATGTTAATGAAAAATTGGCAAAAATCCGCCACTCTACAGCTCACATCATGGCACAGGCTGTGGTAAAACTTTTTCCCGGAACAAAAACCGCTATCGGTCCAAGTATCGAAAATGGTTTTTATTATGATTTTCTACTGCCCCGCCCAATTACCGCCGAAGATCTTCCCGCTATTGAAGCGGAAATGAAAAAAATTATCGACAGCCGTCAGGATTTTATTAGACTGACATTCAACCGCAAAGATGCGCTGATGCTTTTTTCCCGCGAACAATTTAAAACAGAACTTATCAATGAATTTCCGGAAGATGAAGAAATCACCGTGTATGAAAATCACGACTCCGACGGCTCTGTCGAATGGGGCGATCTCTGCCGCGGTCCTCATGTCGCAAATACAAGGGAGATTAACTCGTCTGCTTTCAGGTTGCAAAGCATTGCCGGCGCTTACTGGAGAGGTGACGAAAAACGTCCCATGCTTACCCGCATTTACGGAACCGCATGGGAAACGCCCAAAGATTTAAAAGCGCATCTTGCATTTCTGGAAGAAATTGAAAAAAGAGATCACCGCCGTGTCGGTAAGGAGATGGATTTATTTTCAACTCACGAAGAAGCCGGAGCGGGTCTTATTTATTGGCATCCAAACGGCGGAAGGATGAGAGTCGCTATCGAGGACTTCTGGAGGAAAGAACATTACCGCAATGGTTATGAGATACTTTTTACGCCTCATATCGGCAAGAGCTGGCTTTGGGAAACATCAGGGCATCTTGGTTTTTACAGAGAAAATATGTACAGCCCGATGGAGATCGATAATCAAAATTATTTTATTAAACCGATGAATTGTCCTTTCCATTTGTTGATCTATAACAATAAAGGTCATTCATACCGCGACCTTCCTCTTCGCTGGGCGGAACTTGGTACAGTCTACCGGTATGAACGTTCCGGCGTTCTGCACGGTCTTTTGCGCGTGCGCGGTTTTACCCAGGATGATGCGCATATAATTTGCACACCACAGCAAATGGAAAGCGAGATTCGCGAAGTGCTTCGTTTCAGTTTGAATATATGGAAAGTTTTCGGTTTTAAGGAAATGAAAGCCTATCTTGCTACAAAGCCGGAAAGCAGCGTCGGCGAACAGAAAAAATGGGACGATGCTCTGGAGAGTCTTCGCAGGGCAATCGAGGCAGAAGGGCTTCCTTATGAAATTGACGAAGGCGGCGGCGCTTTTTACGGTCCGAAGATCGACATAAAAATCAAAGACGCTCTCGGCAGGGAGTGGCAGATGTCCACCATTCAATTTGATTTTAACGAACCTGAACTCTTTAATTTAACGTTTGTCGATACGGACGGACAGCATAAACGCCCGTACATGATACACCGTGCGCTTTTCGGCAGTCTGGAACGTTTCTTCGGCGTTCTTATTGAACATTTCGGCGGCGCTTTCCCTGTCTGGATCGCGCCAGAGCAGACCGCAGTCATTCCTGTTTCAGAAGCGTTTAACGGGTACGCTCAAAAAGTCGCCGAAGAGCTCAGGACGCTGACAAACGAAGTTCATAATTTGCGCATAACAGCAGAACTTAACGATGATCGTCTTAACGCGAAAATCAGAATTTGCCAGACGAGAAAAATTCCCTACATGCTTGTTGTAGGCCAGAAAGAAGCCGATGAAGGCACTGTTTCGATTCGCCTGCGCGACGGCAGGCAGCTCCCCGCGATGAAGATAGAAGAATTTGCCTCATACCTTATTGAAAAGATAAACAGCCGGTCTCTGGAACTTTAAATGAAGAAGGTTTTTATCAGATTCTTGATAATTGCCTTTTTGTTAGATTCCTGTACGTCGGTATATGTTGAAGTTCCTCCTTTTGGCAGATATATTCACGAAGAGTTTGCAGGTATTGTTCATGCCGGTGAAACCAACACTGCGGAAGAATTTGAATATCTGGAATATATGGGAGTTAAATTATTACTGCACACTTTTTACTGGGACAGAATAGAACCGCAGCAGGGTGAATGGCACTTTCAGGATTACGATAACATGGTAAACAACGCCAATGATGCGGATATGTTAACGGTCGGCGTTCTTGCTTATGACAACCGGTGGATTCATGACGACGGGAAACTGCGTAAATACATTCCGCAGGAGCGGATTCCTGATTTTCTGGAATATGTCCGCAGAACTGTAGATCATTTCCGCGGCAGAGTATATGCGTGGTGCATCTGGAATGAACCTAATTTTTATTTTTGGACCGGCACTGACAGGGAATTTATCAATTTATTCAATCAGACTGCTGCTGTTGTAAAAGAAACTGACAGTAATGTGATTCTTCTTGGAGGAGGTTTCAACCGTAATATTCCTGGTTTAAAAAAGAAATTTATAAACGAAATTTTTTCATCTGACGGAATGAAATATATTGATGCTGTTGCTTTTCATCCCTATGAATTAAATTTCAATCGCTCTTTGCGGATTTTTGAAAAATTTTCGGAGATTGCGGAAAAATACGGTTATAAAGATAAAATTTGGATTACCGAAATTGGTTTTCCTACGGGAGGCTGGTATCCTGCGAGAATTAAAGAAAAGGAGCTTCCTGAATTTATAATAAAGACCTGTACGCTTCTTGCCGCAGGCGGAGCCAAAAAAGTATTATGGTATCATATGTTTGATCCTGTCAAACGATCCGGAAGTAATTCAGAAGATTTTTTCGGACTGGTGCGCAGCAATCAGGATTATACTTCAAAAGGAGCCGAGGCGTTCCGCTTATGCTCCCTTTTCATGCCAGACTCAATGTGTTATGCGCAAGTTCCGGGAAAAGATTATATGCCGTCGGAAACTCCGAAATCCGTAAAGACATTTTGGTTTAAAAAACAGGAAGGCAGTGCGTTGATTCTCTGGAATGGCAGAGCCGGAATAAAAAAGATTCATCTTGATCTGCCGGGTACAAATCATTTATTGCATGATATAGTTTCCGGCAGTACGACTTCTATTCTCCCGGAAATTGTTATCCCTGTCGGCAATGAACCATTATTCATCACATGGCAGGATATATATGATTTTGAAGGACAGTAAATTACTGTATCTGATTTTTCTTGACTATTTATTAAAATTTCCTACTTTTTAAATATAAAATGATATTTAATTATGCGGAGAAAGAATGAAGGACAGAACAATCAGGATACTGGATATTATATCGTCGCACAAGAGCATAAAAGTCAATTTGCTTGCGGAATTTCTTGACGTATCAAACACAACGCTTCGAAAGGACCTTGATCAGCTGGAAAAACGGGGAATCGTAAAACGCACCCACGGATATGCAAGCCTTGAAGGCGCTGATGACACCGGCAAGAGAATGGCAGTTAACCATTTGATAAAACAAAAAATCGCAAAAGCCGCCGCGCAAATTGTAGAAGACGGCGAAACAATAATGCTTGAATCGGGTTCCTGCTGCGCAATGTTTGCTGAAGAACTGGCAAATACAAGGAAGAATGTGACCATAATTACCAACTCGGTTTTTATTGCCAATCACATTTCAAGGAAAAATATTAGAATCATTTTACTGGGCGGGTATTTTCTTCCGGAATCACAGGTACTTGTCGGACCGATGACAGTAAAATGCTGCGAAATATTCTTTTCACAAAAATATTTTCTTGGAACCAACGGTTTTATTCCCGATTACGGATTTACGGGCAGGGATCTTCTGCGTACGGAAACCTCCACTGAACTTGCCAAACATGCGAAAAGTATCTATATGCTGACAAACGCGCAGAAATTCAAGGAACGCGGAGCGTACAATTTGATTCAATTTGACAGGATTAGCGGAGTTTTCACAGACGACAGTATCAGCAAGGAAGCCGAATCCGTCCTGACCAAAAATAATATCCGGCTTTACAAGGTTCCTTCTGCTGAAGAAAAGCTGCAATGGCGTCAATTTTCCGGACAGCCTCCGATTTTATTTACAGAAAAATAAAAAAAAGATCGGCGAATTTCACAGATATAATGAATAGATTCACATCATTCGTTAAATTAATAATCCTTGAGTATGCCAAGTAATCTGTTTTTATTTATCGATCTTAAAAAATTTGCAAGGCGAGGACCCTGTTCTTTACCGATAAGCGCCTGATAAGCCGCCGCGAAAAGAATTTTACCGTCAACTCCCGCTTTTTCCGCTGCGGCATAAATTGCCGATGAACATGTTTTATCGTCAGCGAATTCTTCTATTCTGAAAATGACATCATCCCGCAAAATACGCACCGCATTCTTCTCTGTATCAGATAATGAACGGGAACCGCTCTCTTCCTCTCCGTGCCGCGAACCTAAGGTTCGATGTGTCTCCGTGTGAGATTCTCCTTTTAACTTAAACCGGAAATCTTCCGGGGCGCAGTTTTCAACCCAGTATTTAGCGCACTGCGCTCTTGTTTTTAAGGGCGGAATCTGCTCAGTTTTTATTTCCTTATCGTTAGCTGTCAAATCCGCAAACGCCTTATCAATATCGCCGTCTGCGATTTGAATCAGATTGCATAAATGCCTGAACGGAATCTGATGAGGTCTTGTTCTGCTTTCAATGTCAGGCGTTTTGCCGTCAATGCTTACCTGCGATAATTCGTAAATTCGCCTTTCTTTTTGATAAGCAGCTTCGTCTTTTGCATTTTCCATTTTCCATGCAATCCGTTCTGTTCTGTCATAATCTTCGTAAATTTTTATTACATCAAGGTCAAAGGAAATTGTAAATTCTGCATTCGGTCTTGTTCCCGCAAAAAGATAACGCGTAACTTCCGGAGTGTAAACATTTAACACATGATCCAGTGTAATTACATTGCCTGACGATGACGACATTTTTCCGGGAAGTCCCTTTGTACCTATAAAATCGTAGCGGAAAGTAACAGGAGCGTCCCAGTCATACACGTCCTTGCAAACATGTTTTGCGGTATCAAAACTTCCTCCATGACTGTGATGATCCTTTCCGGCAGGCTCAAAATCCACTTTTTCATATTCCCATCTCATAGGCCAATCAATGCGCCATGACAGTTTGATTCCTTTCGCCGTCTTAATATCAAGTTTTTCCGCATTCCCGCAATTCCTGCACCTGTAGCTTAAACCCCAACCGCCGTCCCAACTCTCAATTTCAGTTTCGTCCCTGCTGCATTTTTCGCAGAATACGCTGACAGGCCACCACTCTCCCTGAATTTTATGTTCCTTGTCGCGGTATTTATCAAGAATTTCTTTCAGCCCAGTTCTCCTTTCAAGCGCTCTGCGGATGCCTTGCGCATAACGCGAGGTTCTGTAACATTCCGCCTGATAAATATATTCCGGAATAATCCCGACTTTTGGCAGGGTGTTTTCTACATCAGCTTCATTGTGACGTGCGTAATTTGAATCCCGCTCCCAGGGATCCGGAACCATTGTGATTGGAAAACGCAGGTATTTCTCCAGTTCTTCCTGTTTTGGCATATTCACCGGCACCTTGCGGAACACATCATAATCGTCCCACGAATAAATAAAGCGCACATTCTTTCCCATATCACGAAGCGCCTGCGCTACAAGTTCAACGGAAATTATTTCCCTGAAGTTTCCTATATGCACGCTGCCGGAAGGAGTAATCCCGGATGCGCAAATGTAGAGTTCTTTTTCGCCTTTTTCAAAAATAATTCTTGCGGCTGTTTCGTCAGCCCAATGGGACATCTTGTTGATGTTTGTTGTTGATTTCATGAGGATAGTTTACTATCTTTCTACTGTTAAAAAAAGCGGCGCAATGCGCCGATACCGGAGATTTCTTGAAACATTTTGCTGTACGGCTTTTGAATTTGATGACAGGGCTCATTTTCTACGCATTGGGAATCGTCTCAACCATAAAGGCGAACGTGGGATACGCTCCATGGGATGTCTTCCATGTCGGGCTTGTGAATAAAACCTCGCTTAGTTTGGGAGTTGTCTCAATAATCGTAGGAACGCTGATAGTAATAATTGTGACAGTCTTGAAGGAAAAATTTGGTTTAGGAACCATTTTAAACATGGTATTTATCGGAATATTTATTGATATTATTTTTCCGCACTTCCCGGCGGCGCCGAATCAAATCATAGGATATATAATGCTAATCTCGGGGTTATTCATAATTTCAATCGGTTCATATTTTTATATAAAATCCGCTTTTGGCGTCGGTCCAAGGGATAATTTGATGGTTGTACTGGCGCGAAAAACAAAACTGCCGGCAGGGTTTTGCCGTTTTGTGATTGAATTACTGGTAACTGTAATTGGCTGGCTGCTGGGAGGAATGGTTTGGATCGGTACGATCATTTCTGCAATTGGAATTGGATTTTGCATACAACTGACATTTAAAATATTTAAATTTGACGTTACGGCAGTTAGCCACGAAACTTTGCGCGATACATTTGCCGTAATCAATAAAAAATATCAATAGCAAAATTATATGCATGCTGTATTATTTCTTATACATGAATTTTAGAAACAATAGGTAATTTCTTCCTTACGAAAGTAAAATTGAACAATATATTGAATTTACGTGATGTTTTTATCATAATACAACTTGGCATGAATTTTGCTGATATTACTAAAGAATGAAAGTTGATATTTTTACAGATATTAAAAATATAATTGATGTTGATGACCTGTGTAAAAGTAATGAAACCATTAGCCGAGAAATAATCAGAAAAGCGATACATTTCCTTATTGCTTTTACCCCTTTATTGGCTGCAATAAATAAGTCTTTTACTGTAGTTTTCCTTATAATTGGTATATTAAGTTATATTTTGATGGAAAGCATGCGTTTTTCTGGTATGAAAGTGCCTGTAGTTTCGTTAGTTACTTCCATTGTTTCAAGACTGCGTGATAAAAACCGTTTTGTGATGGGACCTGTTACTCTTGGCTTGGGTTCTTTGCTTGCTGTTCTTTTATTTACTCCCTCTGCCGCCGCAATTGCGATTTATGCGCTTGCTTTCGGCGATGGATTTGCAAGTCTTGTTGGAAGGATCGCTAGACTGCGTCCCTTTTTTCTTTATGGTAAAAGCATTGAAGGTTCTCTTGCCTGCTTTACAGCGGTTTTTATCAGCGCTTACGTTGTTTCCGGCAGTATGCATGTTTCAATCGCGGCGGCTCTTACCGCCATGATGACAGAAGCTCTTCCACTGGAAGATTATGACAATCTGGTTTTACCTGTAACAGTCGGAATGATTGTACAGTTAATTGAGGCTGTTCCAAAACAATAATTTTTGGAACATTAAAGATAATTTCTTTGCAGTAAGTGAAGCTTCTTTAATCGGAAGCTTCCTTAAAAATATATAAGGAAAAACCGGGCATACCGGTTTTTCCATTTTTTTTATTAAAATTCTTGACAAACGCCTTTTTTATTAGTACATTTTATATCGGATATCGGTCGGCATCGTCGGCTTGATCAGTATAAACCTTCAGAGAAACTTCTTTGAGAAAACGCGCACCCTGGAATTGAAAGTTAAGCAGGGTGTTTATCCAGGCGTTTAAAACACTGAAAAAGAGAAATTTTTCCATTGGTACTTGACAAAGTATTGGAAAAGAGTGTACTTTCTTAAAGCTTGCGCATAAGGGGAATCCGTATGCGTTGGGGTGTCTGGCTATTTGTCAGACTGCGATATTTGTCAGAAGACCTGTAGAGAGCAGGTAAAGGGAAGGGGAGAGGTATCTGACCACTATGCCGGACCGCTTTAGAGCGGCTTGGCAGGAAGAGGTCAGATTGAAGGAGATTTGGCTGTTGTAGACAGGCAGCCGGATCAAGGAGTTTACGAAGCGGGCTTTAAGCTGT
>WQTD01000056.1 GCA_009786455.1 Treponema sp.
AGCTAAAATCACGCAGGAAAATTTCAAGAGAAGCGTTTTCCAGATCGCCGGAAATTTCCATCGGGCAGTAATAACCGTAATATCCGTCTGTTGCTTCGGGGCTTTCACTACGCGGCAGGAGAGAAGCGAATACGGACGCCATTAACGCGGCGTTCGCAAGAATGCCCCTTGCATGTCCCACATGAATAACCTTTCCTTTGAACTCAACATCAGCTTTGTATGCGTTAAAGCACTCGCTCTCTATTTCACCGGCAGGACCGCCGTCTACTGTGTAACAAAAGACCGATTTAATTTCGTTTAACGGAAATTCAGGCAACCCTTTTCCGGTTTCTTCATCAGGGGTAAAAATAATTTCCGCCTGCCCGTGTTCAATCTGAGGATTTGAAGCAAGGCACGCAACAGCAGTCATTATTTCAGCAATGCCGGCTTTGTTATCCGCTCCCAGTAATGTTGTGCCGTCGCTGTGAATAATAGAGTTTCCCTTCTGCGCCGCAAGATCCGGCTCACTCACAGGATCAAGACTGATACCTTCTGCAAGCATGATTTTTTCCCCGTCGTAATTCTTAACAAGCTGCGGCTTTACGTTTTTCCCCGAAACATCGTTTGCAGTGTCAAGATGAGCGAGAAACCCGATACATGGAGCGTTTTCCCGACCCGGAGTTGGCGGCAGACGCGCTATTACATAACAGTGATCTGTCAGTTTTACATCACTAATACCCAGATATAAAAGTTCATCATGCAGCGCTTTTGCAAGCTCCCATTGACCCGAAGTTGAGGGTGTTTCATTTTTTACGGGATCGCTTTGTGTATCATAACAGACATATTTTAAAAAACGGGAAACAAGTGATTTTTCAAGCTGATGATCATTCATTTTCATATATTATCAGGAATTTAACCGATAAAGCTGCCTTTTCTAATTTTATTATATCATATAAACTTTAATTAATGCAAAAGCTCCGCGAAGAACAGGTCAAAATAATTATAGAACATTATAAAAACGATCCTCAGCAGCTTATCGCTGTTTTACTGGATATTCAGGCAGCGTCGGGACAAAATTATGTTGATCAAAAATGGGCGCAGATGACATCTGACGCTTTAAAAGTGCCGCTTTCAAAAATTTATGACGTGCTTACATTTTATGAATTGTTCAGCACTGTACCGCGCGGCGAATATGTAATCGAAATATGCAACAGCACTCCCTGTTTATTCGCGGATTCTTCATGTTCAACTGACAAAAAGAAAAAAATTCAACAATGGATTGAGGAAGAAGCCGGCGTTAAAATCGGTCAGACTACCGCAGACGGAAAAATTTCCATTATCTACACAAACTGTATCGGCGCCTGTGACATCGGGCCGGTTGCGAAAATCGGAGACGATGTTTACGGCAATCTTGACGAAGAAAAAGTAAAAACTCTGGTTCGGCTCTGCAGGCTCGATCACAGACAAGAATTAAAATCATTATGTCAGGAATAGTTAAAATGCTGACGGAAGGCGCTGACCGCGCTTATTCGTTAATTGTATCGGAATATGAAAAAAACGGCGGAATGACCGCGTTAAAAAAATCCGTTTCATGCCCTCCTGAAGAAATAATCGCAGAAATCAAAAAAGCAAAACTGCTTGGACGGGGCGGGGCGGCGTATCCTGCCGGCAGCAAGTGGGAGCATTTATTGCACATAACGGAAACCCCGAAATATATCGTCTGCAATGCCGATGAAGGAGAGCCGGGCACCTTCAAAGACAGGCTCATCATGGATCTGCTGCCTTTAAAATTACTGGAAGGAATCATCATTGCCGGACTTGTATTCCGCGCTCACTCAGGGTACATCTATGTCCGCGGCGAGTACCGCAAACTGCAAAGGCGGCTTCTTTTGGCAATCGAGAATGTACGCGCCGCAGGTTACCTTGGAAAAAACATAGCAGGCTCAGGTCATGATTTTAACATTCATGTTATATCAGGCGCAGGCGCTTATGTCTGCGGCGAAAATTCAGCGCTTCTTAATTCCACCGAAGGCAAGGTGGGACGTCCGCGCATAAAGCCGCCTCATCTTGCCGAGGTCGGGCTTTTCCTGCAGCCGACGCTTGTAAATAATGTCGAGTCATTCGCAAACATTCCGCTCATTATCAACATGGGAGGAGAAGCGTACCTGCAGGCAGGGCATCCTGATTCAGGCGGAAGTAAACTTATCTGTCTTTCGGGGCATTGTAAAAACCGCGGCGTTTATGAAATCCCCCTTGGAAGAGTGACATTGCGTGACGCGATATATGATCAGCAAATGGGCGGCGGAATCGCGAACGGCAAAAAACTCAAGTTCTTTCATCTGGGAGGACAAAGCGGTCCAATCGGCAGCCCCGATCAACTCGATACTATTTACAGTTACACNGATTTAAGAAAAGCAGGACTANCTGTCGGNTCAGGCGCNATTGTCGTAATGGATGAAAGCATTTCCATTGTNCAGTATCTCACAAGCGTTACGGAATTTTTCATTAACGAATCGTGCGGCAAGTGCGTGCCNTGCCGCGAAGGGAATTATCAGCTTTACAAAATCCTGCATAAACTTTCCATTCCAGANGAAGCGGAAAAAAGCGATCTTGATACTCTCCGCCGCCTTATCCATACAATGACAAGCGCGTCATTCTGCGGGCTTGGGCAGACTGCCGCCGCAGCGCTGAACAGCGCATGGAAACTTTTTAAAACAGAAATTGAAGCCAATGTGCGCCGGGAGGAAGAATGAGTCACAAACCTGACCCGGATAAAAANGTCAATTTAACAATTAACGGCATGAGCGTAACTGTTCCCGAAGGAACAAGAATTCTTGAAGCNGCAAAAAAAGTAAATGTTGATATTCCCACTCTCTGCGAACACCCTGATCTCTGCAGGCGCGGTATATGCCGAATCTGCGTCGTTGAGTGCGACGGCAGNGGNAAACTGCTTACCGCCTGCACTAATGACGTATGGGAAGGAGTGAATGTAGTTACGCATAACGCCCGCCTTNTTGANGTGCGAAAAACAATTCTTGAACTCATCCTGGCTGATCATCCGCAGGACTGCCTTTCATGCATACGGAATAAAAACTGCGAACTTCAGGCGCTCTCTGAAAGTTTTGCAATTCGCGGCAATCCGTTTGACCGCGATTTTGCGGTACAGCTTCCTGAGCAGTTGAGGGAACATTCCAGCGCAATTTCACCGAAAACAGTTGAAAATAAAACGCTTATCCGCGAAATGGAAAAATGCATAAAGTGCTGCCGCTGCTCGGAAGTTTGTCAGGAAGTACAGACAATCCGCGCAATTAACACATCCTGCCGCAGTCATAACTTTGGGATTTCCGTTCCTTACAGACATACCCTTGATGAATCAACCTGCGTCTTTTGCGGCAAATGCGCGTCTGTCTGTCCCGTAGGCGCGATTTACGGGTACGATCAAAGCGCAGAAGTCATGGAAATCCTCGGCAAAAGCGACCGGCACGTAATAGCGCAGGTTTCCGAGGAAACAGTCACCGCTCTTAGCAGCCTGTTATGCGGACAGAAGAACAACAGCGCAGACAATTGCTGCACGGATTGTATAATCACAGCGGGAAAGATCACCGCCGCGCTTAAGCAAATAGGTTTCAAAAAAGTTTATGACGCTCAGGCTGCAGCTAACGTATCTTATTCGGAATTGAAGAACGAACTGGAAAAACGAAAGAAAAACGGCGGCAAATTGCCGATGATCTCAGGTTCATGGGAAGGAATTTCACGTTTTATAAAAAACTTTTATCCTGAACTTGAAGCTCACCTTGCCGCAGGTAAAAATAAAAGGCGCACATTCGCGGATGCTTTCAAATACGCGTATATTGAAGAAGAAAAGGTATATATATCAAATGTGATAACTGTCTCTTTTGTCCCGACGGTCGCCGGCAAATTCGGTGATTACGGCAAAAACGATTATGCTCTTACAGCGTCTGAACTTGCGCGGCTGATCAAGTCGGCAGGAATTGACATTTGCTGTCTTGCTGAAGAAAAATTTGATAATATCAAAACAGATACATCAAATCAAAATAGTTACACAAAACCTGAAATAATCAACGGTTTTCCTACGGCTCGCAAAGTTCTGGAATCAGTTTTAAAAAGTGA
This sequence comes from Treponema sp., assembly GCA_009786455.1. Lineage (GTDB taxonomy): Bacteria > Spirochaetota > Spirochaetia > Treponematales > Breznakiellaceae > WQXQ01. Next base: position 4,111 of record WQTD01000056.1, read on the forward strand.
ATGTATATCAAACTGGATAGAGATATAAAAACCTTTTCAGGTTGGAAAAATTTTTCTTCCCAGTTCTCCGTTTACTACCTGAGCCATAGCGGAATAGATTGCCGATAATCCGCATAATATTCCCACAAAACCCGCGATTGACTTTATATGATGGTTTTCGGTAAAATCTCCGGCTGAAAGAAGGAAAAACAGAACCGTTAACGATAAAAATACTGTCCTTGTAATCGTGTTATGCGATAATGTCCCTAAAAACATGAAGAAGGTAAAAATGCCCCATAAGGCAAGATAAAAACCCATGGAAACATTATCCGCAGGATTAATTACCTCTTTGAAAGGATTTGTCCATATTAGGCATAATGACCACCAGAATAAACCATAGGCCGTAAACGCTGTCCCCCCAAATGTATTGCCTGTTCGAAGTTCGCATATTCCGGCAATAATCTGAGCCGTTCCGCCCAGAGCCAGACCCATTGCAACGATAACAATTGAAAGTTCAACTATCCCCGCATTGTGAAGATTCAATAAAACAGTTGTCATACCAAAACCCAAAAGTCCAAGAGGGCCGGGATTGGCAGTTTTCATTTCAGACGAATTAACAGACATAATTTCTCCTTTTTAATATTGTAAGCCACCGCAGGAAATAATGCAAATATTTGTTAAAGGAGCATTTAGAGTAACAATATTATTCTATCAGTTCAAACTGTATAATACAGGAATTAATCACACTACCGCTGTCTTTAATAATGATATAAAATTGATATAATCCCAAAGCAGTTGTTTCATCAAAATTTATTGTGGCGAACTCCTGCGCCGGATAAGTCATTGACGCATACAATGTTGAATGCGCTATCACTATATCATTATATTCTTTAGACGCAAATTTTCCGCCAGGTCTTTGCAATTTGATACTGTAGGTTAAATTAACATTTTCCTTGTTGAAAGTCCCAAACGTAAGGAACGGCGAAATATTTTCGCCGCGTTTAAACCGGGAAATATGCGGAAGCCCGTAATCCGCGATCTTCATGGATTCGAGCGCCCATTTCAGGTCTTTTACAAGGATGACAGTAAAACGATATTCATCATCAATGAGCGCGATTGCTCCCCTGTCCGAAAAATTATTGCTTGTTCTGTCGATCATAAACTCATCAACTTTTTCAGGGTTTCTGTATACAGACGGTGCATTAATACATCCGGTCATGATTAAAATAATACTAAATAAAAACAAAGCTTTAATAATTTCTACCTTTACAAATATAATTAAACTCATGCAAGGAATGTAAGAGTGTCATAAGTAAAATATATCATAAAGAAAAAGAATTTGCCAGTGTTATGTAAAAATCAATACTATTTTAAATAATTGCCATAAACATAGCCTGTTCTCCCGTTATTATATTTGATTTTAACCCAGTTGTTGTTATTTCTTTCTAATATTTCAACTTTTGAATTTCTGGATATTGCTTCGATGATATTGTTATTATTAGCTGATGACGGTGAGTTTCGGACATTCAGCCAATCGCATGATGTTACTGTAGCAAAGATTTGAGTAGTTCTTGAATAATTTATTTCCGATTGATTGTAAGATAATGGCTGACCGTTAAAGTGATTATAAAATATTCCAAAAATTATTATTGCAATTATTATTTTAACAGATAAGCTAAAAAGACTTTTTCCTTTTAATTTACTCTTTTTTTTATTAGGATAATTATATTTTTTAGTTCCAGGCGATGATGTTTTTTGTGGTAATATTGATTCATAATTACATATATACCATTCATTATTTTTTCTTTTATTTATTAAAACATATTCAATTGAACCCTCATAAAATGAAGTCATTGAATAATTCATATTGTGGGTTTCCATAGCTTCTTTTACATTTTTTGAAAGAGAAGGATTAATTATCCATGAGATTTGTGAAGCTCTGTCAGGGAATGTATATCTTAAACGATTATATATTTCATTTATTATTGTATCTATATTATTTGAAAGAGTATATTTCAAATACCCTATGGTTTCAATATATATTTCCTTTTCTATAAAAGAAGGTTGATTTTTTGTTGATGAATTATTATTTTCTTTATGTTTTTCCATAAGTTGATTATAAGCTTCATTAATTTCTGTAGAAAAAAATGTCGCCGTATCTTCAAGAGTGGTTCCATGCACTTTGTCAGGATGGAGGGCTTTCATTTTTTCATGGTAAGCTTTTTTTATTACTTCTTTTGTTGAGTTTTCAGGGATTCCGAGAATTCTGTAATATCTGTCCATTTAAATCTCCTGATTAGTCTGTATTATCGCCGTCATCATCATCAAGTTGATACCTGTTTTCAATTTCTTTCAAAATACGTTTTACTTTTTCTAATGTTTCATAATAATCCCATGAGTAAAATTTTCCTTTTATTTCGCCGTAACTTGTATAAAACCAATTATCGCCAACACGCATATTTATACTAATTACCCTGACGGTGTTTTCATAAAAAGTTGTCATTGAGTATGTTACTTGATGTTTACTCATAAGATGCTTAACGCTGATAGAAAGATATGGATTTATATACCATTTTGCTTTCTCTACTTTTATTTCAAGACCTGTTCTCTTGAAAATAGCCATTTTTATATCTTCTAAACTATTAGAAAGAGAATAGTTTAACAAAAGGTTCTCATCAGGTTTACCACACTTTATAGTAATAAATTCCTCTGCATAACCTAACTGATCTTTAGGCGTGATAAATTGATGTTCATCAATTTCTTTTAATTTTTCATCAATTTGTTCATCCATTTGAACCTTCCTTAACTTTTTATATAAATCCAAGTAATGGCTGTTATTAAAGCGCATACTAACCAAAAATTATGCATTTTAATCCTCCTTACCTTACATATCTGGAATAGGTATCAAGAGCGACACTGTTGTATGAATTATCATACTGATTACCCCAAATATCTTTCATCCAATATGACCGATGATTAGTAGCATAAGCTTGCGGTTCGATTGCTATCCATGAGCCATTAATTAAAACAGCGTTAAATAAATGGTTCATTCCAGTTTTTGGATTTACATTTATAATTATTGAAACTTTGCTTCTGTCAGGATAATACTGATAAAATAAGACAGCGGCATCAATACAGTTATATAAACCGTCTCTGTTTACATCTGTGCTTTTCCATTTTTCCGCTACAATATGCAGGGTTTGTTCAACATTTGCGTGTTGTGATGTGTTAGAATTTCCTGTTGCTGTAGTGGTTGTTCGTGAAACAGCAGCGGGAGATACTGTAGACGATACAGAAGCCTGTCTAAGTTCGGCTTCACTACTATCCTTCCATGAACGCCATGCAAGTACAAGGAATAAAATTGTAACGACTGCAAAGCCTTTATGACCCATTTTTATCCTCCGTAATATAAATAATGGGCAGGTTTAGGAGGACTTAATGGTTTTAGGAGATAAATTACGGCTTTTTTACTTTCAAATATTGACGTAAATCTGCAAGAAAAATGCGTAATAATTCTGAGGCACGGGCTTCAGCACCCTTGTCTTTTATATCGGAATGGTACTTTTGATAGATTTCCCTTTGCGTAGGTTTCTTTATAGCTTTTCGATATGCTTCCAAAAGGTCTATATCAAGGACAGAAGATAAACCTTCCAATTCTACAATGTCAGAATGGTTATCTATACAATACAATGTAAAAAGAGCTTTATAACAATCTCTGGCTCGCATTTGCTTTTTATCCAAAACGCTTTTTACTGCCTCACAGAGTATTTTTATATTTTGTGAAAATAAATTATCATCTTTATTATCATTAATATTATTGTCATAATAAGCGTTTTCTGTCATATTTAATAAATCAGGTTTATCATCGTCATTTACAGAAATACTGCCCACATATTTTTTACTTAATAAATCAACATATTTCTGGTAGTCCTCTTTATTAAACTTGAACCATTTGTATAAAAATTGCGTTTGCTCATCAAATGTTAATTTTCTTCCTAAATTACTTTCTTCCATTTTTAATACATTTTCAATTTCTTTAAGTTTTGATTTTCTTTCTTTAGGAATTTTTATTATCCCTGATTCATAAGTTCGGTGGTAGTTTGCTTTTTC
>WQTD01000057.1 GCA_009786455.1 Treponema sp.
CCTGTGTAGAGAACCTGCTTAACTGTATCGACAAAGAGCTTTAGCGGCACTTTGCAGATAACAACTTCAATTTTAATTTTTGGCAGAAGCTTGGATTCAAGCGGAACGCCGCGGTAATACTCTTTCGAACCTCTCTGCATGCCGCAGCCAAGAACCTGGGTTACCGTCATTCCTGTTATGCCTATTTTATCGAACGCAGTTTTTAATACTTCAAACCTGTTCTGCTTTGTAATAATGACAGCCTTTGTCATTTTTGCGCCGGGCTTTGAATTGTTGACAACAGGGAGCGCTACACCTTCGGGAACAGGCGCATCAACAGGAGCGCTGGATGATCCGATATTTGTAATCATGAAATCAGCGTAGCTGCTTGCAAGTCCGTGCTCTGTAATATCAAGACCGGAAATTTCATCCTGCTTTGAAACACGAAGACCGTTAAGTTTTTTTATAATGAAAAATGTCAAGCCGACAGTGGCGAATGTCCATGCAGCGATTGCGATTACACCTAACGATTGCACTCCAAGCTGAGCCGCGCCGCCTCCGTAAAATAAGCCGCCTTCAACCGCGAACAGTCCGACAGCTACCGTTCCCCATACGCCGCAAACGCCGTGTACTGCGACAGCGCCGACAGGATCGTCAACCTTCAGTTTAATATCGATAAATTCAACCGCAAGAACTACAAGAACGCCTGCGACAAGGCCGGTTAAAAGAGCGCCCAAAGCGTCAACATTGGCGCATCCTGCTGTTATTCCGACAAGTCCCGCAAGCGCGCCGTTAAGCGACATGGAAACATCCGGCTTTCCGTTTTTGATCCATGTGAAGATCATCGTTGCTACAGAAGCCGAAGTCGCCGCGATTGTTGTCGTGACAAAAATCGAACCAAGCTCTTCAATGCTGCCTGCCGCCGCGCCGTTAAAACCGTACCACCCGAACCAAAGGATAAAAACGCCAAGCGCGCCGAGCGTCAAACTGTGACCGGGGATTGCGCGCGCTTTTCCGTCTTGGGTGTACTTTCCGATACGGGGACCGAGAAACGCGGCGCCCAGAAAACCGGAAATGCCGCCGACCATGTGGATCGCTCCAGAACCTGCGAAATCAATAAAACCAAGCTGAGAAAGCCATCCGTTTCCGTTCCATACCCATCCGGCTTCGATTGGGTAAATGACCGCGCTGATCACAATGCTGTAGATGCAGTAGGCGCTGAATTTCGTGCGCTCAGCCATCGCTCCTGACACAATTGTCGCCGCTGTCGCGCAAAAAACAAGATTAAAAATAAAATCAGAATAATTAAAATTCTGATAATCGGTTATAACACCGAGATTCGGAATCCCGATTAAACCGAAAACATAATCTTCTGCGGCCAAAAGACAGTAACCGAGCAGCAGGAAACTGATTGCGCCAAGACCGAAATCCATCAGATTTTTCATGATGATGTTACCTGCGTTTTTTGCGCGGGTAAAGCCGGCTTCAAGCATTGCAAAACCGCATTGCATAAAGAAAACCAGCGCAACGCCTACCAGAAACCAAATTTGAAAGTCCATAATACTTTCCTCCAAAAAAAACGGCGTGTGTCCTCTGCTTGTACCGGAAATTNACAGTACTTGCAAAAAACACACGCCTTTGTGTGAAACGGCAACGCCGTCATTAATTAAAAATATTTTTTTTATATCACGCTGTACAATATCTCCGCGTAGGTTGGAATCGGCCAGTGCTTCTTTGCAACCAGCGTTTCAAGTTCGTCTGCAATCAGGCGAAGTTCGGTCATTGCCGTAAAAANCTTGTCGCGGNAGAAAGACGCCTGCGCCAGTATTTCNCGGTCCTGCGTAGATTCCAAAACCGCGTTTTCAAGAGCTGTCAGATTCTTTAATAAACACGCGGACAATTTTGTGATGCTGTTAAGAAAATGCTCTTCAAGCGTACAGTCAATATTATTTCCGCCGTATGTTTTCTTGTGCCTCAAAAGATCGACAAGCTCCCTTTGATAATCCAAACACGCGGGAATTATCATTCCCTTGACCATGTCTATCATGGTAAGCGCTTCGATATGGAGCGTCTTGCAGTAGGATTCCATCAATATCTCATAACGCGAATGAATTTCCGCTTTTGTAAACACATGATGTTTTTCAAACAGATCGATGCTTTTCTTTTCAAGATACTTAGGCAGCGCGTCAACTGTAGTTTTCAGATTTGAAAGTCCGCGTTTCTGCGCTTCCTTAACCCAGTCGTCAGAATAATTGTTGCCGTTAAAAATAATCCTCTTGTGTTCGCTGTAGGTTTTTTTGACAATCGAAGCGATGTCGCTTTTAAAGTCTTTTGATTTTTCCAGAATATCAGCGAATTGATTTAATATTTCAGCGACTATTGTGTTAAGAACGATGTTGGGGCCGGAGATTGAAAAAGTCGAGCCGAGCATACGGAATTCAAACTTGTTTCCTGTAAAGGCAAAAGGAGAAGTACGGTTGCGATCCGTTGAGTCCTTCGGGAAGTGCGGCAGAACAGTTACGCCGATTTCCATCTCATGTTTTTCCTTTCCTTTGTAGGCGGTTCCCGATTCAATGGCGTCAAGGATTCCCTTTAATTCATCGCCTATGAACATTGAAATGATCGCAGGAGGAGCTTCATTCGCGCCGAGGCGGTGATCGTTAGCCGCGCTTGCCGCCGACAGGCGCATCAAATCCTGATATTCATCAATAGCCTTGATTACTACGACGAGGAACAAAAGGAACTGCGCGTTGTCCTCTGGAGTATCGCCGGGTTCAAGAAGATTGATGCCAGTGTCAGTTCCGATGGACCAGTTGTTGTGCTTGCCGCTTCCGTTTACGCCGGCAAAAGGTTTTTCATGAAGAAGGCATGCAAGACCGTGTTTGTTTGCGACAGTCTTCATTAATTCCATTGTGAGCTGATTATGATCTGTCGCTATATTTGTCGTGGAAAAAACCGGAGCAAGTTCGTGCTGCGCCGGAGCGACTTCGTTGTGCTTCGTCTTCGCATAAACGCCGAGCTTCCACAGCTCTTCATCAAGCTCTTTCATGAACGCGGAAACACGGGGCTTGATACATCCGAAATAGTGATCCTCAAGCTCCTGCCCCTTCGGCGGACGCGCCCCGAACAATGTCCTTCCTGTATAAATTAGATCGGGACGTTTTAAGAACATATCCTTGTCGATAAGAAAATACTCCTGCTCCGGACCTACTGTTGTAATTACACGCCCTGCTGTTGTATTACCAAAAAGCCTGAGAATACGCATAGCCTGCTTGTCGATCGCTTCCATGGAACGCAGAAGCGGCGTTTTTTTATCGAGAGCTTCGCCTGAGTACGAGCAGAAAGCGGTCGGTATGCAAAGCGTTCCGTCCTTTATGAAAGCATAAGAAGTTGTATCCCAAACTGTGTAGCCTCTGGCTTCAAATGTAGCGCGAAGCCCTCCTGACGGGAAACTTGAAGCGTCAGGCTCTCCGCGGACAAGCTCCTTCCCGGAAAATTCAAACATAACCCTGCCGTCTCCGGAGGGGGAAATAAAACCGTCGTGTTTTTCCGCTGTGGTTCCCGTCATGGGCTGGAACCAGTGTGTAAAATGGGTCGCGCCTTTTTCAACAGCCCATTCCTTCATGGCATTGGCTACCACATTGGCGATATCCTGCTCCAGATGCGTTCCCTGTGATATCGTCTTTTTCAGAGCTTTATAAGCATCCTTTGGCAGACGCGCGTGCATGACCGCATCATTAAAAACCATGCTCCCGAACAAATTGGTAATGTCTTTCATTTTACGCTCCTTTTATAAAAATTCTTATTATGGCGGTTCAAGACATTCCGTTATAAACGGAATGTAGAGGTGACGCTGCCGCCAGGCAGCCAAAACCTCGTAAACAAAAAAGGCGCTGTGTCAAACCGCTGGAACTCCAGTGATCAGACACAGCGCCTTTGCTGTTTCTAAAGCCAATTTATATAAATGATGAAAAAATGTCAAGAGGTTATAAAGAAAAAATTCAATAATTTGATAGAACTTGAAAAAACATGGAAATTCCCTTCTAAATAACACATTCCCATCTTTACCTATACTATGCCAAGATAACTCAACTTTTATCTACATTGCCGCAATATCTTTGTATGATTCTAGTTGCCTACACAGATAAATTCAGTTAGGCGCAATAATTTTAATATAAAATATAGAAAAATAAAAATTATTAAACTAATTTACTTTTTTCAAAATTGGCAATTTGAGTGTTTACAACCTTAGTAATTCCATCTAAAACAGACTTGTGTAATATTCTTACTTCTTCTACAGGAAAACAAGTTTTAGAAAATAACTCAGTTGGGTCAATATTTAGTGCTTTGGCAACACGCTCTAAAACATCATCTGAAGGAAATTTCTTTTCCAATTCTATCATTGCAACATATGCCGGTGCTATATTAGCAATTTCTGCCAATTTTGCCTGTGAATAACCTAATAAATGTCTATGATTCCGAATATTTGTGGCTAAAATATGCCTTAATTTTATCTTCATTAATATGAATCGGTTACAAATACCGTGTGCATTTTATGCTATTTCTATAACTTGACAATTATCTACGGGTGATGTACACTCTCTGTAAGAGAGTTTTATTTTATTTTAAAAAGTCTTGTATGAGGCTTTTATATAGGTCTACGGGTACCTAAAACCGTAAAGAAAGGAGTATTTCTATGAATAATTCAACTTTAAGGATTGTAAGTAAAGCAGGGTTTATACTTGTATTAATTGGTTTTTTAATGCCATTTGTACTTAATCAAAATGGTTTTCAAGTTGCTGGGTATTTATCACAATTTCTCGGTCAAAATGCCGTAAGTTATTCATTGTATGCTATTTTCATTATATCTTGCGCTGGAGTATTACTATTCATTTTATTGTTAATGAAAAAAGAATTTAATATTTTTATTGATTGGATTGTAATAAGTGCTGCAATTATTTCAATTTTGATTATTTTTTCAGAAATAGCTAATGTACTACGCTCAATATCTAATGTAGGTAGTTTGTTTGGCTTTTCTGGTGCTGGAAGAAGCTTAGGAAATGCTGTTTCAGAATATTTGCAATTTGGAGCTTATATGATTATAATTGGTTTAATTGTATCTACTGTTTTTCAAGTAGTTCCTTTTTTTAATAATTCAAACGTAAATTCTACAAAAAAATGTCCATTTTGTTCTAATGAAATAAAGGAAGAAACAATCGTTTGTCAGTTTTGTGGAAAAAATGTTCCTTTATTTATTCCTACTCATAAAGTTAAATTATTTACCAATGCTAACGGAATGAGTTTGAGAAATAAACCAATTGCATTTTTTAACCCTTTTACAAAAATTCCAAATAACACAGAAGTAAAATATTTAAAAACAGGAGAGTTTGCAAAATTAGGAGATAAGGAAGGTGAATGGTTAAAAATAAAAACACAGGATAATATAACAGGTTGGTGTTTTTCTGGTAGTTTGGAAAAATTGTAAATATAAAAATTACTGCGCCTACAAACGGTAACTGCTCACCGCCCTAATCGGGCGGTTCGGCTTCCTAGAACGTTAAATACATACCATTGATTAGTAAAATAAATTTTCGCTTGGGTTCAGAGGAAATTGGCGGAGATTGCGGATATTGTTCGAGGAGCTTCGCCAAGACCTATTCAAGATCCAAAATAGTTTGACAATAATTCTGGTGTTGGATGGCTTCGCATATCGATAGTATGGTCGCTCTTTATAAGCGTAAGGTTGAAAATTTGATACAGCTAAAAAAATCTTATATACAACAGATGTTTCCTCATTAATTTTTTTAATGAAATTATTGTAATTTTTCAATGAGTGGTTTTTTATGTCAAAATAATATATATTGGCAGTATGAGACGATTTTTGGCGATTTTTGTCCTGTTTTCCGCCGTATTGTTTATTCTTTTTTCCGCACCTGTTAATCCTCCTCCAAGAACTTCTCCGGTTTATCCATACAGTCATTTTGGCGGAAATATATATTTTTCAAATACTTCGTCTTATGACCTTTATATTGAATTTGACATAATAAACGTATCTAAAGGCGGATTTTACGGCAGCCAGCTTTGCCTTGAAAAGGAAGATATTGTTGTCCGTCAGCATGATTTTAAAGTACATGACACCCAGGTAATAAATTTTGACATAACTTCCGCTAACCCGAATAATTATTTAAACAAAATCATTATTTATAATCTGAGTACAGGAGCATTGTTAACGGAAATAATGCCTGAAGATAACATATTCATTCTGAAAAGCGGAAATACGGAAAATAATAACGCTGTTTATGATTTTATTGTCACAGATTCGCTTTTATCAGGAGAATCGTAATGAAAAATATTATTCTATATTCTGCTTTTCTTCCGGTCTTTCTTGGTTCGTGTGTTTTTTTCCATATCAATAACGATTTTGACGTAACCAATGGATATTATAACAATAATTCTACGCATAACATATACATTCAGGAATATTATTTAAAGGTGTATAATTATTCAAAAAATAATATTTTTTCTGAAAACGGAAAAATAATTGAAAAAGAAAGCGCAGCCGCCGGCGCGCCGGCAGCGGATTTTTATTTTAATAATCTTGATAAAATTATATTTATTGATACTGACACCCGAAAATTTCTAAAAAAAATAAGCGCGGCAGAATATTTTAAAATTCTTGGTCAGCCTGAAATAACAGTAAAAAAGAATGAAGACGGCGGAAATATAACATATTATAATTATTATTTTATAATCACTGATGACTTCCTGAATGTTAAATAATAACGGATTCTTATGAATTATGAAAAATTGATGAGTAAAAAGAACAGCAGCGGAAAAGACGCTGTTGATTTTCTCAATGAAGCTTCTGACTTAATGGATAGGGATAAGTACAGGGATGCCGCCGGTTTGTTGACGGAAGCAATCGGTTTATGCGGACATCCGCGGCTTTATTTTAACCGCGGCTATTGTTATCATCAGTTAAAAGATTCAAAAAACGCAATCAGGGATTTTTCAAAAAGTATTGTAAATGACAGAGGAAACGATCTGCTTGAACATGAAAAGCAAAGGCTCTATCTTTATATTGGAATAATTCATGAGGATACTGATGAAGACAAAGCGATTGAAGCGTATAAAAAAGCAGCCGATTGGGGATATAAAGGCGCAATTGCAAAGCTTGAAAAACTGGGAATTGATTACGTTCCGCAGGATCCATTGGCTAAACCTTCAGAACCTGAAGAAAAACCTGCCGCAAAAACCGCTACGGTTAAAATAAAAACAGCACTTAAATCGCCATCTGCAAGCGCTGCTTCATTAATTCCGCCGAAGAAAAAATCAAGGTTCAAATTTATTTTACCTGTCGTCATCGGTCTTATTTGCGGTGTCGGCGCATATTTTATTCTGAACAATCTTCCTAAAATAGATATGGGTAAATCTGCCATAAAGACACGCGAAGTTACAGCAACAGTAATTTCTGATACTCTCTATCTTTACGCCGAGCCGTATCTTTTCGCTGATACATTAAAAGTTTTATACAAGGGTTTTATTGTAGAAATAACCGGAGACGCTTCAGGCGGCTTTACTCCTGTTGAACATGAGGGAGTAAAAGGCTGGGTTGATTCAAACAGTATTGATTAAAAAAGATAAACGCATCGCATAAAAAATATAAAATATCGAGCCTCTTACAAAACTCGGTTAGTTTTGCCGAGGTAATGCAGTTTCCCGCCCTACGGGCTACGAAACATGCATTTTTCATTAGTTGCTCCTGCAAAACTGAAGTTTTGCAGGAGCCTCTATCAACTACGAAACTATGATTAAAGATAAGAGCGGCTGCTGGTATACTGTAGGTGTTCGGAAAAGAACAGCTGCCGGTTGTACGGCTAACTGGGGCAGGAATTG
>WQTD01000058.1 GCA_009786455.1 Treponema sp.
TACAAATTTAATATATTTTCCATAAATAATATTCTATTATTTTTATCTTTTTTTGTCAATATTTATTATATCACACCAAATTGTATTGCGCATAACGAAAGAGGTAACTGACGGTTTTTTGCGCCCGATGAGGAAAACGTGCAGCGTTTTACGGGCGCAAAAAACTGTGGTGGAGCAAAACGCCGCAGAGGGCGTTAGCCCGAACGGTGTTTTGCGGAACCCGAACCGCCGAACAGGCGGTGAGCTGTTACCGTTTGTTATATGCCGTTTTTCTGTTTTACAATAATTTTTATACTATTTTATTATAACTCTATTTCTTCCTGATTGTTTTGCGATATATAAAGCCTTATCCGCTTCATCCAATAATTGTTTTTGAGAATAATTTTCATCAGGTATAATAATTGCCATACCAGCACTAATTGTTACATATTCAGAATTTTCATTCATTGGGTGATGAATATTTAAATTTTCAATACTTTTTACTAAATCCTGTGCAAAATTTACTGCTTTTTCCTTTTCTATGTAAGGAAGTAAACAAACAAACTCTTCACCGCCAAATCTGGCAATAAAGTCAGTATCCCTCTTTAATTTACTTTTCAAACATTGTGCAATTGCAATTAAAACATTATCCCCTTCTAAATGTCCCTTAGAATCATTATACTTTTTGAAAAAATCAACATCCAACATTAATACAGATAATGGTAACTTTAAGCGATGAGATTGTTTCCAAACTATATCCATATAATCCATAAATGCTCTTCTATTATTTAACTTTGTTAATTCATCAGTAATTGATAATTCTGATAATTTTTCGTTCAAGGCATTAATTCTTGCCATATTTACAAATACTTTAACATTATTATTATATTGTATTATTTTTATAACCAGAATAGCAATGAATGTATTTAAAATAAAAAATTGAATGCCTCCAGAATAATAAAAAGGAAAGTGATTTGCAAGTATTCCCATTGTTGCAAGATAAAACAGAACTGATGTCCATAAAAATATTTTTGGTTTAAAATTTGGTATGAATATATTTAGAAAAAGTGTTGTAGAAAAAAGATAAAGAATTTGAATGTCAGAGTCAGTGAACAGCATAGCAATATTAATAGATATAAAATTTAATATTATAAATATATAACAAAGCATCCAAAGGAATAAAGTATTATTTTTTTTAGAGAATATAGAAATCAAAATATAAAACATTATAATAATAGTGAAATTATATGAATTTGCAATATTAAAAATCCTTTGTTCAAAAAATAATAATTGAGCTAACCTGCCACTTTGAATAATATGTCCATTAGTCACAATATATATCAGTAAACTGATCAATTTGAAAGCAAACATAGCTATTGTCAATATTTTTAGACGATAAATTGTATTTTTTAATTGTACTTGATCAAACTGTTCCTCCAGTTCAAATGGTACTGAAGCAATAATTTTTTTGGGTATGACTTGTTTGATTTTATTTATTATTGTATTTTTGTTTGAGTTACCCATAATTTATTCTCCATTATTAATATAATAGAGGTATTCAATAATTTTGTCAATATTGCTATTTTGTAAAATTTTTCAGACACTTTTTCAGAAAAATGGCATATAACGTTATTTAGCCTAAATACTGATAAAATTACCAATATGAACATAAAATGTACTTATATTAACGTTAAAACAGGGTAATAAAATGAAGAAAACTTCGTGTTAATACCGGGAATAGGTTTTATAACACATAAAGGATAAAATTAGCGTCAAAAGACAGAATCCAGAGGGCTTTTTATGTTAAGAGCACTGCGGCGGGCGACATGGGTGTAACGTTCGGTGGTTCGTACGTTGGCATGACCAAGAAGGGTTTGGATATAGCGAATATCGGTGCCGCTTTCGAGCAGGTGGGTAGCAAAGGCATGACGAAGGCTGTGGATCGAGATTTTTTTATGAATCCCTGTTCGGCGGAGAGCTTTATCAAAAATATGCTGGGCTGAGCGGATTGACAGGTGATGGCTTAAAGGCTGCCCCGGAAAAAGCCATTTCTCAGTATCAAAAAAATTATAATACTCTTTTAAAAATATAGCCGCCTTTTCCGACAATAGCGTGCTGCGATCTTTCCGTCCCTTGCCTTGCCTGACATAAATTACTTTGCGGGACAGATCAATGTGTTCCCTCTTCAGCGTAACTACTTCGCTTACGCGCAAGCCGGATGAATAGACCAGCATCAGCAGAAGGCGATGTTTGGGATTTTTCTCCATGCAAAGGATTTTAACGATTTCTTCCTTCGATAAAATAACTGGAAGGCGCCCGTCCTGATGAGGACGGTGATGTTCGTTAATATCATCTTTCTTCAAAATATACTTAAAGAAAAATTTAATTGCGCTGATGGCAAGGTTCATCGACGAAGCGGAATATTCCCTGGTCTTTTCCATACATGCAAGAAATTGAGTAATATCGTCAGGGTGAATTTCTTCAGGGGATTTTTGTAAAGCGCGGCAAATCAGGCGGTTGTAATAAATATATGCGCGCCTGGTACGCATACTGTATTTTCTTGAACGCAGTTCAGCTTCAAGTTTGGCGCGCCAGTATTCGGAAAATTTTTCAGGAAGAGGCATCGAAGCCGGAAAATCAAAAGGGGAGCCGCAGTTTTTTACGGAATGATTTACGGGTTTTTGAATGTTTTCATTATTATTGGGAGTAATGTTAGGCGCAACATTCAGGGAATGTTCAAAAAAATTGGATACCTTCAAAGAGCCTGAAGTTTCCTCAACCAGAACACAGGGAACAAAAATATTTTTGCTCAAAATTTCGGCATTAATGCCATGATTAAAGGTAAACGCACGGTTATATTTATCCCAAAAACCGCCGCCGCGTACAAGCGCACGAAATAATTCAGGATCGTAGCAATAAAACGGAGTCTGCACAGAAACGGAATTTTTAAAAAGATAGATAACATCCATAAGATGCCCTCAAAGTAATTTTACGTTTCTTAACAAAAGGCTGACAGGTAAAAAAATAATTATAGGATAAAGACTAGACAATGACAATAACCTTTCGTATCTTACTATTTATGGAAGGTAAACTGCAATGAACTATGAAAAACTTACAATAAAAGCGCAGGAAGCGCTGGAAACAGCGACACGCATTGCGCAAAAAAACGACCATTCGCAAATTGAAACTGAACATCTCCTTTTGGCGATGCTTCAGCAGGAAAACGGCATTGCTGCGCCCATAATCGAAAGAATCGGAGGTGATGTATCTGGTCTTTCATCAGGTGCGGAGACGCTGGTAAAGCAGACGCCCAAAATCTACGGGGAGGCTGCACAGGTCTTTTTATCGTCCGCAGCGTCTAAAATACTCAGCAAGGCGGAAGTTGAAGCTGCCGCGCTGAAAGATGAATTTATTTCAACTGAACATATTTTAATCGCAATAGCCGCAGGGGAAGGTAAGGCGTCAGAATTACTGAAAAAAGCAGGTATTACCAAAAACGCGATTCTAGGCGCGCTTAAACAGGTAAGAGGAAATACACGGGTAACTGATCAAAATCCTGAGGAAAAATATCAGGTATTGGACAGATACTGCCGTGATTTGACAGCTCTGGCGCGGCAGGAAAAACTAGATCCCGTGATCGGCAGAGACGAAGAAATCCGCCGCTGTATGCAGGTTTTGTCACGGAGAACAAAAAACAATCCGGTTCTAATCGGCGAGCCGGGCGTAGGAAAGACAGCAATTGTTGAGGGGCTTGCCCGGCGAATAGTCGAAGGCGACGTGCCGGAAGGGCTCAAGGGAAAGAAACTGCTTGCGCTTGATTTGGGCGCACTTGTTGCAGGCGCGAAATTCCGCGGCGAGTTTGAAGAACGCCTTAAAGCAGTCATTCATGAAGTGCAGGCGGCGGATGGAAATATCATTCTGTTTATTGATGAACTGCATACGCTGGTAGGAGCCGGAGCCGCCGAGGGCGCAACTGACGCCTCCAACCTGCTTAAGCCCGCTCTTGCCAGGGGAGAACTTCGCTGTATCGGAGCGACTACATTAGACGAATACCGGAAACACATCGAAAAAGACGCCGCTCTTGAACGCCGGTTCCAGCAGGTTTACACCGCCGAACCTTCTGTAGAAGATACGATAGCTATTCTGCGCGGACTGAAAGAGCGGTATGAAATTCATCACGGCGTACGGATTAAAGATGAAGCGCTGGTTGCGGCGGCAGGTTTATCGAACCGATATATCACAAGCCGCTTCCTGCCGGACAAGGCGATTGATCTTGTTGACGAAGCGGCAAGCCGCCTTAAAATGGAATTAGATAGCCGCCCGACTGAACTTGATAAGCTTGAGAGGAAACTGCTTCAGCTTTCCATTGAAAAACAGGCGTTATCCAGGGAGAGCGATCCAGCTTCAAAAGACCGCCTGGGTAAACTTGAAAAGGAAATTGCGGACATCGGCGCGGAACGTGACGCGATGAAAGCCCGATGGGAAAGCGAAAAGAAAGATATTCAAAAGATAAGGGAATTCAAACAGCAGATTGAAGAGCTGAAGATTGAAGAAACCCGTTATGTACGGGAAGGCGATCTTTCAAAAGCGGCGGAAGTGAAACACGGAAAAATTCCGGAAGCGGAAAGACAGCTTTCCAAACTTACTGACCAAATGGAGGAAAAAAGAAAAATTGCTTCTGACGGCAGTGGCGTTGTAAACAGCGGCGCTGACAGCAACGGCGTTGTTAACAGCAAAGCGCCCGCTCTGTTACGCGAAGAAGTCAGTGAAGAAGATATTGCAGGCGTTGTGTCAGCATGGACAGGAATTCCCGTTTCAAAAATGCTTTCGGGTGAATTGCAAAAATATCTCGATTTGGAAAATGTTCTTGAACAGAAGGTTGTAGGTCAGGATGCGGCTTTGACCGCAGTTGCAGACGCAATCAGACGCAACAAAGCGGGACTTTCGGATGCGGCGCGTCCGCTGGGATCATTTCTGTTCCTTGGACCTACAGGCGTAGGCAAGACAGAACTTGCAAAAACCCTGGCGGATTTTCTATTTAACGATGAAAAAGCACTTACAAGAATCGACATGAGCGAATACGGAGAAAAACATTCCGTAAGCCGCCTGATCGGTGCGCCGCCGGGATATGTCGGCTATGAGCAGGGCGGTCAGCTTACAGAGGCGATAAGGCGCCGTCCTTACAGCGTGATTCTTTTTGACGAGATTGAAAAAGCGCACCCTGAGGTTTTTAACATATTTTTACAGATACTTGATGACGGACGCCTTACTGACGGACAGGGAAAAATTGTCGATTTTAAAAATGTAATCATCATAATGACGAGTAACCTTGGTTCGGATCTAATTCTGGAAGCGAAAGATACGCAGACAGTGCGCGATTCGCTTATGGAACTGCTCAAACAAAGTTTCAGACCGGAGTTCCTGAACAGAATAGACGAGACTGTAATTTTCAACAGATTGAGCAAAAACGATATCGGTAAAATTGTTGATATTCAGCTGACAAGACTGAAAGAACGCCTTGCGGAACGCAAGATCACCCTATGCCTGACTGACGCTGCAAAATCCCTGCTTGCAGAACGCGGATATGATCCGTTGTTCGGAGCGCGTCCTTTGAAGCGGACAATTCAGGCGGAACTTGAAAATCCCCTCGCAAAGCAGGTTATAGGCGGGATTATCCGCGAAGGCGATACAGTAACAGCGGACGCCGTTCCGAATAAGGGAGAGGGTCTCATTTTTATAAAAATGTAAAAATGAGCTTGTTAGAAAATTGAAGTTATCTGACAGCTATTCAGGATTTGTTTTCAAATATGACATACTGTAGTCATATTTGAGGTTATGTGCAATGCCCCCAAACTGGTTGACAAAATTATAAAAAAGAAGGATAATAGTTTTATGGAAAATTATTTGGAAAATAAACTGGATTTAAAAAACTTGTCAAAAATGTATGATGAATTACCTATTTGGTCTGCCCCTTTTGGACTAAAATTAGATATTTTTTGTTTGCGATAAGGAAACTGCGAAGCAGTTTCTCGCAGACAAAAAAATGTGGTGGAGCAGTTACCGTTTGTTAGGCGAAGTGCCTATTTTCTAATTTTTCATCATCGCAAATAATTTACTTTTTGTATGTCTAATACAATAATTTGGATTAATATCTAATATTATTTTTTCTAATAATTCAGGATCATCAGGATAGTGATATGTACAAATAGCTAATTTAGGAGCAAAAGCTTTTAACACTTTTTCAGCTCCCATTAATAAATATCTTTCAGCCCCTTCAATATCTGCTTTTATAAAATCAATTTTTTTAATATTTTCTTTTTAAACAAATTCATCCAATTTTGTAACACTAATTTTCTCACTTAAAGTATTTTTTGTTTTTTTATATATACTACTATCTGCACCTGATGAATTTTTAATAATATTGATTTCAATTTCTTCATTAGTATTTCCTAACGCATTTTTAATTGGAATTATTTTATTATTATTCAGTAAAGCAGTTTTTCTTAATACATTATAAATTTCACCTACTGGTTCAAAAGCAAAAACTATTGAATTTTTTGAAGCTGCATAAGCACTAAAATCTCCAATCCATGCTCCAGCATCTACTACTATATCATTTTCTTTTATTGTAGCATTAAAGTCTCCATCAATATACCCATAGGGACCTTCCATCATAAAAGGATCAAATTGTTTCACAATCTCACTATTATAATTATCATTTAATAAACACGGAAATGAAAAAGTATCAGGAAATATCAATATTAATGATTTTATAAAATTTATATTATTAGAAATATCTGGTAATATTGCACCATTAAAATTAAAATATTTTCCGTTTTTAGTATCTTCTCTCAACCGAATATTTAAAAAATCATAAGATTTAAAACCATCTTTATTTTTCTCTAAAAAATCAATAATTTCTTTTTCTAATTTATTTTTTGAGAAGAACGAATACAATATGTTATGTAATTTTTTAGGTATTAATTTCCCCAGATTATATTTTCTATTAAAATTACTTAAAAAAGTATAGAGGTTGTGGGTTTTCATTTTAGCAAATAATCTCCTTTTTGTCAAGTAATCTTACTAAAATATAATTTTAATATTTTAGACCTAAATATATATTATCACATATTTTTATTTATGTCAATAGGCATTTCGCCTAACGTTATAGGTAACTGACGCTTTTTTGTGCCCGATAAGGAAAACGCAAAGCGTTTTACGGGCACAAAAAAATGTGGAGGAATGAGGCGTGGGAGCCTTTAGGCGACCTAGCCGAATGGAACCCAAAATGCCCGAACAGGGTAATTTGCAGTTACCGTTTGTTATGTGACGTTTTTTGTCCCATTTTCAATTTAATATTTCTTTAATATTTTCTGAATTTTATCTACTATTTTAGAAACATTTTTCTTTATATTAGATTCCCAAAATCTAAGAACAACCCATCCTTCTTTTCTTAATTTTTTTAACTATTTTGTCTCTCTCAATATTGCCAATAATTTTATTTTTCCAATATTTTACATTTGTTTTTGGCATTATGAATATTTTTGGATTGTAATGCCAGAAATCTGAATCAATAAATACTACA
>WQTD01000059.1 GCA_009786455.1 Treponema sp.
TTATTAAATCCATTTTACTAGATATTTATTTCCTTTTCAATTGCTAATTGCGCATAACGTTTGTTGTTGGCTTATGCTTTTGACACAGTCTGCCCCCCCCCATTGCTGCCATGGAAACCACGAGCAGTAAAACCAGACCAATCACAAGAATTTTTCCTGATTTCATCTTTTCCTCCTTAAAATATTTCCCACCTTAAGGTGCGTCAATAATTATATATGCCAAATTTGGAAAAAGACAACAAAAAATTTTCAGAAAAAACACATTTTTTATTAAGGTTGTTTTAAAACCTGAACAAACCGATGGTTTGCCGTTTTATGAACAATCAGCCTTGATTATTTGCACGTTCCGCAGCCAGCTTGTTCCCCATTTCACGTAATAGGTACTTTTGTATCTTACCGCTTGAAGTAAGCGGATAACTGTCAACAAAAAAGACATATCGAGGGATTTTATACCGCCCGATTTTTCCGCGGCAATAATCGCGCACTTCTTCTTCGGTCATTTTTACATCAGTATGCAGAATGATAAAAGCGCCGACCTCTTCGCCGTATTTTTCGCTTGCGATACCGGCGATTTGTACGTCCTTGATGCCAGGCATGGTGTACAGGAAGTCTTCCACTTCCTTGGGGGAAATATTTTCTCCTCCCCGGATGATAAGGTCTTTAATGCGTCCTGTAACCTTGAAGTTTCCATCTGCGAATTTAATGCCCTGATCGCCTGAATGAAGCCATCCGTTTTTATCAATACACGCCTCTGTAGCTTCCTTCATTTTGTAATAACCTTTCATTGTATTGTAGCCGCGGCAGCAGAACTCGCCGTGAACGCCGTCAGGACATTCTTCGCCGGTTTCAGGATTGCGGATTGTAACTTCAACACCAGGAAGACAGCGTCCGACCGTTTCTACTTTTACTGTAATGTCGTCGTCATAGCGGGTTTGTGTCATAACAGGGGATGATTCAGTTAACCCGTAGCAGATAGTGACTTCCTTCATGTGCATAAGATCGATTACCTGCCGCATGGTTTCAATCGGACAGGGAGATCCTGCCATAATTCCTGTGCGTAAACTTGAAAGATCGAACATCTTGAACATAGGGTGGTTAAGTTCTGCGATAAACATCGTTGGAACTCCGTAAACGGCGGTGCATTTTTCCTTTTGAATGGTCGCAAGAACAAGCAGCGGATCGAACCATTCAATCAGCGCGGCGGTTGAGCCGTGGGTAATAACCGCCATCATTCCAAGAACCAGACCGAAACAATGAAACAGCGGTACGGGAAGGCAGACAATATCTTTTTCTGTCAAACGCTGATTGTCTCCGATGCCAAGCCCGTTATTTAAAATATTCCTGTGAGTGAGCATTACGCCTTTTGGAAAGCCTGTGGTGCCGGAGGTGTACTGCATGTTTACAACGTCATTTGTGCCAAGAGAGGCTTCGATTGCGCGTAACTGCGCCGTATCTGAATGTTGTCCAAGAAGCAATAGTTCGCTGAAACTGAACATTCCCCTGTGCTTCTGCTGCCCGATATGCACAACATATTTTAAAAACGGAAAATTCTCTGCATTGATATTGCCTCTTTGCGACGTTTTTAATTCGGGGACAAGTTCATTTACCATCGAGACATAATCAGAATCGCGCCAGCCGTTTGTAAGGCACAGGCAGACCATGTCCGACTGCTTAAGCACAAACTCAAGTTCATGCGTTTTATAACCGGTGTTGATTGTAACAAGAACCGCGCCTATCCTTGCGCAGGCGAAAAGGACTGTGTTCCAATCCGGTACATTGGTCGCCCAGATTCCGACATGATCGCCTTTTTTAATTCCCATTGATAAAAGCCCGCTGGCAAAATCATCAACCCTCTTGTCAAATTCCGCGTATGTAAAACGAAGATTGCGATCAGCATAAACGATAAAATCGTGATCAGGATGCGCCGCGGTTTTTTCCCTTAAAACCTGACTTAAAGTTTTTTCAATGTATTCCATGACTCGACCTCTATACCGGCGTGTAAACAACCGCGAGAATTTTTACAGGGTTATTATCCGCTGAAAAAACGCGGTGGGGCACTATTGAATCGTAATAAACTGAATCGCCCCTGTTCAATTCGTTTTTTCCTGTACCGTAATCAAGACAGAGGTTCCCTTCAAGCACAAAAATAAACTCCTCGCCCTCGTGAGACGACTTATCCTGTTTCGCGTCGGGCTCAATCGTTACGATAAAAGGTTCCATGTGGCGGCCGGATTTATCCGCAGCAAGAGCGTTAAAACTCATTCCGTGATGACCGTTTGCTGCCGCTCCTTCGGGGAGCCCTGTTTTAAAACGTTCCGCGGAATCTCCCGCGCCGGCTTTGCAGATAACAGGTCCAAGCTGTTCATGATCGTCAAGCAAAGTGCCAAGACGTACGCCAAGACCTCTGGCTATTTTAATAAGAGGCGCAAGATCGGGAATAAGACCCGCGTCCTCAATGCTGGAGATTAAAGCGGCGGGAACGCCGCTACGCTGCGCAAGATCTTCCTTGCTGATTGAATAAGTTTTTCTTATTTCGGCGATCCGCTCGCCCAATGAATGTGCTGCCATAACTAAAATGTACGAATTTATTCTGTTATAATCAATAGAAAAAAGCGTTACCGCCAGTTTACTTCATAAATCAAAGGCGTTTCCAAAACAAGAAGATCAACCAATGGAATATCAAATTCCGCTTTTCTTCCTGAATAAGCAGCCCCCTTGGCGCTTGAGATAACGCCGGGAAATTCAATAGACGCCTGAATCCTTGAACCGGCAATTTCATCCCTTAACGCCCTGTTGTAAAATGATGAAACAACATTTAAATATTCGGATTTGCTTAACTTTTCTCCTGTCGCTATTGGAGCCATTAATGCGTTCAAATAATCGGAAACTTCCGGTGAAAATTTTTCCATAATTTCAGGGCTGTTGTTTATATTGATATTGATCCTGCAGCTTCCGCCGTTTTGATTCTGTTCAAATTCAATAAACTTTAAATCGTTTCCCGCTGTAAAAAACCTGTTTATATCAATTACCCTGATATCGCCTTTAACAGCGGCAGGCGCTGTGTTTACAAGCAATACAGAGGTAATGCCGTCAATCGACATTCCTCTGGAAAGTTCTGCGCCGTTTAAAATAATATTATTATTCTGACCTGCGGCGGAGTTGAAAGACCGGATCATCGACATCATTCTTGGTTTCAATGATATTTCAGACGAAAAAACCGCAGAACTGTCAGCGGAAACAACTCCCTTTAACTGTGAAGCGCAGGAGGACATCAATACTATGATTAAAATTGGAAAAACTGGAGAATACCTATTCATATATATAAAATAACTATCGCGGGGAAAAATTACAAATTATTCGGCTGATACCTTAAATCATTGGACATTTTCACCCATATACTTTACAATAAAACAGAATTTGTAAAAAAGTATTTTTGGAGGGTAAAATGGGTGTTCCGCGTACTGAAAAACCATGGGAATTTTTAAATGATTACAGGGGAAAAGTTTTTAAAGGGCAATGGCCTACATTGCCGGAAATGTATAAAATCACTGTTTCCAGATTTGGAGATCGCAGATGTTTCACAATTTTTGATCCGGACAGAATCACATTAACTTACAACGAAGCGATAAAAAAAATCGAAGCCATCGCGCGATGGCTCCACAGCAAGGGAATCCGCAGGGGAGACAGAGTCGCTGTATCAGGAAAAAACGCTCCTGAGTGGTCGGTCGCATACCTAGCGGTTCTTTTCGCAGGCGGCACAGTTGTCCCGATTGACTACCAGCTCAGAAACGATGAAATTGAACTTTTGGTTAAAACAGCCGGAGCGCGCATACTTTTTATTGACGAGGAAAAAATCGATTATTTCACAGAAAAAAAAGGCGGTCTGGAAGAGATTATTTCATTAAGAAAAGGAGTGGGAAAATACATCTACGATCTTGACGGCCCTGAAGCTGAAATAGAACAGGCTGTTGAAACAGACCTTGCGGCGATTCTTTTTACATCGGGAACAACAGGCATACCCAAGGGTGTAATGCTCACGCACAAAAACCTTGTTTCCGACTGTTATCTCGCGCAGGGAACTCCATTGATCGTTCTGCATACTGATGTGTTTTACGCTATCCTTCCAATTCATCATTCATATACAATGCTCGCAGTCTTCATCGAAACAATTTCCACAGGCGCCGAAGTTGTCTTTGGAAAGAAGATGGTAACCTCGCAGATTTTAAAAGACCTTAAGGAAGCACAGGTCACAATGCTTCTGGGCGTACCGATGCTCTTTAACAAAGTGCTTGCCGGAATCATGCGCGGATTAAAAGCGAAAGGCCCTGTCGTTTATGGAATTCTTTCGTTCCTTATGTCTATTTCAGGAATGATTAAAAAAGTATTCAAGGTAAACCCCGGCAAAAAAATGTTCGGCTTTGTGCTGGAAAAAGCAAGCCTGTCATCGGTTCGTATTTGTATTTCCGGCGGCGGCCCGCTGGCTCCAAGCGTATTCAGAAAGTACAACCAGCTCGGCATCGACTTTGTGCAGGGTTACGGTTTAACGGAAACCTCTCCGATTATCGCAATCAACCCGATTGAGCAGTACAAGGAAACCAGCGTAGGCCGCACATGCCCCGGCGTTGACATGAAGATACTTAACCCCGATGAGCGCGGAGTCGGAGAGGTAATTGTCAAAGGTTCGATGGTAATGCTCGGCTATTACAATCTGCCGGAAGAAACAAAAGCTGCTTTTACTCAGGACGGTTATTTAAAAACAGGCGATCTCGGATATATGGACAGCGAAAATTATCTTTACCTTACAGGCCGCGCCAAAAATATGATCGTCACAGAAGGCGGCAAGAACGTATACCCCGAAGAAATCGAAAATGAATTCCAGCTCTTCGACGAAATCGATCAGATAATGATTCGCGGCTATGCCCTCGATTCCAAAATGAAAACCGAAGGCATCGAAGCGCTTGTTTATCCCAATCCCGAATTTAAAAACGCAAAGGGAGAAAAACCTTCCGCCGAAGAAACAAAAACAAGAATTGAAAACATCATTCATGAATTAAACCAGAGACTGCAGCCGTATCAAAAAATCAACAGGACAGTAATTCTTGACAAACCTCTTGAAATGACAACAACAAAGAAAATCAAACGAGGTGAAGTGACGAAGTAATTGATTTGTTATAGACAAAAGCGAAAAGGCACACAGAAAAACCTGTGTGCTTTTTTTTATGCTAATAATGATTAATAATTTTTAAAGCAGACTCGTGTAATTTTTTAATAATTTCCTGCTTTTGTAATGGTGTTAAATTTCGCAGATCGGCAGTTGTATTACTTTGGAATAAATAATATGACTCAACTCCCAGTGCAGAAGCCATTTTTTCTATCATTTCAGGAGACGGGAATTTCTTGCCTACTTCAATTTCCGCTATATAAGCCTGGGAAGATTTACATATTTCAGCCAGTTTCGCCTGTGAAAATTTTCGTTTTTTACGGTAACCCTTCAAATTTACTATAAAAAGTTCCTGAAATGTCATCAAAAAACCTGTTCCTTTGTAATTTTCCCTAAAATAATATGCTAATGGATAATAAAATTTATTGACAACTTGCTATTTGCAGTTTATTATGTTTTTAATTATCATATAGCAAGTTATTGCTGTATAAATAATAAAAAACGGGGGATTATATATGAAAAAGTCCGGTGTTTTGAGTTTAAAATTTTCATTTCTATTTGGAACATTATTTTTATTTACATCATGCTTAACTCCTGCCGGTAATTCATACGGCAATCAAAATTTTTCCCAAAGCCAGTTAATTCAATTGATGAATAGACAAAAATTAATATGGGAAAATTTTGCAGAGCACGGTAACAGCGAAGCTAATCAGGATAACACAATTATAATGATTGCTTACGCCAGATGGCTGTTAAACACCAATCTGACAATTGAACATAACATAAGAAATGAAATGAATAAAAAAATAAAAACTGCGGCTTTACAAAATCTTGGAACTGCGTTGCAAAATACAGGAGCCAATATGCGGGCAGGTCAAATCGACAGAAGAACCGGAAAACAGATACAATACATAGATATTCCGACAAATATAGCGCCGTCAAGAATAGAGATAGAAAGCGATTATTCAAAAATCCTCAATGATTTAAACATGCAAAAACTTATGCTTGAGGAAACAGATAAAATTTTAACAAATGATATAATGCAGGAAACCGGCCTTAATTCCAGGGAGATAAGAAACCTTGTTCAACCTTATATGGCAAAGCTGGACAGGCAATTAAAACTTCCCTGATTTTTTACAAGCTGTTCGTTACGCAAGGCGGTGACAGAGAACCGTTTTTTCATAGTGTCGATTACCGTTTTTTAAGCGAAGTACGTCCCGTATTTCATATATTGCTTATTAATTTTTATGTTCACTTTATAATATCCTTGATCCAAGAAATACTAATATTGATCCCATAATTTTTTCGATAATATTTAAAATAATTGAGCCTTTTCCAAAACTCGGTTAGTTTCGGAAAAGGTTTTAGTGTTTTTTGAAATAATTACTCTAATACCTGAGTAAATCAAATAACCAGTTCCAAATATTTTAATAACATTGGATATGGGGACATGGTTATATCTTTTTTAGTGTGTCTTTTGCGACACGAATATAATTTTTCAAGGTCTATAATGCGGATAAACTAAATTCTTTTTGGGGTATTACATTGATTGTTTAAAAAACTTAAAAGTAAAGTGAATAATTCTATCAAAAAAACCGCAGGTTTGGTAAATGAGACTTTTTCAAAACTCGGTTAGTTTTGGAAAAGTCTCATATTAAAAAGCTGTTTATAAACAGGAGAGTGTCATGAAAATCGGTATTAGACTTAAGATAGTTCTTGTGACGCTTAGCATATTCAGCATTGCTTCGGTCGGGATTACACAGCTTTTAATTTCAAGAGGAAATATCTCCGAACTAGCAAGAGAAAATGCCTTAAATTCTGCCAGTCAATCGGCCAGTGAGATGACGGCTTTTCTTGAAATTTACTATTACAGTGTGGAAACTCTAGCACAGGTACTGGAGCAATACAATTTTTGGGAGCCTGAGAAACGCCGGGAATTTCTTAGCGCTACCCTTGTTGGCGTAGTAAAGGCAAATCCGGAAATTTCCGGCGCATGGGTTGTCTTTGAGCCTGATGTCCTTGAAGGCAATGACAAGCTATATTTGGGAACTTACGGGACGGACGATTACGGTCAATATGCTCCGTATTTTTACTGGAGCGGCAATGATATTGCCATGGCTGTTATGAAAAATTTCAGAAC
>WQTD01000060.1 GCA_009786455.1 Treponema sp.
GCCGTTCCCAGCTTTAACGCTTCGTCCGGATTTTTATTTATCTGAACGGCAAGCTGCTTTGCCGTTGCCAGGATGCTTCCCGTATTGATTGGAGCGTTTGCCGCAATAAAAAAGAAAATTTCATAATCGGGAGCGTCATCCAGAGTGAAAGCTTCGTCTAACGGAACAGCCCTGCCTCGGTCGAGCAGACTGCTTTGCCATGATGTGTGGGGGTAATGCATTGTTATAACAGATCTCCCGTCTATGGAAAAAATCACTCCGTACTTGTCGTCTGAGCTGTTTTCATAAACGCTGTAAACAAGCTGAACCGTATTTCCCTCATTAATTGAATATTGATCCGTCAATTTAATAATGTCGCCTGTAGTGTTTTCCTTCAGGTATACGCTAAGATCGATTGAATTCCCGCTGACAATCCCCGTTCCTTTTATTCTTTCGCTGAATTCAATTTTTTTGGGATTATTCAAAAAATATAGCGGAATGAAAACAATTAAGAGAAGAGCCGCCGCAGAAACCCCAACGGTAAGAACCTTAAATTTTTTGGAACGGCGCAATGAATCCCGAAAATTCCTGCGCTGCAATTTATGCGCCGCAAATATTCGCTCCCGCGGAAACCGGGCGAAAAAATCGTTGTCTGCGCTATCCAAATCCGCAAGATATTCTTTAAGTTTTTTATCATTTTTGATCGTTTCTTCAATCAATTTTTTTTCTTCGCAGGTTACCTCTCCCATATGATAACGTTCAAGCAATAAAACGGATATACACGTATTACTCATAACAGTTCTCCTCCTAACCTGATTTTAGCGCGGGCGCTGAAGGCAAGAAGCCTTTTCCGTACTCCGGAAATCGACATCCCCAGAGCTTCTCCGATTTCCTGTAAAGTCATACCATCAGTGTGGTACATAAAACATATCGCCCTTGTGGATTCAGATTCATTTTGTAAAATTGCGTCCACGAGCATCGAATCCTCTACTTTCTCATATTGAGGATCACAAGCCATTGAAGGAGCGACAAAATCACTCCCGCAGTTATCAGCCGTAAATTTCCGCCGCCTAAGACGGTTAAGGCAGATATTTGTAGCAATTGTATAAAGCAGGCTGGAAAGGAACTGCCCTTTAAGTCTTTTGCGGTAACGAAGAAGGTTAACAAACACATCCTGAACCGCATCAAGCGCTTCATCGCCGTTCTTAAGCAGAACTGAACACCTGCGAAAGACCATTGGTGCGTATTTTTTGTAGCAAGCTTCAATATCAATATTCATGACTCATATTAATGTAACAGATTGGAAGCGGAAAATTGCACTGTTTTTGATTTTTTATAATATTTATTTCAGGCTGTTTTAACGCAAAGAAAGATTTTTACATTTCTTCACCATCGAACCGATAATTCGCAGATTGCGGAAATGCCGTTAATTTTAATAAAGTTGTTCAATAACTGAAGTTATCGAACAACTTTATTTATTAAAAAGTCACAGCTTCAAGCTCTTTCTCCGCCATTGCCAGAGCACTTTCATCCTCATCATCATAAGGGATTCCTGAAACAGCAGCTCCTTCAGCGGCAGGATTTGCATCCTTTTTAAACTCGGGACGAAATTCCACATGTTCCGCTACAATGGTAATTTTTGATCTCAGCTTACCTTCCGGATCGTTCCAGCGATCCTGTTTCAGACGTCCGACCACACGCACTCCCCGGCCTTTTTTCCCTTTTGCATAACAGGCTTCAGCAAGACGCGCCCATGTTTCCACATCGAAGTAGGATACTTCCTTCTCGAAGCCGTTTTCCTGTTTGTAGTAACGATTCGAAGCCAAACGCAGTGTACAAACCTGCGTTCCGCGCGGGGTTTGCCGAAGGAGAGGGTCTTTCACCAGATTGCCTTCGATTAAAATTGAATTGAGGTTGTTCATACATCCTCCTCTATTGAATTCCGGCAACGGCCTGCCGCCGGCTATGATTTTTCAAAATGAAAAATCATAGATACCTTATATGGGTGCGGACTCGCTGTTTTGCTTTACAGAAAATGAAAAAAAGTGAAAAATTTTTAATATTTGATCAGGGTAAACAGATTAATATTTGATTGATAATCACTGGGGAGAAAAAAGAATAAGATTTCGTCTTTATTAATCATCATTTTAATTTTTACATTATTAACAGGATGTTAAACAATAACCTTGAGCATGGTACATCGGAAGATGAATATATATATTATTGACAAAATATATTAGAAACAAGATAATAAAATTAATATTAATGGAGTATGAATTATGGCAAGAAAAGCAATTATTTCAACGAAAGCAGTTTCTGTAGGACCTTATTCTCTTGGTATTGATTCCAAAGGTTTAATTTTTCTATCTGGACAAACTCCTGTAGATACCAATACTGGAAAAATTGTAGATGGGGATATAAAAGCTCAAACAAAACAATGTTTTAAGAATTTATCTAATGTTTTAGAAGCGGCTGGTTTAACATCAAATGATGTTCAAAAGGTAAATGTCTTTTTAACAGATATGAATGATTTCCCTGCTATGAATGAAATATATAAAGAACAATTTACAGAACCATATCCTGCCAGAAGTACAATCGGGGTAGCCTCTTTACCATTAGGGGCTAAAATTGAAATTGAGATGATAGCTTGTAAAGATTAATGTAAAAATAATCAACAGCCCCGCCATGAATGGCGGGGNATTAAACCTCTCAGCACGAATAAATTCATTAAGTAACCGCAAAAATGTTTGCAATAATACAGATATTAAACGCCTTTATATATTAGAAGCTGTCAAAAAACAGAGGAGGAGAAATTGGAAGACATAGACAGCTTAAGAAAGAATCTTGTTTCTTATGTAAAGAAAAAATTCTACTCCAGACATAATATTATAAATATGGCGGATGAAATGAGGAAAAAAGATGACTAACGAAAAAAAGATTTGGCTGTGCGAACAATACGCGCATAAAGCATGGGCTTTATCGCTTAACTTGGCGCAGGAAGCCGCAAGAGCGGGTAATAACGGCAGAGGTTACGCTGTTGTTGCATCGGAAGCCAGAATATTGGCGAATAATTTATTTGATTATTCGTCAAAAGCAAGATTTGATCAAAATAATGAATATGACTTTAAGGAAATAGCGAATTTCGCTTTTATGACAGGGCTTTTATCAATTAACGCGATGATCGAAATACTTTATGTCTCGGAATTTGACGACAAAATTGACAATAATAAAAGCATTACTGTCTGCGTTGAGGACCTTAGAAAACTCGCTCTTGAGCTTAACGAACTTGGCGGTAAAAAATTATGGCAAAAGCCTTTTGTAATTCCTGAAATTTCAACGCCTGTAAGAACCACAAGAAAAATAGATTATTTCTTTAAATTTTCAATCGGGGAAAATACGCTTGTTGAAAATGTTTTTAATATTAAAGAAATATGGTTTGGCAGTAAAGCGGAAACATCAGGTAAAACATTTAATATCAGAAGATATTAAATGCCAATTATTAACTGCGCAGGTAAATTTAACCTTAATTATTCCTGTCTTAATAATAACACGCAGACTGTCATGATTATTGATTTTAATAAATTAAGCGGCGGCAAGGAAGAATTTTACGCGGTTCTTATTGATGACTTGGATGTTAATACAATTTTTCCTTCAAAGATTGGTTTGTCTGTTCCTCCAAACAAAAATCATGTGTTTGCAGACTATTCACGGGAATGCTGGGACGCTGTAGGAAATGATCAATTTATCTTTCCTGACTGGAAAAAATTGACATCCATGTAGTTAGATTTTTAACTTTTTTCTTGTCCGGTAACTCGTTTAGCTGCCGGACAAGTCTTTTTTTTTCCACCTAAAGATTACGAAAATACCCAAAATGCTTCCCGCTTTTTCCAAAATGGGTAGATTAAAAAAATTATCGTGTAAGGATTACACAGAACAATTTAAACATCCCGGCATACAGCGGTTATTCAGAATTATACCGGATGACTATTCCGCTGTCAGTCTTATCGCTGCATTGTCAACGCTGGAAACAGGCGACGTCGGTTATCTTGAAGGCGGCTCCATATTCCGCCTGAAGAAAAATTACTGACAGACCTTTGTAAAAATACAAAACCGGCTGTATGCGTATTTATAAGTGTCGGTATCATGACGAAGATACCTCAAACGCCTATACCTGCGTGGGAGCTTGAACAGCCAATAAATTTTGCAGGAAAAACATTAACAGAGATATATTTAAACAATTACATCAGGTACGAAGGATACGCTCCGAAAGGCTTCTGTACGCTTATTACTGCGACAATGGGCGATACCTATGATTTTAAGAAAAAAGCAAAGGAAGAAGATAGATATGAAACAAAGAAACGCTTACTTACCGATCAAATCAACCGCGTTATCTGCAATAAATTCCCGCAGGCTGAAGGCAATGTTGAGGTAATTGACATTGCGACTCAGCTTACATACGAGCGATACACTGGAGCGTATCATAGTTCGTGGATGAGCGTTAATGGTCCCGAAGTGAAAATGAAAGCATATCCAGGGTTCCTGAAAAAAATTAAAGGATTGTATTTTGCGGGACACAGGACTATGTCCCCCGGAGGGCTGCCTGTTGCGGTATTTACAGGACGGCAGGCAGCGCAATTGGTATGCTGTCAGTTTGATGTTGCGTTTAACTAAGGAGACGCCAAACTCATTCATTACCATTCCTTTTAAAACATGTTAAAATAATATCCATGAAAGACATTCGCAACAAAGTGATTTTGATAACCGGAGGCGGCTCCGGTATCGGAAGGATAATGGCATTTTCCTTTGCGGAAAAGCAAGCCAGAGTAATTATCTGGGACGTAAACAGAGATGCAATTAAAACCGCCGAAGATGAGGCGCAGAGCAAAAACCTTTTTATAAAAGGGATGATCTGCGACGTTTCAAACCCCGATGATGTCTGCGCCCAGGCAAAAAAGTTAACAGAAGACTTCGGACATTTGGACATATTGATCAACAACGCGGGGATTGTATCGCATAAAGGAAGCAATTCTGTACCCGGTCCTCTTTTCCTGAGTGTTCCCGACGAGCGAATTAGAAAAACAATCGAAATAAACACTCCGCGTTTTGTACGTTCGGTTTTTTTCCTCAGGATACTGCCTGTGCAGGCTCTGGACTTTGCGGCGAATATTACAGGCATCAGCCACGCGATGGATGATTTTAAGGGGAGAACATGACATCTGATATTTCCGCACTGGCTGAAAAAGCGCGAGAGGTGCAAAAAACATGGGAAAAACTTTCGTATAACGAAAGAACCTCGTATATTAAAAAAGCGGGAAAATGCCTTGCCGCCAAACGCGAAAAAATTATCGAAATAATTCAAAAGGAAAACGGCAAACTCGCTATTGACGCTCTTGCAGCAGAGGTCATTCCGGCTCTCATGGCTGTTCCGTATTATATCAGCCTTGGAAAACGCCTGTGCAAATCCCGTACTGTCCGCGGCGGGAATCTTCTNATGGCATACAAGCGCAGCCGCATGGTTTACGCTCCCTGGGGAGTTGTNGGAATCATCTCTCCGTGGAATTATCCGTTTTCGATTCCNTTCTCAGAAGTCATCATGGCGCTTTTAGCAGGTAACGCTGTGATTTTAAAAACAGCTTCCCTTACTCCNGGAGCCGGCGGAATAATATCAGAAATATTTGATGAAGCAGGTCTTCCNGNCAGGCTTTTTACAAATGTTGAAATGACAGGAAAAGAAGCGGGACCCGCTTTTATTAACGGAGGAATAGACAAACTCTTTTTTACAGGATCAACTGCGGTTGGAAAGGAACTGATGGCTTTAGCTTCCGCACGTCTTCTTCCACTCTCTCTTGAACTGGGAGGAGCGGACGCGGTTATTGTCTGCAAAGACGCTGACATTGATCGCGCAGTCAGCGGCATTATATGGGCAGGTTTTTCCAACGCGGGGCAATCCTGCGGCGGCGTTCAGCGCGTTCTTATTCACAATGATATTTATGATAAATTCCTGGAAAAATTAAAAACAAAAACTGAAGCACTTCAGCCGGGAATCGATTTGGGACGTCTTTCTTCAAAAAAAGCAAAGGATGAATACCTTAAACAGATAGAAGACTGTCTTTCACAGGGAGCGCAAATAGCAGCGCAAAGCGGCGCGTTTAAAACATCCGACAGAGAAAACGCTGACTCTTTGCAATACGAAAGTCTTTTTGTTCCGGCAGTTGTTTTAACAAACATAAAAAAAGGAATGCCTGTTTTTGATGATGAGATTTTCGGTCCCGCTGTAGGAGTTCTTCCTTTCAATGACGAGGCTGATGCGTTAAACGCCGCCAATTCTTCATCTTACGCGCTTACAGGTTCTGTATGGTCGCGTAACAGAAAAAAAGCGAAAAAACTCGCAGGTCTTGTCAACGCGGGCTCTGTAATGATTAATGATCACCTGATGTCTCACGGACTTGCGCAGACTCCCTGGGGAGGTTTCGGCGATTCAGGTTTGGGAAAAACTCACGGTGAAGAAGGATTTCGTGAAATGCTTAAGGCAAAAGTGATAATTGACGATATACTGCCGGGAGCAAAGAGGGAGCCGTGGTGGCAGCCGTACTCGCAGAATGTTTTCAAAGGTCTGTCTGCCCTTGGAATTCTGCTTGGCGGAACCATGATAAAAAAAATAGCTTCTCTTCCTTCCGTAATAAAATTTTTTATGCTAACATGGAAGAAATAAAATGGTTTCAATAGCGCTTCTTGTAATAATATATATTTCCTTTATAAATTTGGGACTGCCTGATTCTCTTCTCGGCGCAGCATGGCCTTCGATGTACGGTTTCCTTGAAGTTCCTCTTCATTACGCAGGATATATTTC
>WQTD01000061.1 GCA_009786455.1 Treponema sp.
ACAGCGTCAGGATTAAATCTTTTTTGAATTTCCAATAAAACGCTCTGAGAACTTAAAAAGAATCTTTTAAAAAGTATACCTATGATAATAGCGGCGATTACATTTGGAAGGTAGATCATTGCCTGGAAAAAATCAGTTCCTTTAATTAGACCGCGCGACAGTATATAAGCAAGGAAAAAGCCAAGCGGAATTTGACCGAAAACCGATATAAGAACAATCCAAATATTGTTCCTCAAGGCAACATAAAAATATTGATCTGAAAATATTTCCTTGTACGCATAAAGTCCGGCAAAACCGTGGTTAGCCGGATCAAGTATCTGACCGTATTTATATGTCGAAAAACTCAAGAAAATGGAAAAAAATACAGGAAAAGCCATTACAAATAAATAAATAAGCAAGGCAGGCAGCACAAGTATTAAATAAGATGCTCTTTCTTCACTTCTTGTTAAACTATCTCTAATACCCATAATAACCTGCCCTGCCTTTATTTTGTTAAAATTTTAGCGTTTCCATCCGTCAAAAGCTGTCTGGATCGCATTACCTGCCTGAGCGCCTGTAACCCTGCCCAATGCGAGCTCAACAAGAATGTTGTTGATCGGTTCATAAACTTCAGACGGGAACACGCCGTCGATAACAGCAGTTGCGACCTGGAATTCATTTCCAAGAGCGCCGACCGCTTTCTGCATCGGTTCAAGTTTCATTGCAGCAAAATTAAGGTCTGTTCTGGACGGAGTCGGCGTGCCGCCTCTTTCTGTTCTCAGTTCAGATACTTCTTTGCCTGTCATGAATTTTACAAGTTCCC
This sequence comes from Treponema sp., assembly GCA_009786455.1. GTDB lineage: Bacteria > Spirochaetota > Spirochaetia > Treponematales > Breznakiellaceae > WQXQ01. The sequence goes on from WQTD01000061.1 coordinate 803, forward strand.
ATGCGAGTCTTTCTCTCTCGGAACCTGAGGGGATAGAAGCTGCCATGGCATAGCCTACGCCGAGGATTACTGAACTCGAGCTGTTGACTTTCGCACCCGGGATTTCAGGGAACACCGAGATTCTTATGTTGTTCTGATCAGCGGGACTGATGAGAGCCTGTCCGGTGTTCGCATCGGTAAGGAATGCGCCGACGCGCCAGTCGCCGTCAATATAGTATGCGCCTTCGCCTCTGGCAAACATACCGGGACCGTCACCGTAGCCAACGCCTACTGCTTCGCGGGAAATTACGCCGTCATCATACATTTGTCTGACAAAAGCAAATGCTGCGGTCAGTTCAGCACCGTTGAATTTCATTGCTCCTGAATGGACTTTTTCATGCCAATCGGCTCCGCCGAAGCGTCCGGCGATCATTGAGAACAGACAGCTCTGCATAACCCATGTGCTTTCAGCCGGAATTAATACAGTCTGTTTGCCTGCCGCCCTTAAAATAGGTACCTGAGCTACCAGTTCAGCATAGGTTCTTGCCGGCTGGAGACCTGCATCGCTTAATATTTTCGCATTAACAAAGAATGCATGGGTTGTTGTGATACCCTGGGGGATCATCGCCATATAACCCGCTTGCTGCTGGGAAGGATCCATTGTCAGCGGAATATAGAGGTTCTTTATACCATCCCTGTTAATAAAGGGGGTAAGATCCTTTAAAAGCCTCTGATCATGAAGGTAATCCGACCTTCCTGACGGCCATACATACAATACATCGGGAAGATCCCCCGCTGCCGCGTATGTTCTTGTTTTGTCATGGAAAGCGTCATCAAACAGATTTTCCCTTTCGAGTTTGACTGTCGGATTGTTCCTTTCAAAGGTGCTGAACCAAAGGTTTGAATCAGTAACATCATTCGGTGTTGATGCGTCCAGGTAATATAATACCCTTAAAACTGTACGATCATCTTTTTTACAGCCCGTGAAAACCAGACAGACCATAAGCACTATGAGAATAATTCCCATAATTTTTGATTTTGTCATCATTTTCCTCCTAAAAATTTAGATAACTTCAACCCTCATAGTATAGCAGTTAATAAATCTTGTCAAGAAAAAAATATTCAATAAAAGTGCAAAAAAACGTTTTTTTCTATAAATCCCGCTGTAAGCACGGGAAGTCCGGAGGCTCGACTGTTTAATTATTATATGATAACATTTGATCAATGAGTAAGGTTAAAGCTTTTCAGGTTGATCAAAAAGTGGTCTATCCAAGTCAAGGCGTAGGTGTAATCAAGTCAATAATTCAAAAAAAGTTTAAAGACGCAAAAATACCCTATTATGTGATTTATATTGAAGTTACCGACATGACAATAATGGTTCCTGTTGATAAAGCTTTCGGACTTGGCATTCGTCCTACTGTATCAAGGGATGAAGCCAATAAGGCGCTGGAACTAATCAGCGAAGATTATGATCCAATCCCCTCCGACTGGAAAATGCGCTACCAGATGAACCTCGATCTGTTGAAAAAAGGAAGCATCAGGGATATTGCGAGCATAGTCCGTTCCCTTTACCACCGCAGCAAGGTCAAAGAACTTCCCATTTTGGAGAGAAAACTCTACGACTCAGCTTTGAAGCTGCTTGTTGATGAGGCTTCGATTTCCCTGAAGAAATCCAAAGAAGATATTGAGGGTATGGTCTTTTCAAGACTGGAACCGGAAGAGGAATGAGTGAGAAGAACGAGCAGATAGGCGTTATAGTTCTTTCCGCCGGCGAGTCCAGCCGAATGAATGGAATTAAAAAGGAATTTTACAGACTGGACAGCGGAAAATCCGTTCTTGAGACTGTGCTCGGCGCTTTTTCGGCTGTTAAATCAATTGAAATAATCGTAGTTGTTATCCGCGAAAACGAAGAGAAATCCGCTCTTAAAGCTCTGCCAAAGGACTGCCTGTCATTAATAAACCGGAAAATATTTCTTGTAACAGGAGGAGACTCCCGCCGCGCTTCTGTTTTTAACGCGCTTTCTTTTCTTGAGGCGCGCAGTCCTGGGTATGTGCTGATTCATGACGGAGCAAGACCGTGGGTAAGCCCTTCTCTTATAGAAAGAACAATTGAAGTTGTAAAAAAATATGACGCTGTAATTCCGCTTCTTCCTTTTATTGAAACTCCAAAAGAATGTGATGCGCCTTTTATTGAAGATAACAGAACTGTTTTTATTAAAACTCATCTAAAACGGGCGCAGACAGGCGGCGCGCAGACTCCGCAGGCGTTCAGATTTTCAGAAATCCTCCGCGCACATGAAAAAGCCGCTTTAGCAGAGGGAGAGCAGTTTACAGATGACGCCGAGATTTGGGGAAGATTTTGCGGTAAAGTCGCCGTAATCCAAGGAGAGCCTGAAAACAGGAAAATCACTTTCCCCGAAGATCTTCGTTAGCAGTAATTTCACGATACAGAACGCTTACCCTTCCTTCCTTTTTTAAACCGTAGACTACGCTGAATAAATCAGATTCGTTTACTCCCTCAAGTTCGGATAATATATTATCGATAGTTGTTTTTCCGCTGTTTGCTTCAAGGTTTTTTATAATCGCTTGTTCGTATTTGTATTCGATCCGGTTTTCGTTTTTCATTTCGGCTGTGTGCATTTTCTGCACTTTCTTTCCGATTTCGCATAATACTTCTTCGTACTTTTTTTCGCCCTTCACATAAACGGCGTTTTTATCTTCTGTTCCGGAGTTTCGCATAAAAAGAACTCCTAAGAGCCTTTCGCCGTCCAGAATATTCATGTATAAAACATTTAAATCCTCTTTGTCTTCGTATTTTATTACGGTATTTTTTGGAAGTTTTGATTTTTCAATTGCTGCATTTATTTCTTTTTCGGCGAGCTGTTTGTCCCTGTTCCAGATTGCGCTGCCTCTGTAATGGCGTGTTTTATCAACGAAAAAAACGTAATAGGTTTTTGAAAAGCCCGGTTCAAAAGGTTTGATAATTTTTTCTTCGCTTAGCCCTAGCCCTTTGATTGCGCAGATCGACCAAAGCCCTGTCAAAAGTCCGATGCCGGAAAGCAATGTTCTTTTTTGACCTTTGAGATCTTCTACCTCTATCGGACAAATCAAATGCCCTGATATTTCTAGTCCGACAAGAATCTCCCCGTCCTTAAAATTGCCAATCCATTTATCGCCGACCGAAACCACCTGCGTGTTAAGTCCGAGATTTTTGCTTGCCGCAGAAGACGTCATAATGTCTGATTCTATTGTGGATAAAAACCAGAGATCGCCTGGTTTTTTTCCTTCTCTTTCGCAGTACGGTAAAAGATACTGAGCTAAAATATATCCGCACTTGTCGCCGTCAAGAACGCAAACATCATCGTCTTTTTTGCTGTAGTAAAGCAAAAAACCCCTGTCTCCGTCTCCGTCAACAGCGATTCCGAATACGCTTCCATGTTCCGGTGATTTTCTTCCCGCGTCAAATATTTTTTTAATGGTTGGAATATGTTTATCATATTCCTTTCCGCGGTAAAATTCAGTTCCCTCAATTTCTGCGACCCCGACGCCGCGGTTAATATTATCGCCTGTGCATTTTTCATTTACGCTTATATAATCCGCTTCAAGTTTTTCCAGTACCTTTCTGCCGATAATATCTGTCGCGCCGTTTGCAGAATCGAAAATTATGGTTATGTTTTTTAGTTTTGGTTTAAGATCGCACTCCCATGTTTCTGCTATCCAGTTTACGCTGTCCGCTTCAGCGTTGTACTCAATTACTTTCCCGGTTGTATATTGCGGCAATTTTTCCAAAAAACAGTAATTGTACATATACGCTGACAGCGAATAATCACCAAGTTCCCCTTCCGGTATGAGTTTTTTTCCGTCAATGAAAAATTTTATTCCGTTTTGATTGGAAGGGTTATGCGACGCAGTAAGACATGCGCCTGCGCGGTGTCCAAGCTGTAGGTTTTTCCACGGAATAACAGCGGTAGGCACAACGCCGAGATCGAGCACATTTAGTCCCGCTTTTGCGAAACCGGAGCGGACGCTGTTATTCAAAATCCAGTTATACGTAAGATCACGTCCGTCGTTTCCGATAACGGCGGTGTCTCCAGTATTAACGATTTTTTTATCCAATAAAATTTTCGCGAATGCAAACGAAGCGGTTTCAACAAGATCGGGAGTAAAAGAGTTTTCTTTTTGTAAATCGGAAATAAAATTATTCTTCGTTTGCGTAACTACCTTGCCGCGCACTCCGTCTGTTCCCATGTAATTTATTCTTGCCATCATGAATGCGGTTTCGATTTTTTCTTCTTCGCCGGAATCGATTGTTTTATACAGGTCTGCCGCCTTCGGAAGATCTATACAAACCGCAGTCGGATATTTTTCAAGCCAATCGCCTGAAAGAAGCGCTGATACCGCTTTTTCGTCTGATATTTTACTTCCGGTTATAAATTTCTTTTGTTTTGCAAGGTTATTCAGTTTCGTTTGAAACTTTCCTGTTAAATCATTGTAAATTTCAATATCCATAGTATTTTGATTATACTCTGTGTTTTATTTCTATCAAGTGAGGTTTTTTGTTTATATTATTTGTATTATATGGTAAAATTGCCAATGTTTAAATACTGCCCGTCATGCGCGTCAAAAAAATTTACGTTTGAAGAAGGGAAAGTTTTCCGCTGCGCTGACTGCGGTCTGGTTTATTTCCAGAACATTGCTGCGGCAACCGGCTGCCTGATTATTGTGCCTGATGATGAGGAACGCCTTGTGCTTCTGGAGCGCAACAAGGAACCGGGGAAGGGTATGCTGGATCTGCCCGGAGGATTTGTTGATATCGGCGAAGGAGTGCTGGAAGGTCTTTGCCGCGAGCTGAAGGAAGAACTTGGCTGGACTCCGCCGATCCCTGAAGGCGCTGCGTTATGCGATATTTTTACCCTGTTTGCGTCATTTCCCAATAAATACAGATATAAAAACATCGATTACAACACATGCGATATGTATTTTACAATCCGCGCTCCAGGATTAAAACCTGAAGACTTGAACATTGAAGAAGAAGAAATTTCCGGCGTTCTTTTTAAAAAACCGCAGGAAGTTGATTTAAGCAAACTTGCGTTTACATCAACACGAAAAGCAATAGAAGTTTATCTGAATAAAAAATAAAACGGGAGGAAAATTATGGGAAGTTTAAAAAATAACGGACAATTTAATTTTAACGCGGAAAATGAGGTTGTAATTAAGGAAAAATACCAAGACATGACCCGTGAGCCGTGGCTCATGCTTCTTGCAAGAAGGAACAGAAAACCGACAGACACGCTTTGCTGGGGAATGACGAATAACGGAACTTCATTTGCTAGAATCGGAACGCAGGAAGGCGATATTTTAAACGGATTTGTACATGAAGACCCGTATAAAACCCGGATGCTGGGAACTTACGCTTACTTCCGCACGGAAGACGGAAAATATTTTTCCAACGCATGGTACCCTGTTTTAAACAAGGAGCAGGAACTTGAGACAACTTTTGGCTTTGGTTATCTGAAATTTAAAACTTCTTTCAACAACTTTGACGTTGAGTCGTTTCATTTTGTGCCGAACAGTTATGACGCGATGGTGCAGATTATAAAAATAAAAAATAACGGTAGCGAAGATCGCAAAGTAACGATGTTTAATGTTAATCCTGTCAATATTGGAGATGCCCGCGATATTCAGTTCAGCGGTTTTAATACGCTTATGATGGGCGGAGCAATAATTGATAAAGAGCTTAACGCGGCTGT
>WQTD01000062.1 GCA_009786455.1 Treponema sp.
AAGGGGATAATTTCATTTTTAGAATTCCTTGAAGAATTCTGGGATTATGAATCATCGCCTTACATTCGCGAGAAATTGGCGCACGGTCATTCAATCGGCAAGCGGCACTGTTACGAAAGCATGAGCCGCTTAAATCGTTATTGGCAGCCAGCTTTCCTAAACAAGCGGCTTAACGGAATAACCAGGCAGGACTTAAAGAAATTTTCTTTATCTCTTGCAGAAAACGGATTAGCCCCTACGTCAATAAACAAGATCATGGCTGTTGGCACTACCTGTTTGTCGTGGGCTTTCAAAGAGGGTTTTATACCAGCCGATCCGACTGTCGGCTTGGTCAATTTTTCCGGTGAAGCAAAGAAGCGCGGAATATTAACGCCGTTAGAAGCGCAAGCCTTATTTGCCGCGAAGTGGAAAGATAAGAGAGCATACACCGCTTCTCTCTTAGCTTGCACTACCGGCATGAGAAGCGGCGAAGTTTTGGCGATCAAGCAAGAGGACATCGAGGAATGCGCTTTAAGAGTCCGTCATTCATGGAGCGCCTATGACGGATTGAAAGCCCCGAAAAATGGAGAGGTGCGGCGCGTTCCGTTACTGCCGGAAGTACGGGGCAAGCTGCTTGAACTTGCAAGAGAAAATCCTCACGGAGAGGACGGCTTTATTTTTTATGGCAACCTTGCAGACAAGCCCGTTGATCGCAGCGTTATACTGGACGGCTTACAAGCGGCGTTAGCTGACATTGGCATAGACGCGAAAGCAAGGGGGATTGTGTTTCATTCATGGCGGCATTATTACGCAGCCAGAATGTCCGACCGTATGACAGCCGACCAGATAAGCCGCGTTACCGGACATAAGAGTAAGGCAGTATTTGAGGAATACGCCGACCACATCACAGAGAAAAATCTTGAGGAAGTCGGCAAGGTCGGCGCGGAGGTTTTTGGGAATATTTTACAGTTCAGGAAGGGAGCATGAAACACCCTCCAGAACGCACGAGAAAGGGGTTGCATTACACCAGGCAATGCGGATCACAAAAAGACATGTCCGGGGCTGATTCGTCGCAAAACCTCCGGGGAGTGAGAAAAAGGTAGAAAATGGGAAAACAGTGTAAAGGCATAAATCAAAAATTGTCAATTATTAACAAAGAGGAAAAATGAACATGGAATTATTACAAAGCCGTAGATATAAATATAATCCTGAAAGTATGGCAGATTATTATTTCTATGATTTAAAATTAGTAATAGATCAAATAATTGAGTTATGCAAGGAAGGAGAATTTTCTGTAGACGAAACATTTAATATTATTTTAAACGAAGAAAATAGTAGCGGTGATTTTGAAAATGATTTACGAAAAATGTTAAGAGATTTAGAAATTGAAATTTCTCTCCTTCCTATCTACTCTGATGATGAAAACACTGATATTTGGAAATCTATTTATAAAGATAATATTTTAATGTTATTGGAAGATCTAAAAACATATCAAACCTTTATTCGTGATGCAGTTAATGAAATAAGTAAATTATTTATTAAAAGAAAGGATTATGAGGAAAAACGTAAATTAAAAATTAAACAAAAGATTATACAAGATGGTCTATCATCATTAACAAAAAATTATCAAAGTAAAGAATTGCCCTCTCCGGAGAAAAATAATACTCCAGAAATTACTACATACGAGGAAAAAATAAATAATGGTTTTTTACAATATTTAGAAAATTTTTACCCGCACGCTTATTCTGCTGTAATAAATGGAATTAGATCTGGCATAATACAATATAAAAACACCTTTTTTAATTTTAAATGCGATAAAGGATGTGTAGGATTAATTTTTCATGAAGCCGGATGTTCTGAATGGAAAACATTAAACCGCTTTATCTTAATTAATAACGAAGCACCAAAAGCAGATACATTAAAAAATTGTACAAAAAACCGTGCACCGAATGAATGGGAAAGAATAAAACCAATTTTTTTTCCAGCAACCCCAAAATAACCTAAAAATAGCACCCGATAGGTTTATTCAAAAAGTAAAATAAAAATTATTATCCTCATATAACCACAAGAAAAGCAAAACAGAGTTTTGTAAGGTTAATTGAATATGGGGAGGCTCCGCAATGGAACATGCACAAAAACCGTTGACAGTGAATGAAGCCGTGGAGTTTACAGGATTATCACGGCACTACATTTACAAATTAATCCATCAGAAAAAGATTCCGCATTACAAGCCAAATGGCGGCCGAGTATTTTTCAAACAAAGTGAGCTAGAGCAATTCCTTTTCAGGAACAGGCAATCAGCTGATTATGAGAGTCAAAGCCATGCCTAAAGAAAAACCCCGGGGAAGCGATACTCCAATTTTAGCAAAAAAAATTTTCGATGGTAATATTCCCGCTGATGCAATTCTGCTATTTACGCAGGAAGCGACAGGTTTAATTCATGGAACTGTAACACTTACCCTTCATGTTAAAGATGGTCATTTAAATCGTTATGTTACAAATCGCGAATGTTCCATTGTCCCTGGGCGTCCGATGACAGGGATATCTAACTAGAAACGTCATGAGTAATGAAGGACAAAAAATTACAAGGCAAATGCATGAATATGAGGACACAAAATATAATGAATTGAATTATATAGGCAGCTTGTTAGTCAATATATCAAAGGGTGAAAAACCTGATCGCTGGCTTGCTGCAGACGATTTTTTAATTAATAACAACGGGCGCATATACAACGAAATATTTAAACAATTAGACGAAGGTATCACACCCGACATAACAACACTATATGATAATTTCAAAATATTGCCCGACAATGAGAAAATAGACGCATCATACTTCGGGGATATTTCCTGCATATCTGACTCCAATATAAAAATGTATGAACGTAAAATTTACGAATTTTCAAAAAATAGAAACTTTATAAAAGCGATCCGCATTGCATACGAACAATGGCAAGGGCAAGGCGAAACAGACGCGATTATAAAAAATATGATCCCGGCATTGTCTGATGTTGTATCAATACGAAACGAAATGACAATAAAAACAGCTGCCGAAATATTGACGATAGAATTCCCGCCCGTTAAGTGGATAGTTCCGGACCTTATCGGCGAAGGGTTAACTATGATCAACGGAAGCCCGAAGATCGGGAAGTCCTGGCTTTCCTTAAATTTATCCATTGCCGCCGCATCCGGAGGCGCTTTTTTAGGCGCGTTATGTGCAAACCAAACAGGGACATTATACCTTGCACTTGAAGATACAGATAGGCGCATACAAAGCCGCCTGAAAAAACTTCAGGCAAATAAAACCAATAATCTGAAAATATCGACACAATGGCGGGACGGTTATATCGGGCTTGAAAATTATCTGCGGGCAAACACCGGGATCGGACTTGTTATAATTGATACGCTGGCACGTTTTACGAATATCGAGGACTTTAATGCTTATGCGGAAACAACAAGAGCGCTGGCGCGATTAAAGAAAATAGCTGATGATCTTCGCGTTTCAATTGTGGTAATACATCACGCGAAAAAAGGAACGAGCAAAGATAATGATAAATCTGACTGGATGGATGCCGCCCTGGGAAGTACGGGGCTGACAGGCGCGACCGACAGTACTATATACATAAAAAGAATGTCCCGCAAAGATACAGCGGCGCAATTATTTGCGACAGGCAGAGACACCGCAGACATTGAATATAATCTGAAAATGGATAATGACTGCGGATGGGTAATTATAAACAAGGCAGCTGTACAGGAAAGCGTAAGCACAAAAAGTAAACCTGTAGACTATTCAAAACCGAGAGGCTGACAATGAAAGGCAAAGCAAAAAAAACTTTTGTAACAAGACCAGCCGTAAACGCATTACTTCAGACAAAACGCTCCGTATTGGACGAAATTACAGCCAGAGAAAAGAACCTAATAAAAACTGAGACAGAGGAAGATATAACCCGCGCAAATACTGAACTTTTAGGCGCTTATCCTTACATTATGCCTTATGTTTCTTATATGTGCGAATACTACAAAGATGCGCTAGTGCCGGCACCGAAGGAAGTTACACATTTTCAATTCGGAACTATTGAAAATCCGATCCCATTTTCGCATTTAATAGAGAATGTAATAATCGACCAAAGCGAACTTTTAAAAGTATTCAACAAGTTTAATAATTTTTTAGATATTCATAATTCAGACTTGCCAACAGAAAAACAAATGCAGCTTGTTGAACAACAAGATACTAAAGACTTTTTGAAAAGGGAGAAAGACCATTTTAAAAGCGTGCTATGGCATATGTTAAAAGAAAATCGCCGTTATTGGTTACAGGATAAGGAAAGCGGAAACTATATACTTGATGAGCCGATCCGCATCGTTCCTGTTGTCGATGGATCTCTTGTATCTGCGAACAAATATAATAATCTTGTTACCAAAAAAGCAGACGGACACTACAAAGCCGGCGGCAAAATGCCAAACATGGGATTTATTCTGTATGCATACAAGCCTCTTTTTGAAGGGCATTTTAACAACTATCAACGAAGCGGATATATACAAGGCGGCTTTATATGTCAACCAAAATTTCTATATTCGATTACCCGGTTTTATAATTATTTTTTACCAAATACATATTTTGGAGATTTTACACCCGCGAAAATCGTACAGCTTTTTTATTACCTTGTCGCATACAGCAACGAAAAGGGAACGCGCAGAAAAATTGATATGCTTAAAATGCTTAAATATGTACTTCCGAAAGCCCTTGAAGGCAATACGATACGCCATAGAAACCTGAAACCTATAGCTTCATCGTTATTAGTGATTGAAAGCATTACAAATGATTTTCCTGATTATTTTGATATGTCTATCAGCGGGGTAGAATTTAACAAAGATGACTGGGAATTCGCAGACAGACAGGAATATCCAAACGGCAAAAACAGTCTGGAAAAAATGCTTTATGCCATGAAGCACCATTTAAAAGCCAATAATAATAAAATGCTGTTGAATTATATCTCGCAAAAACCTTCCCAAAAAGAGCTATTTGAGGACGAAGAATGAAAAAAATCGCACTTCTCTTAATGTGGCATCGCACTTCTCTTAATGTGAAAACCCGAAAAATCGCAGTTCTCTCAATGTGGAATTTAAAAAATCGCACTTCTCTTAATGTGCTTCCAACAAATTCTAACAGAATTATAACAGTAGGCGGGGTACGCTTGACGCTTCCCCGCCATTTTTACAACTTTCCGGCAGCTGCCGGGTCAGAAAAGAGTAGGGGGGATTATGGCAAACGAACAGGATTTTTTCCCATCGGAAACAATCGGCAAAGAGGACAGACAGAAACAAGCGGAATGGGCAGAAGGAGCCGCGAACATGACAAGATATGCTTCCGGCGATCCGCCTGGGTTACGCATATTTGACGGCGTTTTTCTTTACTGCCAAAATGTTATAAAACAATACCGCGATAAGTTTCCGGAACCTGACAGGGATTATTCTGGTGCTCCTTACTGGCTATGGTACAAAGAAGTAGAAGGACGCACGAAGGAAGTTATACCGATGCACAGCATACAGGACATAGCGGATTTTTTTTACTGGAATACTGACTACTGGGAGAAAAAATAATATGTCCGCAGCGGAAAAAATTTGTAGGTACTTTCAAGAGGGTGTCGAGGTGAGGGTTGCCTTGACCCCGGAATATGGCGGACGCACAATAAAAATTTTTCCGTTTCCGTTTCTGTTTATATTCCATGAGGCGGCGCATGGTAAAAAACAAAAAATCTTCACCTAACGCCGCGCCTAAAAAGGCGGCGAAATTTGCCCCGGAAATAAAAAAGAAAACCGCACAGCCTGAACTTGTTACCCTTGAATATCTGGCGGACACCCTGGGCGTAACGAAGCGAAGGATCGCGCAATTCAAAGAGGAAAGAATAATCACACCTACACAGCGCGGCTTATATGAAATGCAGCCGACGCTTGTTTCTCTTTTTGCATGGTATAGGGAAAGGGTAGATAAACCTGGAAAGCCTACCGAAGCAATGGAATATGAAAAGCTGAGAGCTGCCACATCGAAAGCGGAACGCGAGGAAATTCTTGTTAAAAAAGAAAAGGGAGAGCTTCACCACACAGAGGACATGGCAGCGATTTTCGGGAACATATTTTCACGGGTCCATGCAGGGCTTGAAAGTTTTCCCCTGGGCATTGCCCCGCTTTTAACGGATAATTCAAACGCTATGGATATAGCGGCAAAAATAAAAGAGCATATTTCAAAAGTGTTATACGAAATGACAATATTCGATTTTGATTTATTTGTTAAAACTGGCGGCGCTGAGTACGTCTCAAAAATTGAAGCTGGCGAGGCGGGAAGTGAACAGGATTGACCAATTCAAAAATACGCTACAAAAAGCAATATCATTTTTTCAGTTATTGAAACCGTCTCCGGACATTACAGTAAGC
>WQTD01000063.1 GCA_009786455.1 Treponema sp.
AATTATGATGATCCATTTTCATCAGCGGAGTATATTGAAAATGGGTTTAAGATTTTAGAAATTATTAATGAAGAAAAAAATGCGTTGGATTTAGCATGGAATAATTATATTTGGGATAATAATGTGATGAGGTATGTTAAGAGGTAGCGTATACAAAAAAGCAGCCGTTTTTGATTAAAACCTGTGCTATTTTCACATCTAAGGCAAAAATTGACAAAATTACCATAGTTAGACAATCTCGAAAACACAAACATTTTTTACAAGACTGGTAAATTTACCAGTTCCTTTCCCTTATTGCCAGTCATACCATTGGCAGTATGGAAGATACAAATTCTAAAAATGATCTGTATACTCTAATCCCCTTAGAAAAATTCAAGGCTTTAATGGGTGTTGATGATAGAGATAACAGAACCGCCCGATTTTGTCTTTTAACGGCTTCTTTGAGCATTGAGCAATACTGTGAACGAAAATTCTTACAGAAACAATATTTTAAAGTTTTTAAGTGGACTGGTCATTTACTAATGATATTGAAAGAATACCCCGTCAGTGAAATTTTAACAGTATATACATATAACGATTTACAGGTATCAGAGAAATGCGGAATGATACTTGAAACTGAATTTTACCGCCCGATGGTCGGCAATGACTTTAATCAGGAAATGCCTTTTGAGTTGCTTCTTTCTCCTTCTCTTAAACCTTACCAAGTCAACAAGGGGCTGTGCAATAAGTAAAGCTTGGGCAGCCTTTTTTTAATTTAAAAATATAGATTTTAAAATTCCAGACGTTTAGAATTTTAGGGGTTTTACGCCGTCTTATCTCTATTTAACCGGTATATCTGTTTTAAATTGTATCCCAGAACCAATAATCCCCATTCAGTTGAGACTTTTGAGGTTCCCCGCAGCAGAAATCTTTTATACCCCTGATTTCCTTTTATCTGCCCGAATACCGTTTCTACCTCAACCGACCGCAGTTTTCTCAGTTCCTTGTAATGCCCGTCTTCCAATATCCTTTGCGCTTTTTTCTTAAGTCTCAGCCACCTTTCGTTACGCTCAATGACGCGGTTCTTTTTTGCCCTGGTGCACTGTTTTTTCTTGCGTTAGTATTTGCATACTCCGCATTCATAACGTTCGATTTCTATCGGATATCCGGAACCGGTTTTTCTTTTTCTTGTTTCTCTGAAAGTCAGCCTTCTTCCATCAGGGCAGATATAATATTTCTCTTTTTTATTGTATTCCCAGTTTTCCGTTCTGAATATATCATTTTTCCATTTCCCGCTTTATTCTTTCCGGTACGTATTGTACGTTATAACTGATGTCATACTCTTGTTTTCAAGATAACTGTAATTCTCTTCGCTTCCATATCCGGCATCTGTTATTACCGCTTTTGGTTTTGTCCCAAGCCGCTTCGCCTGCTTCCTCAAATGGGGTTTCAATGTCCTTGTATCTGCAGGGTATGGAAACAAATCATACCCTCGTAATGTCTCAAGAAAAAAACTAACCATGAGAGGGCTTCCCTTGTTTATTAAAAATTATTATATTAATACCTTATGGAAATAATGGTTATAAAATACAGCAAAGATAAATTCATGGACTTGCTTCTTCTTGGCGATGAGCAGGAGGATATGATAAGGAAATATCTTGACAGGGGATATTTATTCGCTCTTTATGACACTGATCTTAAAACTGTCGTCGTTGTTACAGAGGAAAAAGAAGGGGTTTACGAAATAAAGAATATTGCCACTTATGAGAAATACCGTAAAAAGGGTTATGCAACCAATATGATAAAATACATCATCTAATACTATAAGAGGCAATGCCGTTATACGCTGATTGGAACAGGCGATAATGAAAAAATTCTGGATTATTATAAAAAACTGGATTTTAAATATTCCCATACTGTTAAGGACTTTTTTACCAAAAATTATGACCATGAAATTTTAGAAGACGGGAAACAGCTAAAAGACATGATTTATTTAAAACTGGATTTTCATTGAGCTGATATTTCGGGAAAGGCATCAATCAACAGGGAGCTGTCCAGAAGGCAACAAAAATGCACCTAACGATGCCTTTTATAACGCAGTTAAATATATTAAATATTAAAAATAGTGTCGATTGAAATTTTTCAATATTAATTGGACCTCTTCGTCATTATTATAAATATTAATTATGTCCTTTAAATACATTTTAGGATATCTATAAATATATTGTAATATTTTATTAAAAAATGTTTTATATTAAAATATAATTCAAAATATCACTAAAACATACTTAAAAATCATTGAATAAAGCAATAAAAAGACCGGAATTTAAAAAAATCATAAAAAATACCAGTTAAAAATATAAATAATATTTATAAATCTTTTCACATTATACACCCTGTTGTATGATTATAAACATGCAGGAAACGATTTATGTAGTAGATGACAGTACCATGAATCTTAATATTGCCAAAAGCGTGCTTGAGGAGCATTACCAGGTATTTGCTTTATCGTCAGCCATGAAAATGTTCGCCAGCCTTGAAAAAATCGTTCCGGATTTGATCCTCCTGGATATCGTAATGCCTGAAATGGACGGATTTGAAGCGCTTAAACTTCTTAAAACAAAACATGCTGACATTCCGGTTATATTCCTAACAAGTTCGACAGACGCCGCGGTGGAAGCCCGCGGTTTTCAGATGGGCGTTATTGATTTTATAACAAAACCGTTCTCTGCGCCTGTCCTTGTTAACCGGATCAAAAAGCATCTGGAGCGGACACAACAGCTTCAGGAGAATAAAAAACTGCTGCTGGAAATCGAACAAAAACGTCGTGAAGCTGACAATGCCAATAAAGCAAAAAGCTCATTCCTGAGCAGAATGAGCCATGAGATCCGCACGCCGATGAACGCCATCCTCGGTATCGCCGAGATACAGCTTCAGGAAGAATCGCTTGAACTTAAAATCAGGGAAGCGTTTGAAAGAATATACGCTTCGGGGGATTTGCTGCTTGGTATCATCAACGACATTCTTGACCTTTCAAAAATTGAAGCTGGCAGGATGGAACTTGTTACCGGCAAATACGAAATCGCAAGTTTGATAAGCGATGCGGCGCAGCTTAACATGATGAGGATCGGCAGTAAACCGATCTCTTTTGAACTAAAAATTGACGAGCATTTACCCGCGGTAATGATGGGCGATGAACTGCGTGTTAAACAGATATTAAACAATATACTTTCCAACGCATTCAAGTATACAGCGTCAGGTACAGTCACGCTGAATATTTCAGCGCAGGCGAGTACATGCCATGAAAATGAAATTCTGCTCATCATCAGCGTTATTGATACAGGACAGGGTATGTCAAAGGAACAGGTCAGTAAACTTTTTGACGAATATTCCCGGTTTAATCAGGAAGCCAACCGCGCAACAGAAGGCACCGGACTTGGCATGAGTATAATGCGCGACCTTGTCAATCTGATGAAGGGAAGCATATCGATAAAAAGCGAACCCGGTCATGGCTCTGCATTTACAGTCTGTCTGCCGCAGGGTAAGTGCGGCAGCGAAGAACTGGGAAAAGAAATGGCGGAAAATCTGCACAAGTTCCGTTCAAACAGCCGGACGCAGATGAAAAGAACGCAGATTACGCGCGAGCCGATGCCGTACGGCAAAATTTTAGTCGTGGATGATGTTGAAACAAATATTTATGTCGCAAAAGGGCTTTTGGCTCCGTACGAACTTTCGTTTGACTCCGCCGATTCAGGATACGCCGCAATAGAAAAAATTAAAAACGGAAAAACGTACGATGTAATTTTTATGGATCATATGATGCCGAAACTTGACGGGGTTGAAACTACAAAAATACTTCGCAGTATGGGATACGCTTTGCCGATTGTCGCGCTGACAGCTAACGCGGTTACGGGACAGGCAGGTATTTTCCTTGAAAACGGTTTTACCGATTTTATATCGAAGCCTATTGATATCCGCCAAATGAACAGAATTCTAAATGAGCAAATACGCGACAGGCAAACGGCTGAAACGCTCGAAGCGGCAAGGATTCATGCAGCTAAGTTTTCAGCGCAGAAAGCAGATGAACCGCATCATGATAAATTATTGATTGATCCGCAGTCCGCTGAAACATTTCTTCATAATATAGAAAAGTCCCTTACCGCGCTGATTGAAAAAAGCGGTTCGTATGAAGATCTGCAAAACTATATGCTTCACATGCAAACGGTGAAGAACGCTCTGGAAAATACCAGAAGAAAGGATCTTTATGCTTCCGCGTACAAGCTTGAGCAGGCGGCGCATGACAATATCACAGCGCTTGTAATGTCAGAAACGCCTGCATTCCTGCAAGCGGTTAAAGCGTTTACTGAAGCGCTTGCACGGGAAACTTCGCTTCATCAGACAGCGGGAAGCGGCGCGTCTGTATTAAAACAAAAGCAAATTACTGGCATCGATATTGTAAAAGGTCTTGAACGTTATCATGACGATGAGAAATCATTCATAATGATTCTGCGTTCATATACAGCAAGCGTCCGCTCCATGCTTGAGGCGATAAAAACCGTCAGCGCGGATACGCTTGCAGCATATGAAGTGAAAGTTCACGGCATTAAAGGGGCAAGCCGCGAAATCTTCGCCCTTGATCTTGCGAAAAAAGCCGAAGCCCTTGAAAAAGCGGCTGTCGCCGGAGACTTCGATTTTGTAAGCAAGAATCACCTGTCCTTCCTTGAAGATGCATGGGCGCTCATAAATAACCTTGATGCAATGCTTTCTGATATAGACAGTCAGGAGGCGAAACCAAAAAAAGATAAACCGGACAGTGAAACGCTTTTAAAACTGCGGGCTGCCTGCGAAATTTATGATTTAGAGAACGCCGACGCGGCGATGTCTGAAATAGAAAAATATCAATATGAGTCTGACGGCGGACTTGTTGAATTTTTGCGGAAAAATTTTGAAACAATGCAATTCGGTGAAATTGTAAAACAACTTTCCAAATAAGGTAACAGGAGCAGCCCTATGGAAAATGAAGCGTTAAAAAAAATTATTTATGTTGACGATGTCAGTTTCGGTCTTACCTCTGTAAAAAACAGGCTTAAAGACCGCTACGAGATTTATCTTGCGCAGTCTGTCGCTGACTTGTTCAATACGCTTAAACAAGTAAAACCTGATGTGATCCTGCTTGACGTTAAAATGCCGGATCTGGACGGCTATGACGCGATAATAATGCTAAAGCGCGACGAGCGTTACGCGAATATACCGGTAATATTTGTGACTGCCGAATTTGACAAAAGCAGCATGGAAAAGGGGATAAATCTGGGAGCTGCCGGGTATGTAACCAAACCGTTTTCCACAGAACAGATTATCGAAGCAATTGAGATGGCTTATGGTACAGGCGTACAGAACAGCGGTTCCGGAGAACAGGACAGTGTAAAGCCGTGTATTCTTGCCGTTGACGACGTTTCCAGCATGTTAAGAACAATCCATAACGTGTTACGCGACACCTACAAGGTTTATACGCTGTCAGAACCGGAAAAACTGGGAGAATTACTGCATAACATAGAGCCGGATTTATTCCTGCTGGATTATAAAATGCCGCAGATAAACGGGTTTGAATTGATCCCGATGATCCGGGAATTTCCACAGCACAGGGAAACGCCGATCATTTTCCTGACATCAGAAGGGACTGCCGACAATTTAACAGCGGCTATCCGCCTGGGAGCGTGCGATTACATTGTAAAACCGTTTGAGCCGGACATCCTGCGTGAAAAAATTGCAATGCACCTTAAGCAGAATTAACGCTGTACCCGCCCTGAAGCGTTCCCTGCGGCAAGTTTTTTCACTTCATCAACAGAGGCGATATTGAAGTCCCCTTCAATTGAGTGTTTCAAACAGCTTGCGGCTGCCGCAAATTCCAGCGTTTCTTGAAGCGGCATTCCGGCAAGACTACCGTAAATCAACCCGGCGCTGAAGCTGTCGCCGCCGCCTACCCTGTCTACTATATGAACCGCATGTTTTTTAGAGAAATAAAAATCCTTTCCATCATAAAGCATAGCCGCCCAGTTGTTGTCGTTAGCTGAAATTGATTCGCGCAGGGTAATCGCCGCTTGTTTAAAGTTAAATCTTTTAACAAGAGCGGCGGCGACTTCTTTATATCCGTCATTGCTGATTTTACCGGATGTTACATCAGTGCCGGAGGCTTTAATGCCGAAAACATC
>WQTD01000064.1 GCA_009786455.1 Treponema sp.
CGTATGTCGCTGCGTACAGACCACGCGCCGCTTTGCAGATAGGGCTTATACCCCTGTCCCTGTCCGTCAGTTTCACCTAACAGCCAGCGGATAAAAAGTTTGGCGGCGTTTATGTTTTTTGCGCCTCCGTTCATCATAATGGTTATCGGTGTATATACTCCCGCGAACGGTTTCATGTCATAGTGATTTATCATTTTGTATCCGATTTCCCGAAGCCTTGTTTTGCTCGATATAATAATGCCTATATAAGGACCTATTGAACCTGGCGCTCCTGTGATTTCAGCCACTTCGTCGCTTGAATTGACAATAACAGCTCCGTTTGCCATAAGCCGCCTTACAAACTCCCTGCCTGCGTTTTGCCCCTGAGGGAATTTCACTCCGTATAGATCCTCGTACGCTTTTTCCATTATTTCATTGTTGTCAATTAATGTGCAGAAAAACGCTAAAGTAGTCATTGATCTTGTCGGATTTGCAAGATACACAAAACCTCTCCATTTTTCCTCTGTAAGTTCCCACCAATTATTAACAGGCGCGGAAGAATAAAAAAGCTCGTTATAGCACAATACGGATGCTTCGCCCGCGAGCATAAGGAATTCTTCGTTATTTCCGGGCAGAATTTTATCCGCGATATCATAAGGAACATATTTTACGGCTGTATAATTTTCCAAAAAATTACGCGCCATAATGCCCCTGCCGTCCGCGCTGCAGATTACATCGCCTGAAATTATTCCTGTTCTGTAATTTTCAGCTAACGTCTCGTATAATTCCGGCTCCCGCAGATGCTCTACTTTTACGATAAGTCCCGGATACTGCTTTTCAAAGGAAGATGCGACTTCCATCATGCGGGTGGATGTTGAATACACTAAAAGCATATCTTCGTTCAGCGCGGCTGAGTATAATTCCTGCGGTGTCTGTTCAGCGTCAAGCCTGGCGGATACAAGCCATGCGGCAAAAGGATTTTCCTTTACAGCGTCCTGGCGCGTACAGCCTGAAAAAATTACAATAAAGAGCAGGTAAAAAGCCGCCTTGTTTTTCATCTTAAAACCTCCGCAACTGAATTAATAAATCTCTCAATATTTAAATCATTGTATTTCCGCAAATGCGAATCCCATGCCTTATCATCATGCGGATCCTCTTCTCCTGTGATGAATGCTTTTATGCTTTCATCAGTAAAAGCGTCGATTGCATGACGCATAACCTTTATATCCGGTCTGTTGTGAAAAATTGTCGGTCTTATATACTCCTTTGGTTTATACTTCTCATATATCCTGTACGCTCTTGCGTTTACATATTCGCTGTTGACGTCAAACGCGGAAAAAGTAACGCCGTCTGAATATTCAGGGTAAGCGAAGAAAGGTCCGCTCTCATTCAGATGCTTGTTTTGTACTATGTTTTTTAAATGATTTATAACCCGCACCGTTGCCTTGTTTCCGTAAAAATCCGTATCGGTAACGCCTGCTCTGATCCAATCCG
This sequence comes from Treponema sp., assembly GCA_009786455.1. Lineage (GTDB taxonomy): Bacteria > Spirochaetota > Spirochaetia > Treponematales > Breznakiellaceae > WQXQ01. The sequence goes on from WQTD01000064.1 coordinate 1,474, forward strand.
CATTTTCCTCGCCATACCGCCCGATTAAAAAAGCTTCCTTTGACAGCATTAAATCAAAGAGCTTAAAAACTTCCAAGGGTTTTTTACAGGCTGATGTTATTACTCCCGCAGGTCGGGGCAAAGGCGTTCTTGCAACAGCGTTCTGCGAATAATTTCCGCCGCTTGCAAGGGGAACAATATGTATAAATGCGCTAATCAGATCTGGATTACTTTGAAACAATACATCGGTTATAGACCTGCTTGTAAATCCGCCGAGAATATTCCACGGAGAGTTCGCAAGACCGGTTAAAATATTACGGTTATAAGTGAAAGGCTTTATTAGTCCGTCTTTGTAAAGGCTGTTTAAGTATTTCATGGCTTCGCGCCATTGTTCAGTCATGGGTGCGAACTTTACTTCTCCGTTTTCAAGGAACAAGCGGGAATTGTCAGGATCATTGTATACAAAAGCGTTGATAATGGCGTTATAAACTTGTCCGCCCGGAACATCATAAGTTCCCGCAAGAGGCACCTCATCCTGTAATCCGTTGCCGTTCGGGTCTCCTGTCTTGAAAGCGAATAACACATCCCGCAGTTCGCCGGTTGTTTGAGGGACATTAAGTTTCAGGTTTTTAAGCCATATCTGATTCAGCCACAGAACCTGATAATGCCTCTCCGGAAAAGAAAAATCGAAACCTGGCATATAATAATTATTTCCGTCTGCTGACGTCATTACCGCGCGAAGGTCATAATCCGAAAAACTTTCAAAAACGGCTTTCAGATAGATTGAATTGTCAAAATATTTATTTAAGGGAATGATATATCCCTTTTCTCCGAATTCCTGTATGCAGGAATTCCATTCGTCCCAAATCTCTCCGCAGGGTATTGAAAAAAACGCGTCAGATGTTACATAATCTGACGCGAACATCAGACGAAGGTAATCTGCGGAAGTTGTTTTATCAATAATATTAAATTTAATTGATAATCCTGTTTGTTCTTCAAGCCACAATTTATAATAATTAGCGTCAATATTTCTGATAATTTCGTTATAAGGTATTGAGATTACAATTTCATCCCTTATATCCTGCTTTCTGCATGTAATGAAAAACACTGTTAAAAGCAGCAGAAAAAACATAGAAACAACTCTATTTTTCTTCAACATACGTCTCCTTTTCCGCAATGAGCGGCATCAGGACTGAAACTTCAAGCCCGCCGCTATCGCTCATTTTTATCGTCAACCGCCCGGAGTCTGAAAAATAAAAATGCAAGCGGTTTTTAATATTTAAAAGAGCTATGTTTTCAAAACCCTGCAAATCTTCAGGGTTTGATTTTAGTTTTTCGTTAAGCGACATTATTTCCTCTCTGCTCAAACCTCTTCCGTTATCGTTTACGGTAATAATAACGCAGTTTCCGCTAATCTGCGCTTTAACCGAAATAAAACAGCCTGCGTTCATTTCTTTAAATCCGTGTATAATTGAATTTTCTATAATGGGCTGTAAAATCATGCGCGGTATATAGTATTCCATCAGAAGATCATCAAAATCAAAATCTACATTCAATTTTCCGTCATACCAGCTGTTCATTATCATAATATAGTTTTCAAGGGTTCCAAGTTCTTCCCAAATATTAATAAAATCTTCCCTGTCGTAAACATATCTTATAAGAGATGTTAACCCCATAACAACAGCTTGAGCCTTTTCAAGCTCTCCTTGTTCCGCAAGAAGCTTCACTATATTCAGCGTATTAATAAAAAAATGCGCGTTGATCTGTTTTTTCAGAGAGAATATAATGGCTTTTTGCTTTTCTATTTCCGCATTCATCGCCCGCAATTGTGCGGCTTTTACTTCCATGTTTTTCGTTTTAATATTCAGCAACATTTCATTGATTTTATCTATGAGGCTGTCAAATTCTTCACTCTGGACGTGCGGTAAATTTTCTTTTTGCGCGTCCGTGTTCAGTGTTTTGATACTGCCGATTACATTAACCATAGGATTAAAAAAGCTCCGGTTGAGTATTCTTGTGTACGCTGACAGTACGATGCCGAAAATGACGGCGGTTATCAAAGCCGCGAAAAGAAAATACAAAAATGAATCTCTCATATATCCTTCATCTGCGGTAATTGAAATCCTGTACGGCGTGATGCCAAGCCGGCTTTGTACCAACTGCCTGTTATGCGTGTCAGGGACAAACAAATAGGTTTTATTTGTATTTGCCGCTATCACTTCATTGCCTGCCGTTATCGTAACCAAAAGCGAGCCGGATTGATCATAAGACCTCAGCATTCCAAGTATTTTTTCTTCTTCCGTCAGTATAACGATTGCTCCGCCATGCTTCGTATCATTAAGAGAGTCTGCGTAACCTATGAATCTTTTATTATCAAGTTCTATAGATAAATGACACGGCGTATTTAAATTATTTACTGCGTTTAAAAGACGCATACAGGATCTGTTTCCAAGCCTGCCTGAAAGCCTGTAAAAATTATTACCGGAACCAAACAAAATAATACTGTCTATAAATTCGAGATTATATATTTCCTCATCAATCAGACTGACAGCTTTTCCGGCAAGCGTAAAAAAATTATAACTGTCCTGTTCTCGCATTAAAGTGTTTATATCCGCGTTTTGTCTTAAACTTCGCGCTACTCTTTCAACCTGCGACAATTCCATTCCAAGCCGCTCTATTATCTGCCTTGCTGCCTGTTCCATCTGCCTGCCTGTATTTTCCTGAATATAGGCTGAGATTATAAAATAAAAAAGCACCCACACAGCAAACAAGGTTAGCGCAAAGATTAATGACAAGAGCCGTATTTTTGTCTTTGTGTCTGTTTTTATCAATCTTCATTCTCCTTGAAAATCGCAGTTGATATTTTTCTGCTGGGGGGGCACACATTCTGTATTGAGTGGGAGATACGCCGTAATATCCTTTAAACACTTTGCCGAAATGATAATAATTCGGATAGCCGCAGAAGATTGCGATTTCTTTTAACGGCGATTCCGTTTCCAGAACTAAACGGCTTGCCTCTTTCATGCGAAGGTTTGTAATAAAGATGAAAAGCGTAGATTCATAATGTTTGGCGAACAGGTCACAAATATATGTCTGGCTCATGTTGAATTTCTCGCTTAATTCCTTAAGCGAATGTTTCTTGTTGAAGTTATTTGTCACATAAGTTACCAGATTGTCAAAACCTTTGGACTGTGTAGGAACAAACTTGACTGAGGGCGTCACATTATTNTTACTTGCCAGCNTGCGGCTTATTTTTTCAAGAACGAAATAAGCGTTGTTTTGATCCAAAGGTTTCAGNATATAATCAATGCCGCCAAGCAAAAAGAATTCTCTGGACGCCCTGAAATCCTCATANGCCGACAGCATNATAAATTCTATATCCGNAACTTTTTCCTTTACGCGCCTTATAAGTTCAATGCCGCTCAAGGCTGGCATTTTCAAATCNCTGAAAACAACATCCGGTTTTTTGTCTGTTATTTCAGATATGGCTGTTATTGCGTTTGTATTAAAACCTACAACCATAAAACCGTTTTCAAGCCACGGTATCGAATTAACAAGATTGTCAAGCACAAGTTTTTGATCATCTACAATGTAAACGCCGTACATCTGCACCTCAGTTTACATTGTGCAGAAGTCTAACCGTATTGTAAAGCNAATAATATGTTATTCTGTAATCGCCTCCAGCGGAGAAACAAAGTCCCAAATACAGAGCCTTTTGTTATTACTTCTTCTTTTACATAAGCTTCCTTTAACGGTGCTGTTTCCTTTTTTTTACAACATATACGCTCGCTTGAAAAATGCTTTTCAATAAACCTTCCGCTTTAAGCATTCTGAGGATAACCGGACACTCTTATTGCCATGTTTCCCGGGGTGGACTTTACCAGCGTAAAGACATCTTCATAAATTTATTATTCTTTCCAATCTGGTCTTTCTTCGAAGTAATTTTTCATGCCATACCGATTCTTTATCAAACAACTTTAAGGCTATGTTAACATATTTTAGTGACTCTATATAATTGCCGCATTTCATCTGGTCATAGGCATAAACATATACAGCGCGCGGATAATTATTTTGCGCTGATAAACGCAGTAATTCATTCCCTGTTTTAGTTAAATTATCATTACAAAAATCATCTTTTGATCTTTTTAGAAACCTGCGCCAAAAAAGCGCAAGCCGCTGAAGATCTAACTGATATTTGTTATTTACAGGATTTTCCGCGATTGAAATTATTACTGAAAGTATGGAAGCAAGGCCGAAAATATCAGATGTATTATGATCACAGATGCCTTTTAGCCTGTCTATCCTCCCTGTTTTAAGAAACTCAAACCATATTTCAGGCGCGAGCGAGCCGGGCACATCATCAGTGCGGGATAATTTTAAAATCTTTTCTTCTACCGAAGACTGCGAGCAATCATGAATGATATTTTTCCAGAG
>WQTD01000065.1 GCA_009786455.1 Treponema sp.
CTTTTTAAAGTGATGAAAGAAAAGGGACTCCACGAAGGCTGCATTGAACAAATCACGCGGCTGTACCGCGAAAGGCTTTACACAGACGGCGCTGTTCCTGTTGACAGCGAGAACCGCATTCGCATTGATGACTGGGAAATGAGCGACGAAGTGCAGAACGCAGTTAACGAAAGAATGAAAATTGTTACGCCGGAAAATGTCTTTACAGAAACCGATGTAGCAGGCTTCAAACATGATTTTCTGGAAGCTCACGGTTTTGATGTGGAAGGCGTTGATTATAACGCTGATGTAAATTTGCTGTAAAATTATTTAATATGTTTGAAGAGATTGAATTCAACAAAGCTGCTTTCAAACATAAAATTAATGAAGAGGATATTCGATGGGCTTTTTTTCATTATTGTTATGATGGTCCGATTGAAAATATGGAAAATAAATATCTACGTATTGGTTTTGACCGATCTGGTAATTTACTGGAATTAATGTATAATGAGATTGACGATCATAATATAAATATTTTCCATGTAATGCCGTGTCGAAGTATTTATTACCATTTGTTTTCTGCACAGGAGAAATGATAATGCCAAAAATGACTGAAGAAGAAGCGTGGGCGCTTGATGAAGAAGTAACAAATAATCCGCCTTGTGTAGATCCGGCAAAAGCACGTCATATTTCCCGAATGGTAGCTCTGGATGATTTTTCAGCTAATTATCTTATGTCTGTTTCTATTGGAACTCATAAAACACCATCTGAAATTATTGGTGAAATTTTAAGGGAAAAAACATCTGTCTCTGCTTTGTAATTCTTTACAGGTTTTCAAATTTTTTCCACGCTTTGAATTCACGTAAGACAAACACCGCTGATACCGCAGACGCGCACAAGTCAGAAATCGGGAATGCCCAGTAAACTCCGTATATCGGGCGCAGGCCGAACGTGTCAAAGAGCACAGGAAAAAACAGAAGCGCCGGAATTAAAAACAGAATCTGCCGTGAAAGACTGACAATTGTAGCCTGAACGGGTTTTCCGATTGCCTGGAAAAATTGTCCGCCCATTAATTGAATTGCAACAAACGGAAACGCGCTTGTGCAAATCCTCATTGTCAGTATTCCAAGCGCGCGAAGGCTTCCGGTATCCTTGCTGAAAAATGAAAATAAAATTCCGGGAATAATCTGAATTATCAAAAATCCTGATGTAAGAAAAATTGTGCACGCGATTACCGCAAGCTTAAAGCATTTTTTTACGCGATCGTACTGTTTCGCTCCGTAGTTATAGCCGATTATCGGCTGCGCTCCCTGTCCTATTCCCATCATGGGCATAAAGATAAAAGTGAACACTGTAAAGAAAATGGTCATGGCTGTTAGCGCTTCGTCTCCTCCGTATTTTATAATTGTCGCGTTTTGCAAAATCCCGACAAGGCTCATCGCAAACTGCATGATAAAGGGAGCGAACCCGATCGCGATAATTTTTCCTGTCAGCTTTAATTCAAGTTTCATGTATTTGGGACGAAACCTGAGCCGCGTATATTTTGAATTAAAATATACAAGAACAAAAACAAGCGATACAAACTGCGATATGACGGTTACCCACGCCGCGCCTGCCACACCCATGTCAAGAGCGAAAATAAAAATCGGATCGAGAATAATATTCAATATTGCGCCAACAAGCTGTACGATCATTGAAGTTTTCGGGTGTCCGTCAGAGCGGATAAAATGCGTAAGACCGGGGCTCATCGCGCCGAAAACCGCGCCGTAAAGCGTTATGCGCAAATAAACTGCGGCGTATTCGTAAACTTTGCCTTCCGCTTTCATTATGTCGCGCAGTATCGGCTCCATAAAATACAGGACAGCGAAGATCATGACAAGCGGAACAAGGAAAAGGAGGGCGAAGGCGTGCCCCATTATTTTTTCAACTTCGTCGTGCCGTCTTTCGCCCATGCGTATCGCAAAGAGAGAATTCGCTCCTATGCCGATTAGCATGGAGAACGCCATTATAATCATCGTCAGGGGCATTACAAGACCGATGCCTGCAATGGCAAGGGGATCAACGCCATGCCCGATATAAATACGGTCGACGATATTGTAAAGGGCGTTTACAAGCATCCCGATTATTGCCGGAAGGGAAAAACTTAAGAGAAGGCGTCCTATCGGCTCTTTCCCGATACGGTCTGTCGCCAAAGGCGGCGTTTCCAGTTCAGTGTCACTCAATGCAGCGCTCCGGATTGATTCAAATATCTATATATTAATGTTACTTTAAAAATTTAAAATAAATAAGTATGCTGCTTAGTTTTGAACAATTAAAACTAATTGTTTACATTTACCGGAAGTGAAAGTAAAATTGAGATGGTATAATAAACGGGAGATAAGCCGCAATGAATAAAAAAATATTTTTTACTTTTATATTTGCTTTATTGGCAATGATCTTTTTCTCTAACTGTATCGGAAGAGCCAAAGCGCAGACATTTGTCCAAACAGCGGATATGGCTTCCCGGNGAAATGAAACAACAGGTTTAAACGCGCCTGTTATAACCGGAAATCCAAAAGTTTATTTTACTTCCGACATCAGTCCTGCCGGATTAATGGCGGTCTATAATGCGCTGGAAATAAAAGCAAGCGGGAAAACGGCTGTTAAGGTGCATACAGGAGAGCCGGGTAACACCCATTTTTTAAAACCGGAGCTGATAAAAAATCTTGTTCAGAATGTAAACGGCACAATCGTTGAAGCTAACACAGCGTACGGAGGAAGGCGCGCAAACACAGCGGCTCATTACCAGGTGGCAAAGGATCACGGTTTTTCCGGCATCGCGCCTTTTATTATAATGGACGAAAAAAACGATATCAGCATCCCTGTTTACGGCGGGAAGCATTTAAAAGAAAATATTGTAGGAGAGCGTTTTAAGGAATTTGATTTTCATGTTGTGCTTTCGCATTTTAAGGGACATCAGATGGGCGGCTTCGGCGGCGCGCTTAAAAATCTTTCCATTGGTTACGCGTCAACGGCTGGAAAAAACTGGATACATACAGCCGGCAAAAGCAAGACCAGTATGTCGGGAGGGAATCAAAACGCTTTTCTTGAATCAATGGCGGAAGCGGCTAAATCAATTATCGACAGCTCCGGCGGAAAACTTCTTTATATCAATGTGATGAACCATCTTTCAGTTGACTGCGACTGCAATGGACGGCCTGCCGCGCCGACGATGAAAGACATCGGCATTCTTGCCTCCCTTGATCCTGTAGCCCTGGATCAGGCATGCGTTGATCTTGTTTACGCCGCCTCTGACGGTAAAAATTTAATAAGCCGAATTGAATCGAGGAACGGCCTTTTAACGATTGAACATGCGGCATCACTGGGTATCGGCAAAAGAACATATGAACTTGTCAAACTTTAGATGTTTGAAATTTTAAACAGGGAATGGATTTATTTTTGGTATTATTTCTCGATTCAATTTGAACAGATTGTCTGGTACTGGCTTATCGGCATTGCGTTAGGTTCGTTAATTTCTGTATTCGGAAAGGAAAAAATTCACTCGCTCTTTGTTAAAATGCGCGGTGCGAAAATGGGAATCTTCGGCATTGTCCCCGCTTCCCTTTTGGGCATTGCCTCACCTCTTTGCATGTACGGAACAATTCCGGTCGCCGCGTCTTTTTCAGAAAAGGGAATGAGCGAAGACTGGATCGCCGCTTTTGTAATGAGTTCAATTCTTCTAAATCCTCAGCTTCTTTTTTACAGCGCGGCTTTGGGAGTTCCCGCCCTTGTTGTACGGTTCACGCTTTGTTTTTTATGCGGTATAACGGCTGGAATAGTCATAAAACTGTTATTTAAAAATGATAAATTTTTTAAGTTTAATAAATTTGACAGCATAACAAACCGCGATACCTATCCTAATCCCCTTATACGGTTTTTAAAAAATTTAGGAAGAAATATTAAAGCAACCGGGCTGCACTTTCTTATAGGTATTATTCTATCCGCGCTTTTCCAGCGTTATGTACCGCAGGACGGATTTGCGCGCCTTTTCGGCAGCAGCAGAGGATTCGGCGTATTGATGGGAGCGGCTGTCGGCGTGCCGCTTTATGCCTGCGGGGGAGGGACGATACCGCTTCTTCAAACATGGATGTTAAACGGCATGACAATGGGTTCCGCTGCGGCATTTATGATTACAGGTCAGGCAATGAAAATAACAAATCTTGGAGCCGTAAAAATCGTACTTGGAATGAAGCATTTTGTGTTTTTTATTCTGTTTATTGTTTTATTCGCAGTCGCAAGCGGAATTCTGATCGATTTTTTATCTGGGAGTTACTGATAAATCAGAGAGCATATCCATTGTCCGCATTGTCCTTTTCCTCTGCGGATCATATTTTTCCCAATAAACAGCGTCCTCGGTATAACGCGTTCCCGCCTGTTTTTTCTCATCAGGATATCCGAAATAAACCATGTTCATCACTTTTATATTTTCCGGAACGTTGAATAATCTGCGTATTGCCTCTTCGTTATGCGATCCTACCCATACGGAACCCAGTCCCATCGCAGCCGCCGCAATCATCATGTTTTGAACAGCCGCGCTGCAGTCGATCATCCAGCCCTGTCCTTCCCATGGAATGTTTTTTGTATTCGCGCAGATAATTATTGACAGCGGGCAGCTGATTTTCCCTGCCTGAGTTGAGTCCAGAAGCTGTTTCAGTTTTTCTTTTTCGGTCACAACTATAAATTCCCACGGCTGCAGATTGCAGGCTGAAGGCGCGGCCATCGCCGCTTCAAGAAGTTTGACAATTTTTTCTTTTTCGACAGGTTTTCCGTCAACATAACGGCGGATGCTTCTTCTTGAAAAAATCACATCAAATACGCATTTTTCTTTCTCTGTCATTTTTCGCTCCTTAAAATGATTATATATGATATATAGAAAGATAGAACGGTTCGTTCAATCTGTAAAAAACTTTATTCAGACTTATTCTTTCTGCTGCCTTTAACTATTTCCGGCAAAACTGAGCCATATCAACTTTTCCGTCTTTGGAAACTTTCACGCCTTCTTTTTTTAAAAGTTTTATCTGCAGGGTTTTGCCTTCGCCTTCAAGGCCGATACTGCCGTCTGTGCGTATTATTCTGTACCATGGAAGATTGTGTTTTTCGGACATGGAATGGAGCGTTCTTACTGTCTGGCGCGCTCCGTTTGGGATACCGGCTTTTTTTGCGACATCGCTGTAACTGGATACTTTGCCTTTCGGAACTGCGAGAATCTGTTCGATTATTCTGCGGGTATTTTCGGTCATAAATATTTTATCCTTTAATACTTAAAACATGTCAAGTATTATTTTAATTTATATCATTTTATATTAAACAAAATTATAACGATGCAAAATGAATATTCAATTGTTATAACTACCGCAGGCAGCCTTGATTCGGCAAAAGCCATTGCGCGGCTGCTTGTAGAAAAAAAACTGGCCGCCTGCGTACAGCTGTTTCCTGTTGAGAGTTTTTATTTCTGGAAAAATGAAATATGTGATGACAGCGAAATAACTCTTTTTATCAAATCAAAAACAGCGCTATTTGAGGAAATTAAGGCAGTTATTAAGGAGAATCACGAATACGAATTGCCGGAAATTATTCAAATACCTGTTGCAAACGGATTTCCTGAATACTTTAGCTGGATAAATGATTGCACTAACCGTTAAATAAATATATTTTATTTATAATAAAGGTTATTAATGAGTTATCTGACAATTATATTAATTGCAATCGGTCTTTCAATGGATGCTTTCGCTGTTTCAGTTACGCTTGGCTTATCAGTCCAAAAGC
>WQTD01000066.1 GCA_009786455.1 Treponema sp.
GAAGCGCTCAGTTCCAGTATGGGAGATTTAACTCCCATTATTTTAAATAAAAATCCCGAACAAAAAAAGAAAAAGAAAAAAGCGATAACGGAAATTAAAGTGTTTCCCAAATACGAACATTCCGCGTATTTTTTATACATATCTTCGTTTTTCGCCCCGATGTTATGCGCAATCAATATCGTTGTTCCAGTGCAAATCGACGTAATCACGGAAAGCACCGCGTTATAAGGAACTAAAACATTTCCGATAGCGGAAAAAAAATCCGAATTAACGTGCCCAAGCATCGCTCTGTCGATATAGATTTTTAACTGTAAAAATATCTGCTGGCATATAAGCGGCAGGGCGATCGTGAATATCTTTTTAGTATCTGCGTTTTTGATGTTGGTCATCCGATTTTGTACATCCTGGGTTAAGTATATTTCAATATAATGTAAAACCATATTACATGATTTTGTGAGAAAAAGTAAGGTGACAGTCACCAATAAATATGGTATACTGTCAAAAACTTAAGGAGAATCAAATGAAACAAATGAAAACTTTTTTGGTTGCATGCCTTTTGCTGAGCTTGGCTTTCAGCTTTATCGGCTGCAAACAGGGCGGAAGCGCGAACACACTGGAATTCTGGTCTATCCAGGTTGACGGTGATGCCCCTGCGGTAGTGCAGCGCGCTGTTGATCGTTTTATCACCGCTAACCCCAACATGAAGGTAAATATCAATTTTATGGCAAACGACGTTTACAAGCAGACTTTGGCTGTTGCGATGGCTGCGGATAAAACGCCGGATCTGTTCTTTTCATGGACAGGCGGACCAATGTATGAATATGTTAACAATGGTCAAATTGCCGATCTGACCTCTTACATGAACGCAAATAATTACAAGGATAAATTCCTGGATGCCGCGATTGCGCAAGGTTCTTATCAGGGAAAAATCTGGGGCTTTCCAATGACAAATGTCGGCGTTTGCGCGGTTTTTTACAACAAAGAAATTTTTGAAAGATTAAGACTTCAAGTTCCGGCAACAATCAAAGAGCTTGAAACTGTATGCAGTACTCTTATCTCCAACCGGATAACACCCTTCTCTCTTGCAAACAAAACTCAATGGACAGGTTCCATGTACTTTATGTTCCTTGCAACCCGCCGCGGCGGCGTTCAGCCTTTCATCAATGCGGTTGACGGATCAGGAACATTCCTCGATCCTGCATTTATTCATGCCGGAAATAAAATTCAACAGTGGGTAAAAGGCAATTACTTCCTGCCGGGATTCAACGGACTTGATTGGGACGCAGGACAGGCGCGCACTCCTCTCTATCGCGGTGAAACAGCAATGCTCATAATGGGAAGCTGGTTTGTTCATCAGGCAAAATCCGAAAGCCCTGAATTCTTTTCAAAGATGGGTATCTTTAATTTCCCGCGTGATGAAGAAGGCGTAGGTGACGCTAATTCGGTAATCGGAACTGTAGGTGACAACTTCTACCATGTAAGTTCAACATCAAAAAACAAAGCGAAAGCTTTTGAACTTCTCACATATTTTCTTGATGAAGAAGGTATAGAAGATATACTTAATGACGGACGCATTCCTCCTGTCAAAAATGTGACACTGGAAGATCCTCTTCTTGCCGAACTTTTTTCCATGGTGCAGAAAGCTCCCGATATGCAGCTCTGGTACGATCAATCTCTCTCTCCGGAAGTAGCTGATGTTCACAAAATTACAAGCCAGGAAATTTTCGGCTTAACATTAAGTTCTGAAGAAGCTGCACAGCGGCTCCAGAGTGCACAGGAAACATTCCTGAAACGCTGAGAGATATAATGATAGGCGGTAAAAAATCTACTCTCCGCAATGTTCGGCAAAGATCGGTTAGAATTGCGGCTGCGATTTTTTTACTGCCTGCGTTATTATTTATAGTAATTTACATACTCTATCCAATAATTGATACTTTTATTAACAGCGCAATGGATTGGAGAGGTATGGGACGCAGACGTACTTTTTCGGGACTTGCCAACTGGTTCAGCTTAATGAAGGATCTCCACTTCTGGCAGGCTTTTACGAATAATATAAAAATCATGTTTCTCTCTCTTCTTTTTCAGGTTCCTTTCGCAATGGCTCTCGCTACGTTTTTGGATTTTAACGGAAGGAAAGCGTATATTTTTAAAGTTGTGTGGTTTCTTCCTTATCTTCTGTCATCCGTTGCTGTCGGCGTACTTTTTAAATTTGCGTTAGACGCAAACTACGGAATCTTCGGATCGATTTCAGCTCTATTTGGCAAAGGCGCTGTTGATCTTCTGGGGAATCCAAGCCTTGCTCTTTACGCGGTAATAGGCGTTGTCTGCTGGCAGTTTATTCCGTTCTATATGGTTTTGTATCTCGCGGCATACGGAACAATTCCTGTTGAATTGTATGAAGCCGCCTGCATAGACGGCGCTTCCCGCAATCAATATTTTTGGCGGGTTTCATTGCCTCTGCTTAGACCTACCATTATTTCAGGAATGATTCTTTCGATCATCGGCTCCTTGAAGTATTTTGATCTTATTTACGTAATGACAGGCGGCGGTCCAGGAGTCGCGACGGAACTCATGGCGACATATATGTACAGAAATTCTTTTATACGATTAAATATGGGTTACGGTTCTACTGTAGCAGCCGGTATGTTTATATTGATAACTTTAATCGCGCTAATAACCGTTACCGCGTTAAATAAAAAAACAACGGTATAATTATGAAAAATATTAACGATGTTTATCGAAAAAAATATAGAACAATTTCTCCAACGCAGGCGTTTGCGTGGCTCTTTGCGATTTTTTGGCTTGTTATCGCCGCAGGTCCTTTCTTCTTTCAAATTTTTACAACTTTTAAATCATCGGGAGAATTTCATACAGGCAGTCTTTTTAATCTGCCCGAAAAACTTCAATTTAATAATTACATATCCGTTTTAAAAGACGGATTTCACAAATATTTTTTTAACAGCGTTTTTGTTCTTGGCATTTCGTTATTTATTTTACTTTTCCTAAGCGCCTTTGCGGCATATCCGCTTTCCAGAATGCGATTCAAACTGAACCGTCCGATTTACAGCGTCATTGTTGCCGCGATGTCCATTCCGATACATATAACTTTGATTCCGATATTTATTATGAATGTACGAATCGGACTCTACGATAACATATTGGCTCTTATCGGTCCTAATGTTGCGTTTAACTTACCTATCTCAATTTTTATTCTTACAGGTTTTATGCAATCAATTCCCAAAGAACTAGAAGAAGCCGCCGAAATTGACGGCTGCGGAAAGTTCTCCGCTTTTTTCCGCATAATGCTTCCCTTATCCAAACCGGGACTCGCAACGCTTGCAATCTACAACGGCGTAGTAATTTGGAACGAATTTGTTTTCGCGATGACTCTTACGCAGTCAAAAACATCTCACACCCTGCCTCTCGCAATCTGGCAATATCAAGGGCAATATTCGATAAACATCCCCATGATCATGACACTGCTCTTCCTGTCTTCTCTGCCAATAATCCTTCTCTATATTTTCAGCCAGGAAAAACTGGTTAGAGGCATGATGGCAGGAGCGGTTAAGGGGTAGCGAATGCCATTTTTGTATTTACAATGTAAAGGTCATTATGATGACAACTGAAAATATTGATAGAAAATCTTCTTGCGTCACTTATTAAATATTAAGTTATTTCTCTTCAAGCAATCTGCTAGACAAAATACGGTCGATATCTTCTAAAATTGCTTCTTTCATAATCTTTTTTTCAGTTTGTTTGATTGTTTCTACGGAAAAAAGCTCCAAAACATCGATTTCCAGAGCCTGTGCTAATAAAATTAACATGCTTAATGATGGAAAACGTTTACCGGTTTCTATCAGGGCAATGTGATTATCGGATGCGCTCACCAGTTCTGCCAATTTTGCCTGTGAGAAGCCAAGTCTTTTTCTGTGCTGTTTCATATTTTGAGCCAGTACTTTCTTTAAATCAGTCATTTTCTACCCTAATAGTTATGTTTTATACAGTTTACCTACGTTATAGTTATGTGGTCATTGACAATAAGTGTAGAAATAAGGTTATATCCGTTAATATTTGACATATAGTTATATATTTTGATATACTGGTTTTAAAAGGCATGTATTGAGGTTTTTTAGTGTCAACCAATGTATCAAAACAAAAGCGAAAAGACCTCGCCGAAAAAATCAAAAAAATCTACAAATATATCGCAAAATTGCCGCAGGACGAAAACACCTGTAATCTGCTTGCATGGCTTTCCGAAATTGAAAAAGAAATAAACGCAAAGAAATTCGGTTTAGTTTTTGAAGAACATCGTGAAGCAATAGACGAAGATCTTGAAACCCACATACCTGTATTGACCGAAAATAAAAAATTATTCATTGATAACGGCGGACAAATAAATTTCCTTATAGAAGGCGATAATTTAGCCGCATTAAAACTGCTGTTAAAAACTCATAAGGGAAAAGTAGACGTGATTTATATTGACCCGCCGTATAATACCGGCGCGAAAAATTGGAAATATGATAATGATTATGTTGACAGTAATGATTCTTTTCGACACAGCAAATGGTTAAGTATGATGGAAAAACGTTTAAAATTAGCAAGAAATTTATTAAAGAATGATGGAATAATAATTGTTACTATAGATGATTATGAAATCGCCTCATTGAAAATTTTAATAAATGAATTATATAGCGAAGAATATCATTTGGGAACGATTGTCATAAAAAATAATCCGTCAGGTCGTTCTACAATAAAAGGTTTTGCTGTAGCTCATGAATATGCTTTATTTTATTGTAAATCCCATGAAGTAAAAATTGGAAGATTAAAAAGAACGGAGAAACAAATATCAAGATATGGCGAAAAAGATGATATTAGTAATTACGAATGGGTTAATTTTAGGAAACATGGCGGTTATAAACAAGAATCTCCGAAAATGTATTACCCAATATATATCAATATAAATAATAATACAATGAGAATCCCAAATGTTGAATGGAATGATATAAAGAATGAATGGATTATCATTGATAAAAAAATAAAAAATGAAGTTACAGTTTTTCCAATAGATGATGAAGGAAGAGAAAGGCGTTGGAAATGGGGTATTGAAAGGGCGAAAACAAGCATCTCAGATATGAAGGTGGGTTTGGATAGAAATAAAAACCCTGCTGTATATATAAAATCAAGAATGAAAGATGAAGGTATGTTGCCTCTAACATGGTGGGATAAAACCGAATATTCAGCTACGTCTCATGGTAATAATTTATTAATGTCTATAATGGGTGAAAAAATATTTGATTATCCTAAATCATTATATGCTGTAGAAGATTGTCTTAGGGTTGCATTAAATAATCCATCTGCTATTATTCTTGACTTCTTCGCAGGCAGCGGAACGACAGCTCATGCTGTTATGAAAATAAATAGTGAAGATAATGGGAAACGTAAATTTATTCTTTGTACCAACAATGA
>WQTD01000067.1 GCA_009786455.1 Treponema sp.
GTTATAGCTCCCTTGAATTCTTTATATACCAATGGATTGGGATCGTAAAATGTTTTTATATCAAGTCCTGCGGCTGCGGATAAAAGCCCTGTGTCCAGCATAAATATTTTAAAAGCTCCGCGATCCGCATAAGCCGACAGCGGCAGCTTTGCGTCATTAACCCTGTCAACTTTGTAAACAAGTCCTGTATTGACAAGCCAGTCAAGCGCGTTTTCGTACGCTGCCGCACGTGCGCCTGTTTTAATTTCCTTATACATGAATTTCTTTTTTTCTTTGGAAAGATGAAATGGAACGCTTTCCCATAACATCCGCACTTTAGGTATATCAGTTCCTTTTATATGCTTTGTAAAATCATTCTTATAATTATTTAGAATTTTTTCCTGTACTTTTCGGGGTTCATGGAAATTACCCGATTCAATATACGCATTCACCGCTTCGGGCATTCCGCCAATGTACATATATTCTTTTAATTTTTGTTCGGCTGTTATTGATATGTCCCGGGTTCTGTCCTGTTTCCTGATTTTTTCAAGTAAAATTGACTTGCCTGTAGCTTCCAAAAATTCGTAAAATGACAGAGGCCTTAAGATTATTTCATCAACCTGCCCAACCGGGAATTTACCGTGAGCAATTCCCAGAAAACTTCCAGCTGCGGCAATACAGTATTGAGGCGCGTCTTCGTTAAAATATTTAAGAGAATCTTTTACCCTTTGACATTCTTGAATCTCATCAAATATTAAAAGGGTATTATCAGGATCGATCTTTTTTCCTGTATGTGTTTCCAGTCCCGCTATGATATGCGCAGGAGTTATGTTATCTGTAAAATATTTGTGAATTTCCCTGTTTTTATCAAAATCGATATATATCGTTTCTTTAAATTCTTTTTCCCCGAATTCTTTTAACAACCATGTTTTACCGACCTGCCGCGCGCCGTAAAGAATTAAAGGTTTTCGCCTGTTTGATGATTTCCAGTTTAAAAGTTCATTGTAAATAATCCGCCTCATGTTTTAAGTATACTCAAAATCGACACTTTTAGCAAGCAAAAAATGATTAAAACGACACTTTTAGCAAGCAAAAAATAATTAAAACGACACTTTTAGCAAGCAAAAATGAAAGAAAATGACACTATTAGCAAGTAAATTGGCGGCAGCTACTGGAGCTTGTTTTAAAATCGAAATTTTGAATAGCTTCTCCTTTTTAAATTTTTTTTTTATTTCTTTAAAATTTTTCTTGACATATTGTACTAGTACACTTAGAATTGTACTAGATGAATAGTACAACTAGAGAAACAAAGGCAGGTAAGCCGCTGAAGGCTCATGAGGAAGCTGTCAATTTTGCGCTGGACCCGATGAATGGAACGCCAATTTACAGGCAGATTATCCAGCAAATTGAGTATGCCATTCTTTCGGAGCGGATTAAAAGCGGAGATAAACTGCCGACAATTCGTTCCCTTGCTGTTGATCTTAAGACAAACCCCAACACTATAGCCAAAGCTTATAACGAGCTTGAAATACGGGGGATTCTGGTGACGCAGGTAGGGAACGGGACTTTCATCTCTGACAAAAAACCTATGCTGGAAGACGACAGCTTAAACCGCAAGATACAGGAAGTGCTGTCGCGTTTTATTCATGAACTGCGGGATTTGGGCGTAGAAAACCGCGAACTTGTCAAATTGATCGAAACATATTTTAAGGAGGAAAAGTAATGAAACTGCGTTTCATTTTCGATTTTAATATGCGGTTATACAGCCGCGTGAATATGGAGGTTAATAATGAGTTTATTTAGTTCCGGCGGAACTCCGGCAAAGAAAAAAGATTACACTCTGGCTGCGATAAGATTAATCGCGATTGTATTAACGGCATCGGTAATTTCTGTAATTTATCATATACCGGAAAAATCTTTTTTAAGTATTGAGGATATTAAAGGCATGTGGGGAGGTTTTGCCGTTTTCCTTGGCGTGCTGCTTTTGGTTTTTTCGCTGCGCAAAGCCGATGAATGGGAAAGGGCAATTGTGCTTCGCTTTGGAAAATTCCGCAAGGTAAAAGGTCCCGGGCTTTTCTTCCTTATTCCTCTTGCTGACAGGATTGCGCAAAAGGTAGACCTCCGCATAAGGGTATCGGATTTTTCTACCCAGAAAACATTAACAGGCGACTCTGTCACTGTAAATGTAGATGCGATTTGTTTCTGGCTTGTGTGGGATCCTCAAAAAGCGGTTCTTGAAGTTGAAAATTATGTTGACGCTGTTGTGCTTTCTTCCAAGACAGCGCTTCGCAACGCAATCTCCAGTCATGATCTTTCAACCTTCCTTGAACGCAGCGACATCATCGAAAAGCAGATTCAGGAAGATGTTGACAAGAAGACAACAGAGTGGGGGATTACTGTTCTTCATATCGAAATAACCGATATTCAGATCCCCGAAGCGCTGCAGGATTCCCTTTCCCGTGTCGCTCAGGCTGAACGCGAAAAGAAAAGCCGCATCCTGCTGGCTGAAGCGGAAATCGAAATCGCCCGTAAACTTGAAGAAGCATCCCAGATTTATCTGCGCAATGAGCCGGCGATGAAACTGAAGATTCTTTCCATATTGAACGAAGGATTAAAAGCAGGCAACTCGATGATGCTTGTTCCCAATTCAATCGCGGAAGAACTCGAAACAAAAGATATATTCGGACTTAAGGCATTAAGTGAAATAAAGAGAATAAAGAAAAATGACGGAGGAAGAAAATAATGAATACAGTAGTAAAAGCGGAAAATGTTGTTAAAAATTACGGATTAAACGGGCAAACGGTCCGCGCACTGCGCGGAGTGAACCTTGAATTCATGAGCGGAGAATTTTCGGCAATCGCAGGACCTTCGGGAAGCGGCAAGTCAACATTCCTGCATCTAGCAGGATGCCTTGATACGCTCTCCGGAGGCAGCATGATCGTCGGCGGAGAAGATACCGCGAGTATGTCACGCAACGACCTGGCTCTCCTTCGGCGGCACAGTATCGGTTTTATTTTTCAGGCATACAATTTAATACCTGTGCTCTCTGTCGAAGAAAATGTTTCTTTCCCGCTGACATTAATGGGTATCAATAAAAAAGAAATAAAGGAGCGCACCGCGAAGGTTTTAAATGATGTCGGTCTTGACGATATGGCAAAACGCCGTCCCAAGGAAATGTCCGGCGGCCAGCAGCAGCGCGTCGCTATCGCCCGCGCCCTTGTAAAAAAACCCGCTCTCATTCTCGCCGATGAGCCGACAGCGAACCTCGATTCTAAAATCGGCCGCGAGATTCTGGAGCTCATGCTTGAACTGAACCAGTCTGAAAAGACGACCTTTATTTTTTCTACCCATGATCAGATGGTTATGGATTATGCCCGCCGTCTTGTTCATATCCGCGATGGTCAGATCGAATCTGATGAAGTAAAGGGGTGATTATGAAACTATCGGGAATATGGGAATTAAAAAAGATGGCGCTTCGCAATCTTGCCCGCCACAAGGTAAAGACTGTTCTTACTTCTCTTGCGATCATGGTCAGCGTCGCCGTTTACATTTTTCTTAACAGCTGGCTTGGCGGCATGGCGATTGAGTCGCGCAGGAACATCGTTAATTTTGAACAGGGCGCGGCAAGGCTGCAAACCAAACTCTACTTTGAAAGAAAGGATGAGATGCCCAGTTATGAAAACTTCAAGGATTGGGAAGTTTATAAAACCGCTCTTAATAACGAAGGTTATGTAAGCGCTCCGCGTTATACGTTTTCAGGCACGCTTTATTCGCTGTCAGGTTCGGCGCCGATACTTTTTTTCGGAATTGATCCTGCTGCGGAAAAGGAAGTCCTGCGTTACGCGGACTATGTTGACTTCGGTCGTTTTGTGGAAAATGGAAAATTCGAGATCGCGCTTGGAACAATCGCCGCCGAAAAACTTAAAGTCGGTATTCCAACTCGTCCTTACAGGCTTGAACTTGATGAGATGATCTATTCAACCGCAAGGAACTCAGGTGAAGCTGAATTTATCCGTTCTCTTTATGAAGTGTCAGTTGTAACAAAGGATCCGTTCGGGATAAATATTGATACAAGAGCGTCCGCAGGAAACGAAAGAATGATTTTAAAAAGAAGCGCGTCAAAAACCGATCTCGCTCGTTACTGGGACATACTGGATGTGGCAGGCAGAAATGATGTGCGCATTAACGCTGTTATTGACATAAGGGCGACTCCGGAAATAATTCGCGGCGATAAATGGGAAGGAGAATTGTGGCCTGCCCTTCGCAGTGAAGACAGGGAGATTGTGCAGTCTGCCTATGAATACACAGACTTTATGAGCGCCTATCTTTTAACAGAGACGGACGAGGATCAGCTTAATAAAGTTTTGGACGCCATGATCCGCGCAGGTTTCGCCGGAGCTGTGAATCATATTAATCAGGCTTTTGATGTAAAGGTCGCAGGAATTATAAACTCGCCTGCGCCTCTTCCAAACGGCAATACCGCTTTCATTCCGCTTGATATTTTGCAAGACGAAGCAGGCATGATGCTTGAAGGCGCGGTTACAGAGCTTGTCATAAGGGAAAAAGGCGTTCCCGATTCGCGTCTGCCCGGAGCGAGTGAAAGCAGCGCGGCGATCACCACCGCCTTAAAGCGCGGGCTTGCCGGTATGGGGCTTTCTCTTCCTGAAGAGCTTAGCGTCCGTACATGGCAGGACTACATGGAAGATTACCTAAGCTATGAAGCGATACAGACAGGAATGCCTCAGGTGCTGGCATTTCTTCTTCTGCTGCTCTCGTTCCTCGGCATATCAAACACAATTCTTTTGGCGATTCTCGAACGCACAAAAGAGATCGGGATGATGAGAGCGATGGGCATGACGGACAGGCAGATGATCGTAACCTACATGCTGGAAGCGGGGTTTCTTGGTTTTATCGGTTCGATATTGGGAATCATCCTTGGCTGTATCATCAATTACCCGATTGTTAAATACGGAATTGATTTTACGGCGATGGGAGACTTGATGCCTGACGGAATTGGATTTCGTACAACAGCCGTTTTCCGCAGCACATGGAATGTCAGCGTGATAATTATATCAGGAGTTGTCGCGACACTGTTGTCATCAATCGTTGCGATTTTACCGACCCGCCGCGCTGTAAAAAGCCCCATAACCGAAAGTTTGCGGTTTGAATAACGGGAGGATTAATTAATGAAAGAAAAATATAAACAGGGAGGAACAGCATCCCTCATTAAAATCGCTTACCGTAATATTTGGCGTAACATGAGGCGCACCCTCTTTTGTTTTGCAGCGGTAGGAATAGCGGTGTTCTTTATCGTGGTTTATTCATCCATGATAAACGGAATGATCAAATGTATTTACGACACAGTGCAGGTGTATGAACTTGGGCATGTAAAGGTTGTTTCAAGTCAATACGATGCTGAAAGCGAATATATGCCGGTGCAGTATCCTGTAGCGAACGGAAGAAACCG
>WQTD01000068.1 GCA_009786455.1 Treponema sp.
ACGCTCCAATCAATACGGGAAGCATCCTGGCAACGGCAAAGCAGCTTGCCGTTCAGATAAATAAAAATCCGGACGAAGCGTTAAAGCTGGGAACGGCGGCGTTTCATGAATATGAAGTGGATACTTTTACATTATTAAAAATCAGATGAATCAGGGAGAAAAAATGAAGCTAAAGGCTGTTTTTTTATTATTTTTTATAACTGTAACCGGAAATCTGTTTTCCTCAGAAGCTGAAAATACTACACGCCGTTTTGGAA
Organism: Treponema sp.; assembly: GCA_009786455.1. GTDB lineage: Bacteria > Spirochaetota > Spirochaetia > Treponematales > Breznakiellaceae > WQXQ01. Next base: position 258 of record WQTD01000068.1, read on the forward strand.
TATTTATCGGATCAAATAACGGAGGCAGGGATCGGGTCATGCTGAAGTTTGCGGTAACAGACGCAAGATCGATATCAAGCGTGTTTGCCGAGATGGGCGGCATTGCAAATGAAGATTCTGTACTTCTCGCCGAGCCGTCTGTCAGGGAAATAAACAGGCACATTGACGAAATGCATGAACAGGTGCTGCGCGCAAGAGGAAATAACAGGCGCACAGAAATTATTTTTTATTATTCCGGTCATTCCGATGAAGAAGGCCTGCTGTTAAACCGCGAAATGTACACATACCGCGATCTTCGCAACCGCATAAGCGGTATTCCTGCNGACATGCGAATCGTTATTCTTGATTCATGCGCGTCAGGCGCATTTACCCGCCTTAAAGGAGGAGAGAAAACTTTTCCATTTCTTATGGACGGCTCTTTTACTGCGGAAGGACATGCGTTTTTAACATCAAGCTCAGCAAATGAAGCCTCGCAGGAATCAGACAGAATTTCAGCTTCCTTTTTCACCTACTCTCTTGTCGCAGGTCTTCGCGGAGCCGCTGACTCTGTCGGAGACGGGCGCGTAACATTGAACGAACTCTACCGTTATGCGTATACAGAAACGCTTGCCAGAACAGAAACATCGCTGCACGGAGCGCAGCATCCCAATTATGACATTCAAATAAACGGAAGCGGAGATTTGGTTCTTACAGACGTGAGCCAAACAACTGCCGGAATTGTATTTGATGAAAAAATAACAGGGCGACTTTCGATTCGCGGCAGCCGCGATCAGTTAATTGCGGAAATTACAAAAACAACCCGTCCGCTGGAACTGGGACTGGGGCCGGGAGCATATCGCATAACGCTTCAGCAGGGAAGCGATGTTCTGCGCGCGGATGTCGTTCTTGCCGAAGGCAGGCGGACAAAAGTATCAATTGATAATTTTTCAAAAGCTGGAACAGAAACAACACGCAGAAGGGGAGAAGCCGAAGCTGGTTCAAAATCAAATCTATACACTTTTTTCTTTAATGTTGTGTACGAACCGTTTATTTTTCCTCTTATTGGATTTGTAAATATTAATATAGGAAGCCATAAAATTTTACAGGTAAGCTTTGTAAACTGGAACACGGCTGATTTTTCCGGCTTTCAAACAGGATTTGTAAATACAGCAGGCGGTAATTTTTCAGGTTTTCAGGCGGGATTTGTCAATACAGTTGCCGGTGATTTCTCCGGTTTTCAGACAGGTTTTGTAAATATAAATGCCGGCGAAACAAAAGGCGCTCAGGTCGGTTTTGTAAATACATCGGTTAAGGAAATGATTGGTCCGCAAATTGGATTTGTTAATGTCGCGATAAAACCAATAAAGGGAATACAATTAGGTTTGGTTAATTACGCGGACAGTATTAACGGAATCCCTGTAGGTTTTATTTCCATTGTGCGAAAAGGCGGTTACCAGGCAGTTGAGTATAGTTTTTCCGAGCTTCACACATACAACGTGGCGTTTAAAATCGGCATTGATAAATTTTATACAAATATAATATTTGCATATAATCAGACAAGCGGGTTTTCATGGGATAATTTTGCGACAGGGCTTGGTTTTGGCTCAATGATTCCTATTATAAAAGAATTTTTATATATCAATCCGGAATTAAACTCTTTATCTTCGTTTAATGAAAAAAATAATGTAAACAGCAACAGTTTTGTATTATATACCGGCTGCAATATAGGAAAATTCAACATAGCCGCAGGTCCTTCGCTGACATGGATAAGAGCAAACGGTTTGCTGGACAGAAAACCGTTAAATGAAATTTCACAGGTTTTTAGTTTATACAGTTATGATATTAACGAGTATAACCGGCTTTTAATCGGCGCAAGGCTCGCTGTAAGGTTTAGGTTCTAGGCGGTAAAAACCGTCTTTCCAGTTAAAGCGGCCGGAATTAGGCAGAGGAGCGTTTTCTTTGATTGCATTCATCAGATCGCGGTAGTCTGCTTTTTTTACGGCAGAGCCGGACAGATCGATTATGAAACGCCCGAATCCCGCTTCCTTTAAAAACGGAATTTTGTCGATTATAGAAAAATATTTTTGAGGATAAACTCTTGAACCGTCAAACCCTGTAACAAGAGAGAAATTTTCGTCTCTGTTATCTGTAAATGTTTTAAAGTCAAGGACAGAGGCGAGGTTCGCCCTTATGTTAAAAAGAGGAGGCCATGAAAAGACAGTTATAAAAAATTTAGATTGATGAGAAACTGTTCCCCCTTTTTTTCTGCCTGTTTTATTTTCACTGTTTCTGCTTTTTAAACCCAATGTACGTTCCAGATTCTGCCTGTTGTTCTCAAGCGGACAGACAAAGCCGTCAACTCCGAAAGAAGTGATAAACGAAAGCGACCATGAATTAAACATATAAAGCCATGGACCCGCTATTAATTTTATTTTTTCGTATCCTTTAAAAAGCGAAAAATGTCCCGGATTATTGACTATGAATTGCGTATAACCTTTTTCAACAAGCTGTTCTATATCTGCCGAAATTCCGCCTGTTTCATAACCGGCCGCTTCCTGCGCAAACCACGGATCGAGTGTCAGGATGATGTCCGCCGGCTTAAACGGCAGCGGCTTTCTGTTGTCAGCTAACAAAGCTTTAATATTTTTTTGAGACATGGAAAGCATCACTCTTTCAGGACGCGAAGATTGTATAATGAAAAGGTCTTCGGGACGGGAAACAGCGGCATAAAATCCTTCGGGAAAAGCCTCGCTTTTTTTTCCTGTTTTTTCTTTGTTAGCTGACAGCGGGAAGGGAGCTTTTTCCCTTCCCGGCCCTTTGCTGTTTGCGTTATTCGCAATTACAGGAGCGTAGCGTTTGCGCATCTCTTTTGTCTGTATCAGATAGACATGATCTCCTGTTGAACCTTCCGTAACGGAAATCCAGCAGCCGCTGCCTGTCGTCTTTTCGGTAAAAATTAATTTCTGCGTAAACCTCGCAGAATCATCGTTTTTGTGTATACGAACAGAATCATGAGCGGAAAGGCGCAGTTCTTTTGGCGGGGTAATAAAAGCGCGTCTTTCATTGCCTGAACCTTTAACTTTCTGGATTGTTCCAAGGCTGATGCCTGTTCCTCCGTCCTGTTCTGGATTCAGCCAGTCAATATTATCCCGCTTTTCTTCTCCGTACCTTTGCGTCTGTGCGTCAATTTTTTTTGCAAAAAAATATTGCGTTTTCGCTCTCGCAAAATCATTGCGCAAAATTTCCTGCCCCTGTTCAATGCTTCGTCGGATTACTTCATCATCGCCGCCATTTATGACAGCGTCCGCTACCAGCCGGTAAGCGGAAACGACCGCTCCCACGTAGGATGCGCTTTTCATGCGGCCCTCTATTTTTAGAGCTGCGATTCCCGCTGCTGCCAAATCGGGAATGCGATCAAGGAGTTGTAAATCGTTGGGTGAAAAATAATAGCCGCTTTTACCATCGGAGCGATCCGCGTAATGATAGAGTCTTCTGCATGCTTGAGTGCACATTCCCCGGTTCGCGGATTTTCCGCCCAGAAAACTGGAAAAAAGACAAAGCCCGGAAACACTGATGCAAAGCGCGCCGTGTACAAAAACTTCAAGTTCAAGATTGGTTTCGCTTTTTATGTCCTTCAGTTCTTCAAGGGAAAGTTCCCGCGCAAGAACAACGCGCGAAACGCCGTGACGTGAAAGAGCGTTCGCTCCTCTTGCCGACGCGATATTCATCTGCGTGGATGCGTGAAGGCGAAGAAAGGGAAATTCTCTTTTTACCATTTCGATAACGCCGAAATCCTGTACGATGATCGCGTCAGGTCCCTGCTGTTCAAGGTATTTTAAAAACTGATACATGCGGTCGGCTTCGCGCTGTTCAAAAACAGTGTTCACCGTAACATAAACTTTTTTTTTCATTTTGCGCAACGAACGCAGAGCGCCTTCAAACTGCGAGTAAGTAAAGTTTGCGCTTCTAAGCCGGGCGTTAAAATCTTTTAAGCCCAAATAAACTGCATCCGCGCCTTCACCGATTGCCGCATCAAGCGCTTCAGGAGATCCGGCAGGAGCTAATAATTCAATCTTCATTATTTAATAATGCTTGTTTTTCCCGGGCTGCTTCTGCCTTCAAGATTAGGAAGTCTTCTTTCCAATGCCGCAAGGGAAATCTCGACATCCTCATGAACTTCATGCTCGTTAATGCAGCCGCATGTGATCATGTCCTGCGCTCTTAACACGCTCCAGTTGAATGTCAGTCCGATATACGCGGTTGTGCGACCTGCGGCCATCGGCTTGATTGTCATTACAGGTTTTTTCGCTTCATGAATGATTTTAATTACCGATTCAACTTCAACCTGCATTAAAAATCCAAGGCAGTTAAAAATCTGAATGTAAGTTTCCACATCGTAGTTGTTGTTATCTGAATATTGAATGATCTCCGGCATGTGGGCTGATAAACCGGGTATGAGACCGGCTTCACGGATCATGTCTGTATAATCGCCGAGGCGTTCAATGGTTTGTTTATTTTTATTGACAAGCTGCTCGCATGAAGAATGATGGATGAGACAGAATTTGCAGCCGAGATCCGCGCTGTTTTTAATGACGGCTTTCGCTTCCCTGCGCGCCGCTTCATTGTCATCAACATTAAGGATCGGAGTATCAATTTTTATTATTTTTTTTCCCAGCTTGTCTTCTATCTGTTTTACGCGGCTGCTGATATTTGCATGCGTCGAGAACGGCGCCATCATCGCGTCGATTCCGTATTCCGTAAAAGCGCTTACAACGCGCAATGTAGCATCAACAGCGGAATGCTGTTCATTAATAAAAGTATCGGCTGCATGTCCTCTGTGACTCCAGCCGAAAATCCAGTTAGTGCCGATTAACATTCTCGGCAGAGAAATCCCGGCGACTGTTGTTCTTGGAAAATTCATTATTCCTCCCGGTCTAAAAACGATTTATATAACTCTGTAATTATAGACATTTTATTTGTAAAAAGATACTCTGTATTTATGTCTGAAAATATAAATTCCG
>WQTD01000069.1 GCA_009786455.1 Treponema sp.
GATTTTCCATTATTTGATAAATTTGGTATAATACAAATATATAATGATCCTAATATTTTATTTTCTTCTTCTGCGATAAAATATTTTATATTGTTATTCTCTATATTGTTATCCCATATTTTATTTGCCTCATTTACAGTAAATGAAGAGCCATTACTGTTTCCCAATTGTTTATATAATTCAAGAATACCTGTTAAATCTTTCCTGTTTCCAATTCTAAAATCCATATAATTTTCCTTTTTATAATTTAATATATTAGAATATTAATATTGTCAATATTAAAACAAAGAATAAAGTGAATATGATTTACGCTCTGCATGGAGGTAGAGCGTCCAATAAAACTTGCTGAATAATCTGGTTTTTCTTGCACTTAACTGTACATATACGAATTTAAAAAACCTATAAAAAAGTTAATAAAACGAATTCGTTTATTTATATAAAGTAGATATAAAGCACAATTGTTACGTTTTATATCAAAAACGAGTAATAGATGTATATATTATTAATCCAACCATAACCCATATAAAAAAAATTAAAAACCACCGTTCTATTATATTATTCTCTGTACATCAGCAGAGCAGGCAGACGCACTCAGAAAAACATATCCTATGATAAACTTGCTTTGTACAGTACCGGGCGAGTGTGTACTCGCGGAAAAACATTTCCGCCGCTCCCCGACGTAGAGACCTGACCACTAATAATAGATAAAGAATCAAAACAATAATTGATTTATCAGTTTTAGTGGTCAGGGCTCGGAGGCGGACTCTTCGGCGGAGTTTTTTCGCGGGTTCCGCTCGCACGGTAATGTACAATGAATTGTTTAAATCTTCGGCGAAGTTTTTCAAAGCACGGCTGACTGTCTGATGAATGCATAAATGTTAACATCCTAGCAGCCAGAGGGTTTTGCGTTTTCGCCCTATGTAGGTTATATATTTATATATACTTACTTGCCTGCGCCTTCCACATTTCATTATACTTTCCCTCCAATTTCAGCAATTCTTCATGCGTTCCTTCTTCGATAATTTCGCCTGAGTCCATCATGAAAATTTTGTCCGCGTGTTTTGTTGTTGATAAGCGATGCGAAATAAATACGACGGATCTTTCCTGCGCCGCTATATTCATTGACTTATTCATTTGATATTCGGCGATTGGGTCTAACGCGCTTGAAGGCTCATCAAGAATGATAAGGTTTGCGGATTTATAAAAAACTCTTGCTGTGGCGAGTTTTTGGCTTTCACCGCCTGATAGGGCTGTGCCATCTTCGTCGAATTCGCGCGTTAATTGGGTGTAAATACTGTCAGGCATTTCATTCAGGCGGGGTTCAAATCCGCTTAATCTGACGGCGTTATGCAAAACTTCTTTATCCGCCTTCTGTAAATCCATAACGATATTTTCTTCTGCGCTTGCCGCGTATATTTTAAAATCCTGAAAAATTGTTCCGATTAAACTTCGGTATTCTTCAAGATTGAATTCGCGTATGTCGATGCCGTCAAGCGTGATAATTCCTTTTACAGGATCATAAAGACGCATTAAAAGTTTAACAAGCGTTGTCTTCCCCGCTCCGTTGTAACCGACAAGCGCTATTTTATCATGAGGATTTATCGTTAAATTGATATTGTTCAGGATGTAATTTTGCTTGTTTGTATATCTGAACGAAACATTTTCAAAACGAATTGTTTTAATCTCTTTTGGAACGGATAAACCTTTTCCGTCAGAATCGCCGCCATTAACGATTTTATTTTCGTATGCTAAAAAGTTTCTGATCTTATCAATAAAAAGGGCGTTTTCCACTGCCTTAGGCAGAAGTTCCGACAGAACTATCATGCCGCGGCGCATTGACCCNGCGACACCCCATAAAATNAACATCGAGCTGAAAGACATTGTTTTCTGCACAACAGTTTTAAATATCAAATATGACAAATATATACCGTCAAAAATAAAATCATTAAATAAATATTCCGAGAGAAAACTTAAGCCCCATTTTTTCTTTACAACAGTTTTTCTAACNTCAAAAATCTTTTCATTTGTATTATTAAAATCTTCATACAAAGGATCNGATACTTTTTTATTTAATCGAAGCTCTTTTGCGTAATCGTTAAGATAAAACACGCGGTGAATATACGCTCTTCTCTTCACAAAAGGCGTTTCAGTTATTTTTACTTTAAAATCAAGTTTACTTATCATTTTACCGAATACAAATCTTGCGGTAAAAGACACTAATACAAATAAGACAGATATCGGATCATGTAAAAGAAAATAAGTTCCGTAAGCGAATACCAGAACAAGACCCGTGATCGTTTTATCCAGTAAATTAGTTGTGCGCTCAATCGCGTTTTTTGCTTCTGAAACGGAAAGAACAAACTCGTTGTAATAATCAGGATTATCATAACATGAGAGATCAATTGATTTTGCTTTTTTATAGAGCATCAATTTCAATTTTTGTTCCGCTTTTAAAGCAAAAATCGGCATTACATAATTATGAGCAAAAGATGAATACAATCCTGAAAACGCCTGTAAAATTAAAATAAAAACAATAACTTGTAAAACTCTGCTGAAATCATAACCGAATTCGACTGCTTTAAGCGCAAAACCAACTCCGAATGTCCAGAGAAAAAATGACATCCCATGCCACCTTACGGAATCCAGACATGTTAAAATAAAGAATACAGGAGAAGCCGAAAACATATTTTTAATCATAAACCAGTTATGTTTTAATGTTACGCGTAAAGGCATTTTGATTTTTTCATTTTTCTCTGTCATGCCATCGCCTCTTCTTCGTTGTACACGCAGTCAATATCATTATCGCTTGGCTGATAATTTTTTGCCTGCTTCATAAACATATCCGCGTATTGTCCGTTTAACGACATTAATTCGATGTGAGTACCGCGCTCAATAATTTCTCCGTTCTCTAGCATAAACACTTCTTTCGCGTTTTTTACCGAAGACAATCGATGAGAAATAAAAATCATAAAATTGTCTTTACTTTCTTCTAAAATACTTTCAAACAGTTCGTATTCGGCGATCGGGTCGAGAGCGCTTGAAGGCTCGTCAAAAACTTTTATCGGAGCAGGATTCGCGAACGCGCGGGCAACAACAATTTTCTGAAACTCGCCGCCTGAAAGAACCTGCCCTTCTTCATCAAACTCTTTGGTTAATATTGTTTCTATTCCCTTTGGGAGAGAATTAATCTTATCAATCACGCATGATCGCGTTAATGATTTAACAACAATATCATCGGTATTATCGCTTGTTTTACCCATCATTACATTTTCTTTTACGCTTCCTGCAAAAATTTTATAATCCTGAAAAGCGGCGGCGAATAAATCCCTGTACGCTTTTAAATTGTATTCTTTTATATTAATACCGTTGACATATACCTCTCCGTCTGTCGGATCATAAAGACGAAACAATAATTTGATTATTGTCGATTTTCCGGCGCCGTTATGCCCGACCAGCGCGATCGAAGATTTATCTGTCATGTTAAACGAAAGATTTTTAATCACAGGAACTCCGCTTTTGTACTCAAAACTTACATTTCTGAATTCGATGCTTTTAATATCCCGATCGGGAATAATACCGTCATGATCTTCCGCTATAGTTTCTACATGATTCATAAAAGACCGCAGGTTATGTAAAAACATTCCGTTCTTGCCGCATTCCATAAAATTATTAGCGCTGTTTATTAAAGCCCATGACGCTAACCCCATCATGTTTACAAGAATTACAAATTGACTTAATTCAAAAGTTTTTTGCACAAGAGCGCAATACGCGCCGTACAATAGTATTCCTTCAAATATTATCGAATAAGTAAAATAATATTGTCCGAAATTANATATTATATTTCGTCCNTTGTATTTTTTTATTGTCTTAATACTGTTATCAATAGCAGTGTTATAAGTTTTATGCATCACATTAAAAATATTTGTCAGACGCATTTCTTTTGAATGATCCGCTAAATACATAACNCGGTTTACGTATTCGGTTCTTCTTGTAAACGGCGTATTNTCTTTATAGATACGAAGAAGCAATTTATTATGAATCGTTCCGAAAATATAATTGCCGATAAAAGGAGATAAAACAAAAAATATTANTTTTTTGTCAATCTGAAACATCGCGTAATAAGTAATNATTGCCGCGGTGAGAGCCGCGAAAATCTCAAACAAAAGCTGAGCTGTGCGCGTTATTTTATCGCCTGCGCCGTCAACCGCCATTGTGTATTTATCGTAAAAAGAACTGTCTTCGTAACAAGAAAGCTCGACATTTTCCGCTTTACGGTAAATATCACTGTATAATTTTGAATATACTTTTACATCATCCAGCGGAACAACAACATTTTTTACATACGCGTCATAAAAAGCGATTAACAGCGTCACGCTGCAGACAATCGCGATATACGTAAATATAGTCATAAAAGGCGTTTCGTTTTGAATAGCGCCCGCGATATATCTCATAAAAAATGTGCTGTAAAACAGCCATATCATATATCCAAAAAACGCGGTCAACGCCGTATGTACAACCCGCCTTCGGGAAATACTCCAAAGCAGTTTTATCGCGAAAATACAGTTTACGGCTGCCTGTTTCAATGTAATGTCTTTTTCTTTCTTCAATTTGAGTCTCCGCGTTAAATCCTTATGTAAAAGAGAATATTATAAATATTATATCAAAATCAAAAAAAGAAAATGAACATTTTTGACCATTTTAACTGCGCCGAAAATGACGCGCAATAATTATTTAGATTTGCCGAGAATCATTCCGCCCGCGAAGACGGTGAGAGGCGCGACAAGAATCAAACCGAAACAACCTACCAAAGTATGCACTATTTCGGAAGATACCCAAACCATGTTGATTACATTCTCAAGAGGAATACCTTGCGCGATAAAAACCATTATCATAGCGGTATACTCGGCGGAATAAGCGAATAAAAGAGTTGTAGACATAGTACCCGCCGCCTGACGAGCGACCGTGTATCCTGATTTCATGAGCTGAAACCTTGTAATAGAAGGCTGCTGGTTCTTGATTTCGTCCATTGCCGCTGAAACATCCATAGCAAGATCCATCAT
>WQTD01000070.1 GCA_009786455.1 Treponema sp.
CTGCGGGATATGCTTCATCTGGGAATCGAGGGAAAGCACTTTGAATATGTAAGCGACGGAGACGCCATCAAACGCTTAAGGACAGACTGGCCGCTTGTAAACTATCAGCAGGGCAGTTACTTTATCCAGACTCCCCCGGAAGATGTTCCTCCAGGTTACTGGAATGAAGTGCGGCAGCAAAACGAATCTGCTTTTCCTTCAGTCATGCTTGGATTTATATTTGAGGCAGAATCTGTAAAGCGCGACATAATGAACTGCCGCAGTATTTGGGACAGGTACGAAACCGATTTGAAAACCGGAGCCGCCAATCCCGATATTATTTTACCTCAGGTCATTGCGGAATTAAGGGCTGCCGGTCTTAACAGGATAATCATGGAAGCCCAGCGGCAGGTAGATGAATATTTTAAATAATTTTATACTTTTATAAAATGAGGTTGTTATGTTGATAACTAAAGTAGAACAGAGGATAAATCAGTACATTGACTTTCTGGAAAAAAACGCTTACAGGAAAATCGCGAACCTTGAGTTTGAAATTTTTGAAGCTGATAAAATATATCGTTCTCCGCCTGAGAATGCTGAATGGAAAAAAATCGAAACCCCAGCTCCCTGGGGGAAGGAATGGACTTGCTTTTGGTTTCGAACTAAATACAAAGCTCCCCAAAGCAATAAAGCTCTGTTTCTGAGCGTTGTTCCTAACGCCGATTCTCTGGCGTTCATTGACGGAAAACCCGCCGGCGCTTTTAACATGTACCATAAAAAAATTCGTATTGACGCTGACGGACAGGAACATACTCTGCATGTCGAATCGTACTCAGGCCATTTCCACAACGGCTGCAGCTCCTTCGAAACCCCTTCGATAATTATCAATATCGGCAAGACAATCCCCTCCTTTCCAAATACCTTTGAAGGCGGATCCCTGCTTGAACGCAATGAAGCGGTGCATTCTCTCTACTACGACATCCGCGCATTGTTTGAAACGGCAAAAATCGCCGATACCAATTCGCTGCGAAGAGCGAAAATACTCAAAGGTCTTTCCATGGCGCTGACAGGCGTCAGTTTTAATGTTGACCTCTCAGAAAGCGCGGCATATGACGAACTTGAAAAACAGGCAGCTGAAGCATCTCGTCAGCTTGCTCCCCTTCTGGCCTTGAGAAACAGCGCAAGCATTCCTTCTATATACATGGCAGGTCATGCCCATATCGATCACGCATGGCTGTGGCCAATCGAAGAAACCGAGCGAAAGACAGCGCGCACTTTTATCAACATGATTCGTTTTATGAAAGAGTATCCCGAATTTATTTTTATCCAGAGCCAGCCGTGCCAGCTTGAAATTGTAAAAAAGGAATACCCTGAAGTTTTTAAGGAGATTCTGGCGGCGGCTAAAAACGGAAATTGGGAAGCCAACGGCGGCATGTGGGTCGAGGCTGACTGCAATGTAACCTCAGGCGAAAGCCTAATCAGGCAATTCCTTGTCGGAAAAAAAGTCAACAAAGAACTTTTAGATTATGAGGCGGACACCCTCTGGCTGCCGGATGTCTTCGGCTATGCCGCCGCCCTGCCGCAGATTTTATCAGGCTGCCGCATAAAATATTTTATCACAAGCAAGATCAACTGGAACGATACTACCCGCTTCCCCTACGAAACATTTATCTGGCGCGGCATCGACGGCACCGGCGTTAAAACTCATTTTCTTTCTACGCTTGGATCGGGAGCCGGATACAACGGAAAGGTTGTCCCGATTGAACTGAATGACATTTGGAATTCGGTGCAGCACAAGGAAGTCCAGTCCGCCTGCGTTAAATCCATCGGCGAAGGAGACGGCGGCGGCGGAACGCTGCGCTCTGATCTTGAAATGGCGCGCCGCCTTAAAGATTTGGAAGGCTCTCCCCGCGCGATTTGGAAAACCGTCAGCTCATCCCTCGGTGAAATTTTCAATGACGATGAAAGCGCCTTCCCAGAATGGCACGGCGAATTGTACCTTGAACTTCACCGCGGCACTTATACTACACAGTCGCGTACCAAGCGCAATAACCGTCTTTTGGAATTCGCTCTTCGTAACGCGGAATTCTTACATGCCTTTGAGGACTTAGAGGTCGAGGATCATCAGGTACCGGACATCAGGGACAGTTTGCTTGATTTCTGGAAGAGAACTTTGACGTATCAGTTTCATGATATTATTCCCGGCTCGTCTATTACCAGGGTCTATACAGAAGCCGAAGCTGATTCGGCTGTGATGCTTTCGGAACTTGCGAAAATCAGCGGCGGGTTTATGAAGCGTCTTGCCGGTTTTAACGGCGGCAATTCCTGTGTCGCTGTTTTTAACAATTTGTCATGGGATTATTCATCGTCTGTTAAGGTTTCCAAAGAAAAAGCAAACACGGAATTACCGGCGGCGCTTCGGGACTCGCAAGGCGCGATCTATCCGGTACAGCGGTACACAGACTTTGACGGGAAAGAACAAGCTGTATTTGCCGGTAAAGCTCCGTCCATGGGATGGGCTTGTTATTCTGTGGTTGATGAAAAACCTGTCGTCAATTCACCTTTTATTTGGAAAGACAACATCCTTCAAACTCCGTTCTATACAATAACCTTTGACGGGTCAGGCAGAATTGTAAGTCTGTTTGATAAGAGACGCGAATGTGAAACAATAGCGAAAGGCGGCGCGTTCAATGCCTTAATCACTGCCGAGGATGTGCCGGTTTTCTGGGACGCGTGGGACATTGACGCCGACTGGACAAAACATATCAGACAGGAGACGCAGCTTGTTTCAAGCGAAGTGATTACCGACGGGTCTGTATGTTTCCGTCTGCGCCGCTCTTATGAAATCGGCGACGCTTCGTATCTTGTTCAGGATACGGTATGCTATTCGGAAAATCCCCGCATTGATTTTGAAACAAAGGTTTCATGGTACGAAAAGCGGCGGCTTTTAAAAGTTGAATTTGATACGGACATAAACGCGACACAGATTCGCTGCGAAGTCCAATACGGCCACATATGGCGGAACACCCACCGCAACCTGATGCAGGATCGCGCCAAGTTTGAAATCTGCGCTCACAAGTGGGTTTCCCTTGAAGAGGAAGGCGGCGGCGTCGCTCTCCTTAACGATTGCAAATACGGCCACGATGTGGAAGCCGGCAAACTGCGCCTTACTCTCCTTCGTTCCCCCACCGCCCCCGATCCCGAAGCGGACAGAGGTACGCATTATTTTACGTATTCACTTCTCCCCTTTAAAGGAAGTTTCGCCGATGGCTCTGTAATCCGTTCCGCTTACGAATTAAACTCCCCTGCTGCTGCGGTGTTTGGCTGCTCTCAAAACGGCGCTTGTCGCGGCGAAGTTTCTAGCATGCCTTGCGGCGAAGTACCCCGCGTTTCCAACAATGAGGCTTCCCGCGCTTCGCAATCCCTTTGCAGTGTGGACGGAAACTCTGTCATTATTGAATGTGTTAAAGCGCCTGAAAACGGAAGCGCAAATGAACTTATCCTGAGGTTATACGAAAGTCTTGGCGGAAAATGCCGGACAACCCTGCGTTTCTATAAGGAACTTTTATCCGCCGCTGCAACAGACATGCTGGAAGATAATCCAGCGCCGTTACCTGTTCAGGGATGTAACCTCGATCTGGAATTCAGAGCGTTTGAGATTAAGACGATTAGAGTGAGATTAAAAAAATAGAATAAATAATTGGTTATTCTGTTTTTATTTTTCAATTATTTTAATTTTGATATTTGGAACATTTGAATATAATATCTCTGTGTCAACGGTGTAAAAATTAAGCAACTTTACTAAATTATTTACAGATAAAGGCATGTCATTTTTAAACCAATCCATAATTACAATTATTATACCAGTAATTTGATAATGGATTTTATACCAATACGCAAGCTGTGCTTCTTTATTAAGTTTGTTTTTCTTTTGATTGAATAACATATTATGCCATTCTTTGAAACTATCTGAAAATAAATCTTCTATACCAACTATGGTTAATAATTTTTTAATATTTTCACTGTGAGCAACCATATATTTTATATTAAAAGTTAATACAATATTCTCCTGTTTGTCTTTTTCGTTTATATTTTCAACAGTTAGCAGTTCACTGTTAAAAATATTGGTAAAATACTGCACAATAACTTCATTTTTGTCTTTAAAGTTACGGTAAAATGTCTGCCGGGCAATACCAGCCTTTTCAATAATATCTGAAACAGTTATCTTGTCATAAGGCTTTTCGTCCATAAGTAACAATAACGCTTCATATATCCATGAACATGTCCGTTGAACCTGACGGTTAGGTGATTTTTCATTTTTAGACATATAAACCCCTTTTGTAACAAATAAGACAAATTATAGCGTCTGTCCATTTTTGCAATAAAACATTGACGGCGTGGATTTAATATAATACATTTGTCTTGTATTAGTCAAGTGTATTTGCATAGACAAGTATTGCAAATTTTATTTATAGGGAGCAGACAATGAAGAAACTTTTTATTTTTTTGATGAGCGTTGCCATATTGGCAACATCGGTTTTCGCCCAGAATGAGGAAGAAAGCATTGGCGAAAATAACCAGCTAAAAAAGCACCAATTTCTTGATCAATATTTTGGACTTAGTATCGGGGCTGCGGGAATGAGAACCAACGATCACGGCATTTTTACAGGTAATTTTGGCGTTACATACGGTTTTTATCTGCATGAATGGATTTCAATAAATACAGGTTTGCTTTTCCATACGGAAGTATATGCGGATCATAATCTGCTAACAAATACT
>WQTD01000071.1 GCA_009786455.1 Treponema sp.
ATTTCTTTTGATCCCAGAAAAAATAAAATTTCCTGTACAAGAAATACGGAAACCTGTATAAGCAAACCCGAATCGAAAATACCGGTTTTTGTTATACCTACGGATGAAGAACTTGTTATGACAGAAGATGCCTTTGCGCTTATGAAAGGCACCTATGATACGCATACGCATTTTAAATATTCATTCCAGAACAGGGATTATGTGAACAAGGGACGCGCTGAGGGACTTGTCCACGAACTGAAGAAGAATCCTGATCTTGCAGAGATTATCGCCAAGCCGAAATAATGACTGAGTTATTGTGCATCGGCAATCCGATTGTTGATGTATTCATTGATATTGACAACTCTCTTGCTGATAAATACGGCATTACAGATCCGATTCAGCACATTGACAGCGGTACGGCGGATGCGCTCCTTAAGGAACCTGCGGTTGACTTTTCCAAAGCGGTTAAGAGTTCCGGCGGAGGATCAGCTAATGTCGCTAAAATCGCTTCCATGCTTGGAATGAGCGCGTCTTTTTCCGGCTGTACAGGGCAGGATATACTAAGCGGAATTTTCATGGAAGAGATGACCGCTTCCGGCGTCAATCTGGTTCTTGAAAAATCAAATTTAAAAACGGGACTTTGCTTTGCATGTAATGTGAACGGTGAACTGCGGTTTGCGGCATGCCCGTCGGCATCGCTTGAATTAAATGAATCCCATATTAATGACGAACTGATCCGCACTGCGGAAGTTGTGGTTTTGGACGGGTATATTCTTGATCGCCGAAGTCTTGTACAGCATATTCTGCTGCTTGCAAACCGCCGCGGAATTCCTGTCGCTCTGGATGCGGCTTCCGTTATGCAGGTAAAAAGCAAAGCGGAAGAAATTCTGACTTACAGCCGGAGTTTTCCCCTCTTTGTTTTTATGAACGCTGATGAAGCTATCACATTCTACAATACGATCAGAAAAACCGGCAGTGATGAAGCTTTCCTAACGGAAAGGGATAAAGAAGCATATATCATAAGCGATGTAAGTCCGATGTTGAAAATTATCACAGACGGAGAGATATATCCCATTATTATTGTAAAACTCGGCGGCAGGGGAGCCATTGTTTTTGCAAGCGGCAATATGTATCGTGAAGAGACATTCGCTGTTATTCCGCGAAATACAGTAGGAGCGGGAGACGCTTTCTGCGCCGCTTTCATTTCCGCGTGGATACGCGGGAAATCGCTTTCTGAATGCGCGTCGCTCGGCAACAAAGTCGCGCGGGAAATCCTTGAAGTGCCGGGAACACATATAAAGCGCGGTAAGTTAAAAAATTTTGCAAAAATGCTCAGGAAATAAGCAGTATAGTTTCAGTTATCTTTTTTCCTTCCGTTTCGCCGAGCAGAGCGCTGATTACCGCGATTGACCATTCGCCCGCTGTTCCCGCTGCGCGGCTTGTAATGATGTTACCGTCTGTTACGGTGCGGCTGTCTGACCATACGCCGTCGGTTACTTTTTCTTCCATTCCCGGAAAACAGGTAAATTTTCTGCCGGAAAGCAATCCAAGCGGAGCGAGTACAATCGCGGGAGACGCGCATATTGCGCAGATCAGTTTTCCGGCGGCAGCCATTTTTATGAGCAGCAGTCCTGTCTCTTTTGAAGCAGCCAGATTTGAGGCGCCTGGCATTCCGCCGGGGAGAATGACAGCATCGGGAATATTTGTTTCTAATTTTAAAAGTTCCGCCAGTTTGGCATCAGCGGTGATCTTAATTCCACCCCATCTGCTGGTTACTGTAAGGCTTCCGGAAATGGAGGCGGTTGTCACCTCTATCCCTGCGCGCCGCAGGTAATCAATCGGCGTTACGGCTTCGACATCCTCAAAGCCGTCAGCAAGCAAAACCAAAACTTTTTTTTGCATCAGCGGTTGCGCCTTTCTTCTTCGGATTTACAGTCTATGCACATAAGGGCGTAGGGTATCGCTATAAGCCTGTCCTGGGGGATTCTTTTTGAACATTTTATACAGTGACCGTATTTACCCTGTTTAATTCGCGTAATAGCTGATTCAATCAATTTCAGCCGTTTTAATTCCTGCGTACCGATTGCTTCAATCATCTTGCGGTCAATATCATCAGACGCGATATCGGCAAGATCTTTTGAATCCATTCCTTCCATTATCTCCCTGAAATCCTGATTGCTTGCTATCAAATTATCAACAATCTCCGATTTTAAAACCGTTAACGAAGCTTCCATTTTTTCAATGAATTCCTGATCGATCGGCGGGATTTTCTTTTTCTTTTTCCCTGCTGCCGGCATATATACCTCCCCAAACTACAAAATTTTTAAATTAAAAACATATTTAAAACGCGATTAGTATTGACTTATCAGGGCATTTTTGTCAAGTTTTTTTTCTAAAAAAACATGGATTTATTTGTGTTGATGGGTTTATTACGCCGCTGCTTGCGGCGGGGTTATTGATAAAAGTTTAAAGTGGCTGTTTTAAACAAAATATTTCATTATAATTTCCGTGTATGGCAAAATATCCTTTTGAAACAATCGAACCAAAATGGCAGAAATACTGGGCTGATAATAAAACTTTCAGGGTGTCCGAAGACCGCGCGATTCCCAAGGAAAAGCGGCGCTATGTGCTTGATATGTTTCCGTATCCCTCAGGTCAGGGGCTTCATGTCGGTCATCCGGAAGGTTACACAGCCACTGATATTTACTGCCGTTTCCTTCGCATGAATGGCTATAATGTGCTGCATCCAATGGGTTTTGACGCTTACGGTCTTCCCGCAGAAAATTATGCGATACAAACAGGAACTCATCCCGCTGTAACAACGGCTGCAAATATTGACAGATTCCGCACCCAAATTAAAACTCTCGGTTTTTGCTACGACTGGGATCGCGAGGTTGATACGTCGGCGGAAGATTATTACCGATGGACACAGTGGATTTTCCTAAAACTTTTTGAAAAGGGACTTGCTTACGAAGCTGAGAGTCCCATTAACTGGTGTCCGTCCTGTAAAACCGGTCTTGCCAATGAAGAGGTTAAAGACGGGCTTTGCGAACGCTGCGGTGAAAAAACCACCCGTAAGAGAATCCGTCAGTGGATTTTAAAGATTACCGCTTATGCCGAGCGTCTGCTTGCAGACCTTGACGGTCTTGACTGGCCGGAACCTGTAAAACTCATGCAGCGTAACTGGATAGGGCGGAGCGAAGGCGCGAACGTAATTTTTAAAATCGACGGACATACCGACAGACTCGAAATTTATACGACACGCCCCGATACACTTTTCGGCGCGACTTATATGGTGCTTGCGCCTGAACATCCGCTTATTGAGAAACTTACCACGCCGGGGCAAAAACAGGCTGTAGAAGCGTACATCGAAACTGCGGCGCGCAAGAGCGATCTTGAACGCACAGACCTCGCAAAAGAAAAAACAGGCGTCTTCTGCGGCGCTTACGCGATTAATCCTGTTAACGATAAAAAAATTCCGATATGGATCGCAGACTATGTTCTCATTTCATACGGTACAGGAGCGATAATGGCTGTCCCCGCCCATGATGAAAGAGACTGGGATTTTGCATACGCCTTTAATCTGCCGATTGTTCAGGTTGTCTCTGATGAAAAACCTGTTGCCGGAAAAGACTATTTAAAAGAACCAGATAAATGTACAGACAGCGACGGCTACTCGGTTAATTCGGGAAAATTTACAGGTTTAAAAACTGACGAAGCTAAGAAGCAGATAACCGGTTGGCTTGAAGAAATGGGAATCGGCAAACGGGCAGTTAATTATAAACTGAGGGATTGGATTTTCTCGCGGCAGCGTTACTGGGGCGAACCTATTCCGGTTGTGCATTGCGCAAAGTGCGGCATAATAACGATTCCCGAAAGCGATCTTCCGTTAAAGCTGCCGCAGGTGAAATCCTATGCGCCGACAGGAACAGGTGAGTCCCCCCTTGCAGGAATTAAAGAGTGGGTGAATACTGTCTGCCCGAAATGCAAAGGAAAAGCAAAGCGCGAGACAAACACCATGCCCCAGTGGGCAGGCTCATGCTGGTACTACATCCGCTACCTCGATCCCAAAAATGAAAAGGCTTTCGCTGACAGGGAAAAGATTGATTACTGGCTGCCTGTAGACCTTTATGTCGGCGGCGTTGAACATGCGGTTCTCCATCTTTTGTACAGCCGTTTTTGGCATAAAGTGCTCTATGATCTGGGACTTGTAAATACAACCGAACCTTTCCAGCGGCTTGTTAATCAGGGAATGATTCTTGGAGAAGACAACCAGAAAATGAGCAAGAGCCGCGGCAATGTCATTAACCCTGACGATATTGTCAAAGAGTACGGGGCTGATTCCCTTCGTATGTACGAGATGTTCATGGGTCCTCTGGAAGTGAGCAAACCCTGGAATATGTCAGGCGTAACGGGCGTTTCACGGTTTTTGGAGCGGCTCTGGGCAATCGGTGAAAAACCGGTTTGTGATGCTCCTGAAAGCGGCGGAACAGAATTGAAAAAACTGCTGCACCGTTCCATAAAAAAAATCACCCATGATACAGAAAGCCTTAATTTTAATACTGCGATAAGCCAAATGATGATTTATTCAAGCGAACTTGCCAAACTGCAGGAGATTCCGCGTTCCATGTGGGAACCGCTTATTGTAATGATCAGCGCTTATGCTCCTCATATTGGCGAGGAACTCTGGGAAAAGCTCGGCGGTCAGAG
>WQTD01000072.1 GCA_009786455.1 Treponema sp.
TGGTTCAAGGATCCGCTGTATTCGTATATGCGAAACTATTCCCCCGCACGGCTTGCAGACCTTATTATCCACGAGCTTGTTCATTCGACTGTGTTTATTAAGAGCAAGATGGATTTTAACGAAGAGATAGCCGAGTTTATCGGCACCAAGGGTTCGCGCCTGTACATGGAATCCCGTTTCGGCATCGACTCAAAAGAGTACCGTGACATGATTGACAGCGAAACAAACAGCGCGAAATTTGTCGCTTTTCTTCAGGAATTGATCGCGGAATTGGACGCGCTGTATTCAAGAGAAAAGAGCAGGGAAGAAAAATTGACCGAAAAGGAATCGATAATTCAAGCCGCAAAAGATCGATACAAATCCGAATACGAGAGCCGTTTTACAAATGATAATTACAGATATTTTATCGAACAGCCGGTAAACAACGCCTACCTTGAACTTTTCCGGCTTTATCACACGGAAGATAATTTTTACGACGATCTGTTTGAGCGCTCAGGCAGCGATTTAAACGCCTTCATCGCCGCCGCGAAAAAAATCACAAAGAAGGGTGATCCGAGGGAGCAGTTGGAAAACGCGCTGCGGTGACAGTCACTATTTGCGAATGAAAGTGGTGACTGTCACCTGTAATATAACTCTTTATAAACCGCGGCGAATCCAATCAGCCTTCTTGCGTAATCTCTTGTTTCGTAAATGTTGGCGGTTTCCGCGATTAAGTCTGCGGGAAGTTTTGGGTTTGCGTTCTGCCATCTGCGTACCCTGTTCATGCCGCCGTTATACGCCATTAAGGCGAGCTGAGGGTCGTTGAACAATCCTAATAAATAGTTGTAATAAAATGTGCCGATGTGTACGTTCAATTCGGGATCAGTGAGATCTAATTCGTTGGAATGATTTGCGTAATTAGGACCGCCCGATCTGCGCAGGCGGTCTGACATTTCTTTCGCGGTTGCGGGCATTAATTGAGTTAAGCCAACAGCTCCGGCATGAGAGACAACAGCGTGCTGGAACGCGCTTTCGGCGCGGATAAGTCCAAAAAGAAGCTGAGGTGCGATTTTATATTCACGCGCGTATTTTTCCGTCAATTCCAAAAAGGGGCGCGGGAACATCAGCTCTAAATCGCGCCTTTCTCTTGTATACGGTTCTCTGTTAATGTAAATGCCGGCTAATCTCATTGATTGAGGGTGCATATTCTGATCTGCGTACGCCTGCGCAAGAGATCGCAGTTCAGGAGCGGACAAATCTTTTTCGTTTGCCCTGATGTACGGATTGGCAAGATGAGACGCTCCGTTTCTGAAAAAACCGAGAAGGAAATCAATTAAAGCGCTAGGCGCCGGCGCGCCGTTTTGCTGCGTCTGGCTGTTTGTTCCGTTTGTATTACTTTTTGTGTACTCGATTAATGGAAGTTCGAGGACTTCAGCGCTTCTTGCGCGGTAGTAAAGCGAGGGAAGGGTTATTGAGCTGCTTGCATTATATGCAATTTGCACATAAGTTTTTTTATCGGCTTGAGGCATACTTACCGCCGATGCCGCAAGACGCTTGTTCGCGTCCGACAGCAAATCTTCATCCATAGCGCGCGCTATCAGCCACGCGAAAGCGGCTTTTGGAACATCAGCGCTGCTTTTGTTGAGCGATGAAAAGGCACGGATAATTCTTCCCCAATCCTGCGCGGCGATCATTTGCTGCAATGATCTTTCCAGAACATCGTCAAAATAATTTTTTATTTGAATGACAGCATAGTATTTTTCAAAATGTTTTAAAAAACTTTCCGTTGATTCGCCTAGCGCCAAATCGAGGATATTCCAAATGCAAATGTCGGACTGATCTTTATCAGGCGCGAGGGACAGAGCCCGCTCAAAAAGCGTGATTCCCTGTCCGCTCAGTCCGCCTCTTGCGCGGGCAATACGCCCTGCGCTGTAAAGAAGCCTGTAACGGTGTTCCTTTAGGCGGTGGGCTTCCGCGTTCTTTGAGAGATTTGACTCCCAGTTTATTAAGAGAGTAACCCCTTCGCTGCCAGATGATTGAGTACCCTGAAACGCCCTTCCAAAAAAGTTTATAAGAACAGGGTATCTGATAAAAATTTCCGGCATCTGTTCGTCCCATTTTTTTTCATTCGGAGTTTGAAGGCCGCTTGTTTGAAATCCGCGGAAAAAAGTTAAAGCATCGCTTGCCCGCGATCGTGAGATTGCGTAAAATCCTTCAATCGCGGCTAACTCAAAATCAGTAAAGATTATTTCCTTTTTTTTGCATTCGCGCAGAACGAAATTCCTTGCCTCATGAAAAGACGGATTGTTTAAATCGTTGCTGAAAAAAAACGATAGAATTTTTTCCTTGTTGTCTCCGTTATTGACAGCGTCAAAAGCGCCAGCCCAAAAACCCCGCGCTTCACTTTGGACTCGCTCCGGAATTCCTGAAGGAAGGGAATGACCTTTCGCCATCAATATCGCGAGTTCTTCGGCTGCCGCCCTGCGGATAAACTCATTGGGATTGGAAAGCGATTTTTCAAACAGCGAAACTTTATGATGGATATTCGCGTCTATCAATCCCAAATAAAATTCATTCTGATGCTGAGGCGTTACGCACGAGGAAAGAGCAAGAATTACTAAAAATATCAGTCCGCGAAGCGTTAGTTTCTCGGCGGAATTCGTATTGTCCTGCCTGATATAATCAAGTTGGGGTTACGGATATTGTTATACTGCGCAATCCTCGGATACTGCCATGGATCACGGTAGAATGTTTCAGAAATATCCCACAAAGTATCGCCCCATCTGATCTTGTAGTTTACGCCTTCCCTCGGGATAGTTGTCGGGACATTGTAAGACGCTGCCGGAGGAGGAGTAACCACAGGCGTCTGCGGTCTTGGCGGAGGAGGAGTAACAGGCGCTTGAATTACCGGTACAGGATCGGGCTGCTTTATAGTCTCCGGCTGCTTTACAGGCTCGATCTGCGCGGGTGCCGGATCAGGCTGCTTGACAGGTTCGGGCGGTACGATCTGTTCAACGGGCTTTGATGATGATTTATCAAAAAATGAATTGACGGTTTTTAATCCTCCGAGGTAGAACAACCAAAAGGCAAGAAGTCCGAGAATTAGAAGTAAACCAATCAACACAACTAGCCAGACAGGGAAAGATTTTTTCTTATTGTCACGTACTTTTGTAGCAGCATTGTAAAGACCCGACGGAGGTTCTTCATTCGCTTCAAGCTCAAAATCGGGAAGATCGATATCCCGCGTAGTTTCATCAAGGGATTTTAAGGAGACAGCAAGCTCGTAGTGTTCGCCGCCTGCGCTTGTATCGAGATCAACAGCATCGGCGATTATTTTCCCGTTGCCGTCGGATGAGATAACCATTTCTATGGAAGGTTCTTTTTTAGGGCGCGGTTTAATATTCTCTACAACCAGACTGCCGATATATTGCGCGTCAGTCATCGCATTAGTCGCGCTTCTGAAAAGGTCAATTTGGACACTAGGCTGATTATCATGAACTGTGGTAAGAATCAATCTTTTCTTGATTAATGAATTCTCTTCCATGATTGGGTAGAATTCACCGTTGGCAATCTTAATGCCGATATCTGATGCCATTGGACTCACTCCTTATCTACATTACTAAAAAACAGCCTTTATTAAATTTAGACAGGGAGTTTGCCTTTGTCAAGAGGCAACCCCATTTCAAGGCTGTTTTAAACATGATTCTCAATATATTACTATATTATCGGTAAAACCAGTGTAAAAAAACATAAAAATATCCGATAATATAGTATGTCTATACTGATTGGTATCGTTGCGCTCGTTCTTGTGGTCTGCGTCTTTCTTCTGTTCATGGGAAAGTTTAAAGGGTTGTCCTTAGGCACCGGAAAACTGGCTAAAGACCGGGAAGCGGCAATGAAAGAAGCAAACAAACGTCTCGCCCAAAATCCGAATGATCCGGAAGCTCTTTATATATTGGGAAGCGGATATTTTGAAGAACAGAATTGGGACAGAGCAATGAAAACCTTTGAGACACTTACCGAGCAGCTTTCAGTAAGTCAGATAAAAGGTATTGATAATTTTGAAGTATGGCTGAGGTATGGTCTTTCGGCTAATAAACTCGGAATGCAGGAACAAGCTTACAAAGGCTTTTCGACAGCAAGAACATTCAGACAGGATAACTTTGAAGTTAACTACGAATTAGGCGCACTCGAATTTGAAAGAAAAAATTATGAAAAGGCAATTCAGCTTCTTCAGCAGGCGCGAATTCAAGAACCTGAAAATCCGGCTGTATTGCGCACGATGGGGCATTCTTTTTTCAGGCTGAAAAAACCCAAAGATGCCATGAACTATATTCGTAAAGCGATAGACCTTGCGCCGGATGACAAGGAGTCGCTGTATACTCTCGCCGAATGTTACCATGAAGCAAATCAGGTTGAGCAGGCTCTGCGTGTTTTTAACCATTTGCGCGCCGATCCTGTTATGGGTCCGAATTCCTGTCTCATTGCCGGAACCATTCATCTTGATACAAGACAATACGAAGCTGCGATTCAAGATTTTGAAATAGGATTGAGACATCAGAATATCAAAGCTGATATTCTGGTCGAACTCCGGTATAAATTAGCGACAACCCTTTTAAAAACTAACGAGATAGGAAAAGCCATTCCCTATCTGAAACAAATTCAGGCGGAAAATTCTTCGTA
>WQTD01000073.1 GCA_009786455.1 Treponema sp.
ATGCCCTGTTTCGCGAGTGAACGGATTACCGCCAATACTTCGCCTGCCATTCCCGGATCCAAAGCGCTTGTAGGCTCATCAAAAAGTATGAGTTGCGGATCCATTGCCAAAGCGCGGGCAATGGCGATACGCTGTTTTTGACCGCCCGACAGTTCATCCGGGTAGGCGTTCTCTTTGGTTGCAAGACTGACCATGCTTAAAAGTTCTCTTGCCTTTTTTACCGCTTCTTCTTTGGGAATTTTTTTTATCTTTACCGGAGCCAGTATGATATTTTCCAAAACAGTCAAATGTGAAAAAAGATTGAAACTCTGATACACCATGCCCATGCGTTCCCGCATTTT
The DNA here is from genome assembly GCA_009786455.1 of Treponema sp. Lineage (GTDB taxonomy): Bacteria > Spirochaetota > Spirochaetia > Treponematales > Breznakiellaceae > WQXQ01. The sequence continues at coordinate 342 of WQTD01000073.1, forward strand.
GTTGATGTCGGTTTTTTTATCAAAAAAATCAACGCCGTCAATAAAAACATTTCCGGCATCNGGGGTTAGAAGTCCGTTTAAGCAGGAGAGGAAGACGCTCTTTCCCGTACCGGAAGGACCGATTACGGAAACACACTCCCCTTTTTCTATTACGGCGTTCACATTNTGTAAAACGGTCAATGANCCAAAAGATTTGGAAAGGTTTTTTANNGNGATCATGCTGTTTTACGCCGCCTTTTGCCGGTATCTGAAATATTAAAAAGAAAACTTATAACAGCCGAAAGNAAGAGATATATCGCAATTCCGACAATCAGCGAAATNAGAGGATTTCCCGTGCGGCTTCCCATGCTGTTGACCACNCGNGTTAAATCGTTAACGGTTATATAACCTACTACGCTGGTATCCTGTAAAAGAGTTACNACATTGTGCTTGTAAAGCGGCTTTCCGATGCGTATTGCCTGAGGCAGGGTTACATGGAAAAAAGCCCCNNCGCGGTTAAAGCCAAGAGTACGCGCCGCGTTAACCTGTCCTTGATCCACACCGGAGAGCGCGCTCTTCATGATCTCTCCAATCAAAGCGCCGCTTCGCATACCGAAAGCGATAATGGCGGTTATCACCGCGTCTGTACCGAACGGCGCCAGAATCACATAGAAGAACAGCATCAGTATAAGGATAACCGGCGTTCCGCTCATAAACAGAATGAATATATGGGAGAAAGCCTTTAGAACCCTGAAACGGCTGCGTGACATGGCGCAGAGAATGATGCCGCAGAAAGTACCGATGATTAACCCTTGCAATACAATNAGAAGCGTTATGCCTATACCTGTCAGGAAAAAACGCCATGCTCCGCCGGCGATTAGGTTTTCATACAAGAAATGTATCATGCGGCTGCCTTGCCTGAAATGGCTTCCCCCAGTTTTTCCCTGCCTTCTTTAAAACCTTCCTTGAACCACTCGGTTAAGGCATGGGCATTGGCTTTTATGAACCCGTCGGGGGATTCATAATATTTGGCGAACATATAACCTATGGCGTAGGTCGAAAAACCGTTCAATGCGGGAGCTGAGAAAGCCGCAAGAGAACCCCCGATAACCGGGATAGCGCCTAACTTTAACATAGAGAAACCTGAAATGCCTGTAGCTCCCAAACCTCCAAGCACTGAGGCAATGATGTTTTTAATTGAGGATTTTTTTTCCGCCACATTGTACAAGCGGGCTATTGCCTGAACCATGCTAATCTGGACTGCGGAAACGGAAAAAAAGTTAAAAAACGGTACAGGTATAATTCCCAGCCCAGCCGCTGTGAACGAATGTTTTTTTATGATTTCGTCTACACGGGCGCGTGTAATAAATTCAGAAGCTGATGTGTAAATTTCTGTTGTATTATTCATATTTACCACATAATATACCTCTTTTTGCCTTAAAGCAAGAAAAAAACCCTAATTTGTCATAAATGGTCGGCAAAACTGCATAGGCGGTCAATCATCCCGGTTTTTTTTACAGTATGCTTTTAATAGATTATTTTGGAGGAAAATACTATGGATAAGACATGGGTTTCATATTTAGATCGATTTGCGGAATCCGTAAAGAAATACAGTAACGACACAGCGATAATCTGCGGAGACCGAAAATTCAATTACTCGGAGCTGGACGGAGCAAGTAATGCTGTTGCCAAAGCGTTACAATCCCGTTCTGTGAAGCGTGAACAGATAGTACCGATTGTACTTCCCCGCAGCCCGGAGGCTTTTGCCGCTTTACTTGGTGTCTGGAAGTCGGGCGCTGCCGGGACTTTTGTAAATACCGCCTATCCCGCGGAACGGATAGAAGAAATTTGCCGGCAATGCGGCAGCGATTGTATCATCGATGAAAAATGGATACAGGAACTGAATCCATTTGGCAATATGACTGAATTTGAGAATGTCAGAGCGGAACGGGAACAGCTTGCCATGGTGATCTTTACTTCCGGTTCTACCGGAAGTCCCAAGGGGGTTCTTCTTCCTCACCGCGCGATTTCTTACCGTACCGATGTAGCATCCCGTGAAATTCATGGGGCGACTAAGGGGTATGAACGTGAAAAGGAAATATGGTTTTCTTATATTCCCCTTTCTTCAGTAATTATAACAAGTTCCGAACTTACGATTTTTATTGTNGGCGCCAAAGTAGATATAGCTCCCGCCGAATATGGCATGGATATGGCTAAAGTTATTCAATATGGGTTAATGCATAAGATAACCCTTACTTTCGCGCCGCCGGTATTGGCGCCTGTTTTAATCAAACATTTTGAAGGGCAAATTAAATGTCTTGCTGTCGGTTCAGAGCAAATTAAAAATATTTACACAGATAAAATGCAGCTGCTTAACGGGTACGGCGCTTCGGAAACAGCAGGCGCGGCTACTCTATTCGTTATTGATCAAAATTACGGAAATACTCCCATTGGCAAACCGCTTACAGGTACCAGGGTATATCTGTTGGATTCAGAGGGGAATCCGTCAGCGGAAGGCGAGATAGGAGAACTCTGTATTTCCGGCGAATGTCTGGCTTTGGGTTATCATAATCTTCCGGATCTGACCGCTCAAAAATTTACACCTAATCCGTTTTCCGATGATCCGGAACACCGTACCCTCTACCATTCAGGCGACCTTGCCAGGCTTTTACCCGATGGTAATTTTGAATATATCCAACGCGCCGACTGGATGCTCAAGGTACACGGGCATAGGGTTGAACCCGGTGAAATTGAAGACGCTATCCGCAGGGTTGCGCCGGTCAGCAGAGCTGTGGTTGTTGGGTTTGAAAGCCGCGCGGGGGAAGTGCCTCAGACACGTTTGTACGCCTGTTATACCGCGGCGGAGGAGATTGATCCAAAGAAAATACAGGAAGATATTTCCCGGATTTTACCTTACTATATGGTGCCTTCTTATATTGAGCAGGTTCCTTCTTTGCCGCTTAATATTAACAATAAGATTGACCGCAGCAAGATTGTCCCGCCGGAAATTGAATACTTTAAGACTGATTATGTAGAGCCGGCGGATGATATGGAAAAAACAATTTGTCTGGCTTTTCAGGAGGTTCTTAAAATTCCAAAAGTAGGCGCATTGGACAATTTTATACTTTTGGGCGGCGATTCGATTTCTGCCGCTAAAGCGGTTTTTCTGCTTTACAAATCCACCGGTCTTTCTGTTGTTGATCTGTCAATGAATCAGACTCCCAGGGCTTTGGCATCTCTTGCCAAAACAAAGGCGCAGGAGAGCGGCACTGCAGAACAGGAAAACATGAATGAAATAAAAATCCCTGATGTTTTTAAACTAAGTCCGTATCAGGTGATTTTATTTAATGAATGGCAGATGGATACTGACCGTTATGATTACAATATAGTCGAAGATAATATTTTTGACGGGGAAATTTCCGCGGATCGGCTTAATGATTCTCTTGTGCGTTTACTGAATGATTATTATTTTCTTAACTGCAATGTAGCCGTTGAAAACGATATTCCCTGTTGGAAAAACAGGGGATTAATAGCAGATGACGCGCGAATAGTACAGTATTTTAATCATCCTCTTGATAATAAGCAGATATTCTCTATTGTATCAAAGCCGTTTGATTTATCGAAGGATCAGCTTTACCGATACATCCTTATTAAGCTTGCGGATCGGAAATATCGGTATATTATTTGTTGTCATCACATTGAAATAGACGGAACAAAAGCCCACGCAATTCATGAAGAATACGCCGCTTATTACAACAATCCTGATTATTCCGTAGCGTTGGATATTAACAAACAGAAAATGTTGTATTCAGGATATCTCTCAGCATTGCAAACGATCATGAATGAAAATAAAAAGAACATGGTTGATTTCTGGCGCGGTTATTGCCATGACGCGCAGCCTGTGGATTTAAAATTCCTCTGCCGTTCAGCGGGCGCGTCACAAGAGCAGGAATCATTGAGCGCGGTTAGTATATGTAATTTTATCATTGATCAAAAAGATACGGACAGGGTAAAAATTATTTCACAAAAATACGGGATAACACCCTATATGTATTCAAAAATAATTTTTGCTTTATCGCTTTACCGGATGTCAGGACAGAGTAACATAAGCTTTTCCTATCCCGTGGCTATTCCGGAAGGTCTTGCGCTGATGTATGGTTCGCAGGTTAATACCATGGTTATCAAATTTTCTTTTAACCGCGAAACAACGGTAGAAGACTTGATACAGCAGACAAAGAATTTTTACAGCGAGGCGGAGAAAAACAAGGCGAGGTATCTGCCGATAAATGAAACCATTGAGTTTT
>WQTD01000074.1 GCA_009786455.1 Treponema sp.
TTATGATGTTTTTATCCGTTTTTAGGCGCCGGAGAAGAAAGGGAGACGTTATTTTATTCAGGGACGCCGCTTTTTCATGATTTCGCATAACTTCTATTGGGATGCGGTATTGTTCCTTGAATGTTTTCGCGTCACCGAGATATCCCGGCAGAACGAAATCAAAAAGTGATCTTAAATCTTCAAGGCGGTTTTCAACCGGCGTTCCTGAAAGCGCGATACGGTATTTTGATTTCAGTTTTTTTACGGTATTCGATATGCGCGTCTGGGTGTTTTTCATAAGGTGAGCTTCGTCAACAAGGAGCATGGAAAAAGTTTTTTTATCAAGTTTTTCCGCATCGCGTATAATGGTTTGGTATGTAGAAAGAAATACGTCGCTTTTTTTATCAAACTTTCTTTTGCTTCCATGGTAGCGCGAAACTTCAAGCGCCGGAGCGAAACGGCCAAGTTCTTTTTCCCAGTTGCTTACAAGAGCCGCAGGGGCGATAACAAGACAGCCGTTTTTTAAAAGTTTTTCTTCTTTGAGGCGCAGAAGAGCTGCGATGGACTGCACTGTTTTTCCAAGTCCCATGTCGTCGGCGAGAATACAGCCGAATCCTGAAAATAAAAGCGAGCAGATCCAGTTGTATCCCCTTAATTGATATGGCCGAAGCTGCGCGTTTAAAGAGGAGGGGAGCGGAATATTCTGCTCACGGAAAATATTGTCGATTGATTTGCGCGTTTTAAATGTTAAGACTGTGTCTCCTGAAAAATGCGCTTTTAGGAAATCGTTTACATCGGGAGAAGCGGCTTTTGCTTTTTTCAACAGACGGGAAAATTCGCCGGTCTGCATTTTCACATAACCGTCGCGGAAACGAACCATTGCGCGCTTTGATTTAACGAGGGTTTCAAATTCCTTAACGGACATCACTTCATCGCCGATTGCAATCTGCCATTCAAAATCCTGAAGCGCGTTTAAATCAAGGTATTTAACAAGAGAGCCGTCCGTTTTTCCCTTGATTACAAGACGGGGTTTTAGTTCTTTCGCCAGCGCTTTGGGAAGATTGACTGTCATGCCGAGTCGGGTAAGAAGCGAAGAAGCTGAATCGAGGAAGGAAACGAGCCGCGTCTCGGAGAGGACAATGTACTGGTTGGAAAAGAGGTCTTTTATTTCCGGCAGATAATTTGAAAGGGCAATCGCTGAACGGAGGACTTCCAGATTTTTGCATTTTGAAAGAGGCGTTTTTATTGTTCCATTTCCGGCTTCTGTGATTATATCGATTGAAATCGCAAAATTGAGCGTTTCAAGGGAACTGTCAGCGCGTTTGGCAAGGTCTTTAATCGTTATCGCGTAACGGTATGAAGAAAAATTTATGTGAAGAACAGAAAGCCATCTGTCTACTGAAAAAGGAAGGGAACGTTTTGCGGGAGTTGAAACATCAATAAACATTCCTAAAAAAAACATGTTTAAAAGCTGTTTATACTCTGTATTTGTAATTTTGCTGTAATCATCGCGGCAGAAATCACCGCGTATCTGCATGAATTGATTTCTGACCCATTCGTTTAAAAATGCTGAAGACAGGATGTCTACGACGCTTCTCCCGCTTACAAGCTGCTTTTCAGAGCCGTCTACCTGTTTGCTTGAGGCAATAACCCTGAATACAAAGGGAGCTGACAACATTCCGCATTCCCGAGAGGCTAATAAATTTAATATTTGAGATACAGGAGGCAGGTTCTCATAAGGCCGCCAGATTATTTTCATTGTGTCTTCGTCTGTAACAACGTAGGGAATCAGAGCTCCCGCCGAACAAAGAAGATTTAAATATTTAAAAAGATAAAAAAGAAAATTATAGGAAGCAGTTCCGTCGTCTGAAGAAAATAAAACAAAGTATTTAAACGCCTCGTATAGCGTATAACGTTTTTTGTTTCCGTTTATGTCTTGCGATTGTAAAACAGGCTCTGTTCCGGGAACGAGGCTTGGGCAGTGCACTGTCCATGCGGAGCGCGAAAAATCATGCTCTGTTTTTTCAAGAATTTCATCGTTATCATACGCGGATTCCCACTTTTCGCTTTCCGCGGCGCACCTGTGGTAAAACTCCGCCATGACGGCGGCGAAGTCCCTGCTGCAAAACGGCGGATTTGACGGTAAAAGCGATGAAATAAGCTGTCCGCAGTAGGGAATCTCTTCAAATTCTAGAGGAGGCCGGTCTTTCTGTTTTTCCGTCTTTTCTTTTTTTGTGAAAGCAACCAAAAACGGCGGAGTAATTGTACGGACAAGCGCTTTCCCGAAACGCCCTGCCAAATCCATACCGCGCAGGCGGAAAAGCACATGGGGGTTCGCGTCAATTTCCCTTGCGATAATGTAGTATAACGCCGCCATGTGTTTGCATGGATCTCCGTAATCCGGGCATGAGCAGGTTCTTTTCATCTCTGTCCATCTGCGGGGGATCAGGTTTATTCCATCGTTTTTTAATTTTTCCAGGAATGTTTCCGGCAGCGAGCCCGCGGAAATTTGCGCCATTAAGGGCGGATCGTTTTCTATCAATTTATAAACTTTTTCAGATTCCGCAAGGGGCGGGAAGCTGATTGTCACTTTGTAAAAAGGCTTGTAGTTTCCTTCGACTTTCGCGGCTGCTTTTCCTTCGGTAAATTCAAGCGAAAGAACTCTTCCGGCATTCGCGTAACGCCTGCCCCGTTCCAGGCGTTCTCCCATCCGGTAGCTGTCAAGCACATCAATAAACCAGCTTCCCCAGGGAGTTACACCGTAGAGATTCTTCATAGAAAGCTAAGTCCGCTCATTTCTTGTATTTGCTTTATCAACTTTTCTGTTGAATATTTCAAACATTACTATATTTACTGACAGAAAAATTCCGATGAATACAGGATATATCATGAAGCCTGTAAATGATGTAAATCCGCCGAATAACGGAGGAACAATTAACGCGCCTGTAAACGCGCACGCCATTTGTATTCCCATAAATGCCTGTGATTTTTCAGAGCCGAAGTTCTTCGGCGTTTCGTGTAACAGGCAGGGATATATGGGAGCGCAGCCAAGCCCGAGAATGAAGAAACCTGACATTAAAAAAATATTGCCTAACGGGACGACAAGAGCAATTACTCCCAATGCGATAAGCCCGTGTCCGATGCGGACCATCTGGCGGTTATTAAACTGCATTGTTAAAAATCCCGAGATAAAGCGTCCTGCTGTCAATCCGATGTAGAAAAGCGAAATCCACCGCGCGGCGGTCTCAGGAGAAATGTTTTTTTCCTGAACAAGAAAACTGCTTCCCCATAATACAATTGATATCTGTATTGACACATAACAGAAAAACACCACAAGAATATGTATTATTCCCGCAGTGCGGAATAGTTCGGAATATTTTACATTTACCGGTTTTTTTTCTTCAATACCGGCGGCGGATTTATTTTTCTCCCATAATGAAAATGAAATAATCAATATTACAGTAAAGCAGCATTGTATAATTCCGATAGCGCGGTATCCCATGCTCCATGAGTTTTTGTTGAATAGATAATACGAAATTATTATTGGTCCTATTGATGCGCCGATACCCCAGAAGCAGTGAAGCCAGCTCATGTGTTTTGCCTTGTAATTAAGCGCGACATAGTTGTTCAAGGTTACGTCGATGAAACCCGCTCCAAGACACAATGGAATTGACCACAAACAAATAATAAAAAAAGAAGATGAAAATGAAAATCCAAGAAGAGCGGCGGATAACAAAAAGAAACTGACAGTAATAACAGTTCCTGTTCCAAGTCGCCTGACAATTTTTTCGCAAATCAGACTGGATAATATTCTTCCTACAGCCATTATCATTGAAATATATCCTGCGTAATGAAGAGGAACTTCAAGGAAACCGTACATCGAAGGCCATGCTGCGCCGAGAAGAGAATCAGGCAGTCCCAAATTTATAAAGGA
>WQTD01000075.1 GCA_009786455.1 Treponema sp.
TTTTTAGCTAAAACTTCTCTGCTGCTACAAATCTGATGTTCTTTATAACAAGATTTTCTGTTCCGGGAGTATTTAAGTTAAGGTGATTATCCCATTCCTTATTAGCTGTGTATTGATGCATCCAGAATCTGATTTTTGTTATCGCTTTTTTATTAAGAGTTCTCCATGCCGTCATNTTTTTATCCCAATCAGCAGTTTGTTCACCTAAGATTCCTCCTGAGTAGTTTTTCAGCATGAACGGAGGATTTATAATACTGTACCTGCCTTTAGCATGATTATCATAAAAACCAATTTGCATAAATAAACTGGAAACATGAGGATGNACCCCGTCCCATTCTATTACGATTCTTTCGTACTTTGTAATGTCAACAGGAGAACNGAATTCAAATATAAATTCAATTTGTCCGTTCTCGTCCCAGCTTTTATCTACAGNTACGACAATACCNTCAGAAGTTATATTTCCTCCCGATAATTTAACGCCGCTTCCTAAACCGCTTTGAGTTGAATATACTGAAAGCTGCGCAGGCGGCGTATAATTCTTGGGTACTACAAATTCGACTTTTTGAATGACATGATTACCCCAGGCGTTAAAAAATAAACTAGACGCCGCGCCGGCTCCCGGAACATTAAGGAGCTGAGATGCGCTTATTCTAGCCTGCCATGTTCCGCCTCTGCTTGACGGCGGGAATGTGATTTCACTTATAGGTTTAAAATCATCGCCAAATCCCTCACCGGCTGTAACAGCGCCGATTGATCCCCAGTTTAAATTCTGATTCCCCCTCATGGTTATCAGAAAATGACTGCCCGGCGGCACAGTTTTAATTGTATTTATTACTGAACCTGTTACGAACCCTGCGCCGTGTTTTAAACCATCGCCTGTCACTCCCGTTTGATCAAGGGTTAATACCTGACCGCATACCAGCCCTGCCGACATGAGAGCTATCACAAGAACCAAAAACAACTTTTTCACTTTTACCTCCAAAAATAAATATTTCAGTTTCTCAGGAAACTGAAGCTTTAAACCGTTTTACAATTTTTGCAAACATCCGCGTCCTGATTAAAACAGTCATCGCACACAAAGATGCCGCATAAGGAACACCGGTCAAATTTCAAATGCGCTTCCGTATTGGCTTGTTCAAAAGCCACTCTGCGCTCATGCGCCCACAGCAACTGGCGGGCTTCTTCATGATCAATTTTTGAAAAACCACCCGCCATAAAAGACATGCTTCTGCTTTTCCATTCTTTTCCGCAGCGGTCGCAAAAAAAACTAAAGGAAAACTTTTCCCTGTCGGAATGATCTGTTGATTTACGCGTCAAAGGTAAGATCATTTAAAGTAATATACATTCGAGAATCTAAAAATGAACCTGTTATTACTACTTGTTTTCTACCTGAGTTTTACCTGGTTTTGTATTATTAAAAGATTTTTTGTTAATTTAGGGAAGTTAAAACAGACTCAATTTTAAAATACCGGATAATTAAATCCTGCCGCTTGCTAATCTGATTATTTCAAATTTTGTAAAAGTTATGGTCGGCTGATTTCCTGAATAATTGTAGGCATTTAAGCTTAAAATGTTTGAGTTGGACTTTGTACTGCTTGCGGTTTTATTCGCGATTACTGACGCAGTCCCTGAATACTCAATATTCGCTTTAACATTGCTTTTTAAACTATTATTAGGTGACAAATGGGTAAAATAATTGCCGGATTCATCGAGTGTATCCACGAAGTATACCGTAAGGTATTCAATATCAACATTTGATATAAACGTAAAATAAATAAAAAAGGTATCTCCATCAGTAATTCTTATATTATCCGGAAACGGCGTTAATCTTGCGGAATATCCAATTGGTTCATCGTCGTTAAGAGTGACAATGAACGGCTCATCTTCTGATATAAACGATACTGATATTGCTTCCCCCATTTCTGTTACATTGGATGGGTTTAATGTTACAGGAGAAAGTTTTAAAAAAAATATTATAAAAACTGTAACAATTACAAATCCTGTTAAAACCAGTATGCCTATTCGTTTTTTATTTATCTTTGAAGACAGAGCTTTCTCCGGCTCTTCGAATACGACAATTTCAGATATCCGCCCTGCAGAACCGTATTTTGCAAGAAGTTCCCGAAAATTATTTACATTGTGTTTATTATAAATGTTGTTTTTATGGTAATCCACGGTTCTGGAAGAAATATTAAGCTTAAAAGCAATTTCTTTGGACGAGACGCCTTCAAGCAGGAGGTTCAGGATTTCCTGTTCGCGGGAAGTCAGACTGGAATTTTCTTTCATACTTTTAGAATAATTTTAACTAAAATTGTAATAATGTCAATATTAAAATATTTTGTACTATTACCGATTCCGGTTGTTATATCTTTGGTTTATCTCCGCTCATCAAGCTTCCAGTCCGCGCCATACGGGAACAATTCGCCGTTTTGCGGAATTGCGCCGATGTCCGGAGTTCTGCCTGTGGGACGATATTGAACGTCTACTGTTCCGCGCGCGTTGCCTGAAGACTGAACGCGGCCTTCCTGTCTTATTGGCGCGGGAATTGTGCCGTTTCTGAAGTTGCCGACATAACTGGCCTGGCTACCGTTTTCAAAAGCGTGATAAGCTATATCATTTTTCTTTGTATTTACAAATAAATTATTGGTAAAAAAAGATGTGCTTGCATCGGCGTTATCAATCGGATAACCGCCTATTGAAATACCATCATCAGCGCCAACTACCGTGTTATTGATAAATCTCACTCCCTTACTCGTTAAATTCATTGTTAAACCTTTCGTACCGCCGATCACAATATTATTGCGCACAATATAATTTGAAGTATAATTATCCGTATAAAACCCTAAACGGAGTTTGTCAAAAGCTCCCTGATTATTTTTATTTCCGCATACGACAAAATTATTGTAAATTTCCGTGCCTCCGCCGTCTGAACCCCATGCGTAAAAAGCGCCGCCGTCACTGCCTAATGTTGAATGATTCTCAAAGTAATTATTGCGGATTATACAACGTTCATAGTCGACACTGGAATTTTCCGCCGCCGGAGAAGCGCCCATCTCTGTAAAACAAATATGAGAAGGAGCGGAATTTATTATAGTGTTATGCGAAATTTCAAGTCTTCTGGATTTCTTCACGGCTATTCCCTGATAGGGAAAACCTATATAGCTTGTATTATGAACGATATTATTGGTAAAAATATTATCATTGCCTTCAAGGACAATTCCGTATCCGGCAGTCGGACCGAATTTACATCTTTGTATGCGGTTGTTTGAACCCGATACAATCATTCTGTCCGCTCTTGTCCATGAACTAAAACCGTAAATCCCGTTTAAATAAAAATGTTCAGCGTAATTTACTTTGCAATTTTCCAGTACGCAGTTTCTGGTATTTTTTAAAAATATTCCACCGCCGTAAACAGTAATGTTTTTAATGTTTACAAAAGACGTATTTTCCGCGTGAATAGCCGTATCAATTTTACCTCTTAAGGTTAGAGTGCGGCTGTCAGGACTTCCGTTCCACGGCGGATAAAAATATAATAGGTTGGTTTTTGGATCAAAATAATATTCACCGGGCGCGTCAAGAAGCGATAACGCTCCTGTGATATAAAATGGGTTTCCCTGATTGGGAGTATATGAATCATGTCCCGAAAAAG
>WQTD01000076.1 GCA_009786455.1 Treponema sp.
AATGAGAAGCAGATTCAAAATCTTGATGATGAAATTGCCAAATGGAATTCAAGAATGGAGCTTGCCAAATCAAAAGATCAGGCGGAGATGGCTCTGGATGCGGAGAAAGAAAAAAACCGGCTGCTTGAAAAACAGTCGGCGCTCAGAACGGAAACAGAGCAGCTCAAACTGCAAATTGAAGAAATGCGGCGGCAGCTTCCTCTGCTTGCCGCGCGGGAGCGGAGCATTGATCCTGATCTGCTTGAACAGGAACTGCTCATGGCTGCGGGCAATCTTCCCGGCGACGAAGAAAAAGTACGCGCCGAACGTCAATTCAGGGAAATGGAAAGGGCTCAGACAGCGGAAGCTGCGCTTGATGAATTAAAGACGAAAATGCAGAAATAAAAAATATTAAACATATGCCCGATTATCCAATCAGGCATACATTTTTTAATTGAGGCTGTCCCAAAACTTCAGTTTTTAGAACAGCCAGCTTTGGATTCAATTATGCCGCATTAATCTGAATTGTTCTTTTCTGCGCTTCAGCGCGTTTTTCAATGCTCAGATGAAGTATGCCGTTTTTAAAAGACGCGCTGACCGCTTCGGGGTTCGCGTTTTCAGGCAGCNTGAAAGAGCGGNTGAAAGCGCTNGTCTTTCTTTCACGAAGAAGATAGGTTCCATTGTTTTCTTCGTTCTTTTTTTCCTCTTCCTGTTTGTAAGAGATGGTCAGATTTGTTCCGTCAACATGNACATTGATGTTCTTCTCGTCATAACCGGGAAGTTCCATCTCAAGATTGTANACNTTCNCGGTTTCATGAATGTCTACCGCAGGCATCTGGTTGAACAGTCTGGCTGCNGGCGCCAAAAGGGAGTCCCCGAAAAAGGACTCAAAGTACCTGTCAAAATCGCTTAACGCGTTCTGAATGGTGTTCGGGCGGTACATTGTCAAAGTTTTCATTTTTTTCTCCGTCCGGCGGGATTTATTACGGATATAAAAGTTCAACGAACCTTCCCCCTTACGGCAGGTATTCCGTTTGTCCTCGTCGACATATATTTATTAGCAAAAACTGTGCCAAATTATTAAATAATTGTTTTTTACTTAAAATTCATGTAAATTGGCGATTTTCACAATTAAATTTATTAACATCAGGGAAAAATGACACAGTGATGAAAAAAGTTAAGGATTTTGTGTCAAATTGATACATTAAATTTTTAAATAAACATTTTTGTTGAATTATATGAAAAGATGGGATATTCTACATTTAATTATATAAGGGGGAAATCATGCAATACGGATATTTTGATGATTTAGCGCGTGAATATGTAATTACGCGTCCCGATACTCCTTATCCCTGGATAAATTATCTGGGTTGTGAGGATTTTTACGGTCTTTTTTCCAATACATCAGGCGGTTATTGCTTTTACCGTGATGCCCGCATGCTTCGGCTGACCCGCTACCGTTATAATAATGCGCCGACAGACGCCGGCGGGCGTTATTTTTATTTACGCGACGGCGTCGCAAGCAATGAAGGGGATGTGTGGTCTCCTTCCTGGATGCCGATGAAATCCAGGCTTGACCGTTACGAATGCCGCCACGGTATGGGTTATTCGCGCATTTCTTCAATGCGGAACGGGCTTGCCTTTTCGCAGGTTTCTTTTGTGCCCCTGCGCGACAAATGCGAGATTCACAAGATAACGCTTACAAACGAGTCAAATGTAGATAAATATGTCGATATTTTTTCCTTTGTTGAATTCTGTCTGTGGAACGCAAATGACGACATGACCAATTTCCAGCGGAATTTCAGCATCGGTGAAGTTGAAGTTGACGGCTCAAGGATATATCACAAGACAGAATACCGCGAGCGGCGTAATCATTACGCTGTATGGGCGGTTAATGTCCCAGTCGAGGGTTTCGATACCGACAGGGAAACTTTTCTCGGGCTCTACAATGGTTTTGATCATCCTCAGGTCGTATTTGCCGGAGAGTCAAAAAACTCAATCGCTTCAGGCTGGGCGCCCGTGGGTTCGCATCATATCAAGGTGAAACTTGCGTCAGGCGAATCGAAAACATATGTATTTGTACTTGGATTCTGCGAAAATCCCGAAGATCAAAAATGGGAAAGACAGGGCGTTATCAATAAAAAACCGGCAAACGAGTTGCTTGAAAAGTACAACACGCCTGAAGCTGCGGACAGGGCTCTCGCTGAACTTAATGACTACTGGAAAAATCTGCTTGCCCGCTTTACTGTAGACGCTGAAGACAGAAAGATGACGCGCATGGCGGGAGTCTGGAATCAGTATCAGTGTATGGTTACATTTAACATGTCCCGAAGCGCCTCTTATTTTGAATCAGGCATTGGGCGTGGGATGGGTTTCCGCGATTCAAATCAGGACTTATTGGGTTTTGTTCATCTTGTTCCGCAGCGCGCCAGAGCGCGCATTCTTGATATCGCCGCGACGCAGTTTCCCGACGGAAGCGCGTATCATCAGTATCAGCCGCTGACCAAGAGGGGCAATAACGAAGTAGGTTCAGGTTTTAATGACGATCCGCTCTGGCTTATCTGCGGTGTAGCGGCTTATATAAAAGAAACCGGCGATTACGGCATTCTGGAAGAAAGGGTGCCTTTTGACAATAACGATACGTTAGCTGACACCCTGTTTATTCATTTAAAACGTTCCTTCTATTACACCGTAACGCATACCGGCCCTCACGGGCTGCCGCTTATCGGCCGCGCAGACTGGAATGACTGTTTAAATCTTAACTGTTTTTCGAGCACGCCGGGCGAATCTTTTCAGACTACGGCGAATTTTGAAAGCGGTGTCGCGGAATCTGTTTTAATTGCCGCAATTTTTGTTTTTGTCGGACCTGATTTTATTGAAATTTGCAGGCGTACAAACCGCGCCGCTGAAGTCGATCTCGCCGAAAAAGCCGTAAAAGCCATGACTGATACGATAAATAATCATGGCTGGGACGGTTCATGGTTCCTTCGGGCGTATGACGCTCACGGGAAAAAAATCGGGAGCAGCGAATGTGATGACGGAAAGATATTTATTGAGTCCAACGGCTTTGCCGTGATGGCAGGCATCGGGATTAATGACGGGCGTGCGCAGAAAGCTCTTGATTCTGTAAAAGAACATCTTGATACTCCTTACGGTATCGTGCTTCTGCAGCCGGCATATAAGGATTATCATCTTGAGTTAGGTGAAGTTTCTTCCTATCCTCCCGGTTACAAGGAAAACGCGGGGATTTTCTGCCATAACAATCCATGGGTTACAATTGCGGAAACCATGCTTGGGCGGGGAAACCGGGCGTTTGAGACTTACTCAAAAATCTGTCCGGCTTACCGCGAAGATGACAGCGATCTTCGCCGCATGGAACCTTATGTTTACGCGCAGATGGTCGCAGGAAAGGACGCTGTTCGTCACGGGGAAGCGAAAAATTCGTGGCTGACAGGAACCGCAGCATGGACATTTGTCAGCATTTCCCAGTATATTCTGGGCATTCGTCCTGTTTTTGACGGTCTTCTTGTTGAACCGTGCATTCCTTCATCCATGAAAAGATATACCGTTACACGCCATTT
>WQTD01000077.1 GCA_009786455.1 Treponema sp.
GCCGACCCGCCTTTAAGGGTATGAGCCGCGCGGAAAATCTCGTCTACAGCGTCTTTATTGGCGCCTTCGTTTTCGAGAACCAAAACATTTTGTTCCATCGTGTCCACCTGCATTCGGGCTTCACTGAAAAAGTCTTTGAGAAGCTCTTCATTGTTGGGATCAAGATAATCACTCATAATGCTAATTTTCCTATACATATGCAGGAAAGTCAAGAAAATATTTTATCGAATTAATAATATTTTGCTTAAAAGATCATAAAAGCGCATTGATTTGAAAGGGGCTCAAATTTGCAATTCCTTCAAAAAAATGATATAATTAGTGTTATGAAAAGGTTTTTGCTATTTTTTTGCATAAGTTTGATTATTATATCCCACCAGGGACTTTTGGGAGCGCTTGAGTTAGAGCTAAAGGGCGGCGTGGACGGTATGGGTTTTGACCCAAAACAAGTCGAGCAGACCGAAAAATTTAAGCCTTTTCTGGGAATAACCGGTATTTTAAGCCTTCGCGGCGATATTTCTAAAGAATGCGCGTTCAGTTTAAACCTCGCTAGAGACAATTTTTTTCATAACAACGCTGATATACGATTAAAAACGAGTCTTGACTATTTCGGATTTGAATTCGGAATTTTCACAGGGTTTGCCGATTTTTCCGGCACTTTTCACATGGGTGTTTTAGGGAACATGGAAGTAAGATGGCCGAACGTTCTGTTTTTTTCAGTCGGCGGATCATCAACCATCGGAACCGAATTTGATTTCTTAAGCGATATCGTCCGCCAGTCCGCGGAAGTAAAACTCGGTTTCTGGATTCCCTACGTAATTACAACTGTCACCGCCGAAATGAAAAGTTTTTCATGGCATCCCACGCACGACAATCTGTATCGAATTAAATTAAGCGCCGATATTTCATTCGGAAAAACTTCAGGCTTTGCTCTGCTCGTCGAAGGAGGATATCAAATCCTTTCACGCAAATACATGGTGACTGACGATCATGACGAATTGAGCACAGGCTTTGCCGGTTTTGATTTCCAATTTGATATCGGAAAATATCTTCGCTTCAGTATCGGCGGCGAAATGCCGTTCGCTCCGGCGCCAAAAGCTCCTCTCAAAGCTCCCGATCAGCCGTTTATGATGTTCAGCGCCCATGCGGGAATGACTATTAAGTTTTTCTAATTAATCTCGCCGCGTTCTTTTAAATCCGATAGAATCTTCGCGTAAAACTCACTGTCAATTTTGAATTTCAATCGATAGATAATATAACTTGCTACGAAACACAGCATAGGGAAAATGAACATCGCCGCTTTCATCATTAATAAACCTTCCGGTGTTACTTCAGCGGCTGATTCAGCTTCTTTGATTCCGGAAACTAAAATGATTACAGATACAACTCCGGTGCCTATTGCGCCGCCCAATTTGTAGATTAACGGCTGAACAGAAAATGTGATGCTGTCATTGCGTTTACCCAGTTTCCAATGACCATAATCGACAGAGTCGGCGAGGAACATCGTCATTAAAAGCTGAATGAACGACTGCCCGAGAAAAATTAAAACGCCCGCTATACCGATAAAAAGCATCGTGTTGACAGGAGCGAAAAAGAAAAGGATATAACCGGCTGTCATCGAAATAACGGCTCCTGTGTACAGAGTTTTTCTATTGAAGCGCTTGCTGAAAAGCGGAAAAATTGAAAGCCCTGTAAGCTGAGATACGCCCAAGATTGCTGAAAAAACAGAAAACATTCCTTCATCGCCGTACGCGTATTTAAAATAGTAAAGCCCGAAACTGGTTGTTGTAATGTAGCCAATCATAAAAAGAGAAAGAGAAATAGCAGTAAAAAATAATTGATCGTTCTTTATAAGAATGCGAAGAAGCTCCCGTATTGGTGTGCTTTGTTTTTTGTCGACGACAATTCCGGTTTCTTTTACGCCGAATATCGTAACGCACAATCCCATCGCCATTAAAACAGTAATCATAATAGAAAAAACAAAATATCCGCTCTGCGCCGATCCAAATCTTTCACCTAACATTTTTGTAATCGGCACTATTCCGACAACAACAAAAAACAAACCGATATTCGCGCAAATACGCGCAAGCGCGCCGATTTTTTCACGTTCTTTTTGATCAACACTCAACACGGGAAGCATCGACCAGAATGAAATATCGTGTGTCGTATAACTTATCCCCCACATAAAATAAATTATCCCGAATGAAACAATGTACGCAGTCCCCTGAAAACCAAAATCAGAAAAAAGCAGAACCGTAAAAATGGGAGAAGTTATAGCTCCAATCGTGAGCCACGGTTTAAACTTACCCCAGCGAGTGCGAGTATTATCAACGATGAAACCCATCAATGGATCAGTAAAAGCATCAAAAATACGCGCCGCGAAAATAATCGCGGTTATCCACCACATTATTTCTCTCGGCAGATCCAAAATGTCCGTAAGATAAAAAATAAGAAACATACTAACAATGGCATAAACCATGTCTCTGCCGATAGTTCCAAGACCAAAGGCAAAACGATTTCTAAGTGAGGTGTTTTCCACAATATGTAATTGTATATTAATATGTGTATATTAACAATCTTTATTGGGCAGAAAGCGCAGGGTTTATTGTTGATGATTATTATCGGGGGTGCAACTGAGAAAGAAAAACAGAAAAAGCTTCCTTGAATTCTTTTTCTATTCTGTTTTCTGCGGAGATAAATGCCCGGTTTTCGGCGATGCCGTTTCGGACAGCTTCTTTGTATGTATTATTAATCATCAAATATATAGAGTGGGTGACTGTTACCGTGTAAAGAACTTAAATATAATGACCTTTACAACTGAGAATACGTAAATTTTGATTCTCATCACCTGAATAGATCAAGCGATTTAATTCATCAATTCGGCGGCTATAACCTTTTATATGTTTAAGCGGCTCCGGCTTACCTATTCCATATAGCTTGAGGAGAAAAGATAAGATCGGGCATTTTACATTGCCTCAAGTTCAGCTATTGTTTTTACAATTCCATGACCGGCTTCAATATCCCGAATACCTTGTTTTAATTTTTCTGTGAATTTCGTATTATGCAGATTTTTCTCGATTTCTGTGTAAGCTTCTTTGGGTAATATGACAATTTCATTTTGTTGGAAAATTATTTTTAAAGTCTTGATAACTTCATCATTGAGTTCATTGGCTTTTATATTGTAGGTAGCGTACATATTTAAAATATCTTATAAACATAGACCCTTGTCAAGTTCTAATTCATGGCTAAAATTCAACTCCTTGCGGTTATTGAAATTGATTATCTAGGTCTCACACAAAAAGAATTTGCTGCAAAAATCGGTATAAAAAGAGAACTTTAGACACATATCTTGGAATACAACAATCCATGCCCCCCGCCGACACAGCCGTCAAAATCGCCGCCACCCTCAATCTTTCGGTTGAATATCTCGTAATCGGTAAAGAATATCAGCAGAAAACCGACATCTCCAAATATCTGCAATTCAAAGATTTACTCGACGATTTAGCCGTTCTTCCCGAAGAAACGCTTGAGCCGATAAAGGC
>WQTD01000078.1 GCA_009786455.1 Treponema sp.
TGCTTATCGAGCTGAAGCTGCAGTAAAAGCGGGCGCAAAAAACGGTTAGAAATATTCGCGCGGTAGTGCTCGCCAATCTGCTCTATCAACCTGATAATCGCCGGGTCTTTAATTCGATCCAAATTCGACCTCTGTCCCAAATCCTATCATTTTGACGGCACATTGACAAGCGTTAAGCCGTTAAAATACACTTGTTATATGCGTTTTTTAAAAGCAGGTATCGTTTTATTGATCATTCTATTTAACTCCTGTGATTTGAATAAAACCGCCGTTATCTGGACAGACAGCCCGGAAGCCGCTCTTTACGGTGAGTTTTTTAATACAGCACAAAGTCAATACAAGGTCAGCGTAAGATATATCGAATTTCCGGGAGCCGCGCTGCTCGCCAACGGCGGAAAAACAAACATTCCGGACGCGGTAATCGCAAGATGGCTTAAAAATTCCACAATGAATACGGCATTCCGGTCTCTTAATGATCTATTCGGAACAAATAAACTTTCCAGAAACAATTTTTATCCGCGCCTGTTATCGCTCGGCAGAATCGACAAGCATCAGTATTTACTGCCTGTGTCGTTTAACATCCCCGCGCTGATCTTTTCAAAAAATTCAGAGAATGATTTTTCATGGTTTAATTTATCGAACCAATTCACTATTGATTTTAACGAGATCAAAAATTTGAGCAGCAAATACAATTCGCAGTCGCGCGGCGCGTACACAAGAATGGGATTCTCTCCGCTCTGGAACGATAATTTTTTATTTATAACGGCAGTCCTGAACGGAGCGGCATTCAGAGAGGCTTCCCCTCTCGCATGGGATTCTATTGCTCTTGAAAGATCGATGATTTTTGTCAATAACTGGACAAAAGAAATAAACACCAATTTTTATGCTGATGATGAATTCACGTACAAATATTTTATCGAACCGCCGGAAAAGCTGATTCAATCGGGACGTATTTTATTTTCGTATATGGACAGCAACGCCTTATTCGCATTAAGCGAAGAAGGAAAAAACAATCTTGATTTCCGCTGGCTCATGGAGCAAAACAGAATTCCTATCGCAGAAGATTATGTATATCTAGGCATCCCCAAAAAGGCGAAATCCAGAAAAGCCGCAGGCGCATTCATCCAGTGGTTTTTAAAAATTGAAAGCCAGCGCCAATTATTAGAATTTTCTCAAAATTACAGGCTAAACGACAACTTTTTCGGTATTTGCGGCGGTTTTTCATCTCTAACGCAGGTAACAGAGCAGGTTTATCCGCTCTTCTACCCCGAACTATTAGGCAGAATGCCTCCGCCTGACAATTTCACACTGCCAAACATCATGCCCGGAAGCTGGGGAGTATTAAAAGAACGAGTGATGCTCCCCTATCTCCGCGAACGCGCCCGCAAAGAAAGCACTGAAGAGATTTACCCGTTAGATAGCCGGCTGAATGATTGGATACGTCAGAATAGGTAACAGCGGTGACAGTCACCATTAATCATTAATCCCAACATATTTTTTAACCGATATTCATAATAAGGAGTTTGCGAATGGATATCGGGATTGTACCGCATCAAGCTTTCCCAAGCATTGGCTACGCTATTACAGCGGCAGGCAGAGGCGGAAGAGCTTCACTCCCGGTTGCTCCCGGTCTTGTTATCTATTCGCACTTCAGGCATGTCTCAGGCACTCCCGCTCCGGAAGGAACTCAGGGCGTAAACATATCGAAATTGAGAATCCTTGACGCGCTCATTGAGCAGTTGAGTAAGATGAAAAAACAGAGCGCCGCCGATTTCGGCAATCTTGACGGAAATGACGAGCAGCGCATCAACGCCTTGATTGAGCAATACCAAAAACAAATTAAAGCCGTCCAATCGGTCGGCGCTTACGCCCCCGCAGCGCCTGCCGCAGGGGTATTGTTTAATATTACGGTTTAAAGTGTGACTGTCACCAAAAGGTGACTGTCACCGTGTATAAAAATACCAAAAACATGAAAAGTGACTGTCACCTTTTTCTCAAAAAATGCCGAGAGTAGTTTTTTAAGATAATGAAATCCAGGGTATGCGCTGATGTGACAGCAATATCCGGGGAAAGAGGGTTGTATGAGGATTAAAGCGGCATTTTCGGTTTTTAAGAGAAAATTACCGTCCGGACGATCGGTTTTTTATTACCAGTGTTATGATCAAAAAGGTAAGCGGCAGTGGGCAAAATCTACAGGATCGTCAAAAAAAACGGAAGCTATTGCCTATTGCATGCAATTGTACAAAGAAGGAAAATTAATTCCCGAACAGAAAGTTCCGACATTCGGCGAATACGCAAAAGGATGGTGGAATCCCGAAACTTGCCGTTATCTGAAATGGCGGCAATTGCATGAACCGATAACAATGTCTACGCTGCATATTCATCAATGTAACTTTAGACATCATATTAAAGATTATTTTTCCAAATACCGGCTTGATGAAATATCCCCTCATATAATCGAAGGATGGCTGCTTTTTATGAGTGAAAAAGGCAGTAATAAAAAACAAGACTTCGGAAAAAAAGAAAAAAAACTAAAAGGTAAAACAATAAATATGGTTTTAGGAACGCTTAGGCTGATGTTTGCCGAAGCTGTGCGGAATAAAGTAATAAGAGATAATCCATGCAATGCGGTAAAAGAATTGAAAGAAGAAAAAATAGTGAGAACTATTTTAACGGTGGAAGAAGCAAGAAAACTGTTTCCGGTTAATTGGCAAGCATTATGGGAAAATCCCATTGCCTATAAAGCGCATAAATTAGCGGCATGTACCGGTATCAGAATCGGTGAATTGCGGGGCTTAAAGGGTGAAAATGTATTTGACGATTATATCTTAATATCCGGGCAGTACACACGCTACGGTTATGTACAGCAAACAAAAACAAAAGACAACCGGTGTATTCCAATTCCTTCTTTGATGAGAGAAGAACTTGATGTTTTACTCAGATCAAACGGGAACGGCTATGTATTTTCCTCCGACGGCGGAAATAATCCCATGTCAATAAAATTAATAAATAAATATTTTATTAACGCGCTAAATAAAATCGGAATCAGCTACAATGAAAAACTGGAAAGAAACTTGTCTTTTCACTCATGGCGGCACTTTCTGAACACACTGTTAAGAATGTCGAACATCGCAGACAGCAAGGTTCAATCGATAACAGGACATCGATCGATAAACATGACAAATCATTACACGCATTTTGACACTCGAAAATTCGGTGAAGTAAGAGATGTTCAGCAGAGTTTACTGGTAACAGCCGCCATATCGTGACAGCAGATATGACAGCAGAATAAAATAATTTCAAACATTTTCAATATAAATCATTATTAAATGAAAAAATCAAATTTTAGCTAACTCCTTATATGATATAAACATATTAACTCCAAGTAAAAAAAATACCATTTTCAAAACGCTGCTTAACAGGCGGCACAT
>WQTD01000079.1 GCA_009786455.1 Treponema sp.
TGTTCGATTTTTAAATCGAGATATTCTTCGCAGGAGCGGCGAATCTTATTCGCGACATCAGCTTTTTTCGGCTCGTCTACCATGTTCATGATAAGGCGCGGAGACAGCTCTTTAAGNCGCNCTGCGAATTTTTCATAAGANTCNTGATCGATCTTTTTTATTTCGGGCAGCATTTTCGGAATATACAATTTAGAGTGCCCTGTGCCTTCTTTGCGGGTTTTTTCCAGAAACGCGCGCGCGGGAGATCCCTTGCCGAATGAATTGAACATCAATCTGAATACGGTGTTCTTTAAAAATACATACGCATTTAAAACCGCGGTTACGGCAGGAGCTGAAACAACGATGCCCTGATTTGAAAGCAGGAAAAAATCCAATATTGATTGATGAGTTCCCGCTCCAAGATCGAGCACAAGAATATCGGCATCGTCTTTTAAAGCGAGAAGTTTTTTTACAAGGGCTTTTCTCTGCGGCATACTGAGGTTTGCTGTCCCGGGAATTTCGGTATCGCCGGGAATGAAGCGCAATCCGCGCACATCGGTGTCGGCTATTACATCGTTAAAATTTGATTTGGTGTTATTCAGGAAAGTCCCTATTCCCGTCTGCGGCGAATGATGCCCGAGGACCAAATGCAGGTTCGATGCTCCAAGGTCAAGGTCTGCGAGTACAACGCTTTTTCCTGCTTGAGCGAACGCTATTGCCAGATTTGCTGCTACGAGTGATTTTCCAACCCCGCCTTTTCCGCTCGCTATTGGAATGATACGCATTATGTTTCCTCCGTTCTAAGTCATTTTCGGAATCACCGGCTTTTGTTTCCGTTACAATATTTTCCGTTAAGTTTATCACATCTTTTCTGATTATCAAAATCGCGGCAAGGGCGAGTAAATCAAAACTTACCAATGCCATTTCATTGATAGAATTCCCGATTACAGGATTTTGCTGCGATAAAAGAGACCAGCACAACAGCGTGAAAATGCCGATGCTTTTTCCCGCGATAAAAAGGGGCAGATATTCCTTAAAACGGATGGAATTCAAGCATAAAAACACAGCCATTAACGGGTAAAGTATGCCCTGGGTCGCAAAAAGCATCATTAAAAAATTTGCGTTATTATTTGACTGTAAAATTAAAATTAATGCAAGAATTAAAACCCTGAAAAGCTCATAAATCAATAAAGCGGGCTTTAAAAGTGTCGATATCTTCATATATATATAATAGTCATAAATTTACTGGAAAGTATACTGGTATATATATTATACTTATAAAGAAGGAGTATGAAAATGAGAAAAATCGGTTCTTTATTGATAATTCTTTTAGTCCTCGCGGTCGGATGCGTAAAACCTCCTACCGAAGAGATGGAAAACGCGCGGGATGCTGTTTTCAGGGCTCAAAATGACCCGGCTGCGAATGAATATGCTATGAACACGCTGGTTCGGGCAAGAATCGCCATACAGCGTATGGATGAGGAAGCGGCAAATAAGAATTTTGATATGGCAAAGACGCACGCGGCTGAAGCTATTGCGCTGGCACAAAGAGCAATCAATGAAGGAAAGCAGGGTGCAGGCAGATCAGAAACTTCGACTTCGTCCGCTGTTATAAATCTGAGACCTGAAATCGAAGAAACACAAAGAAATATAAACGGAGCGCGTTATTCAAATTTAAAGCTTGATTATGACGCGTTAGACAGAGATATGATCAAAGCGCATAATGACGCAGACAGGGCTGAAGCCAGTCAGGCTGACGGCAGAGTTCAGGAAGCTCAGGATATCGCCAGAGAAGTGCGCGCGAATCTCGCGGCTATTAATCAAAAAGTCGCAGGCGCCGCGTCATCAAGAAAGAAGTAACGAATTTTACTTCCGTATGTTTAATGTATTGAAACTATATGAAAACTACGCAGTTTCGGAGCTTGCGCAGGTTAAATATAAAATAGATAATCTAAAATATCGGAAATATTGACATCCTGTTTATAAAGCGATATATTGGGTTGTATATTATTTTACACTAATTAGGAGATGTTATGAAAAAGAAGGTTATTTTAGTTCTTGTCCTCTTGAGTATTGCGGCGATTACCAATGTTCACGCATTCGGTATAGGCGCCCAATATAATTTTTTCCCCGGAAGCACCTTTGGAAAAGCTGTGTCGCTTACACATGGTTTTTCTTTGCTTGTAAGCCCGATCGAACCTTTAAATATTGCGGCAAATTATTTCCTGCCTCCTAAAGGTCAGCGGAACTACAACGGTCTTGCTGTAACTGCCGATTATTCACCCAAGTTTTTAACTTTCAGGCTTTTTGGCTCAAAACCGACGCTTGTCGGAGACGGAAAGGCATGGTGGTTCAATATAAATATCGGGATTGGCGGTTATGCTAATTTCTGGTTTGGACCGAACTATCCCTTTACCGTTACTGGCGGGCTAAGATTGCCTGTTGGGTTTAATGTACTTCTTGGAAGCGGCTTGTTTGAGATCTTTGCGCATTGTGCGCCTTCAGTCGGACTTAATTTTACTCCGGCTTTCGGCACAGGTGAATGGGCGTTCCCTGTAGAGATTGGCGCGCGGGTTTGGCTTTTCAAGAAAAAAACTTATTAATTTCAATTTAGGAATTATTCAGAGAGTCTGTCTGTAATGGGCAGACTCTTTTGATTTTTAAAATCACTTTTCTTATACTTCTTCATAATTATAGAATTTTTCTCTTCGATGTTATAACATTAAGCTGATGTTTGACATAGAGATTTTAGACACTACTTTGCGTGACGGAGCGCAGGGTGAAGGGATAAATTTTTCTTTACGCGATAAACTTACAGTTACACAAACGCTTGATGAACTTGGCGTTGCGTGGATTGAAGCGGGCAATCCCGGAAGTAATCCAAAAGATTTGGAGTTTTTTCGTCTCGCTAAATCACTCAATTTAAAAAACGCGAAACTATGCGCTTTTGGATCTACGCGCAAAAAAGGGATAAAGGCAAACGAAGACAGTCAGCTGTGTTTGCTTTTAAACGCGGGAACAGAGGGCGTCGCCGTTTTCGGGAAAAGCTGGAACCTGCATGTAAGCGAAGTTCTTCACGTAACGCCTGAAGAAAATCTTGCCATGATTGCGGATACAGTCGCCTTTTTAAAAAGCGAAGGACGCGTTGTAATTTACGATGCCGAACAATTTTTCGACGGATTCGCGGC
>WQTD01000080.1 GCA_009786455.1 Treponema sp.
GCGATAAGATACGCAAAAGAGAAAACTATGTGTTCGGAAATTGACAGCAGTAAAAGATAGAAGATAACATTGGCAAGCCCGGAAAGCAGATACTGCGCCGGATGAATTGATTTTCTGGAAAACACTTCAAGGAAAAACAGGGTTATAAAGGGAATTACCAAAAAAAGAATCGCGTATTTAACTGCGCGTTCGTTCAGCGCGTAATGATCAAGAGGCTTGAAAAAATCAACGCCGAAAATTTCCTGCTGTATATACATTCTGTTTTCGAATTCACCCTTTTCGCTTGTAAGCCAAAAGAGGGGAATCGATCTGCTCAAATAGCTTATCTCCCACTGCGCGTCAAAGCCGTTTTCATCTAACGTATAGTTTGCCGGCAGAAATCCTCCCTGAAATGAAGGCGAAGGCCAGTCGGATTTGATGCGCGCCTGCGTAATTTCCCCCACGGGAAGCGCCCTGATCGATTTTCCTCCCTGAACGGCGAGTTGTATGTCAAATTTGTTTATGCCTGCTGTATCAAAAGAACTGACCGCATTAATGCCGTAATCGCCGCTATAGCCGAATGAAAAATTGCGGTTCCCCGGTTTGAAAAAGAGTTCGCTTCCGTTCCAGTCAGCCTTTATGACTCTCCTGATTCCTTTTTGGTTTGATAAACCAATAATGATTTCCGCCTGTTCGGGATACATTGTTTGATTTTGTTTGAGTTCTCCCTCCGCTCTTTCATAGGTAAAATCGCCTTTTATGGAAACATCGCCTGAAAATAAAGCGACGGAAAAAATCCCTCTTCGTTTTTTTTCTGCGGAAAAATTTGCGTTTATATCAGCGTTTTTCGGCGTTATCCAGAGCGCTTTATTATGAAGCAGCACTTCGATTTTTTCGCCGTCTCTTTCTGTCCTCGTTCTTATTTCTTCGCGCTCAATAACTGGAATGCGGATAACAGGACCGTACAGCATAAACTGGCTGCCCCATGCTTCCATGATCGAGGCTTCGGCGGAATTCGCGCGGTGACTCCGCTCATTTACAAGAGAGCGAATCATCGCGATGGGAATGAGAAGGAGCAGGATGACAATGATGAGCATTATTATTTTAAAAACGCCGCTTGAAGCGAAACCGCTTAATTTTTTTGGCTTATCGTTATTTGCATTAGAATCAAATTGATCTGACATAAATCCTCCGTCTTTATCCTATCAAAATTTTTATCTTTCAAACAGCTCTTTAAGCTGTTCATGGCTCATTCTTGCAAGCCACGATTCTCCTGATTTTATCGTCATGTCCGCAAGTTCCTGCTTGCTGGAAATCATCGCGTCGATCTTTTCCTCAAAACTGTTCTTTGTAATGAAACGATGAACAAATACATTGCGAACCTGTCCGATGCGGAAAGCGCGGTCGGTCGCCTGATTTTCTACCGCAGGGTTGTACCACAGATCGTAATGAATAACGCGGCTTGCGGCGGTGAGGTTAAGGCCAAGTCCGCCCGCTTTTAAACTGACAAGCATAATCCGCGCTGACGGGTCATCCTGGAATCTGCTGACTGTTTCCGTCCTAATGTTCTGACTCAATCCTCCGTGGTAAACAAGCGGAGCTTCTCCCAGTTCTTTTTTGATGATTGTATTTAAGCAGTCAAGCGTTTCGACATACTGGCTGAAGATAAGGGATTTTTCCCTGTTAAAAAGAATTTTTTGAAGTAAAGCGACAAGAAGCTGCGCTTTGCCGGAAAGCTCCGCGATGGCGGGGCTTTCCTTGTCATAAACGCGCGGATGATTGCAAATTTGTTTAAGCGAAGTGAGCAGATAAAAAATGAGGGATGATCTTTCTTTTGGATCAGCTTCCTTTGATTTTTTCATCGATTCATCTACAACAGTTTTGTATAACGCCGCCTGCTCTTTTTCAAGGGACGCGTATTCGTTTGTTACTATTTTTTCAGGCAGATCCNTTATGATGTTTTTATCCGTTTTTAGGCGCCGGAGAAGAAAGGGAGACGTTATTTTATTCAGGGACGCCGCTTTTTCATGATTTCGCATAACTTCTATTGGGATGCGGTATTGTTCCTTGAATGTTTTCGCGTCACCGAGATATCCCGGCAGAACGAAATCAAAAAGTGATCTTAAATCTTCAAGGCGGTTTTCAACCGGCGTTCCTGAAAGCGCGATACGGTATTTTGATTTCAGTTTTTTTACGGTATTCGATATGCGCGTCTGGGTGTTTTTCATAAGGTGAGCTTCGTCAACAAGGAGCATGGAAAAAGTTTTTTTATCAAGTTTTTCCGCATCGCGTATAATGGTTTGGTATGTAGAAAGAAATACGTCGCTTTTTTTATCAAACTTTCTTTTGCTTCCATGGTAGCGCGAAACTTCAAGCGCCGGAGCGAAACGGCCAAGTTCTTTTTCCCAGTTGCTTACAAGAGCCGCAGGGGCGATAACAAGACAGCCGTTTTTTAAAAGTTTTTCTTCTTTGAGGCGCAGAAGAGCTGCGATGGACTGCACTGTTTTTCCAAGTCCCATGTCGTCGGCGAGAATACAGCCGAATCCTGAAAATAAAAGCGAGCAGATCCAGTTGTATCCCCTTAATTGATATGGCCGAAGCTGCGCGTTTAAAGAGGAGGGGAGCGGAATATTCTGCTCACGGAAAATATTGTCGATTGATTTGCGCGTTTTAAATGTTAAGACTGTGTCTCCTGAAAAATGCGCTTTNAGGAAATCGTTTACATCGGGAGAAGCGGCTTTTGCNTTTTTCANCAGACGGGAAAATTCGCCGGTCTGCATTTTCACATAACCGTCGCGGAAACGAACCATTGCGCGCTTTGATTTAACGAGGGTTTCAAATTCCTTAACGGACATCACTTCATCGCCGATTGCAATCTGCCATTCAAAATCCTGAAGCGCGTTTAAATCAAGGTATTTAACAAGAGAGCCGTCCGTTTTTCCCTTGATTACAAGACGGGGTT
Source organism: Treponema sp. (assembly GCA_009786455.1). Taxonomy (GTDB): domain Bacteria; phylum Spirochaetota; class Spirochaetia; order Treponematales; family Breznakiellaceae; genus WQXQ01. Next base: position 2,942 of record WQTD01000080.1, read on the forward strand.
TTAGTTCTTTCGCCAGCGCTTTGGGAAGATTGACTGTCATGCCGAGTCGGGTAAGAAGCGAAGAAGCTGAATCGAGGAAGGAAACGAGCCGCGTCTCGGAGAGGACAATGTACTGGTTGGAAAAGAGGTCTTTTATTTCCGGCAGATAATTTGAAAGGGCAATCGCTGAACGGAGGACTTCCAGATTTTTGCATTTTGAAAGAGGCGTTTTTATTGTTCC
>WQTD01000081.1 GCA_009786455.1 Treponema sp.
AATTGACAGTAAAAGCCACCATTTATATCTGACAGCTTCTTTCGCTATTCGCCACAATGTTTTCATGTTATCTGCATCCTGATTTTACCATGCGTGCTGCCTGCCGTATGCGTCTCGGAAAACGAGGTTGGTTTCGTCATCGCGCATTGAATCATCCCGTTCAATGCCGCGTCTGCGGGTAAAGTAATTAAAAGCGGCTTCCGCCGCCGCTTCAGGAGAAACTTCCTGCTGAACAGGATCGTAAGATCGGATTGTAAAACCTTTCGGAGCAAGCATATTGCGCGTTATCTGTAAAAAGTTGTGCAGCGCGGCTTTTGCCATTGTGTATCCGTAACCTTCTGTTCCGCGCGCTTCGTTAATGCTTGCCTGCACTGATGTAAGAAAGCAGATGCGTTTTGTACCGCCTGCTTCAAGCAGCGGGAAAAAAGCTTCCAGCATCGACATCGGTTTGATTACATTCGCGTCATAAAGTTCGCGCATTATTTTATCATTTATACCCGAACGCACATTGAAGCTGTCGGCTTCGCTCCGCTCGTCGCTTACGTCAATATAAATATCGATTAATCCTTTATCTTTTTGAATCGCGGCAGCGGCTTCTTTTTGATCTTCGCATAACAGCGTTATTCCGTCAATCTTTTCGCTTCCCATTGCAAAGACCCTGTAATTTTCCCTTGCGAAAGCGGAAGCAAGTTTTTTATCAAATTCTTTTTTAATACCTGTGATCAGTGCAATTTTCAATTTTTAACTCTCCTTACTCCGCGTTAAAACGGCCATTCCTGACTCAGGTAATCGTACATTATAAGTCTGTGTTCATCGCGCAGAGGCGTTTCAAAATATTTTGCCGCATGTGCGGCTGTATCAGCCGGATCAAGCGCGGCTAATTCCGAAAGAGTGCTGTCCTGCATCTGTCTCTTCATCCAGCCGGGATGATATAGCCGGAAAGAGTACCCTTGCGAGAACAAAAGATTGTGCATCAGGCGGACGCCCATATTCAACGAACTCTTGCTCATTGGATAAGGATAACTGTTTCCGGAGCGGTGTTTCATAAGCGTGATACAGGATACTTCCGAAGAAATAAAACAAAGCCGCTTCATGTCTCCTTTGTCGAGAAACGGGAGATAATACTCTGCCAGATGCACAGGACCGAGCGCATTAACCCGGAAACTGTTCCAGGGAGCCTGTAAATCCATCGGCGGCTCGTCAATACTGCATTGAACCTGTCCCATAAGCGCGGCGTTTGATATCAGCATGTCAAGAGAGCCGGTTTTTTCCGCCACATAATCGCGTGATTTCGCAATAGATTCTGTATCGCCGACATCCAGGGGCACAATGTGCAGAGAGGGATTCTTTTCCCGTTCCTGTTCGAGCAGATCGTAGTCCTGAAGAAATTTTCCGCCGAAGACGATCCATCCGCGCCGGAGAAATTCCTTGCATAACGCAAAACCAAGTCCGCGATCAGCTCCAGTTATTAATACTTTTGGCATATAATGAGTATAAACTGAATTGCTTGATTTGCGCCAGCAAGAAGTAAGGCGATTTTTAACGGCGATTTGGACATGGACATTCTTATCAGGCAAATTACACTGCGTGTTTCTACTCTATTACAAAGCAGCAGGCTTATTGGTTTCAAAATCAAAATCTTTGAATAATATTATCAATAATTACGAGGTTAAACGAGGAATTAAACTTTTTATAAATAATGTAAGCGTGTCAGAAAATATTGATACGTTGCCTTTGTATATGGCTATGTTTTGTAAATATTCCTTCTAAAACCCTTAAGTTTTTCAGAAATCAGTCATTATCTAAGTATCACCGAAAACAAGGAGGGTAATATGCCGGATAAAGGTAGGATAATGTCTCAAACATATTATGAGAGACAGAGCAAACTAATCGAGTTATACAAAGAATGTATAATTAAAAAAGAAATGAAAGCAAGTGAAGCAGTCATGGCTTTAAAATTGATCGGCTTCAGTGAATCAATGGCTTTAAGCCGAGTGCGTGATTGGGCATCACAAAGTAACACAAACATAACAGAAACAAGCAATATTACAAATCAAAGGCTTAAGAAAAAGATTTCATTGGAAAAATATATGCTCCGCATGGAGCTTGGCAAAAAATACTATGATGAGTATATGAAGTTACTGGAAAAATATAAAAATAAAGAAATTTCCAAAAATGAGTACAGAAATGAGCTCATGCAATTTGGATATAGCAAAAAATTCGCAGAATATATAATCGGTAAACAGGAATGAATTAATTTATACTGAAAAACATTAAGTTCTGTATTTTTTGGGCATTACATATATCATGGAGAAATATATGAAAATATTAATTGGAATATTAATATTATTTTTAACAATATCATATTATAATGATCTTATTTCCTGGCTACGTTGAAGTAGTAATAATGTTGTAGAATCATCTGATATTCAATTTAGCAGACTTATTAATGTAATAGAATTCATTTATTAAATGAGGTTAATTATTGATCTACTATTATTACAAGGATCTTTATGGAAAGTCGTTTAGAATATATTATCAAAAGAAGAAATTATAAATGTGATAATGAATTTGATTCTCCTGTATGTAATAGTTGTAATTACTATATTGATGAATATCCAAGAATAATAAAATTATATATGATGATTACCGAATACGAAGTAGAAAATTTTAAGGAAACATTAAAAAGAACAGATAGAACTATTTTTTTTACTCTTGTTTAAATAAATAAAAACAGATAATATATTAATTCGTGGGCTCAAAAACATGGATAAAAAACGAATAGGACTATATACGCTTTTATTTGAATATCTCTTGCTGCTTCGCAAACCATTTGCTGATTTTTTAAGTAAACACATGAAAGCCGTATTTGACAATGAATGGTGGAATAATTGTGTTGTGCCAAACATAAAAGAACCGTTTAAGAAGAAAATGGACGATTTGGATTTTTACGATTTACTAAGAATACTAATTAATCAATGGAAAGAACTTTATACAAGTATTACGGGAAAATGCAATGATAATGCAAATGACGATAATTTTAAATTATTATTTGATGTATTAAAATT
>WQTD01000082.1 GCA_009786455.1 Treponema sp.
GAAAGCGAACGTAAATCGATCAAATTAAGTAAAATGCTTTCTGTCGCCGGAGTAAAAGAAGTTCTCATAACATTTTTTTGTTATTGCACCATCGAAGCTGTCACAGGATTGTGGGGCGCAAGTTATCTCGTAATGGAAAAAAAAATATCGCCTGAAATCGCCGCTCAATGGATCGCCTTGTATTATTTCGGAATAACAGCAGGCAGATTTTTATCCGGTTTTATCACCATGAAATTAAGCAACAGGCAGATGGTTCGAATGGGGCAAATTATTATCGGCTGCGGAATAGTCATTTTAGTTTTACCTTTCACAGACGCATTGCTTCTGCCCGGTCTTTTTATCATCGGACTCGGCTGCGCTCCGATTTTTCCAAGCCTGATACACGAAACGCCCGTTAATTTCGGCAAAGAATATTCGCAGGCAATTATGGGGATGCAGGTCGGAAGCGCCTACATCGGAATTACAATAATGCCGCCGTTATTCGGATGGCTCGCTTCATACTTGAGTTTCAGCATCTTTCCGGTTTTTCTCGCAATCGTACTGTTAGTCAAAATTGTTTTAGTTGAGATTATGAACCGGAAGGTTGACAGAAACCGGAGATGCGGAAAAGATGAAAAAAAGATTCTAACCACGAACAACACCAACTAACACGAACCTCTTCCTACTTATTTTGTGCTTGACATTTATTTTAATTTTTTCTAAAATCAAAAAATCATGCATTGTTTATGTACTAAAAGCAAATTTGCGGAAAATACATCAGTTTTTATAAATAAATTACCCCCCCCCCCGTAATATTTGACATTATTTCTAAATATTCTCTAGTTTCTCGATGGAAAAATGACCTTCGTGTTGTGGCACGAGGGCTTTTTTATAAATTCAATCTTATAAGGAGTGCTTAGATGAAAAGAAAAAGTCTGTCCCGCGCTGTTTTCTGCGCAGTAATGATCGCTTTTATTACGATTATGGGATTAGTAACAACAGCCTGTCCTGATGAGGACAACACCAATCCGGAGACAGTCAATACCTCCGCTCTTGAAGCAAAAATCATTGAAGCGGAAACGGCTAAAACCGGTGTAAAAACGTCAACTGACGGTACGAACATACCCTCGAATTTCAAATGGGTTACAGCGGCAGAAATGTCAACTTTTGAAACGGCAATTAACACCGCAAAAGGCGTAAGAGATACGGCTTCTTTACAGTCTGTAGTTGATACAGCTGTAATCGTTTTAAACACAGCAATTTCCGCATTTGTAGCAGCTCAAGAAGACGGTACAGCCGCAGCATTAGTTTATACAGCTCTTGATACAAAAATATCTGAAGCTAATTCCGCTAAAACCGGCGTAGTAATAAATACTGACGCAGCTAACGTAAATAAAGGCACATACTGGGTTACGCAAGCTGTGATGGACATTTTTAACACCGCAATTACTACTGCGACGAACGTTAAGTCAAACACCATTTTGCAAACTGAAATTGACGCAGCGGTAACAACGCTGAATACTGCGATTACAACTTTTAATAACGCAAAAACTCAGGGAACAAAAGAAGTTGTTACAGGACAGGGAAAAATAACTATTAATGGTTTGAATGAATATGACGGAGATATGATACTAATTTTTTTATCAGATAATGAAGATTTTTTCTATGAGGAACAAATGTACATCGCCATGGGATACGGTAGTGATATAATTAACGGCTCTGCAACATTTGAATTAATTAGATTTAACAACGAGCCATGGACTGCAGAAGGAGAATATTATCTTGCTTTTTATGTCGGTACTGGCATGGATGATATGGTTTATTATTACAGCAAAGCTCGTCACGATTTCGATTTGAATGCCGAACCTACATTACAGCTTTCAGATTTTGCAAAAAAAACATATTTTTCAATTACTTTCGGCGAATATGTTGAACAAAGAAATATAGATTTTGATTTTAGTAACAATACCACTATGGATGATTTTTTCTACCATATGACAGACAATGAATATAATTATTCTGAATTTGTTAACATGGCAGAAGAGCTGGGATTCAAAATCGGAAAAAATTCTGAAATGAACCTTCAATATTCAGGCGCTGATATTATAACATCTAATACAGTAATTTATTCCAGTGTTCCTTTTTACTCTTTGACATTTTACGTAGAACGAGGACATGTATTATTTAGAATTGAAGGCACAATCTCTCTAACCGATATTCCCGTAAACACAGATCTAATACAAATATATGTACAATGTAATTCTTTTAAATATAATGCTGTAGGCACGCTAACCGGTACCGGTGCTGATAGATCCTTTTCCATTCCTGTATATAAAACCGATTTAATAGATGATTCGCTTCCGGCAACTCTGTCAAATTGTACTTTTGAATTACGTGTTATGTTAAAAAACAGCAATTGGGGCAACTATTATATTAGTTTTGGAAACTCCAAAAATATTACTATTTCCAACGGTATTGCAGATACCGGAAATTTTGGAACCGTGAGTCTTGCGTATGTTACTGTAAGCGGAACCGTCAATGCTACAATTAACGGACAGCCGTTTCATATTATTGGCATATATATCAACTCTAATAACGGAAGCAGAAGCTCATATTATTCAGGATCATCTTCCAACTGGGAAGTAATACTTCCAAAATCCGGTGTTGAACAACAATGTACAATATACGTACGTGTGGATACTGAAGATAATAGGTCATATCAAAGAAGTCAAGATATAATCATACCCGCAAACCAAGGGTTAACTGGCGTTGTTTTAGATTTTGGCGATATTACGTCTTAATTTATTAGTTTGTCTTATTGAAAACGCCGCGGATCATCTGCGGCGTTTTTTTTACAACGAAATAATTATTCTACTTCTCTAAAAAATCAGCCAGCTCAATTAATTCAAGATGAACGGTTTTTATTTTCTTTTCTCCGTGCGACTCTATCGGAAACCATTCTTTTGCTATTTCTCTTAAAAAGTCAGCTTTATGCTGAACAGAGTGACCTCTTCTCAGCAAATT
>WQTD01000083.1 GCA_009786455.1 Treponema sp.
TCCTCTCATTTCGGAAATCCAGTCAAATACTGGCTTGATATTCAAACATCAGCCGACCTTGCCGAACTTTCCGCAGACAAGAAATTTCAATCAAGCCTAAAAAAAATCGTCAAAGCCGCAAAGCCTACAGGCAAACTAAAGAAAGAAAAAACGGCTAAAATCGGGAAAGGCAAAACAAATACCTTAGCCGAGAAACGCAAGAAAGCCGCTAAAATTCCTGGTTCAAAAAAGGCAAGGGGCAGAAAGAAATAAAGGAGATTTTTTATTTATGAAAAAATATCCCTTAAATAAAGCGTTTACTTTTATAGAACCTGGACCTGTTGTACTGGTAACTACATCTAATTCTGCCAAGTGCAATATATTGACCTTATCATGGACTATGGTACTGGATTTTACACCTCGTTTTGCTTTTATGACAGGTTCATGGAATTACTCATACAAAGTGTTAATCAAAAATAACGAATGTGTAATCGCTATCCCGACAGTGGATTTATTAAAAAAAATAGTAGCAATAGGTTCATGTTCAGGCTCAAATGTTGATAAATTTGAAAAGTTCAAACTAACACCGCTTGACGCAGTAAAAGTAAATGCGCCTTTAATTAAAGAATGTTACGCAAATATAGAATGTCGGATAGTAGACAATATAAAAAAGTATAATATTTTTATATTAGACGGACTTTAAGCATGGGTAAATGAAGAAATAAAAGACAATCGGCTTATTCATGCAATAGGAGACGGCAGATTTTCCATTGACGGTGAAAATGGATTTATTGCCGTCTACAGGATATTGAACTTTTGAAATTTCCTGCGGCGGCTTCATCGGAACAGTTATTATTACTACTTTCATTTTTTTCTCCTCAGTTAATTAATGCATAGAATAACATAAACTTAATGTTATTGTGAATACATGAGGCTGTGATTAATAAGCTCACAGCCTCATATACAGTTAATTCTCTTACGCTTCTTCAAGAACAAAGTCTGACACAATAACCCTTGGAACCTTTAAAAGTTTATGGTTGTTTGTTGACTGGGTTCTGATTTCGATTCTATTATGCAAATACCCTGTTTTGACGCATACGCCGATTACTTTTGCATTGGAGTTTTCAGCTATCCGCGTAACCTTAACGGCTTTGGATGAATCTTCAACGGGCACAAAATAAACACCGCAGGACGGATCGTCTCCCTCTACTTTGATTCTATTGCCCGTTATACAGAAAATATCGTTCTCGGCAAAAGTGCTGTTGACAGCATTCTCGTCTGTGTCCGTAAATTCATCTATCCAGCCCGCATTATCCGCAACTCCATCAATATCCACACTGATGTGTTTCACCAGATTGCGCAGCGCTGAAAGGGTACGGAACCTGAAGCTTATCGGGTTTTTCTTTTCGTCATACGAATCCTTTGCCGAATCGAATGTGCCGCCGATATTCGGATGTATCGAAAAAAATCCCGTGTTAACAGCGAAACCATCGCAAAGCTGATATGCGGCTTCATTAAAGAACTGCCGTACATTCTCTATAAGGCTTTCGTAATTTCCGGCGAAACCCCCTCTGTTTTTGAGCGCCGCGCATACTTCCTCAATTGTAAGGGAGGCCTCGTTATTGGTTTTGGCGTGATATCTCCCGTCGACTGAAGGGAGGTAACTTGGATAGAGTTTGACTCGTATCCTGTGAAGTCTTTCATTCACATTGTTAATCATTGACATATTTTTCTCCTAAAAAATAGTTTTTGCCCTGACAGGGCTGGGACTCTCAAAGAAGTCGGTTGCTTCCTGAACAGCCCGCGGACTTTAGTCCGATCTTTTTTCTCCTATTTCAACGAAATAGTACGAAAAAACGACAATGAAATGTCTTTAAAATAAAATTAAAAAATATTACATATACAACCTCCTTAAATTTCTGAATGAAACAATCAATTTTCCAAGATTTCAGCAGGAGTGATCCTTCCATCTCCTGCTTTCCCGGAACCGCGTTGATGAAGCCCGAAAATTAGATTTCATCATTTAACAAAATGTTTTTCATATTTATATATGGGTTGAAAGTGTCGATATGCATGACCGAAAATAAAAAATATTAGAAATTTTTTTTAAATCTTTACCAGATTAGTATTTTGATCTCTATAAAGCTTGTAGAAATATCTCTACTAGACTAGTAGAACTATCTCTACAAGAGTTGTAGTAATTTCTCTACTGTACAGTAGGAAATTTTATTGGAGGCATGGTAGAAGGAGAAATATTAGGTTGGTGTGAAAAATATACAAAAATGAAGAATATACTACAGGAAAGATGGATTATGACTAAAATTATTTTTTTAGTAAATAATTCAAAAATACTCTTATAAACATTATTTACTCAAATAGATTCAGTCCTGCTGGTATACCAATGTTTTATGGTTCCGATGATATAAAAACTTGCATGATTGAAATTGATAAGAAAAATGATTGCTCTATTGGAAAGTGGGAAATATTAGAGGACATTATGGTATACGATTTAACATATAAATTTTTTTATAGTAAAGGTCAATATTTTTATAAAAATTTCCCAAGTATTTTTGATAAAGACCGCAGAAATTATTATCATGACTATAAGTTTATTCTTGATTTCGCTTCAGATATATGTCGGAAAGTAATAAAGAATAGAGATGAAAATATTGATTATGTTCCGACACAAATTGTTATTGAATATTTTAAATTAACAATAAAATCATTAAATGGAATAAGTTTTTTTGGAGCGGGAAATGGGCAAAAAAATTATTGCCTGTTTCTTAATAAAAAGCAATGTCTAGATGGGTCGCTAATAAAAATGATTGATTCTTTTTATGTAAAATAACGAATGTACTTCGTATAACGTTCTAAGTATGCGACGTTCCAGCCCACCTTATAAGAAAAACCGAAGGTTTTTGGTGGGCTGGAATGTGGGTGAGAGAAAACCGCACAAAG
>WQTD01000084.1 GCA_009786455.1 Treponema sp.
CCGAGGGTGATTACTCCTTCGCTCGGATCATACAAGCGCATTAACAGTTTAATTAAAGTTGTTTTACCCGCGCCGTTATAACCTACAAGCGCGATTTTATCCATAGGATTTATAGTTAAATTGATATTCTTAAGAATATAATCCTGTTTATCGGAATACTTAAACGAAACATTTTCAAACTTAATTGTTTGAATAAGTTCGGGAACGGAAATATTTTCATCGCATTTAATTTTTGTCTCATAATTTAAAAAGCCGCGTATTTTATCTATATAGAGAGCGTTTTCAATTGCCTGAGGCAAAAGTTCCGAAAGAAGGATCATGCCTCGGCGCATGGAACCCGCAACACCCCACAGAATGAAAAGAGAGCTGAACGCCATTGTTTTGCGCACGACCGTTTTAAATAACAGATACGAAAGATATATTCCGTCAAAAATAAAATCGTTAAAGAAATATTCGGAAAAGAAACTTAAAGCCCATTTCTTTTTCGCTACGCCTTTTCTTATATTAAAAATATTATTGTTAGTGTTTTCAAAATCGGAAAACAATCCGCGCGAGACATTTTTATTTAAACGCAGCTCTTTCGCGTAATCGTTCAAATAAAAGGCGCGGTGAATATAAGCTCTTTTCTTTATAAAAGGAGTCTCCGCCAATTTTACTTTAAAATCCAGTTTGCTTATTATCTTTCCGAATATAAACCTTGCTGTAAATGAAACAATTACAAATATTACAGAAACAGGATCATGCAATAAAAAATAGGTTCCGTACGCAAAAACGCCTATCAGACCTGTAATTGTTTTGTCTATTAACTGGGTAGTGCGAGTAATTGCGTTTTTCGATTCTGAGACTGAAAGCACAAATTCATTGTAATAATCTGGATCATCATAACATGATAAATCCATTGCATTCGCCTTCTTGTAAAGCATGAGCTTTAATTTTTTTTCCGCTTTAACGGCGAAAACAGGCATTACATAGCCGTGAACCAGCGCCGAATAAAGCCCGGAGAAAACCTGTAAACTCAGTAAAAAAACCACAACGCGAAATACTTCGGAAAACTCGCGCCCGAATTCAACCGAACTTAAAACAAAACTTACTCCGAGCGTCCACAGTATGAATGACATTCCGTGCCATCTGACAGAATCAAAACAGACAAGAAAAAAAAGGAAAGGAGACGCGGATGAAATATTTTTTATCATAAACCAGTTATGTTTAATTGTTTTTAGAAGAGGCATTTTTACTTTTTCGTTTTGATTTTTCATGCTACCTCCTCCGATTCTTCGGCATCATCATCGCCGCTTTGATAATTTTTCGCCTGTTTATTATACATATCCGCGTATTTTCCATTATGAGCCATCAACTGCATATGCGTTCCGCGCTCGATAATTTCACCGTTTTCCAGCATAAATACATCATTCGCATTCTTAACTGAAGACAAACGATGGGAAATAAAAATCATAAAGTTATCTTTGCTTTCTTCCAGAATACTTTCGAACAATTCATATTCGGCAATCGGATCAAGAGCGCTGGAAGGTTCATCAAAAACTTTTATCGGTGCCGAGTTCGCGAAAGCTCTTGCGACAACAATTTTTTGAAACTCGCCGCCTGACAAAACCTGCCCTTCTTCGCTGAATTCTTTTGTAAGCAAGGAATCTATTCCATACGGAAGACTCATAACCTTATCAAGCACGCAGGCGCGTTCAAGGGAATTTTTTATAACATCGTCTTCGTTTTCACATTCCCTTCCCATCATTACATTATCGCGCACAGAGCCTGCGAAAATTTTAAAATCCTGAAACGCGGCGGCGAACAATTTTCTGAATGCCTTTAAATTATAATCTTTAATATTTATGTCATTCACTAAAATCTCGCCTTCTGTAGGATCATATAAACGAAACAACAGTTTCATTATCGTGGATTTTCCCGCGCCGTTATGACCGACAAGCGCAATGGAAGATTTATCCGTCATTTTAAAAGATAAATTTTTAATAACAGGCAAACCTTTTTTATATTCAAAACTGACGTTCTTGAATTCNATGCTTGTAATAATCTCGGAAGGNATAACNCCCTTNTGATTTTCCGGGATGCTTTCCTTGTGTTCCATAAATGAGCGTAAATTATGCAGNAACATTCCGTTTTTGCCGCATTCCATCAGATTGTTCGCGCTGTTAATCAAAGCCCATGACGCTATGCCCATCATGCTGGCAAGAACGGCGAACTGGCTTAACACAAGACTTTTTTCCACAAGGGCGCAATANGCGCCGTATAAAAGAATTCCTTCAAAAATTATCGGATAAGAAAAATAAAACTGCCCGAATCCGTACCAAAGATTTTTGCTTCTGTATTTTTTATATGTTTTTATCGTATTTGCCGCGGCTTCGTTATAAGTATTTTCCATTACGTTATAAATGCGGGAAAGACGTATTTCTTTCGCGTAATCCGCCAAATACATAACGCGGTTTACATATTCGGTTCTGCGGGTGAAGGGAGTTGTTTCCTTGTACATTCTGAGATTAATTTTATTTTGAATCGTTCCAAAAATAAAATTTCCTATGAAGGGAGCAAGAACAAACAAAACAATTTTTTTATCGATTTGAAACATCGCGTTATATGTTATCATCGCGGCGCTGAGAGCCGCGGCAACTTCGAACAGCAGTCTTGNTGTGCCGGTTATTTTATCGCTTGCGCCGTCTACCGCCATTGTGTANTTATCGTAAAACGCGCTGTCCTCGTAGCATGACAATTCCACATTTTCCGCTTTTTGGTATATTTCCTTATANAGTTTGGAATATACGGTAACATCATTTAATGGAATAACGGCATTTCTGACGTATGTGTCATAAATAACAATTATAAGCGTTACGCAGCAGACAATAGCGAC
>WQTD01000085.1 GCA_009786455.1 Treponema sp.
TTCATTATATTTTCCAAGTTTAAAAAAATTAGAACCTACATTAATATATGAGACTGATAAATCAGGATCATTCTCTTCGCATATTTTTTTTCTTATGTTTAACGTTTTTAGATCATTATCAAGTGCTTTTTCATAATCTTCCTTGTTGTAATAGCAGTCGGCGATACAAAAATAGGCGACAGCGGTATTGTAATCATCTTCTCCACACAGAATTTTATAGATGTTAAGAGCGTTGTTGTAATAGATTAAAGCGTTGTCATAATCGCTCATTGACTCATAACATCCGGCTATTGATAAATTGGAAGAAGCCGCTCCGGGATATTCATTAACAAGAAAATATTCATTAATAGTCAGGCTTTTTTTGAAATGTTCTACAGCGGTTTCATATTCTTCAAGAAAGTAATAACTAACTCCCAGACTATTATGAATGTCGCCAGCCAGCGGGAAATCATCTTCACTATGATCTTTTAAAATAACAAGAGCTTTATTGTAATTATCAACAGCTTTTTGATATTCTTTCATCTCATTGAAACATGACCAATATCAAAATAAATTAAGGCTGCATCAGAACTTTCAGCGTCCTTTTTACTCATAGAATTTAAAGCTTTCTGAAACATTTCAATGGCTTTGGCTTTGTCTCCTTCTACGCCCGTTCCGTCTTTATAACAGATGCCCAGATTACGAAGGGCTTCGGTATAGCCCTGATCCGCNGATTTTTGAAACCACTCTATGCTTTTTGCGTAATCCTGCTCTACGCCTTTACCAACTTTGTAACACCATGCAATTTCAAACTGCGCTTTGGCGTCTCCGTCTTCGGCGGCTTTTCTGTATTCTTGTGCTTTAAGAACGGCAAATTCAATTTCCATTTTTTCGTATTTTTCNTCNGTGAATTCATTTAAAACAGGNACGAGCGAGGAACACGGGATTGCTAAATTTATCATCGCTTCTTTTTCATCTATCCTTGTTTCAAAGGTTAATAAGACTACTCCTTCACAGCGTTTTGAAATACAGATAGAATCAGGAATTGTTTCTGTTCTTTCAAGTTTTGGCTGTAAGTCTATTATGCCGGACCATGTTTCGCGCAGATTAACAAGCAGCAATTCAAATATACCGTCGAATACGATATTGGAATATATTTCCATTGCGGCAAAACCGCTTAAAGGGCGCATACTGATAATGCCAATTACGGCAGTATCAGGAATTGTGCGGATAAATTCTTCGAGTGTATATTCATCAACTGAAGCGACAGACATATTTACATTGCAGTTAAGTTTGGCGCAAAGGCTTTTAGCAGCCAGCCGGACAAATTTCTCATGTAGTACGCTGATTGCTTTTAGCTGTGTTTTTGTGCATTTGTCAACATAATCGCTTACTTTAAAATCCTCTGATTCATCTTCGGAAGATGCTTCCTTATAATTATTCGCTTCCGTATAAATTTTTAATGCGTTTTCAAAGCCAATATTGACATTTGAATTAAGCGACAGCGCGAATATTCTCCGTGAATATCCCTGATGTATCATCAGTACTGCGTTTTTTTGAACTGTTTTTAATAACTTTTTATCATCATCAGTTTCCTGATTTATAATATTTGTTAAAATATTATCTATTATACTTAAATCAGTTCCATCGCAGGTTAATCTTAACCCAAGTTCCATTATGTCTCTTTGGGAAAGTTTTTCTTCATCTATGCAGTCTTTTATAGAAAGCAGTCCCTCGTGACGGGTTTTTTCGCTCATTGCCATGGCTCTTTCGAATATATTATTATATTCGGTTTCAAATTCTTTTTTGGTAATATTTTCCTCCTTATAGAATACCGGATTACATTGTTTTTCTTCCGGTTTTTCGTGACATCTACAGTACCGCGTTAATAGCGTTTTAATAAGTCTCAAAATCAAATATTTTAATCGCAGACGCTCCTGAAAAATTGCTGTCAGTGGAGTGGCGTTGAATTTTTATCGAAACAATATTGTTTCTGTTAAATGTTACACGCCGTCCCCAGCCCGGCTGCGCAAGTTTTGAGAATGGAATATCTACTTGTGTTACACGGCCATTTGTAGTGGAAAAAACAGCTTCGTGATAACAGTTATCGGAAAGTGTTTCTCTCATGGGAAACATAACTCTCCAGCCGTCCGCTCCGTCTCCCAATACTGAAAATTTTATACCGTTGGCTGTTTTAAATTGTTGAATAAACTTATTACCATCAAGAGTGAACTCACCGATCCTCCATTCAGTTCCTCTCGCAAGATTTACAGTCAAAGTCATTATGTCTTTTTCATTGTTTTGTATCGTTTCTTTGCCAAAAGAAATATTCGCGCTTGTGCCGTTTTTAACAGCGGCATTTCCGCCGTCAACAGACGCTGCCCAACCGGCATTTGAAGAGACAATATTGCCTGCGGAAGACGAAGTTTCGGCTGCATCAGCGGTTCTTGCTGCCGAACTTTGCTTTGTTTGTGTTACGGCGAATTTTTCTATTACTGATCCGGTCATTTTATTAAGATACATGCCGCCGGCTGCAAGCGCTGAAAAAATTACAATATAAATAATTATTTTAAGAAGTTTAACATGAATGATTTCACCCAGAAACTTGCCGCCGAAAACTCCGCCGACTATAGCCGCGATTCCTCCGGCGATCCAGCCTCCGAGCCTCCAGGCGATAGCTCCGGCGATGATGGCAATGAGACCGCCTATAATGGTTGTACTGCCTTTGCCTGAGTCACTGTCTACGATGGAGAAAGGACTAAAGAAAGCGATGGTTCTGTTTTTTTTATCCTGCTTCTCCTGCCATATTCTCTGGTTTTCCCGGTCTATCCTGTCCTGTATAACTTCAGGCGGCGTTACCGGCGTAT